>NZ_JACJIT010000010.1:0-227579 GCF_014138475.1 Agrobacterium sp. RC10-4-1
CGACGTTACGACCCTTCGGGCCGAGGGTTACCTTCACTGCATCAGCAAGAACGTCGACGCCCTTGAGCATCTTTTCGCGTGCTGTGCGGCCGAATATGATTTGTTTGGCAGGCATTGACAAACTCCCGGGCTCCTCGCCCTGTGGACGTTATGAAAAAGAAAAAGATTCGGCCGAAGCTGAGGCCATCACTCACATGACGTCGCCTTCCTTCATGATCAACAGGTCCTCGCCGTTGAACTTGATCTCGGTCCCGGACTACTTGCCAAGCAAGATACGGTCGCCGACTTTCACGTCAGGCGGGTTGAGGTTGCCACCTTCGTGGCGGGTACCAGAGCCAACGGCAACAATTTCGCCTTCAGCTGGCTTTTCCTTGGCGGTATCTGGAATGACAATCCCGTCCTTGGTTTTTTCTTCGGCCTCGATACGACGCACGACAACCCGGTCGTGCAACGGCCGGAAAACAGTAGTTAACATGTTTGGGATCCTTCGACGGAAGAGAACCCAATGGCCGCTCCCCATAGCATACGTTAGCAGGCTAATTATAAGAGTGCTAGAGAATTCGTAAGGGACGGCCGGCCAAAGGAGTTAAGCGCCCGGTACGGCTAAACCGGATGGATTTCCCGACACTAAAAACGCGAGGAGGGAGGCCGCCCGCTTTCAATGAACACTCGCTTGCAAAAGCGGAAGCGACGACAGCGATAGCAGAACGATCGACGCGGTCGAGTGGCCAACGGACGATCGATTGCGAACAGCGGTGAGTTGACCGCCGGGTGGGCAAAGGCCGGGACGGCAGGCAGACCGCAGCCGTTGGCACAGCGCCATCGAGAAGGCCAAGCAAAAGATCGAGCGCACGGGCGGACTCCCGTCTTTCATGCTGACGAGTTATTGGCCAGTCCCCCTGGTGGCAGCATCGTTCAGCAGAGTGGTTAATGCCGTGACGAGCTGCGCATGGACAAAAGGCTTCTGAAGCAGAACGCTATTCGGAACACCTTGAGCTGCCCACTCCTTGGCGCTGTCCCCGGTGATATAGATCACTGGCATCATCGGCTGCAATTCCCGAGCCCGGCGAGCCAAATCCCAGCCGTTTGTTTGTCCTGGCATCCTCACGTCGGTTATTAGGGCGCAAAAGCGGGCAGAGTCCTCTTCCAAAGCACGGATAGCCTCGTCCGCGCTCGATACTGAGAAGTGCTCGAAGCCTGCTTCCGTCACGACATCTTCGAGAGTTACTTGAATAAGGGTTTCATCTTCTGCAAGGAGAACAAGCAGCTTGCTCCCGTCTGTGCTGATGATGTTCTGAGAAGTCTCGGCGGAATCATCGACCATGAGAACGTCCTGCATTGGCAGGCGGGAGCTCTTGGCCCTCAGCCGCCAGCGCCTACGAATTCGTTTGCTGACGATGACAAATACATAGACCTTTGATGTGATAAGTCCATCCCCAATCGCACCGAGCCTTTGGATATTGGCCATGACATAGGCAGTGTCCCTGCCCACGCATTCTTCAGGCATCTGTTTTTTGGCATGCGCGGGTTAACGGAGGCGATGCTCACGTAGAAGGGGGCCGATGGTTCTCGTCCCGTCGAGATCGAGAAGCGCCACAAGGTGACGATTGAGCCACCTCGATCCGATCGTTCTATAGTCGCGCGACTAAAGCTGGGTCGAGCGTTTTGACTTCTACGACCACGTCCATCGACAGGAATGCGTCTGTAGCGCCGGTGAAACTACCTGAAACCGGCGCTGCATGCGCGATGTCGCGCGTCACAGCGACAGGAATCAGGTTGGCACCACCTATACTACGGTTCGTCGGATCAAATGTAATCCAGCCAGCGCCGGGAACGAAGACCTCTGCCCAGGCGTGCGTCGATCCGTGGTTCGTCGACCCAATGAGTGAACTGTCCGGATTGAACAGATAGCCCGAGACGATCCGGGCGCCAAAGCCGAGGCTGCGCACTGCCTCCACGAACAATACGGCAAAGTCTCTGCAAGAACCCCAACCCCGATCGACCGTCGTCAACGGCGCCTGCGTGCCTTCCTCTTCCCGGCTCTGGTAAGAGATAGATGAGGTAATACCAAGGCTGATATCCTTGAGAAGGGACAGCGTATCGGTCGGCGTGCCAGCGACGAAACCGCGAGCCCATGTCGCAAGCCGGCAGTCGCTATCTTCGTACTGCTGAACCGTAAGCGCACCGAGATCAGTCCAATCACTGTCGGTGTACAGAAAAGGATAGTTGATTGCCGACACCGCAATGTCGAAGACGGGCCATTCAGCCGCGGTCAAATCCACGGCCGCCATGCTGTCCACTACCAAACTCGCGCTTGGTGTCTGGAATGTCGCTGAGGCGATCGCATTGCCGAATACGTCATTAGACCAGCTCAGCTCAGCCTCGGGGAAAATGGAAATCTCATGGCTCAGCAGCCTGAGCTCGCGTCCTTCACGTAGCCTGAGCATAAGGCGGTGCGGCGACAGCGACACCTTCTCTCGAAAAATGTAAGTTGTACGATGATGAATGTTGAGCACCGGCATAGCAACAGACCCTAAAAGCTGATGGCGACGCCGTTGCCCTGAGACAGGGCAAAGGCATAGCTGCGACGGCGATCCCGATTCTCTGAGCGTCGCAGATCAAAGGCTATGCCGGCGTTCCAGAGCTGTCGCCGATCAGGCGAGCCGGCGTGAAAGTGGGTAGCCTGGCGCGTCATAGAGCGCGCGAATCTGGTTCTGATCAAAACGTGCCTCGTCAATCTCCAACATAGAGCCACGTTGCTGACTGTTTGGCATGTCCTCTACGGCGAAACGGAGGGCTTCGGCAGCTGTCTCGAACCGCCGATAGCGAGGGCCGCTTATTCCAGCTTTCGACTTGCCGGCGTAAAGTCCAGCTCCGCCCGTATAATCGAACTGGGTCACATTTGCACCCTCGCGGTTGCGAGAGAATGACGGAGGCGACGGGTGGCATCTCGGAAGGCTCGTTCGCTGTCGCGCAGTTCGCGCTTCCGCAGTTGCATCCGTTTTCGAAGGTTCAAGAGCTTTTCGGCACTGGAACCGGCTTCGGCGCCAAGTATGCGAAATAGCGACCCTGGCGATTTTGGGGTGGCATAGTTTGTCATTTTGTCCTCGAGTGAGCGCGTTATCGCGCCCTTTGCGATTGTATTGGCGTGACAACGACGAGCTATTTCTTACTGGCACTCGCCGTATGGCCGCGTGTGAGCTTGACCTCCGAGCCAGAGGGCGCGGGTGTCACTGTCGCGGTCTTGACTTCCTCCGGTTTACGGATTTCGCGGTTGCTACGCTTGGCCGTCGGCCATGGGCCTGTCCTTGGGCGCCGGATAAATGTCGCCGCTGTTTAAGCTGGAGCGATTTGGGTCGGCGTTTGTCTCGAAGGAAATATGCTAAACGGGGAGGAGCGTCTTACCTTGTACTATCGCCCGCATGCGGGTTTTTCCGTCGATGCCGAAATTTGGAAAGGCACTCAGCGCCGCCACGGGCAGGATTCGCTGAGCGGCTCGGGTGACCACGGTCTCGAGAAGCGCGCGAAGGGTCGCTTGTTCCTGATATCCGAATGGACTGGAACGAGCCAGATTTTGTGAAACGTAGGCGGAATACTCGTTGGAAGACATCGCGTCCTCCTCTCGTTCGGGTAAGGCCGTCGGAGAGACAGCGATGCCTATTGATGCGGCTATTATGTCTGCCACATGCCTGCCTCGCCGTTTGGGCAGGCTACTGTCATTCCTGCCTGCCACGCAGCTTAAGCCACGGAGCGGTCGAAACTGGACTCATCCTTGCGGACGCTCCGGAGATTAAAATTGCCAATCTCTGTGGCGGAAAAACAAAAGGACGGATAGGAACCCGACCTCTCACAGCCATTCAGCTTTGCTGCCAATACATCCGTGGTCAGCGGTGCGAATGACGTTACTATGCCGCCTGAAGGTTGTCGGCAGAGCTCTTGCCGGACTTGCGGTCCTCGACGATGTCGTAAGCGATCTTCTGACCGTCCGAGAGCGAACGCATACCGGAGCGCTCGACGGCAGACACGTGCACGAAGATATCCGTGCTGCCATTGTCAGGCTGAATGAAGCCGAAGCCTTTGGTGGAGTTAAACCACTTTACAGTACCAGTGTTCATAACGATTTCCTTTCAAAGCAATCGTTGTGATTCCCGCGATGCCTTGCGGGATAAGATCGATTATTGGAGAGGAAATCCGACGGGAGCATAGAGCTCTGGAACGACGTCACAAGCATTGGTCGATTAACAATATATAAGCTCAATTTTTGGTTTTGCAATACCTATCTCGTTTTTGTTCCAAGCTCCTGCTGTCTTGGTCGTGTCGAACCTGTGTCGCGCAACCAGTCTCTCGTGCGGTCGAAAAATTCCGGGCTCCAGCTGCGGCTGGATCTTCCAAAGGAGCTTTCGCTGTTAATAGCGAGGGTACACCGTGCGCCATGCCCTTGATGAGATTGATCTCGATACCGGGCTTGTCGCTCTCATTGAGCCAGATCTTACGACTATCGCTATTGATGGTTCGATCGCATCCTGTACGTCGGAGACGTGCTGCACGCCGGCCCATTGAAGGGCAATCTGCTCGGCGTTGACTGGCTATACCGGCTGGTCGTGTGCTCCGTGCCAGATGGAGATGCTAGGGTGGCCCTTAAGGACGCTGCGGTCACGAGGGCGATTGTATCTGGGACGCTCGCAGCGTTCTGCCTCGCATCCGCTCGAAAGCCCGCTCTACCCCTGAGGCGGTTCCATAAGGAAGCCCGCCAATGATCGCGCCGGCGACCCAGTCCCATAATGAAGATCTTGTCACGATCCAACCGTGCGACTCGACGACGTGGTCTATCATCTCGCGGACTGACAGAACTTCACTGGCATCGCGGATGATCGCTTGGTTCAAGCCAGTTGAAACACAGGTTGGCGTTGTTCGCCCGCCGCGGTTCCGGAAAAGGAAGGCGCGCGGCCGTGCAGGACGACGAACGGCGTTTTGGGAGCGAGGATGGTCGCGACTTCGCAAACCGTAGTTCGAACCGAAGTTTCTTCGCTTAATCAACAGGCGCGCATCTATGTGCTGTGGCTCATCCTTCTCCTTTGCCCGTCATGGGCACGTGTTCGCATTTGGTACGAATGCTGCGCCGCACAATTTCCGTCGCAAAAATCTTCTGATCTATGCTGGGCTGTGTCGATGAGTTGCCCGAGTGACCGGCGCGATAGCAGCCGCTTCACGAAACGAGACCAAGCGCCGGCTTCCTTCGTCCCACAGGACCAGCTTCACGCATTGCAGACTCTGCCACAGCGTGATCCTGCCGATTTCGCCGAGTTCCGGGTGATTTTGTAGGACCTCGGGGAGGCGATAGTAGGGGACTTTGCTTGAGAGGTGGTGCACGTGGTGAATGCCGATGTTGCCGGTCAACCAGCGCAGAGGACGCGGCAGGTCATAGTGCGAAGCACCGTGCAGGGCGGCCTTTGGAAACTGCCATTCCGGCTCCTTAGACCAGTGCGTTTTCTCGAATTGATGCTGCACGTAGAATAGCCACACGCCAATCGAACCCGCGAGAAGGACAATCGGTAGGTGGACGACTAGAAAGGAGACGGGGCCGATCGCCCAGGTCAGGAGCGCGGCGATCACCATCACCGCAGCGTTGGTAGCCATCGTCGATATCCAGGGAAGCACGCCATCGCGCATCATCCCCATCGGTAGGCGTTGCTGGAAGAGGAAAAGCCAGGCCGGGCCGATGCCAAACATCACTATTGGATGCCGATAAAGGCGATATCCAATCCGTCCCCAGCGCGACCGACCATAATATTCCGTCACGGTAAGAGTGGTAATATCTCCGACACCGCGCTCATCGAGATTGCCGGCCGACGCGTGATGTGTGGCATGCGCCCTGCGCCAATAGTCATAGGGGGTCAGCGTGAGGACGCCGAGAACGCGTCCTGTCCAGTCATCGAAGCGCCTGCGTGCAAAGAAAGAGCCGTGGCCGCAATCATGCTGGATCATGAACAGCCGCAGCAGGAATCCGGCCGCCGGGACGATCAGGATCAGGCCCCACCAGAAGCCGTAATGAACCGCCAAGCAGGTCAGCGTCCAGAAAGCGGCAAAAGGGATTGCTGTGACGGCCAACTCGAACACGCTGCGGCCCGCATGCGGCGTGCGATATTTAGCGAGGATTTTAAGCCAGGCCTTTTCGTCCGAGCCTTGGTCCGTGGATGACTTTGTTTCCACCATCATCTTTCCGCGCCGGCTTTCTGCAGGGCTGCCGTGCGATAAAAGTGTTCAGCGTGCTGATAGAGGTTTTCCGCCTCGACCCGGTCACCGGCTTGGGCGGCTTCTCGCGCTGAAACCATATATTGTTCATGCCGTCTCATTAGGTTCTGCGAGCTCGATATCACTGTCGTATTCGCGGCCGCCCGAGCACGGCTGCTGGCAGACGGAGTAGAATTTCGGTGTGGTGATTTCAAAAGAACAATTCAAGCCGTCATGAGGCTTGCTCCATAAAGGTCGTGATTTCGGGATTAATTGCCAGCGATTAACATTGGCAAACTCGCCAATGGTATCGCCCTTTGGAGCGGCATCGCGGTTCGGCTGCCGTGTACCGCGGCATTGCGGCCGTTTGATGTTGCCTGGCCTCCCGTGTCGGCTCCAAACGATGCTAACCCCATGCAGAGAGTCAGCCGGTCAACGTGTCCAGCAGATCGGCAATCTTGATAGTCGGGAAGTTCGAGAACGTGTCGCAGATGGCGTATGGACGTACCACCCAGGATCCGAAGCATCGCGAGATTGCTCAAGGGGCAATGGGACGGCGCCAGCGTCTTTTCAAATTCCTTCCTCGATACAGGCCACGCCTCGGTGCGCCGTTCGAGCTAAGGAGCAAGGTCATTGTCGTATGATAAGCCTCCCATGTCACGTCAACGGGCTCCTCATCAATCTCAAGCTCGAACACGCCTGGTGGATGAGGTTGCGCCATCCCCGGAAGCTGCAACGGTCGAACGATAGTGATGCTTTTCAATGTTGTATTCATGATGGCACCGTTCCTGTCTTGAGAATGCTGGAATCCCTGTGGCGGGCCAGCCCTCTATCTGCCGGCATTTCGGAGGAGGTCTATTTCCCTGGCGATGGGCCCCAGGAGCTTCCGCAATCGGTTCTCCTCCACCTGACTGAGGCGAAACCTTTTCGCGAATTCGCTCACAGGTATAGTTTTCGCTGCTCCTGGTTGGAGCGCTGGAACTGATTTGGTCGGATGATGCACGGTCGTATCCTTTCAGGATCACGGTATGCTCAACGAAAATGCGTGAGATCTAGCGTGATGGCGCTGGATCGAGTTTTTGAATAAGCAGAGATCGCAGCTTTCAGAATTCTTGGTCGTAACGCGTCGAAGGACGCCAGGTAGTCTGCCTCGCTGGTATTTCGATGAGACTTCTCGCAGGCCAAGACTTCGGTCGCCAGATAGAATTTGACCTCGAACATCCCGTCGTATCCGGTAAAACGGACACAGCGATTTCTATCGTCAAAACTACGAGCTTCGTTCGGGAACGAGATGCCCATTAGCGCCCTCCCTCATTTTGCCACCGATCAACAGCGCTGCACTTGGGTTGGGAATCAAGGCTTGCTCGCGTCGATGACTGTTGCCGCTTGGCGAGAGAACTCAGGAGAGCCGATTTGGTCGTTACACCGCTGCGGAACTCGGATAGGAGCGAGGTGTCACGTTTCATGTTGGAACTCGCCTCCGACTCGGATCCCCGGAGGCCGGCGGACCTTGAGACTTCCCTGACCAACTTGAAGCCGGCGGGTTCGACATGCGGTGCTGCTGGATTGGAAGACATTCCATCGTCCTTTGGTTGGGGCAAGGTTTTTGCACCCTTGATGACAGCGCCCTGAAGACGAGCCGTCACTGCCATCTTAAGTCGTGCTGAAATACTGAATTACAAGGGGAGGCCGGGTACGCAGGTTTGGAGCCGCAACCAGTGGTCGTTGAAAACAACTCTCGAAACCAAAAAAGGGGAGAGAGATTATGTTGCTCACGACGATTTCGAACGCAGGCTCGCCGGCGCAGCCGCCGAAGAAAATATCGAGCTGCGGTTGGGGCGCAGGCCCGCCTGATAAGAGAGCTGAACGAGGCGCCTTCCAACGATCGGATCGTGGGCGTCTCGCTACACGTATCGGGGAGTGAAAGCCTAATGAGTTGCTTGTGACACAGACATAAAAACAGCCCTGTCAGGAGCCTTGTGTTTTGGGTTGGATGCTTTCGCCGGATGGTTATACCATCCTGCCAATGCGCCATATCGCTACTGCGCAAGCTGCGTCCATCGTCATCACTGCACAAGCAGGCCAGAATTCTGCGCTTCCGTCAATGTGTATTAATTAGCCTAGCCAACTACTGGGTCGACTTTATCCCGTTTGGGGGTAATTTTTCGCGCATTGTCACCAACCGAATTAATAGGCGGTGACGACTGAGGGTTACTACGTGCTCCCGCCTATCGTGTGTGGAGGACGAGTTCTTGCCCCTTCCGTCTGATTTCGCTCACGACCTCCTTCGACGCGTACTTTTCCGTTGGGCCACCCGCTTCACTTTGAATGAGCGGATGCAACTCTACCTCGTAGAAAAGACTATTGATGAAATGCTTGAGGACCTTCCCGAACTGACCGACGACCATCAAATTGATGCAGATTTGCTCGCAAAGAAGCGGGGTGTAGCACTTCGGGAGTTTCGCTTCATGATCAACTACCAGAAGAAGTCCATCATCAGCGCGGATCCGACAGCTTGAGCGAAGATCAATGAAGAGTGGATGACGCGCCCGGCGGACCGGACGCGAAGACAGACGGCACGTTCGCTGCTTCGAGAATAATGGACGCCGAGACGAGTGTTTCGTCATCGGCACCAACGTCGAGGATCGCGGCGTCCACGCCTTCCTCCATCAATGCATCCAGAATGTCTGCTGGTGATCGAAGCGGCCCGATAAGAGTTGCCCCCGCGTTCACCAGCCGATCACGGCATGCCGCGGTCAGCATAACTCGCTGCTCCACAATCAGGAGCTGAATTGCCGTAACACAAGAATTTCCCTTGCTCTCGATGGCGCAGTCCCTACGCCCGCAACGGTGAAGGTCTCACCTTCACCTCCGGACCGCTGTCAGCGTCTGCGTCGAGCGGACAAGAACGAGATCATATCGTTAGCTGCGACCCGAACCACAATGCCGGTTTGCGGTTCCGAAATCCCGAGCCATTCTTAGGGATTGAGCCTCTCAAGGGAACAATCCACACAGGATGATGTTTGAGGTCTCATAGCGAGTGCAGGACATTAAACATGCAGCGATACTTCTTCCATCTGCGGGAAGATGATGTTCTCTCGGTTGATCTGATTGGCACGATGCTCACCGATGACCAGTGAATAGCCCCGAGATTTGTAGACGCCTTCTTTCCTAATTTTGAGGCAAGAAGAGCATCATGGGCAAATCGAATTTCAGCGAAGAGTTTAAGCGTGACGCGGTGCGGCAGATCACGGAGCGGGGCTATCCGGTGGCTGAGGTGTCGCAGCGTCTCGGCGTCAGCCAGCATTCGCTGTATGAATGGAAGAAGAAGTTTGCTGGGTCGGACTCCAAGGGCAACGACGAGGCCGAGGAGATCAGGCGGCTGAAGAAGGAACTGGCTCGCGTCACTGAGGAACGCGATATCCTAAAAAAAGCGGCCGCGTATTTCGCCAGGGATGCAAAGTGAAGTACGCGTTCATTGCTTTGCATCGCTTGCAGTTTTCGGTGCGGACGATGTGCCGTCTTCTGCGGGTTCACCCGAGTGGATTTTACACCTGGCTGAAGAACCCGCTGAGCAGGCGAGCCAATGAGGACAAGCGACAGACCGATCTGCTCCTGAAGGCATGGGAAGAGAGCGGAAAGGTCTACGGTTATCGCAAGCTGCACGACGACCTTCTCGATCAGGGAGAGATGTGCTGCCCGAACCGGGTCGCGCGCCTGGCGCGTCTCGCCGGAATAAAGGCGCAGATCGGCTACAAACGCCGTCCCGGCATCTATGGCGGCAGACCGTCTGTCGTCGATAATAAGCTCGACCGGCAATTCGACGTAGCAGCTCCGGACAAGGCCTGGGTCACGGACATCACTTACATTCGAACCTGCGAAGGTTTCGCTTACCTTGCGGTTGTCATCGACCTCTATTCTCGCCGGGTCATCGGCTGGGCAGTGCAGAGCCGACAGACCACGGACGTCGTATTGCAGGCGCTGCTCATGGCGGTGTGGCGACGCAAACCGAAAGACAAGGTGCTGATCCACTCGGATCAGGGCTCGCAGTTTACCAGCATGGACTGAGCCTCGTTCCTCAGGCAGCACAATCTGGTTCACTCGATGAGCCGACGCGGCAACTGCCATGACAATGCGGTGGCCGAGAGCTTCTTCAATCTTCTGAAACGAGAGAGGATACGTCGCAGGGTTTACCGTTCACGCGATGAAGCACGCCAGGACATGTTCGACTACATCGAAATGTTCTACAACCCGAAACGCAAACACGTCAGGAACGGGATGCTGTCGCCCGTCGAGTTCGAGAAGCAGCAGAAAATCTAACCCGAGGGTGTCTACGAAACTCGGGGCTATTCACAGTCTACAACCAGGATCAATGCAGGTCGGATCTTCACATCGGTACGCCGAAGGTGACGAGCTAGAGTTTTCAATGATCTGCGTTTGGATACCGTCCGCCAACGGTTCGATTTAATTTGAGAGCTTAATTGGACACATTCATTGCGGCTCGCAAGGTATCGTTGATGCGCTCTTGCCAGCCTGGACCGTCTGCCTGAAAATGCGCGAGGACATCGCTGTCGATCTTCAATGATACAAGGTCCCTGGTGTTAGGGATTGCAGGCCGTTCAATGGCCGTCGCTGTGTCCTTCTTTGCCGGTTTGAAAAGCGCCTCGGCTGCGTCTTTCGGATTGGACGGTCGTCGGGGTGTTGCCATGGTCATATCCTCTTGTGTCGTGCGCCTGAATAGCGCAGCCGGTCAGTTTGTTCCAAGCTGTATGTCCAGCACAGCGGTGGTCGTAGCAAACGTGTAGCGGGCAGCCGAAAGAGCGTAATTGCTGGTGATAAACTGGTCAGCCGCTCCGCAATCCAGAAGAGATCGCATATCGCGATGTTAAACACGGGTTTCCTGCAACTGCCGAACCGGTTGCGGGAAGCCTCACCGGAATCGCCTTCGATCTTCGCTAGGAGTTTAGTGTTCTAAAAGCCTGCCATACCTGTCCAGAAACCATCGGTGACTGGTTCCCATAATTGGCTACTGTGGCGGGCAGCAGCATGTAATCAGAGACTTGGCCAATCAAGTTAAGCCCGGCGGTTCGATTCCGTTCAACTGCATCGGCAGAGTCAAAGCACTTCTCGGGTGGAAGCTCGTTCAACGATTTCCGTTTTCAGAACTACTTTTCGCGCCACCTGACCTTCACCATTTAACCGTTCCACCAACATTTGAGCCGCCGTCGCGCCGAGATCGTAGACAGGTTGGCGCACGACTGTAACGGGGGGCGTCGTTACCGATGTCCAGTCTGCGTCGTGAAATGACACAAGGGACACATCGTCGGGAATGTTGAACCCAAGTTGGGCGTGAACCTTGAACACTTCAAGGGCGATTGTACTGTCCGATGCGATGATTGCCGTCGGCCACCGTGACGATTGGAGCATTTCGGTAACGATGCGACGCGTTTTTTCGGGGGTCGCGGCGCCAACCTTTACCCAATCTCCCATTGCGGTCAGGCCGGCTTCGCGGCAGGCTTCAAGATATCCTTCGATACGCCGACGCACGGAACCGGTGGCAATATCTTTTGTCGTACGGAAGCGATGGTCCGGCGTATCGCAGGCGGTAAGATAAGCGATGCGGCGGTGGCCGAGCGCAATCAGCCGGCGCGTGATGTTTTCGGCGGCATGCCGGTCGTCAGCAATAACTGTGTCGACGTCGAGCGTGTCGCTTCCGCGGTCGAGCAACGCAAGCGGCAACCCCGAGCGGACAACTTCATGCAGGTGCCCGACATCAGTTTCCTTGGCCGGTGAAACGATGAGGCCGTCTACACGCCTGGCAAGCAAGGTGCGGATGGCCGCTTTTTCAATCAGAACATCCTCGCCCGAATTTATGAGGATGACGGTGAATCCTGCCCGTCGGGCGACATCGGTTATGCCGCGCATGGCGAGACTAAAGAACGGGTTCTCGATATCACCCACCACCACACCGATCGCACCGGAGCGACCCGTTGTCATGCTGCGGGCAAGCTCATTGGGGCGATAGTCGAGGTAATCAGCGGCGGCGGTGACGGCCTCGCGGACCCGGTCGCTAACAGTTCCGTAGCCGCCCAACACGCGCGCAGCCGTTGCCTTCGAGACGCCGGCCCTGCGCGCGACGTCAGCCACGGTGACAGAAGTACTTCTGGGTAGGCTCTTGTCCATAAATGGTAGCCTTACAAGAGAACTTGACGACTGGCAAACGCGAAGATAACAATTGCGAATAATCAAAGAGACCGGTCTCTTTTTTAAATGAGACCGGTCTCAATAATCTAAAAGACTTCCGACATGCGAACTGCATGGGCCGGGCGGGTGAGGTCATGCCGCCGTCCGGATGGGACCCATGCGCCTTGAATACATCGCAGGCAACGACACCAGAGGAGACGAGACCAATGCGATTTACCGAAGCCTTCAATTTCCCCTTTGCCAAAATCTGTGCCACCGCGATCGCGGTCACGCTCAGTGTCGTTGCAGGCGCGGCGACACCGGCGCTTGCCGACAATCCCCTTGGCCTCATCGATCCCGCCACCATCAGTGTCGGCACGATGGGCGATGCCAAGCCCTATGCCTTCACCACCGCCGACGGTAACTTTACCGGCTTCGACATCGAGCTTTTCCTCAATGTCGCCGAACGTCTTGGCTTCAAGAAAGAGCAGGTGGTCTTCACCGGCCAGGAATTCTCGGCCCTGATGCCCTCGGTCGCCAACGGCCGCTTCGATGTGGCCGCGGCTGCAATCGGTACAACGGCCAAGCGTAAGGAGACCGTTGATTTCTCCGATGGTTATCTCGCAGGTTTCCTGAGCGTCCTTACTCCGGAGGCCGGCATCACCGATGCAGCAGGCCTCAAGGGCAAGCGTCTCGGCGTCGTGCAGGGCACGCTGCAGGAAATCTATGCCGAAAAGAACTTTGCCGGCACCGATCTCGTGAAGTTCCCGGACAACAACTCTGCCGTTTCCGCTCTCAACAACAGCACGGTCGATGCCCATTTCCTCGATTTCGAGGCGGCGAAGGACTATTCCACCCGTTACCCGGCGCTGAAGATTGCAGTCAATATTCCGAGCTTCGATGCACCGGCCGGTTTCGTCATCCGCAAGGGCAACGATGCTTTGCGCGAGGCACTCAACAAGGGCCTGAAAGAGGCCATGCAGTACGGCACCTGGAAAAAGCTGCACGAAAAATGGTTCCCCGGCACGCCGATGCCGCAGGCGTATCTTCCCAAGCAGTGATGCCGCCTTCCGGTCCGGCCTTCACTGGTCGGACCGACCTTTCTTTTAAGGGATATCCTGATGAACTGGCTTGAAAACCTGCGCCGCAGCTTCCTCGACTGGAACGCCATGGCCGAAGTGCTGCCGACCATGATCACAGTCGGTCTGAAGAACACGCTGATCCTGGCTGCGACTTCGACGGTGCTTGGCGTCGTCATCGGCATGATACTCGCCATCATGGGCATTTCCCGCTCGCCATGGCTGCGGATACCCGCACGTCTTTATACCGATATTTTCCGCGGCCTGCCAGCCATCGTCACAATCCTCCTTATCGGTCAGGGTTTTGCCCGCATCGGTCGCGAGCTCTTCGGACCGTCACCTTATCCACTCGGTATTCTGGCGCTCAGCCTGATTGCCGGCGCCTATATCGGCGAAATTTTCCGATCCGGTATCCAGAGCGTCGACCGCGGACAGATGGAGGCCTGCCGGGCATTGTCCATGAGCTACGGTCAAGGGATGCGCCTTATCGTCGTGCCGCAGGGCGTGCGCCGTGTGCTGCCGGCCCTCGTCAACCAGTTCATCGGCAACGTCAAGGATTCAAGCCTTGTCTATTTCCTTGGGCTTCTGGCCTCTGAGCGCGAGATTTTCCGCGTAGGGCAGGACCAGGCGGTGGTGACGGGCAATCTTTCACCGCTGCTGCTGGCAGGCGTGTTTTATCTCATCGTCACCGTACCGCTCACCCATGTCGTCAATGCAATCGACAATCGCCTGCGGATTGGCAAGCAGCGCCCCTCGACCATCACCAGTGGGCTGGAAGAAGTTAGTGAACTCGACAGTGCAGCCCGCGCAACCGGTGTCTCCTTCAAGGGCGGTCGCCTCGACGTGCGCGGTCTCGGCATGGCCTATGGCGATCTCGACGTGCTGAAAGGTGTCGACCTCACCGTAAAGCCGGGCAGCGTCACCTGCATCATCGGCCCGTCCGGTTCCGGCAAATCAACCCTGCTGCGTGGGCTAAACCGTCTGGTCGAGCCGAAAAGTGGCGATATTCTCATCGATGGTGAAAGCATCCTCGCCATGAAGCCGGAAAAGCTGCGCCGCCGGGTCGGCATGGTTTTCCAGCATTTCAATCTTTTTCCGGATCACACGGCACTGGAAAACGTCATGCTGTCGCTGACGAAGATCAAAGGCCTGCCGGCAGCCGAGGCCGAGCGTATCGCCAAGGTAAGGCTTGCGGATGTCGGTCTTGCGAGCCGCCAGCATCACCGTCCGGGCGGTCTTTCCGGCGGGCAGCAGCAGCGCGTCGCCATTGCCCGTGCGCTTGCCATGGAACCGGAAGTCATCCTCTTCGATGAGGTGACGAGCGCTCTCGATCCTGAGTTGGTCAAGGGTGTGCTCAACCTCATGGCCGAACTCGGCACACGCGGCATGACTATGGTCGTCGTGACGCACGAAATGGGATTTGCCCGTCGGGTCGCCGATCAGGTCGTCTTCATGGACGAAGGGCGCGTGGTGGAAGCCGGCACGCCCGAAGCAATATTCGACAACCCGCAGAGCCCGCGTCTTCAGCGCTTCCTTGCGGAAGTGCTCTAACCGTCGGGAGGAGAAAAACATGCCACGAACGATACGATGGGGCGTGCTCGGTTGCGCGGCCATCGCCGCCAAGGCGGTCATTCCTGCCATCCAGTCCAGCCGCCTGGGGCGCGTTGCAGCAATCGCCTCGCGCGATGCTGGCAAGGCGAGGGAGATGGCCGTGCGCTTCGGTATCGCCAGGTCCTATGGCAGCTATGATGATCTGCTGGCTGATCCGGAAATCGATGCAATCTATAACCCTTTACCCAATCATCTGCATGTTCCCCTGACGATCAAGGCGCTGGCGCACGGTAAACCCGTGCTCTGCGAGAAGCCGATCGCGCTTGATGCCGCGCAGGCGGCGGAACTGGCGACCGCACAGAAGGTGGCGGACCTGCCCGTCGCCGAAGCCTTCATGGTTCGCCACCATCCGCAATGGAAGAAAGCACGTGCGATGATCGCCGCAGGGCGCCTTGGCGAGGCCAGGGTCATCCAGACGATCTTTTCCTATTATCTCGACGATCCCGCAAATGTGCGCAATCAGGCCGACATCGGCGGCGGCGGTCTTTTCGATGTCGGTTGTTATGCCATCAACACCGCGCGCTTTCTGTTCGACGCGGAACCGGTGCAGGCGATTGCGCTCATGGAGCGCGATCCCGTCTTTGGCACGGACCGGCTGACGAGCGGGTTGCTGGCATTTCCGGAGGGAAGGCAGCTTGCCTTTACCTGTTCCACACAGCTTTCCCTCACGCAAAAGGTTACGGTGCTTGGAACGCGCGGGCGTCTGGAAATTCCCATTCCTTTCAATGCACCGGCCGATGAACCGAATGTCCTTATCTTCGATGACGGCCGTGATCTTGCTGGCGGTGGGCGCGAGGAGATCATGATCGGGCAGGTCGACCAGTATCGCGAACAGGCCGATGCATTCGCCGAGGCCATTCTCTCCGGAGAGCCACTCGACACGGGGCTTGGCGACGCGATTGCGAACATGAAGGCAATCGACGCCCTCTTCCGCTCCGCCGCCAGTGGTCGCTGGGAAAAGCCCTGACCGCTTCACACCATCCGTATGACAATTGAATGAAAGCCAACCCCATGACCGACAACACTATCTCTTCGGCCGTCATCATCGGTGCCGGTATCTTCGGAGTTTCCACCGGCTTGCAGCTTGCGCGACGCGGCGTCCAGGTTACGATCCTTAATGACGGCCCGCCCGCCAATGGCGCCTCAGGTCGCTCGCTCTCCTGGCTCAACTCGGCGCGTATGCGCTCGGAACCATATCATAGACTGCGTATGGCCGGCATCGACCGATATCGGACGCTGGCGTCGCGGAATCCCGACGCAGACTGGCTTCGGTTCGATGGTGGCCTGACCTGGGATGCGGATGACGAGCGCAACGAGATCGACGCGGCCTATCGCCACGAGGTTTCGCTTGCCTACGACGCACTGCGGCTTTCCGCAGCCGAAGTCGCCCGTGTCGCGCCCGGTGTCGATGCGGGCGCGATCACCCGGCAGGGTGCAATTTTCAATGCCGGGGAGGGCTGGGTTGATCTGCCGATATTGATCGGTGTGCTTCTCAAAGAGTTTTCCGGGCTCGGGGGCGTTCTGGTGACGGACCAGGGCGCCGCGCGGGTCGTGCTCGAGGGTGGTCGTGCCGTCGGTGCGGAAACCGCAGACGGTCATCTCCATCGAGCCGATGCTGTTGTGCTCGCGACAGGTCCGGCCGTGCCGAAGATGGCTGCGGAAAGCGGGCAGACGATCGGCGACGGGACACCCGTCGCGCTTCTCGTGCAGACCAAACCGCTCGCCCATCCCCTGCGGGCTGTCCTCAACACACCGCGAGTCGCTGTTCGCCCAGCGCCGGGAAGTACCTTTTCGCTTGATGCCGACTGGGCGGCCGACGAGGGTGTGAGGGTGCGCGCAGACGGCAGCTATGACATCGACGATGGCGCCGTTGGAGAGCTTCTGGCGGAAGCTTCGAAGGTAATGGAAGGCAATCCGCAGATCGAGGTCGCTTCGATCGGCGTTGGTGGCAAGCCTATCCCCGGCGACGGGGAGCCAGTGATTGGGGCTTTCAAAGCTATCCCGGGCTATTACGTGGCCTTCAGCCATAGCGGTGCAACACTGGGTCTCATCGTTGGCGAATTACTCGCGTTCGAGGTTGTGACGGGGACCGAACATCCCATGCTCGCGACGTTTCGACCTGAGCGTTTCTCCATAAGCTGAAATCAGGGCGCACAAAAAGAGATGAGCCTGCCGCTACCGCGGCGGGTTTCTTTTCGAGAATGAAGAAAGCCCGCCTACCCGAACCGGTTCCGGCGGCAAAGTGATAAATGAGATCACCAAGGTTCTGAACAGACCGTCAAGGCGCTATCGGCTTTTAACCAGCGCACAACTCCGGGTCAGACGCAAACGACCTGGTTGAGTCTCAAGTATTCCAAACCAGACCAAAATGGTGAGCGAAAGGTTTCCCTCACAAGAACTCGACTTCTATGGTCACCAAAGAGCGTACTCTTTCATATCGAAAGGCGGCTGGGAGAGGGCCGCTCTTGAGCCGGGCGTAACAGTGGAAATTAAACGCGGAGTTCTGCACTACTCACAAATGAAGGGGCCATTGGGAACATCAGGAAACACCAAATCCCTAGATTGCGCTCACGAGCTTTCGATGCAGCCTGGTGTGATCCGTTCCGCGGTAGCAATGAACTCATCCACTTGGTCCATAACGACGGACGGGAGCCAATTGGAGCCTGTGTATAACGTAAATGGACATCCTAGCGTCGCATTTCTTCCAGAAAATCAAACTTTATCTGGAGATTCTTCTCGGCTGATCGTCCCTCCTGTCCGGTTTGATGTGTCGTCAAAACTGGGAAGCCTGAACAATCCCGCGTCTTTGCTGGAGTGCGTCGAGTTCCAGAAAGAAAGCCCTGACACGGAACCGCGCGAAATAGCCGGGGTGGAAACAGACGACGCTGCCGCACCAATCCCATGCCCCGCGGTGGAATGCCGTGATAGTTTGGATTGCTTTGCGGGGCTCGGCTCGTATTGCACGTGCGCTTACGTCATTAGCGGCGGCGGAGTGTGCCTGATCTAATTCAATGAGGACAGAGGAAATGGCTGGGTGCGCGGATTTTAGTGATTTGCTTTTTTTGCCGGGCGACCGCGCACCGACGCTTGATCTTGAAATTCCGATAGGCGAGCAACACGTGCTCCCTGCCTCCGTTGACAAGGTGAGTGTAATCGTCCTTTGGAACTCTGGGTGTACTGGCTGTGTTGAAGTACTCGAGAATCTTTCCGCCCTTGACACTGAGTTCAAAACATCCAGCTATGGTGTCGCTATCATGGTGCGCGATGTTGAAGCAACCTTGGATTTTGGCCGTTCGCTTTCGGTAAAATCTCGCCTTTTCATTGAAGCGACGAGTGATCGCACGCGGCTTTCTCGCGGCGAGGTTACGAGAGCATGGTTCGAGGCAAGTGGTCACGTTGCGGTGCCCGCCGCCTTCGTGGTTGATGCTAGCGGGGTACTCCTCTGGACTGGATATCCGGATGCATTGGTGCAAATTCTCAGCCGGGTACGAGATGGCAACTGGGATATCGTGGCGGCTCGAGAGCAGAGATTGCGGGAGATCAATGAAGCGGGTGCTGGCTATCGGTCCGTCGTTAACGACATGAACGAAGCCGTCATGGCCAATGAGGTTACAACAGCCTTGCAGATCATCAACGTTGCGGAACAGCGCTTTCCGTCAATCCTGCAAAACGGCGACTACTGCCTCGCCAAACTCCAGGCGCTTCTGTGTGCAGATCGTGCCAAGGTTGATATTCAGATGCATTACGAAGACGCGATCGTGAAATTCGCTGACAACTTCGCGTTACGCATTCGCCTTGCGTCGGAAATCCTGCGCAATCCCGCCGTCGCACAAGAGATGTTGCCACTTGTTCTGAGAGATATGAAGGAGATCGATCAGCACGACGCCGTCGGACTCAAGCTCGGAGATCGCATGCGTTTGGAACTGGCACTAACACGCGCATCGGCGGCGCTAGGAAAACGCTTGGAGGCTGAGGAATACGCATCAAGGCTGAGGGTGCTTATCAAGCAAGGTGTCTTACCTCCGCGTCTCTCTCAAGAGATAGAGGAGATGACTTTGGCGGCCTTGGGGTGACTCACTGGATCAGAATGTTGCGCAGGTGGAAGAGGTAGAGGACGCAGGCATCGTAGACCGCGACGGGCGGATTAGAGGCCATAGGTCTCGATCAAGTCCTCCATGTCCTCGGCAAGTGCTTCCATTGCCGTCTGTCGTTTGTCGAGCTTCGACTTCAACGCTTTCGGGGACGCTATATCGCGAACTCGTTGCAAGCCACTCTTGCGTTGGGATCTCAGTCCTCTGTCCCGCTCTTTTCTTTGAAGAGAACGATTTTGTTGGCACGCGCGAACGCGCGCAACTCACCATAGCGGCCATCATTCAGTTTTAATGGACGTAGGTGCTCTCTTAACCATTGGTTAGAGGAGATACCTTCGAGTTCGGCTTTAAGCCAGCCGGACACAAATTCGCGAGCCTTATCACCAACCATTTTTTGGCTGTAAATATGCGCGGCGAATTCGAGCGTATCGAGGAAATGGGTAGCAAAAAAATTGCATTCTTCATCCTTGACATCTGGTTTTCTTAGAACGGTCACAAGCTCGATAGACGTCTGCTGAACGGATGAGCGAATCGACTCCAGTGTTTGCAGATCGCGCGCCTTATTGCTTTCGGCAATGGTACGGCGGGTCGTGTAGAGTGATACAAACAGCCCGATAACTGCAACGAATGTCGCAACCCATTCCATACTGCGCTAATCGTCTTTTTTCGGCTGGGGCGGTTGAGGTGTTGTCGTTCCGTTCGTGGGCTTGGCCGGCGTTTTGTCCATGAAGGAGGATTTGGGAGCAAACGACTTTTGCTCAGTACCGGTATCTTTCTTGTCCATGAAGGAAGATTTGGGCTGCCACCATTCTGTGACTATTTTTCTTGGGTCTTTCATGACGTCACCTCGCCGTTCATTTCATCTATGTCGATGCAGTCTATGCACAAAAGATAGTTTGATCGATTATCGAACGAGTGTATGGCTTCAATTTTGTCCCCTAGACTGATTTCCTACGAACGTATTTTAGAAGCGCGTCGATTGCATCTAAAAAGTGTATATTGCGAAAAAATCATTAAGCTAGAAAAGGTATGGGAGCTGAAATCCTTGTCGGGCCAAGACAGAGGCAACTGGCGCAGGAGAAGTTGCCATGCCCAGCCCATTCCGAAGCCGGAACAGGTTTCTGCGGAACGTTGTTGGAGCGGCGGAGGACCCGCTGTTCTCCGTTGGATATTGCGTTCTCACCGAATGGCTTGATCGGTTTGAGTGTGTCGACGGCGTTGAAACAGGCGGGAGATGATCATGGGAATTCTTAAGCTGGAAGGCGACAAGATTTTTGAATGGCTGGATTATTTCGCCGTCACTGCCGTCCAGACATTGCCAATCCCTAAGGCACTGAATAAGTATCTTGGTACGAACACTTTGAAAAGCTGTTGCTATACTGTGCCTCTTCTCATCCATCCTTATTGCCCTCGACCTCACTGATAACGGTTTCTCGATCCGGACTGGTGGGGTGCCGAAAGCTTCTTCTATCTCCTGAAGCAGGGAGGATACATCGCAAGGCCTGCCCTTGACGCGATGAAGCTCTTTACGATGTATTCGACTATATCGAGATGTTCTACAACCCGAAACGCAAGCACGTGAGAAACGGAACACTGTCGCACATCGAGTTCGAGAAGCAGCAGAAAATCCAACTCGAGGGTGTCTACGAAACTCGGGGCTATTCAAAGGGACTTGGCGTGAAGGGGGGCATCGTCGCGAACACCATGCAGGTGGTTCGAGGCTGACTGGCCATGGTTGATCTTCCATGCCTCGGGGTCGTCGTTTGCCAGATCGATCATTGATTTTGCGGGCTCGGCGATCAGCGCGACGTTCGGGCTGATCGCGCGCGGAACGAAGGAGAATGGCAGGCTGTCTATTTCGCGCAAGGGCGCGTTGACGCGTATGAGCTGCGCCAGACACCGCCAGTCGAAGCCCTGATGTGACATACGGTGCGCGGGCACCCGGTCCATTTTGTATAGCCCTGCCCAAAACGTTTCTTTCAGGTTCCCGGATTGCCGATTGTAGCCCATCAGGGCGGAGCCCCAGTTCTTGATCCATACGGCTGGCCCGACTTCAACCGGCACCGTGACAAGGAAAATCCGGGGACGAACGATCATGCAGACATGCTCTATGACCCGGACCGCCCGGTTGAGGTGGATATGCTCAAGCGTTTCCAAAGCGATGACGATGTCGGCCTCAATCGTTTCGTAAAGGCTCTTGTCGGTGGCGTCGCCTACGATGAAACGACAGTTTCCGTATTTGCTGTAACGATCGCGCGCGGCCTCGATAAAAATTGGATCGTAATCGATACCGACATACTCGACGTCGAATTTTTTCAGAATATGTCCGACCGCAGTTCCAGGACCGCAGCCGATATCCAGTATTCTGACCTTCCGATTGCCGACGTCCTTCTGCACTGATTGCAGAACCTCAAGCAGCTTTCGATAGCGGCCCGCATGCAGAAAGCGCGTCACCCAGTTAAAGTTCTGCACTTTTTCGTAAGTCGTCGCGAACGTACCCATCCAAATCCGTCTCCATCAACCGTAGATGATGTCGTCTCGTGATCGCTGCAATTGTAGCGATCGTGCGCGACCCGGCGTCGTATTTCCGAAGTCTGACACGGCCTGCGCGACCTGCAACTCGGCCAAAAGGCTTAAGTCGGAAGGGAGGATACCCACCCCGCCTCCCCTTAAAGGCAGATATCGGCGTGGTGGACGGTGAATCGGCCAGTTCTGAGCCGCCGTCCTCTCCCTTTTGGTATGCTGCCGTGGCGCAGGGCCTCGTTATACCTTTTTTAAGGGGGCGCCATGCGGGGCCGGAACCGCTGGGAGATGTCGTGGATGGTAGACAAGAGAGCCTTGATTATCGGCGTAACCGGGCAGGACGGCGCCTATCTCAGCGAGTTGCTTCTTGCCAAGGGATATATCGTGCACGGCCTGAAAAGGCGGTCCTCCTCATTTAATACCGGCCGGATCGATCACCTTTATCAAGATCCCTTTGAGGAAAACCTTCGCTTTCGTCTGCACTTCGGTGACCTGACGGATGCCACAAACCTGTGCCGTGTCATTCAGGAGGTTCAGCCCGACGAGATCTACAATCTTGGCGCCCAGAGTCACGTCCAGGTCAGCTTCGAGACGCCGGAATACACGGCAAACGCGGACGCCCTTGGCACGCTTAGGCTGCTGGAAGCCATGCGCATCTTGAACCTTGGCGACCGCTGCCGGTTTTATCAGGCGTCCACATCGGAGCTGTTCGGAGGGATGGGCACCGTTGCCCAGAACGAGGGGACGCCGTTCTATCCGAGAAGCCCCTATGCTGCGGCAAAACTCTACGCCTACTGGATGACGGTCAACTACCGGGAAAGTTACGGCTTTCACGCATCCAACGGCATTCTCTTTAACCATGAGAGTCCCATTCGCGGGGAGACTTTTGTCACGCGGAAAATCACCCGCGGTGTCGCGGCCATTGAACGCGGACTCGTGAGCAAGTTGCGTCTTGGCAATCTAGACGCCAAGAGGGACTGGGGGCATGCGCGCGACTATGTCGAAGGCATGTGGCGCATCGTGCAGCAGGAAATACCGGAGGACTATGTCCTTGCGACCGGTGAGGCGCATACAGTGCGGGAGTTCGTTGAGCTTGCGTTCGGCGTGGTTGGCAAAGCCATCGAGTGGCACGGCGATGGCAGCGACGAAGTGGGATACGATGCCAAAACCGGCGACACGATCATCGAAATCGATCCCAGATATTTTCGCCCGGCGGAGGTGGACTTCCTCCTCGGCGACCCCAGCAAGGCGCGCAGGAAACTCGACTGGAGCCACACGACTTCCTTTTGCGACCTCGTTCAGGAAATGGTCGAAGCGGATCTTCGCCTCGTGATGTTGGAAGAGGGAAGAAATGAATTCGTCGCATGAACCGCAAGGAATTCCGTTCAGCTTGAATGGCAAGCGCGTCTGGGTGGCCGGCCACACGGGAATGGTTGGCTCGGCAATTGTGCGACGCCTGCAGCAGGAGAATTGCGAAATCCTCGAAGTCTCTCGCAAAGAACTTGATCTGACCCGGCAGCACGAGACGGAGCAATGGATGGCTGCGGCAAGACCTGAGGTCATTTTTGTCGCTGCTGCGAAGGTCGGAGGCATCGCTGCAAATGCGGCCCGTCCGGCCGATTTCCTTTACACCAACACGCTGATTTCGATGAATATCATGAAAACGGCTGCGGATATTGGTGTCGATAAGCTTCTCTGGATGGGGTCGAGCTGCATCTATCCAAAATTCGCCGCGCAGCCGATCACGGAAAATGCCCTTTTGACGGGTTCGCTGGAGCCGACCAACGAGGCTTACGCGATTGCGAAGATCGCCGCGCTCAAGCTTTCCCAATTCTATTCCCGTCAATACGGCCTGAATTGCGTCTCCGTGATGCCGACCAATATTTATGGGCAGAACGACAATTTCGATCCGCAAAGCTCACACGTCATTCCTGCGATGATCAGGAGAATGCATGAAGCGAAAATCAATGGTCAGAACAGGATCCTTCTATGGGGAACGGGTAGCCCTTTGCGTGAATTTCTCCATGTGGACGATCTGGCGGATGCGTGCTGTTTCCTCATGAAATCGGCGGCGCATTTTCCGCTGATCAATATAGGCTCGGGGCATGAGATATCCATAAGCAATCTGGCCCGTCTGATTGCAGATATTGTCGGCTACGATGGGGAGATCGTGTTTGACACCAGCAAACCGGATGGAGCCCCCAGAAAGCTGCTCGACTGCTCTCTGCTAAACGCGCTTGGCTGGAACTCGACCGTCGAGCTCAGAGACGGAATTCAGGATTTATATCAGCGGTGGCGACAAACGAAGTCGTTGCAGTCGGACATATTACGACAAGCCATTTAACAAGCCCACAAGGGCCAACGGCGCTATTTCTGATCAGGAAGATGGGTCTGCTTTGCTGACTGACGATAGCTCCACCTGATGGAAACGGCTCTATATAGAGCGGGAGCCCGCCGTCAGCGCCGTTAAATTGTGCCTCCCATGCTGCAAGCCCAACACGGGATTGAGCCGGCGTCTGTTCTCGGACAATCCGCGCAAACTACGTCTAATGTGGTATCTGCGGTTAGTTGACGGGCTGGTGGAAAGTAGCGAATATGGCTCATCATATAAGATACCACTGTCCATCAAGATTCAGGCTCGGCGTTTTTCATTTCAGGCGAGGGGAGCCGACGGATCGTTCGTTCCTCCATGAGTGGCGAGCGGTCTGTGGTTCCAGTTTGAGCCGGGCAATATTCTTGCAGATTTCAATCTGAACCCGTCGACACAACAAGATTTGCGCGGCGCTGGTGACGGTTTGTGCAGAACGCAAATTGGCTCGCCCGGTTGAACGAGCGGGCCCCTCCCAGTCACCAATTGTCCCCCGTTACCAAGGACCCGCTAAAGTATCAGGGGCGACGGGTTATTCTTACAAACCGCTTTTATCGCTTCGGTTCAATCTTGCTTCAAGCGGTAGGGTTCGCGTCCATCCACCTACTGGCTGCCAACTTTTCGAGCTTGGGTGCTGGCAGAAGGACAAAAGCTTCAGAGTTTGGGAGATGTCACTCGGCCGGCCGGTTCTCCGTCGCCAAATTGTGCCAGGCTCGGACGTCGGTTGCTGTGATCCAGATCTGTCCATCGAACGCAAACATTCCCTTCTCGATTTTGCATGCCGCTATCGTTGCAAACACGTCGACGAATTGCGCAAGACGTTGCGCATCGCACTGCGGGGGAGACAGGATGTCGTTCAGGGCATCTTGCGTCACATGGATGGGCTGCGGCCCTCTTTCGCCGTTCACGATGATGACGGCATGCTGCTTGACCATATGATACCCAACCGGAACGATCGCAGGCTCCATCTCCGTCTCCTCGCCACTGGTGTCGATTAATCCTGTTCTCCGAAGGACGTTGCCAGCCTGCCCGTCGGAACGGCGGTGGACTCTTTTTTGCGGGCGCGGTTCTTAGAAGAACGTTCGATATAGTTGTTCAGGATAGCAAATTGCGGCCTGAGGCTACAGCTCGTCAAAAGCGGTAGCTGCCATCTAAGGGCCGCTCGACTAGGGCATCGGCGACGCGCAGATCTCTAGTTGACGCTTCCTGTGACGATGGTTTCCGAAACCGGGTCTCTGCCTGATACCGACAGGCGGACGCGAACGACGTCTCCCGCCCGGACCTGAGTATGCTCGTCCGCAACTATTTCGCGATAAGTGCCGGCAACCTGACGCACGATGAAGAAATTGGTTTGGATCGTGTCCTCGAGGCTGGAAACCCGCCGCGCGGTCGAGCTGATCTCGGCCATGGATTGAAGGCTGAAGGCCAGTTTCTTTTTCAGGCGCATGATGTCCAGGGAGGTCTCCCGCAATTCGGTCGCGGCGTCGTTATGCCTTTTGCTCTTAAGCTCCAGGATACGCCGCTCCACCTCGCTCTTGTTTTGTTGCGCACGCGCCAGGAACGATGTGGATTCCAGCACCTGCTGGTTCATGGATAGCAATTCGCGCTTGCGCTCTCTCAGGGCCGCCTCGGAGGCTGCCCCGCGCGTGACAAGTTCCTTCGAGGCGTTGACGTCCATGTCGAGCAGTTCAAGTTGCTGGCTGCGCATGACGTTGCTTTTCTGAAGCGTGTCTATTTCCTGAATGAAGTTCTGTCGCTGGACCTCGAGGTTGGTCTTTTCGTCCTGCTGCGCCGAGAGGCGAAGGCGGAAAAGGCTTTTTTCAGAATCCACGATCTTCTCCAATGCGGCGCGATCCCGGACAAGCCCGATTTCATTGCCCTTATATTCGAATTCGGTGTCGTTAAGTTCCGCCTCCAGCCGAACGCGCCGGATATCCTGCGACAGCAGTTGCATCGACATGTCTTCATATTCCTGCTGGGCGGCAATCAACTGTATGCCCGAGGTATCCCTCTGTGCGTTAGACTCCCGCAATCCCCCGCCCAATGCGAATAGTTCAAGCACGATCATGCCGGGACGGTATTCATATTTTCCCGGCTTCTGGACGTCGCCGACAACGAAGATCGGAGCATATTCCTTAACCGCAACGGCGACGGAGCGGTTTGCCACATGGCTTGCCAGCTCGCGGCTGATCCGCGCCCCGATTTCATTCACCGTCTCGTCGACAACGTTGACATTGCCAAGAAGCGGATAACCGATCGTTCCATCCGCACTGACAGGGAAGAGGCCGGTCAGCCCGGGGTCACCATAGACGGAGATCGTCAAGACGTCGCCGGCAGCGACCTTGTAGTTGGTTCCATCAGCAGCGGCCGGCAACTGACAAACGGCCAGAGACAGAAAGGCGGCACTGGCGATCATCAGGGAAAAGGGTTTGGACTTTTTCGCGACGCGCATGTTTCACCTCTCGCTATGGACGACAGCCGGGGCGCGCAGGCTGGTCGCCCGTTTCCGCAGCTTGAAATGAGTATTCCAGTCCCGGAAAATCCTCGGCCAGACCGGGAGGTGACGCTTTCTCGGGCGTCGTATTCCGTTGAGGATGATGCCTGTGATCGACCGGCCCGCGACCCGCAGCTTGGTGACGGCGTTTTTCATGCCCGTGCCATCGGCGACGTCCTGTCGGACCACGAAGGATACGGCGTCCGACAGACTGGCGATCCGCAACAGGTCGAGGTCATGGGCAACGGATGGGGCCTCGATCAATACCAGTTCGTATCGCTGTCTCGCCTCTGCAATCAGTCCGGCGAAGCGCTTGCTTCCAAGAACAAGATTTGGCGGCAGGTCGCTTTTCTCGGCGACGATGATGTCGACCCCGGAGGCCTGATCGCGTTGCATGACGTCGTCCAGGGACACCTCGCGGCTGACCGCCTGGGCAACATGCGACGTCGATCCCACATCGAATTCGCCCCCGAGAGCCGGGTTCCGCAGATTGGCATCGATCAGCAGCAGATTAACGCCGCTCATGGAAAGAGATCTGGCAAGATTGGCAATCACGAACGTCTTGCCTTCCCCATCGGCCGAAGATGTGAAGGCGATCACTTTCGCCTTGCTCTCGGCCAACTGCAGGTGGGTCTGAAGGTCGGCAAACGCGCTGTAGAAATCCGCCGCGCCGCTGCTGAATTTCCCGGGCTTGTTCTGGAACTCTCCGAAGGAACTGCGTGGAATGCGCCCGATGACGTTCAGTCCGGTTTTCTGTTGAAGAGACGTGATGGAGCCAACGGACCGGTCAGTGAAATTCAGGATGAAAGCCGTTGCCAAACCGGTGCCGCAACCGAGAAGAAGTGCAACGAGGCCCCACAGACCCGCGTCCGGACTGGTCGGCTTACGGGACGGCATTGCGCTCGATATGATCCGCGCCTCGGCAGTTGCAATACCGTCCTGTTCGATGGTCTGCTTGTAGCGTGCGAGGTATGTCTCGTAGATCGAGCGGTTCGCTGCTGCTTCCCGGTCAAGTTGCCCGGATTGAACCATTGCCATATCCGTCGTGGAAATGGCGCGTTGCACATCATTGAGACTGGCCTCGACTTCCTGCCGCTGTTTTTCGTTGACCTCGATCTCGTTGCGCAAGGCAGCGATGATCTGCGCGATCTCTGAATCGATCTGCTTGTTGAGTGAACTGAGCTGGGAGGATAACTGTGGCCGCTCCGGACTCATGACGGCGCCGCTTTCATCGATCTGGGCAATGGCTCTGATGACCCTTGCCTGCTCGGCCCTTAAAAGCTGGATCGATGGAGAGGACAGAACTTCGGTGATCCCGAGCCCATCGCCGCTTTTCTGCAGTTCGAGCGCTGTGGCCAGGCGCGCCCTTGACCCCGCCAGCTTGGCTTGTAGCGTCGTCAGCTCGACATTCAGACTTGAAAGACGCTGCGACTGCAGGGGAAGGCCACCCGTGTCTATCAATCCGGATTTTTCGCGAAATTGCGACGCCTGGCGTTCGGACTCCTCGAGTTCCGTCCGCAGACTGACCAGCCGCTCCCCGAGCCATGTGCTCACACGCCGGGTTGCTGTTGTCTGGAGGTCGATCTGATAGTCGATATAGGCTTCCCCGAAAGCATTGGCGACTTTTGCGGCAAGCGCCGGATCACCGGCATAATAGGAGATGTAAATCGTATACGACCGGCCATCATTCATCACACGAACGTTGGTCATGAGGTCATCGATCATTTTCGATGTCTCGGCGTCATTGCCAAGCACGATCGCGTCGGTGGTCGCCCGGCCGGATTTGATTTGCCGCCCTTCGAGCAGGCGATCTTTTTGCAGGAAGACGAGAACCCGTTCGGCCATGGACCTCGATCCGATGATATCGAGTTCGGTTCGAAGCACCGGGCTTTCCTGAGGTAGGGGAGAGACCACGGATTCGGTGGGGAGCGCTTGAAGCTTGCGGACATCAAGTGCGAGGGTCGCCTCGGCCTTGTAACGGATCGGGGTTCGCGCATAGCCGATTGCCGCGACTGCGAAACTGGCGAGAAAGCAAATGAAGACGGCTCTGCGCCGCTCCCGCAGGATGGTTATGAAGCGGGAAATACCTTCCTGCTCAACCGGAGATGATGGCGACTGGATCATGACGGTTCCTGCTGTAAGCGGGGCGTTCAGTAGCGGTCGGTGGATGGCGTGTGCTTAGCGGTCGTACGCCATGTCGCCGATCTTGCAGGCAACTTCCGTGCGGTTGGTTGCCCCAAGCTTCTTCATGATATTGCGGATATGCACCTTGATGGTGCTTTCGCAGAGATTCAGCTCCAGAGCGATATCCTTGTTCGCCTTTCCACACCGCAGGGCCTCAGCGATAGCCGATTGACGGCTTGTAAATTTCATCGGCGGTATGGTGGCGTGTGCCGTCAGGCCGAACAGACTTTTCATGTTCATGACGCTGCTGGCCGGTATGAAACGGCCGCCCGCGATTGCAAGACTGATCGCCTGGACGCAGACATCGACGCTGACGGAGCTCGATATATACCCGCGCACGCCAAGAGCGATCGTATCGAGGATGGTATTGATGTCCTGATCGTCGGAGAGTACGACGACGGCGGCCGGCGAAACCGCAGCGACAATCTCCGCGAGCTCGCGGTTTGTTTCCGCCGAGGGACCGGGCAAGGCACTGACCAGAACCGCCGCAGGCATGCCGATTTCCGCACGTGCCTGTTGCCATTCGCCGAGATGGGAGAAGGTCAGGATGCGCCTGTCCGCATATTGATAGTTGAGACTATGGGCGAGGCATTCCCGCTCGAGCATGCGACGATCTATGATGCCGATATAGCCAGCCGCAGTTGATGCGGTCTGCGGATACGGTGCGCCTTCCGGCGGGTTTTCGGAGATGTGGTTATGGATCATGACGAAAATGCCCCCTGTATTGTTTTTGGTTTCTTTTAATTTCCGAAAAACGTCGATTTCGTATCGTCAACAGGCTTTCGCCTGTTTCAGGCGAACGTCAGCTTTCTGACGGTAAAGGCTTCCGCAAAACGTGTAGGCGCACGGCATTCCATCCCCCGCAGCCGCGCAAGGCCACGAAAGGTATCCGCATCGAACCAGTCCTTCGACCTCTGTGTTCCAAAGTGTTGCAGGAGAAGCTCGACCTTCATGTTCATCGCGTCTTCGCTCAACGGCACGTAAGCGTTTCTTCTGCCGAAATCGCCGTCCCATTTCGGGATTTCGTATTCCATGATCAGGTGATTTCTGAAGATGTTGGATGTGAGCCTGTTGATTTCGCGGTGGTCCTGATGCGCATCCTCGCGGCTATGCGTGAATATGACGTCGGGGCTGACTTTGTCGCGCAATGTCAGCAGCCATGACTTGATCTCGCGGCTCTGCGAGGGAAAGTAGCTGTCCTGAAACGATGCCAGCTCAATCGAGTAGGATGCTGCTTTTGCAAGAAAAGCTTCGGCGGAACTTCGTGCCTCCAGGGCCCGCTCATTGCCGGCACTGAGGACGCACCAATAGACATCAAGCAATACGCCCTTTGAAAGCAGACTGAGGACCGTGCCTCCGACGCCGATCTCAATGTCGTCGGAGTGAGCTCCTAGACAAAGGATCGACAGGCGATCACCGGCGGAGGCGAGGGACATGTTTTTCATGGCAGCAGCTTCGTGTTTGACGACTTGTGTGCCATTGATCCATCGTCTCCAATCCATGGCATGTCACCACGCTCGACCATCGCCTCCAACGTCTGCCAGTCGCGGAGCGTATCCATTGACCGCCAGAAACCCTCGTGTTTGTAGGCCATCAATTTGTCTTCGGAAATCAACCTCGAGAACGGTTCCAGCACGAGTTCCTCACCCTCGCGCATGTAGTCGAAAATTTCCGGCCGCATCAGGAAGTAGCCGCCGTTAATCCACATATCGGATGTTTCCGACGACCGGAATTCCCGGACCCTTCCGCTCTCGTCGATCTCCGCTAGGTGGTAGGTGAGGGGCGGTCTGACAGCCAGAAAACAGGCGAGCTTGTCGCTCTTTTCGAATTGGGCAATCATGTCGTCGAGATCGACGTCGGTCAGGCCGTCGCTATAATTGGCAAGGAACATCTTCTCGCCCTTGAGATGATGACGTACGGCCCAGAGACGTTCGCCTATATTGCGCCATATCCCCGTATCGATCAGGGATACGCGCCAGTCCCTCGGCAGTTCCTCGAGCAACTCCACCCGTCCGGGGCTTGATATGACGCAATCGGCATAGCTTTCCGGCCGGCTGTTCAGGAAGAATTCTTTTATGACATGCGCCTTGTAGCCAAGGCAGAGGATGAAGTCCTCATGCCCGAAACGGGCGTAATATTGCATGACATGCCGCATGATCGGTTGAGACCCGAGCGGGATCAGCGGTTTCGGGACGCTTTCGGAATATTCCCTGATGCGGGTACCCCTGCCGCCGCAGAACAAGACGACCTTCATTGTGCCAACTCCTTCGGATCAATGACGGATATGTCGGGAATTGGAACGATGAATTTCCCGCCCCAGTTTTTGATATCGTTCATTTGCGCAACGATCTCAGTCTTCAGGTTCCAGGGAAGAATGAGAACGTAGTCCGGCTTCATGCGCGGGATTTCGCTGACGGGCCGGATCGGAATATGCATTCCCGGCGTGAGACGGCCATGTTTGTAAGGATTGCGATCAACTGCAAAATCGATGAAATCGGTGCCGATGCCACAATAGTTCAGCAGCGTGTTGCCCTTTCCCGGTGCGCCATAGGCGCAGATGGATTTGCGCATCTCCTTGAGGCGGATGAGGAAAGACAGAAGATTCCGCTTGGTCTGGCGCACGGCTTCGGCGAAGGCCGTATAGGTCTCTATTCTGTCGAGCCCGGCATTCAGCTCCCGTTCCAAAAGGCTATCCACGCGGGCTTCACGCGGAAACTTGCTGTCCTCATGCGAGAAAAAGACCCGCAGCGAACCGCCATGTGTGGGTATCTCTTCGACATCGAAAACCTTGAGCCCGTGACGGCGGGTCATTTTTTCTATGGTCAGCAATGAGAAGTAGGAAAAGTGCTCGTGATAGATGGTGTCGAACTGGTTTTCCGCGATAAGCTTTTCGATATGCGGGAATTCGAGGGTGATCACGCCTTCAGGCTTGAGCAGGACTTTCATGCCGGCAACGAAATCGTTGATATCAGGCACGTGGGCAAGGACATTGTTGCCGATGATGAGATCAGCTTTTTGTCCCCTGGCTGCCATATCGGTTGCTAGAGCCTCGCTGAAAAATTCCGTCAGTGTCGGAATACCTTTCCCGATCGCCACCTTTGCGACGTTGACCGCCGGTTCAATTCCGAGCATCGGGATGTTGCTGGTCAAGAAATGTTGCAGCAGGTAACCGTCGTTGCTGGCAAGCTCGACAACGAAACTGGAGTCGCCAAGCACGAAGCGCTTGATGACCATGTCACAGTACCGCTTTGCGTGAGCGACCCAACTGTCCGAGAACGAGGAGAAATACGCGTACTCCGTGAAAATATTCTCGGGCGCAACATATTCCTGAAGCTGGACGAGGAAGCATTCGTCGCAAACGAATGCGTGGAGCGGATAGAATGGCTCCACGTCGTTGGCTGCGTCAGCTGCGATGAAGCTTTCGCAGGGTGGAGACATTCCAAGATCGACGAAGGTATGCACCAATGGCGAGCTGCAAAGACGGCAAAGCCTGACGTTATGCGTCCTGTTCAATCTTGCAGAAAAAACCGCCTCATTATTCATCTGACGTCCCCTGATTTCATCGCAGTGTTTTCGAGTGAATTTCAGAAAATTCTTTTATTAACTGGAAAAAATACTATGGATCAGGGTGAGTGACGATACCGCATTCGGCTCGAAAACGTCATCCATAAGCCGTAGGTTGATATGATAATCCTCTAAAATGCGCTTCAGCTATTGGTTTCGGCAACCGAAAGGGTGACTTATTCGCCAAGCTGGCTTCAAGCTATGGTGCTGCCTATGGGTGTACTCCGGAGTCGCTGAAATGGCGGAGAATTCTTCTTGAATACGGGGTTGCATCAGGAGCGCCGAATGCTGTTTGAGAAGACGAAAATCGAAGGGCTTTGGGTAGTCAGTACGGTGCCTGTGCGGGACAGTCGCGGCTCTTTTGCCAGGACGTTCTGCAAGCGCGAATTTGAGGGCAACGCGCTGGTATCGGACTTCAGTCAGCACAGCCTTTCTCTATCGAAGCTTAAACACACCGTTCGAGGGCTGCATTTCCAGCGGCCGCCGCATCAGGAGACAAAGCTGGTTTCCTGCGTCAAAGGATCGATATGGGATGTCGCCGTCGATCTGCGCCGCGGCTCGCCGACCTATCTGCAATGGGTTGGCATGGTGTTGTCGGCCGACAATGGCGCGCAGTTCTACATTCCCGAGGGTTTTGCACACGGCTTCCAGTCGCTCAGCGACGACGTTGCTGTGTCCTATTTGATTTCGGCGCCCTATGCCGAGGCAAGTGCGGCGGGGATCCGTTATGACGCGCCCGCGATAGGTGTAGAATGGCCTGCGCCGCCCTCGGTCATATCGGAAAAGGACCTCGGTTGGCCCGCTTTGCAATGAAGGTCTAGCGCGTCAGGAAACCGAGGTTCGAGACAAGGCCCGCCTCGAGCAGCCTGCCGGCAGCGCTCGCAATATCGACAAACGGCATTTTAGACCTTTCGGCGATATCCAGTAGCGAGTTGGTTCCATCGCCGAGGTTGAGTATCCATAGATAGGCCATGGTACGGTCGTCATTCGTCTTATGGCCGCCTATCGCAGGGAAAAGCCCGTATTTCCCTAGCTGTGGCTCACCCTTGGGCCGAAGGTTCAACGGCGTCCAGTTGTCTTCGAGAGCATCGATCATGTCCATGATCATCCAAAAGGATGAGTCGAGATGTTTGGGCTCGATGAAGTCGAGATTGTCGGCCGAGGTGTGATATTCGGGAAAGGTTCCGAAAGCGCTTCTCTGCAGCAGTCCAACCGGCAGGTTGAAGCCCGGCGAACAGAATTGGCGCTCGTCGTAGCCGTAGGGAATGAAGTCGGCGATTGCCAGATGTTTGCGATCCTCTCCGCAGCGGGTGCAGGCGGCGATTCGGTCGATCAGTGCATCTCCCCTGCGGCTGCGCTTGTAGTTCGGCCCGCCCCCGTCACCAATGCAAGAAACCACAAGACCATGCGCAATGTTCGATATCCCGTCTTCGTTCTGCGCAAGCCATGACAGGGAGCCGATCGTTCCGGGTGCGAAGACGAACCTGTAGCTGTAATATGTGGACCTGCTTTTCAGGCCTGCGGCAAGACACGTTAGCAATGCCAGGCCGGAACAATTGTCGTTTGCGAGCGACGGGTGACAGATATGCGCGAAGAGAAGCACCTCTTTGGTGCTTTGTCCGACATGAAGATATTCGCCGTAATACAGATTACCTGACGCCTTTTCGGTGTCGATGACGACTTCATAGTCGCCTTCCTCGAGCTTGAGGAATTCATGATGCGACATGCAAAAGCCCCAGGCATCCGTGTAATAGGCTGTTTTGTAAGGAATGAGATCGGGTTGTGCCGGCAAGGTGTAGATATGCGCTTGCAGTTCGGCCAGCGGCATCACGCGACGTTGAGGGATACTGTAGTTCATGAGATGCAGGTTCGACGTTTGAAAATCGATCACCTTGCGTCCCGCCGCGTTCTTCACATAGGCGTCCCGGACGGTCCATTCCTGGGGCACCGTCCAGTCGAAAACCCGCGTCCCGCTTGGTACGGCGCGCCGCTCGATTTCGATATAGTCTTTAAGGATATCGATCGTGTCGCGCACGCCTTTGCCGGTGATGCTGCGACAGATCGGAAAGAGGCGGGAAGCCAGATCATGAATAGTCTGGCCGATATCTGTCTCTCTCCACGCATCGCCTGTCAGCTTTGCACCAGACGCCATCTTGCCCATCCGGGCCTCCTGTTTAAACCGATGCCGCAATATTAGCGCTCTGGCGCGGGGCGGCCATGGGGCGGCGCAGGTTGATGTCGATATCCTTGTCGCCGATCAGCTTCTGGAGTTGGCCGATCCGCTGATAGTGCGGCCCCTCGAATTCGGCCATTGTCAGGCCTGCACTCTTGTAGGCCCGGTAGAGTTGCTCGGCACCTGCGGCGGCCGTCCATGTCGGTTTAAACGCCGGAAGCGCGCGGGCGATCTTGCCAAAATCGACGCGGTACGAACGGGTATCGGGGCTTGCATCGCTCGCATATTGCAGCCGGCATCCGGGCACCGTGAGAGCGACGATTTCGGCAATCTCCCGGATCTGATAGTTGTGCGCATCCTGTCCGACGTTGAAAGCCTGATTGTGTATGGCATCGGTCGGCGCTTCGAGCGCAGCCAGAAAGGCGCGCGAAATATCCTCGATGTGAACGATTGGGCGCCATGGCGATCCGTCGGATTTCAGGAGGATCAGTCCTTCCGTCACCGCCCAAGCGGTCAGGTTGTTGAGGACGATATCGAAACGCAGCATGGGCGAAAGGCCATATGCTGTTGCCGGACGCATATAGACCGGTGAGAAGCCGGGGCTCGCAAGGCTTGCAATCTCCCGCTCCGCCAAGACCTTCGACGTGCCGTAGGCCGATACCGGCTTCAGCTCGGCCGTCTCGTTGACCAGTCCTTCGCCAGCGGCGCCGTAGTTGCTGCACGACGAGGCGAAGATGAAACGCTTGACGCCTGCCTGCTTTGCGGCTCGCGCTGCCCGAACGCTGCCGCGGTAATTGATCTCATAGGTAATTTCCGGATTGAGATTGCTCAGCGGATCGTTGGACAGCGCCGCAAGATGAATGACAGCGTCGAAACCTTCCATATCCGAAGGCTGGATATCGCGGATGTCCTTGCAGACGCCGGGGACCTGCGGCAAAGGTCCGCCTGGAACATAAGCGCAGCGATGGTAGAATTCAGTGTCGTAGCCGTGTACTTCGTGACCCGCCTTGCGCAGGATGGGTACCATGACGGAGCCGATGTATCCGCGATGCCCGGTGACTAGAACGTGCATGAAATTTCCCCTCAAAATCTATTTTCGATCGCAACGAGCGTATCTTTTCAGGCTAGATCGATGCACCGCGCAAAGCGGCTGTATCGATAATGCGAACGGTCTAGGTGCCCCTGCCGGTTAAGGCTTTCGGATGCTTTCCGATAATTCGGGCATGTCGGCCATGACCAACCCATGGCTGGCCTGATGCTGCGCGTTGCCGTTGAAACGCCGGAAGACGACATCGGATGGGCGTCCTGTCAGGAGTTTGTCGACGCCGTATTCCAGCGCTTTACGGTAGACGACGAGCGCTCCATCGATGGCGTCAAGCGTTTTGGCTATATCCTCGTCCTCATGCGTGTAGCTTACAACGAGAGACGGTGCGAGAAGGCCGCGACGGATGGTTTCCTGCAGAAACAGCGAGCGAAAAGCCTGAGACGGCTTTCCGGTCTGGTCCAGCGTGAAGTAGCTGAGGCAGGCAGAATGGCCCTGGATGCCGAAGTAGGAATCGAGCCCGTGCGCAATTGCGATCTGGCTGATGGCGGCGCGCAGCGAATTTCCCTGTCGGACCAGATGTGGGACCACGGGTTCCTGCGTGTAAACCTTCATGGTTGCGATGGCCGCCGCCATCGCATGCGTTTCCGCGCCATGCGTCGTCGAAAGCAGGAAGACGCGGGGGGCATCGGTTTGATCGATACCGCCTCGTTCCATGAACTCACGCTTGCCGGCAAGTGCGGAAATCGAAAAGCCATTCCCCAGCGCCTTGCCGAAACAGGATAGATCGGGGACGATATCGTATGTCTTCTGCGCGCCACCCGCATCCCAGCGGAAGCCGGTGATCATTTCGTCGAGAATGAAAAGCGCGCCGTTTTCGTGGCAAAGATTCTGGAGTTTGTGAAGAAACTGGTCCCGAGGCGGATCACCGCGCGACGGCTCCAGGATGAAGGCGGCTATGCGGCCTGGAAAACGGTCAAACAGACTGCGCGCACTGGCCAGATCATTATAGCTGAAGCCAAGGACCAGATTCTGGATCGCCTGAGGAATGCCCGCATTCATCTCCGTTGTTCCGATGAACCAGTCGTCGGTGGAGAAAAAGGGGTGGTCGCTGCAGCGCGCGATCAGGTCGCGGCCGGTAACAGCCCGCGCAAGTCGTATCGCAGCGGATGTCGCATCGGAACCGTTCTTGCAGAATTTGACCATTTCGGCCGTCTGGATCGTATCAAGGAAGGTCGAGGCGCATTCCACCTCGATCTTTGAGGGGCGCGTGAAATTGCAGCCGCGGTATAGTTCCGCACGCGCAGCCTCTACGACGTCGGCATAGGCATGGCCAAGGCCGACAGCCCTATTGCCCATACCGTACTCGATATATTCATTTCCATCGACATCCCAGACATGACAGCCATATCCCCTTTCAATGAAGCCGGGAGACAGGACAGGGTACTGGTCGTCACCCTTTGCATAGGTATGTGCGCCGCCCGGTATGATGTTGCGGGAGCGCAGGCGCAGTCGATCCGAGTTTTCGAAATTTTCGACGAAAGTTTGCATGGCGAAATCCCGGGTCCATATGTCCAATGACCAGAGATTACCGTATCCGGCTCGGTGGCCGTTACGCCGTCTTTATGTTGGGAATGCTAGCCTAAAGGCTTAGAGGAGATGTACAGCCTTCCCGTCATAATCGCTCCGATGCGTCCGCATCATGCGGGGCCCGACACCCGCAGGCAATTATGGTTCTGCAATAGGTCCACTGCACGACAGTTGATTTTAGTTTTTGAAGAGATCGGATATTTTGAAGATCACTTCCGTTCTGTTTTTGGCGTCGACTTTCTTCATGATATTGCGAATATGTACCTTTACGGTGCTTTCACGAAGATTGAGCTCATAGGCGATGATCTTGTTTGGCTTGCCTTGCGTCAAGGCGTTGATGACATCGACTTCACGTTGGGTGAACATGGCCGTGCGCTGACGTTCCTTGTCTTCCGCAACCACGAGCAACTGTCTGAGATCGCTCAGATTTTCAGCTGATACGAAAGCGCCGCCCGCCAATGCAAGTGAGATGGCGCCCACGCACACCGCCAACCCTATCGACGAGGAGATGTACCCGCGAACTCCCGCGTCGAACGCCCTCATGACCTGACGCAGATCGCGGTTTTCCGCAAGAATGACGACTGGCAGATAAGGGAAATCGGCGATGAATTCCCGCAACTCGTGAAGGGAAACGTCATCGCAAAAATCGCTGCGACCGACATTGACCAGGATGCCGCTATGCTGGCCGTTTGGAGCATGTCTCCAGTCGTCGAGTGATGAAAACAACTCGACTTCCATATCAAGGCCGTATGCGATCAGGCTCTGAGCCAGACACTCACGGTCGAGCGCGCGGTCGTCGATGATCGCCAGCTTTCTGACCGAAGTTTCCATAGGTTTCGAATGCGCAACCACATGGAAATTTGATGAGAATTGGCTATGTCCGTTGTTAGGAACTGATGTCAGCATGTTATGTCCTATCCGCGCTAAAGATTGCTTTGCGAACCTGCCTGGCTTGGCAGAGACGCAACCGAAGAGTTTCTTTCTACGAGCCTGCACAACGGACGTCGGAGGTAATTCAACCCGGAACGTCGTCATCAATCTGGAACTTCGGAAGAGATGATCTGAATTGCGGTCTGGATTTTTCGGAATTTAATGTCGGCCAGAAAGCAATAGACGTGGCACTACCCGAATTTCTACTCCGGCATCCTACAATGGAGTATCTCAACTGGAAAAGGCTCGGAAATTACTCACTTTTGATTGAGATTTCGAGACGGTGTTCAATCTGGCATGACGTAAAAATGCCAGCAGGTGCACGAGAACCGGTGAAATGGAATTTCGATCACACCAACTTCATTCTTCGCGGGCCGCGTCTAATTATATTGGATGAATTATAATATTTGCTGGATTGATTTATCATCAACCTTTGTTGCTCTTGTTTTTGATGTCGGCAACCTATGCGTGTTAATCGCATTTTCAAATTGCGCCTCAAGACAATTCAACACACTGTACCCCGTATATAACGGGGCGTGGTGAATATTTATCACTGACGAATGATCTCAAGGCCGTGTTGGCCGTTTTCAAGACTTCGTTGACCCTCCACCCCTGACGCTTCGTAAGGGTCGATTTCTGTTTGGAATGCGCGTCAATTTTAACGAGAGTGAATATGACGGAACGCGGCGCGGATAGTAACAAGGTTCCCTATACTTTCGAGGTAGACACCGGTCCGATGTCCGGGTCACAGGAAGCAAGTCCCGTTAGGATGTTCCCGATTGTCGGCGTCGGAGCTTCATCGGGTGGACTGAATGCGTTCAGATCCCTGCTCAAGGCGTTGCCTGAAAAAACCGGCTGTGCGTTTCTTCTCGTTCAGCATCTTGACCGGTCGCATGAAAGCATGCTCGCAGAACTTCTGGCGAACGAAACGAATATGGTCGTGACCGAGGCTGTCAATCTTGCATTGATAGAGCCCGAGCACGTCTACGTCATTCCACCAAAATTCTTGATGTCGGTTGATGGAGGACGCATATATCTGTCGCCGCGGCGGGAAATGCATGAGGCACCTCTGCCGTTTGATGTTCTCCTGGGTTCGATGGTCAAGGAGTACGGACCATGGTCGATAGCGGTCGTCCTGTCCGGCACGGGATCCGACGGCTCATCCGGTGTCCAGCAGATCAGGGACTTCAAGGGGCTCGTTCTGGTACAGGAGCCTCAAGAGGCACAGTTCGACGGCATGCCCGAAAGTGTTATTTCGCTAGGGATTGGCGCTACCGTTTTGCCGGTTGCTGAGATGCCTGCTGCCATTGCCAAACACATTGCGCTGTTGTCGCGGCTTCGAGCCGATCACTCGATGGTGCGCCAAATGCCCCAGCTGGACCGGATCATCGAGATATTGAGAGTTTCCACAGCGAATGATTTTTCGGCCTATAAACATGGAACGATGCAGCGCCGTGTCGAAAAACGCATTGCGGTTCTCGGTATCGAGATCGAGGAGATTGACCGATATCTTGAGATGCTCGAAAACAGCGAAGAAGAGCGCCAAAATCTCGTCAGGGATCTCCTGATCAACGTCACCAGCTTCTTCCGCGACGGGAAGGTGTTCGACTTTTTACGCGATACCATTATTCCGGATATTCTCCACGCAAAAGCGGCTCACGGAGCAGTGCGGGTCTGGGTCGCTGGATGCAGCACGGGGGAAGAAGCATATTCTCTGGCTATTCTCTTCCTCGAGCTCATTCAGTCTATGGGCCTTCGTCTCCAGTTTCAGATGTTTGCCTCGGACGCCGATGGCGAGGCGGTATCAATTGCCAGAGACGGACATTATTCACATCAGGCGACCAAATCGCTGCCGACGGACTTGCTGGAAAAATATTTCGTAAGGGATGACAACGGATACACCGTGACGGCGCAACTGCGTGGGGCGGTTGTATTCACCGTGCAGAATGTCCTGAGCGACCCACCGTTCTCACGGATCGATCTGATTTCATGCCGCAACTTGTTGATTTACCTCGAAGCGGACGCCCAAGCCAAGGTTTTGTCGCTTTTCAGGTTCGCCCTGCGGGAGAACGGCATTTTACTGGTCGGAAAATCCGAAACCGTTGGCGGAATGGATGACCGTTTCAAGCTGATTTCGGAAACCGAACGGGTATATCGGCGTATCGGGCCGCCGGTTTTCGGTGATCTTAATTTCGGCGTGGCTCCGGGTGGAAATGTCAGAATTCCCTCTTCGCTAGGAAAGGTGACTTCAGCGTTGAGGCACAGTGCGCTTGCCGACGCGGTTGCCCAGGTTCTGCTGGGTAGCTACGTGCCCGCCGCGATCCTCGTCAATAGAAAGTATGAATATCTTTACTCCATAGGCCCGACAGCAAGGTTCCTGCGGATCGCTTCAGGTCCGGCATCGCATGATCTGTTCGCCATGACACCGAAGGCGCTCCATAATAAGATCAGGTCTGCGATCCACCGTGCGACCCGCGATCAGAAGCCTTTCGTAGCCAAGAATGCAAAACTCGACAGCAACGGCGCGCATATCGAGTTCAGCATTCACGTAGAACCGCTGTTCAGTCAGGGTGAAGAGCTGTTCCTCATATGTTTCGTGGAAGATGCTGCGCAAGCCAACAGGGTTGTCCGATCGCAGAAATCATCGACGACAGATGCGTCGCCCATTACCGAGTTGGAATTCGAACTGGAGGAGACACGGGCGGAATTGCAGGGCGCCATACGCAATCTGGAAATTGCCAGCGAAGAACAGAAGCAGATCACCGCCGAAGCACTGTCTCTGAATGAAGAGTATCAGTCGACGAATGAGGAACTCGTTACTTCGAAAGAGGAGCTTCAATCCCTCAATGAAGAGCTGACAGCCCTCAACAATCAATTGCACGAAGCACTGGAGCGTCAGCGTGCAGTTTCCAACGATCTGCAAAACGTCTTGTACAGCACCGATGTCCCGACGCTCTTTCTGGATGCCAGTCTTCGTATTCGGTTTTTCACACCAGCCACCCGGTCAGTATTCAAGATTATATCGTCCGATGTCGGCCGGCCCCTCTCGGACCTCAGCGGCTTTGATGGGGACATTTCGCTTCAAGTCGATGCGATGGCGACCCTCCAGGACGGCAATACAATCGACAGGGAGATAGGAGGACCTGACGGCCGCTGGTATGTCCGCCGCATCAAACCCTATCGCGGCGAGAGCGAGACCGTCGACGGGGTCGTTATCACATTCATCGATATGAGCGCCCAGAAGCAGGTTGCGGAAAGCAGGGAAGCTGCAAAGAAATCCGCCGAGCGGGCGACTGAGGCAAAGTCGCAGTTCCTGTCTGCGGCAAGCCACGATCTGCGTCAGCCGCTGCAAACCTTGAAGCTGTTGCAGGGGCTTTTGGAAAAGAGCGTGGGCGAAGGCCAGGCGCGCACCTTCGTTCAGAGGATGGAGGAGACGCTGTCGTCGATGTTGGGAATACTCAACTCCGTTCTCGACATCAACCAGATCGAAGCGGGTATGGTGGAACCTCAGATCGTGAGCTTTGCAATAGGCGATCTTTTGGGAAGGCTCTTCAAGGAATTTTACTATCCCGCTCAGGCCGCCGGGCTGCAACTCCATGTCGTGCCGTCCAGCCTCGCCGTTCGCACCGATCCGCGTCTGTTCGAGCAGATCGTCCGCAACCTTCTGTCCAATGCGCTGAAATATACGACGAGCGGCAAAATTCTGGTCGGTTGTCGCCGGCGCGGTACGAAGGTTCGTTTCGAAGTGTGGGACACTGGCATCGGCATTCCCGAAAACCATATCGAGGATGTTTTTCAGGAATACCTCCAGCTCGATGCGCCTGCTGGAACGGAAGACCGTGGTTTGGGGCTGGGATTGTCGATCGTCAAGCGGCTCAGCGAGCTTCTCGAACTAAGGGTAGTGGTGCAGTCACGACTGCATAAAGGTTCGGCATTCATGATCGAGATCGATCACGCACCGGCCGGTGAGCCGCTTGTACCACTTCCTGCGCCAGTGGATGACCATTCGAACCAAGCGGCTACCCTGTCGTGGGCGTCGGTTCTGATCGTCGAAGACGAAAACGGCATGCGTGATTTGCTCAAGATGGGACTTGAGCAGACTGGATATGTGGTGGCTGCGACCTCTACGGCTGCCGAGGCGCTCGCGATTGTTCGAGGATTGCAGTTCACGCCCGACGTCATTCTCGCAGACTACAATCTCCCTACCGGGGGGAATGGCATAGCTGCAATAGGAGATATCCGGCAAGCACTCCGCCGAAATGTTCCGGCGCTCATTCTCACAGGCGATATTTCAAGCAAGGCCCTGAGGGCTTTTGCACAGCACGAAATTCCGTATCTGCACAAGCCGGCGAAACTCAAGGACGTCGTGCAGGTCGTCGAGACCCTGGTTGTTCGCCAAACCGACGAGAGGGTAGTGCACATAAGCGAACCCGAATACATGAGGCCGATGACGGGTCGGCTCATCGAAGTCATCGACGACCAGCAGGACATCAGGGACAATTTGCGCGCTCTTTTCGAAGGAGAAGGCTGGACGGTTGCAACCTATGTATCGGCAGAAGAGTATCTTGCAGATTACCAGCCGGACAGATCAGGTTGTCTGCTTGTCGATGCGTATCTGCCGGGCATGGTCGGCATGGAGTTGCTGCGTTTGCTGAAAGAAAAACATCATCGGTTTCCGGTGATTGTGATCACGGGTCGTAGCGATGTCCGTATGGCAATCAATGCGATGCGATATGGAGCGGCCGATTTCATCGAGAAGCCGTTTTCTTACCAGGAAATATATCGGAGCGTGCAATCGGCCCTCGAGCGATCGCGTGATGCAAACGAGCGCGAAGAGCGGCGTGAAACGGCTCGTGCCACGCTGGCAACGCTTACTCGCAAGCAACGCCAGATCCTTGACCGGATTGTTCAGGGGCAGGCCAACAAGGTTATTGCAGCTGATTTGAAGCTTAGTCAGCGCACTGTCGAGAACCATCGCGCATCAATCATGCGCCGAACGAAATCCGCGTCGTTGCCGGCGCTGTTGCGGCTTGTCCTGAATGCCGAAGAATAGGCCGTCATCATCGAAAATTTGGCCGGTCTATCGCTATCGGCGGGCGATCGCTGCGCGAATGCGATACAATGCATCAGGTCGGCGCACAAGATAACTCACCGGTGGCAGAAACGCTGAAGCGGGTCTCAGGCGGAAAGCCTGTGCGAGAAGGGCACCCGCGCCGGGCCGGCGCCGGACCAGATTGGAAAGCGCGCACCAATAGGCGCGGTCGCTCAGGCTCGCGCGACCGCGCCTTAGCAGTGTTTGGGCATCGGCAAGCAAAGCCCCTTCATTGCCAAAGAAGCTTTCGAGCGCGGCTTCGATTTCGGTATTCCAGGCAAGCACGTTATCAAGGATGGCGGATTGGTTCGCACCGTGGATACGGGTGAAATTCTGCACGGCATCAAGTTCGACGATGTCGCCAAGCACCGCGAGCCGCATCCACATCTCGACATCGTCGGTATGGCGCAGTGCTGGCCGATAATGACCGGCATGTTGTTGAATGTGCGTCCTGGTAACGGCGAGTGGGCCCAGCACCGGGCTGCGCCCCGTCGCGCAAATTTTGGCGATAAAGTCCATGCCGCGATGAAGGTGCATGCCATCGGGTTCACTGCGAAGGACCGATGCTATTTCGGCATCGTCACGGAAGAAGGTGGTGCGGCCGAACGCCATGTGCGCGCCGGGGCTATTGTCGAGCGCCTCCATTGCGCGCGCGAGTGCTCCAGGCGACAGGACATCGTCGGCGCAGATGATGGCAAAATAGTCCGCCCGAGCCCAATCGATGCCTTCGTTGAAAGACGCGTGACCGCCGAGGTTCCTTGCGCGCAGGCTCGTTTCGATGCGGGGATTTGCTGCCGCGAGAGACCGGACGATCGCGACACTGTCGTCTGTGGAGGCATTGTCGATGATGAGGATACGCATGTCCGGGATGTTTTGGCCAAGGACGCTTTCTACGCATCCCTCCAGAAAGCGACCGTAATTGTAGTTGGGGATGACGATATCGATGCTGCTCATGGTTCCACCGCTGCGGCAACGACGGTGTCGGGAATGGAAGCCGGTGCAGGAGGTTTTCCGACCCTGCGCAGACTCCCGGCAAAAGCATCGAGCGTCGAACGTATTTCGCTGACGAGTGGATGACGCAGAAGAAACAGGCAAACGGCCCAGCCTGTCACCGAAAGGATGACGGCGCCGCCAGCCATGGCGAGGGAGTAATCGAAGCGGAATCCCATCCAGGCAGATATGGCAAGCGGCCCCACAATCGCGGCAAGGGTCACGGCGGCACTCGGCCCGATGGCTGCGAACAGTTCGGGTAACTTAAAGTGCGCATGGCGTCTGACGAGATAGAATGCGACGAGCATCTGGAAGGGCAGCGTGACGAACTGGCTCAGCGCTACCGCGGTGAGGCCAAAGAAGCTGGCAGAGCAGAGCACAATTGCCGAGACGCTGCGGCAGACGAAATTGCCCAGAAAAGCCTCCCGGTTGGCGTTGAGAGCGATCAGCAGCGGCGTTGTCAAAACCATGGGAAACCAGAAGATCGACGCAAGCGCGAGAATCCGGGTGATCGGTACGGCGGCGAGCCACTGGTCTCCAAGTGCAAGGCGCACGATGGGATCGGCGAGAATGGCCACCATGATCAGCGACGGCCAATACAGCACGGTGATGTAACTGAGGGCGCGCAGGTAGGACCTGCGGACGTCTCCACCTTCGCGAACTTCGGCGGCGAGCGCCGGGAAGGCGAAGGAAAAGATTGCCGAGAGGAAAATGCGATCGGGAATGGAGCAAACGGTATTGGCGCGATTGTAGATCGCGACCGCTGTCGGTGTCATGGCAAAGCCGAGCACCAGTTGCGGCAGGGACTCGTATAATTTGTCAACGATGGTTGCAGCGCCCCTGTAACGGCCGAATTCGGCCATACGGCGCCACGACTTGAGCGAAAGGCGTGCTGTACGCTGGGCCGGATCGGCATAGGCTGCAAGGGCGCTGGCAACGCTGTTGCCGACGAGCAGGCCGAGCGCGAAGCTGACGAAGCCCCATCCATTGCTGGCAGCGAAGATCGTCACGGTAGCCATAGCCACGAGGCCGATGGTTCGGACGCGTGCGATGGTGCCGAATGCCAGCCGGCGACGCAGCATGGAAAATGCCGGCATGCCCAGGCTTTCGGCCATGACGGCGGCAATTGCCAGGATAAGATAATGCTGGAGACCGGGCTGGTGGTAGAAAATCGCCAGATAGGGTCCGCATAGATAGAGAACGATCCCGAGAATGCCGCTGACGAGGAGCAAGAGTGTAAGCGACGTGTTGATGTCATCGCGTTCAACGACATCGAGCTGAATGAGAAAATCGGAAGAAACGAATTCGCGAAAGGCGAATATCACCGATGTCACCCCGTAGCCGATGACGGCAAAGCCAACTTCCGCCGGCGACAATAGTCTCGATACGATCGCGATCAGAGCGAGATTGATCGCAATTCCGAGGTGCTGTTCCAGCATGGCCATGAAAAAGGCGCGGCGGACTTTGTGCATCGAGGGCTCCGACAGCGTTGCCGATAATCGACGGTAGCGTCAAATCTAGAGTGGGGACTTGGATCTTGGAAATCTGACCGTTGGGATGGCAGCCGGATCCGTAGGTGTAGGCCGTTTGGAGAATGTCCGTTGAAGGGCGTGCGACATTGTGCGGACTACTCCCGTCGAGTGGTGAAGAGCCTCGGTATTACGTCGAAAGCATTAGGCTGCGGGACACCTTTGCTAAGGCGTAACGCTCTGCGGCGTTGCGACGGCATCAGTTGAGAGAAATTCCCGGCCGAGTAGCGCCTCTTGCTCGGAAAGCTGGCGCTTGAAGCGATCATTGGCGTGGTCGATCCGCTGTCTTACCGCCCCGGCTCCAGCGAGTATCTCCTTCACCAGCTCGATAACTTCCTCGACTTCGAACGTGTCGATGTGTCGGGCAAATTTCTCTTGGTCGAAATCGTTCATCAGATCATCGAACTTTCTGGCATAACCTATTGATATTGTCGGATTTCCGAGTTTCAGGGAACAGACAACTCCATGATATCTCGACACCACCGCAAGGTCGATTGCTGCCATCTGCTGCATGATATCGCGCAGCGTTGCGGCCGAGCTGATGTCGATCTGCGCCAACTCGTCCTCGGAGAGCATGTCCGTCAGCAGAAACATCAGATCCGCGCAGGCGACCCTGTCCGTAATGTCTCCCATCAAAAGGGTGACGCGATGGCCTTCACCGATCAACCAGCTCACGAGCCGTGAGAGCTTGTGGATGTAGGTCTTGTAAATCCTGGCGGCCTCGGGGTCGTTGTGACGCCAGCCGCGATAGTCCATGACGCCGACACCTATTCTCATTACGCCGTCGGCGGGGCTCTGCCGGTGGGGCACAGGAATAGGAAGATCAAAGGCGATATCGGGGTAACGGTGGTCTCGCGACACGTCGACACCGATCGTTTTCATGTAGTTGAGCGAGAAATCGTCCCGGTAGGATCGATAGGAGGCCATCTGTGCGGCAGAGCGCAGGAACCAGCGGCTGAGACGGCTTTTCATCGGGCCGGCGCCGATGCTGACTAAGGCGATCCGTGTGTTGCGAAGGCGTGCAACGAGACACCAGCAAAACACGACAAAGGGCCAGCCGAACCACTTTTCCTGAAAATCATCGAGGATGCCGGTTCCCGGTATGATCATCAGATCAGCCTTGTCGAAACTAAAGAGGGAACTGACCAATAGCATGAGCCGTGAAGGCACCTTGCCGAGTAGCTTGTCCAGTTGCCTCATCCATGCATTCGTCAGGGGAGGCCCCCCAACACCCATCGCACGAATATTGAACTTCGCACTTACGACTGTCGGACTTGCACAGATACACAACAGATCGGCATCGGGCCTCATCCTGCGCAGATAAAGGAGCATGGCTTCCAGCGATCCGTCATTGCCCGAATTGCCAGAGCCAAATTGTCCAAGGAGAGTGATCCTCATTTATTTTCCAATCGCAGCCCGGCGCCGACACGCTCGATATGGCATTGATATCCGCTGGAGCAGTACGACCCCACACCGACATTCGGGTTGCGTCTTACGCCAAACGAATAGTCTGACTGACGCAAACCTCTCAAAGGAAGATACAGCTAAGCCTAAGATGCAACTGACTGTCATCCCGTGGCTTTTTAGTATGTCGCCTTAGCAGCCACTCGAACCATCCGCCGTCGATCCGTTGCGGCATGGTTGTGGATGCTAGAGCGAGAGTGTCCCATGAAGCTTGCCTATTTTGTTCTTCCCCATATCGGCGGCACCTATTCCGTCTTCAAACATCTTCGCAAAGGTCTCGCCGCCTATGGCATAGACGTGCGATGGCTCGGCGTGTGCAAGGAAACATACGGGCTGCCTTTCGATCTGCAGGGTGAAAAGGCATTCGGGCAACTGCTGCGGATGCCCGTCAATCTCAGCGACCGCGAATGTGCAGCACGAACGGCGGCCGCCATCGAAGACGGCGGGTTCGACGGTGTGATCGTCAATGTTCTTGGCGATCAGTTGCAGACAAATATCGCGCGCTATCTGCCAGAAGGTATCCTGCGTATTCTCGTCGTTCATAATATCTCACCTGGAACATACGCTGCCGCGCGCTCGATCCGGGACTATGCCCATGTTACGATCGGCGTATCGGAGCGGTGCCGCGCCGATCTGGTCGCGCGCAACGGCTTTTCGAAGGATCGCACCTACGCAATCCCGAACGCGGTGGACAGCGATGCGTTCCGGAGCCAGGCGGTTCGGCGCATCAACCGGGGGCCGGAACTCAAGGTTCTCTTCGTCGGCCGCATTGAAGATGCATCGAAAGGCGTGATGTGGCTGCGGGAGATACTGGATGCGTCGTCCGAGGCGGTACGCCTGACGATCGTCGGAGATGGGCCGGATATGGGCAAGCTCAGGCGAAGGCTTGACGGCCATGGCGATCGCGTCAGTTACGCAGGATCCGTTCAGCTTTCAGACATACCGGTCATCATGGCCAGTCACGATGTTCTCATCATGCCGTCCCGCTTCGAGGGGCTTGGCATGACGATGATCGAGGCAATGGCCGGCGGCTGCGTCCCGGTCGTGTCTCATATCCGTGGCGTGACGGACACGATTGTCGAGCCGGGCCGAAACGGCTTTCTGTTCCCGATCGGCAATTATACGGCAGCGGCCAATGCGATCGCGCGCTTGCATGCCGATCGCGACCTTCTCGAGCGGATGTCGATTGCGGGAAAGGAAATGGTCCTGAACCGCTTCAGCATCGAACGGATGGCCGCACGCTATAACGAAGTCATTACCATGACACTGAACGATCGTCCTGGCCTGTCAACGGTGCTCAGGATGGAGGAATGGTCTATTCCCGCCGGTTTGAGGCCGGGCCTTCGAACCTATCTGCCGTTGCCCTTGAAAAACTGGCTTCGCGTCGTTCGTGAACGGCTCTGAAGCGATGTTCGGCGATCAGCGGCGACTTGGACATCTGTGCGGCGTCTTCTTTTTTTGGCTATGCATGTTTTCGACCGGCAACGCACAGGATACCGTTTTTCCGCTGCAGACGTCGCAGGACGGGCGTTATCTTGAAGACAGCAAGGGTCTGCCGTTCCTGATTGTCGGCGACAGTGCGTGGTCGCTCATTGGCGACACCTCTATTCCCGATGCGGAATTTTACCTGGAAACCCGAAAGCGGCAGGGCTTCAACACCGTGCTTGTATCGTTGATCGAGCATCAGTTCTCCCGCAAGGCGCCAGCGAACTTCTACGACGAGAAACCTTTCGCAGGCGATGTCTTCGAGCAACCGAACGAGGCCTATTTCGACAGGGCAGAAGCCGTCATAAAGGCAGCCGCAAGTCGCAACCTGCTGGTGCTTCTCTGTCCGGCCTATAACGGCGCACGCGGTGGCCCCGAAGGATGGTATCAGGAAATGGTCGCGGCCGGGCCAGAAAAGCTGCGGGCTTATGGACGCTATCTCGGGCAGCGTTTTGCGAAGTACCCCAACATCATCTGGGTGCAGGGCGGGGATTACGATCCGCCAGATCGCAATCTGGTCATGGCTGTTGCAATGGGGATCGCTGAAACTGATCCTTCGGCATTGCAGACCGTGCATGGCAATCCCGATACCGAGACGAGCGATTTTTGGCGGGACGCTTCCTGGCTCGATATCGATTCAGTTTATACTTACAGCAATGTCGCGGCGGCGGTGCTGGATCGTTACCGATCGGGACCAAGACGCCCTTTTTTCCTCATCGAAGGCGCATATGAAGGCGAGAACGATGTGAAGGAGCGTCAGGTTCGTCTTATTGCCTATGGTGCGCTGCTTTCAGGCGCGAGCGGTCAGCTCTTCGGCAATAATCCGGTCTGGCATTTTTCCGCCGCCGGGCTTTATGAAGCGAAGGACAGCTGGCAAGGTTCGCTGAACAGCCGTGGTGCTCAAAGCATCACCCATCTGGCCTCGCTTTTCAGACAACTGGCATGGTGGAAGCTCGTACCCGATCAGGGAAGCTTGCTGAAAAGCGATGCGGGCGCATTCGCGGCGCGCGACAGGGAAGGGTTTTTCGCCGTGATCTGTCTCGACACTCCTTCCGTTGCGATCGATCTCGACAGTTTGGCGGCAGGCGAGAAAACCCTTCGCTGGTATGATCCCTCGAATGGAATTTACATCGAACCGATCGAGCGTCTTGGCCGCAGCGGCCTTCGTAACGTGACGGTGCCGGCATCGGCGAATGCTTTCGGCTTTCAGGACTGGATCGCCGTTCTCTCCACACAGGAATGATCACTTGCAAGATGCCGCACGCTGCCGAGTCGTTCATTTGTGGTCGCTCGCCGTCAAGGTCTCAAACCTAGCTCTTTCGATATTCGATCCGGTTCGGGGGTGGGGAGGGTAGCCGTTAATTTCGACACCCTCTCCCTTTGGTGGATTTCACACGCCTTTTGCCCGCATACCCCTCAGGGCCGGTGTTTTTTAGGATCGTCTGGAGGCGAGTATCGTTGCAAATGCGCCGCCAAGCTTCAGTGTGGGGATCAGACATGTCGGGGATACTCTTCAACACCATTGCCACTTTCGTTCTGTGCGTATCCCTCATCGTCGTTCTCAGGCGCCTGACCATTGTGTTTCAGCTTGTGGATCGCCCCGATTCAATCCGCAAACGCCACACGGGAGCCGTTCCGCTTTGCGGTGGCATCGCGATCTTTGCCGCTTTCGCTGTTTCCGCATTCGTCGGTGGGTGGAGCGAGGCTCTCGGCATGAACTTCTGGCTCAGGCTGGCGGTCATTCTACTAATGGGCGTTGTCGATGATCGCCGGCCGCTACCCGCAGCAGGACGCCTTCTCATGCAACTAGCCATGGCGATCGCTCTCGTAGGCGGCGCCGATATCGGCTCTCTCTCCATCGGCGTGCTGTTCACGCAGCATTCCGAGCTGTTCCTGCCGCTATTTTTCGTCATCGGAGTTCTCTTCGTGACCGGGCTGGTGAATTCGTGGAACATGCTTGATGGCGTCGACGGGCTTGCAGGTGGCACTGCGGGTGTCGCGTTGATCTGGCTGATGATCGTGGCGATCTTCGCAGGTGTCGGCGACATTATCGCGCCGCTTCAGGCACTCTGCGTATGCCTCTGCGCTTTTCTGGTCTTCAACATGCGCGGTCCATGGCGCGCACGGGCGAGCATATTCCTCGGCGATGCGGGCAGTACCGCACTGGGTGCGACGATTGCCTATGTAATCGTCCTGCTGGCGACCACAAGCGCTGCGGTATCCTTTCCGGCATTGCTCTGGATCGTGATCCTGCCGATCACCGATACGCTCAGCCTGATTGTCCGTCGTATCATGCACGGTCGCAGTCCAATGTCGGCCGATCGCTGGCACTTTCATCATCTGCTGCTGGACTATGGTTTCGCGCCGGCGGCGGCAACGAACACGCTGGTCGTCATTTCCTTCATTTGCGGCGGCATCGGTTTTGCCGGAATAAAAGCCGGTGTTCCGGCGGAGATGATGGCCGCCGGCCTTCTCGTGCCGATTGCCCTTCACACCGCGTTCGTCCTTACCGCGACGGGCTACCTCTCGAAAACCTGGCTTCACAGGGGTAATTTCGATCTCTACCGCGAGGTGGCGCGTCTACCGGTCGCCGCAAGCGCCGCGCCGGAGCCAAGAGCCATTCAATCGGCGAATGAAGAGTAATCGCCTCATGAAAGCGCCGTGGCCCGGACCGCGAATTCCCTCGACACCGGTTTCAAAAGGACGGCTTTCGCGTTCGCGCATTTCCCAGAACATCCGAAACGCTCCGCCATTGAAACGGAACGCAATTTTACTGGGCTTGATGATGCTGACTGCAATCGGGCTCTACGGACTTGCCCTCGTCTCAGCGGGGTCGCTCCTTGTAGTGGAGGACCCGCCTGCGCAAGCCGACGTCATCGTAGTTCTGGGCGGGGACGGTCCTCCTCGAGCTGCCCAGGCCGCAAAACTATGGCACGAGGGAAGGGCGCCGCTCGTTCTGGTGACTGGCTATGGGGATTGCGACTTCATCCGCGACATGCTGGTGCGGCTGGGGGTGGATTCCGCAGTCGTCTCAACGGAATGTCTTTCGCTCAGCACCTGGGAAAACGCGACATTCGCACAGCCTATACTGACTGGAATGGGGGCAAAAAGTGCCATTCTGGTCACGAGCTGGTTTCATTCACGACGCGCAGTAAAGCGCTTCCGGTTTGTGATGCCTCAAATCGAGTGGATTTCCCTTCCTGCGCAACGAACCGTGCCACTGTGGCGGCTTGCCATCAACGGCGACGGGGTGCAGGTGTTCAAGGAGTACGCCAAAGCGCTCCTCTACGACCTCAGAAGCAGTTTCGTGCGGGATATGCCGCCGGTTCAGGCGGGGCTTGCTTCATCATGAACACGCTTCTGGTCTTTTGCCTCTTCGCTGGTGTCGTCCTGCTCCTCTTCTGGGGAATGATGCGTCGGGAGCGAATTTACGAATTCCCGTTTCTGACGGGCGTCATCACGTTCAGTTTCATCTTGCCGCAGGTTCCCGGACTGGCGTCGGAACGATTCCTGCCGGAAGGCGCGTTCACCAGAGCCGCGCTGTTCATGATGCTGTGCCTTTTCATGTGCTGGTGGGGATGGAGCAGAACGGCAAAACCCTTTGCATTCTTCCGGATCGATTTCGATGAAACACGTCTGCTGATCGTCGCAGCCGTTCTCTCGGTCGCCGGCGCCTACTTCTATTTCAAGCTTAGCCGTTTGCCGGGAGAGTTGACCATTGCGGTGCAGATGACCGGAGTTCCGGTCATGTACATCTTCTTTTCGCGGTTGTTGAGCTATGGTCTGGCCATTGCGGTGCTTTGCCTTGCACGGCGATTTTCCTGTCTGGCGCTGGCCGTACTTGCGTTCGATCTCGTCTTTTACCTGGATCGCATCGTGATAACCGGAAAGCGAGCCGAAGCGGTGGAACTCATCATGACATTCGCGCTGGCATGGTGGTTTTACAAGGGATGGGCGATCCCGCGCGTCTTCGTGATCATTGCGCTTTTTCTCGGCACACTGTCGATGAACAGCATGGGCGACTACCGCGCCATCACCAAGGCCAACGGCGCGCCGGTCTGGGATGACATCAAGAAGATAGATTTCGTCGGCAATCTTGAGAAAGTGTTCCGGGATGGCGGCGACGAGATGCGCAACGCTATTATGCGGATCGACAACACCGCAAACACCCTGCAATTTGATTACGGCAAGTTCCACTGGAACAGGCTGGTGTTCAACTTCGTGCCCGCGCAACTCGTGGGCGTAGAGATCAAGCAATCCTTCATGCTGCCGGTGCCGGTTCAATCGCGCGACTACAATCCTGTTCTCGGCACGACGGAGACCGGCATGGCGGATGCGTTTGGATCCTTCTGGTATCTGGGAGCGTTAAAATTTTTCCTGCTCGCCTATCTAGTGCGCCGGGTCTGGGTGACCGCAAACACGGGCGAGTTCGCTGCACAATTCACCTATCTATTATCGATCATACCGTCCATGCACGCCATCTCTCATCAGACCGACTGGGTTCTCATGGTCTGGGTGCATATGCTGATGTTTGCAGCACCGGCGCTGGCATTTGCCGTCATACCCGCGCGCGTGCAGCAGCGTCGGTGCGAGATATCATCGTTGACGTCTCAAGCCGGAGGATAGGCCATGCGCTCGCGATACCACGATCCCGCCTTCCAGCATGCAACGACGCCCCTGCCGCGTTTCGGAGGTCCAACCTTTGCACTGAATTTGCGGTTGAAACGGCTGGTCTGGATGATCGTATGGCGGCTTCTTGCCTCCTGGACGCCGCCGCCGATGCGGCGCTGGCGCAACTTTCTCCTGCGCAGTTTTGGCGCGCGCCTGCACGCCACGGCAATGGTGTATTCTAGCGCGATCGTATGGTGGCCGGGGCACCTCGTCATGGAGCGTCATTCATCTCTCGGGCCTGGAGTGATCTGCTACAACGTCGACATGATCACCATCGGCCGATATGCCTCGGTCTCGCAACGTGCGCATCTGTGCACCGGGTCGCACGATATACAAGATAGCACATTTCCCCTCGTGACGGGGCCGATGGTGATCGACGAGGATGCCTGGGTGGCGGCGGAAGCCTTCGTTGGTCCCGGTGTCGTCGTCGGCAAGGGGGCTGTTCTCGGCGCGCGAGCCGTCACCGCGAAGTCATTGAAGCCCTGGACGATCTATGTCGGCAATCCGGCAAGGCCAGTCGGCTCGCGTCGTCAGGAAGCGGCGGCCTCCAATGCGCTCAGCCGATAACCCTCCAGTGTGGCTTGGGCGATGGCCGGCCAGGTGAATTTCTCCAGCACAAGTCGGCGACCGTTTTCACCCATCGTTCTCGCTTTAGCGGGGTTGCTGAGCACGCTTGCCAGGCCCTTGGCAACCTCCGCCGCGTCAACCGCGACGATAACCCCGGCATCGGCAGATCCGACTTCGGGAAAGTGACACTGATCGGTGATCACAACAGGCGTGCCGCAGGCGAGCGCTTCTGTTATCGCCATGCTGAAACCCTCCTGTCGGCTTGGCAGGCAGAAACAGTCGGCATCGACCATGGCTTCGAGCTTTGCTTCGCCATAAATGGCCCCGACCATAAAGACGCGGTGCTGGATGTTCAGTTTTTTTACCAGGTGCATAAAGTGGCCCTCTGCTCCACCGCGTGGACCTGCGACGACGAGATCAACGTCGACATAGGTGTCAGAGATAGCCGCAAAGGCCGAGGCGAGAATGTCGACACCTTTTTTGATGTGCAGGCGTGACAGGAACAGAATGTAACGCCTGCCGTGCGCCAGCGCGATTTTCTGCTTGAAATGTCCTCGGGCCGGCAGGGGATCGAATTCCTCGGCAAAAACACCGTTCGGTATGATCAGATTTCGTGCCTGGAAATTCAGCGGCTCGACAGCTGCCATTTCATCGACGTTCAATAGGTGCAGGAACGCAGCCCTGTTCAGCATCTTGCGGTAGCACAGCATCAGGGCGATCTTCTTTTTCCACGATCGCTGGCCGAGACTCCAACGGTCCAGCATGCCGGCCGGGCAGATGCAGTAGGGTACGCCAGCAGCGCGGGCGAGCTTGGACGCATAAAGCAGAAATGGCTCCCATACGCCGTGAATATGCATGAAGGAGGCATCTTTCAGCAAGGCTTTCAGCAAGCGCCGGCCGCTGAAGCAAAACAATGTTTCCAGGCTTCCGGCCGGCGGTAGGAGATGCCAGTGAATACTCTCGAAATGCGGTATACTGCGACCGATTTCCTTGACCTGTGCCTCGATCGCGGCGTCGCCATAGCTGACGATATTCACATCGAGACCGAGGCCGGCTTGTGCAGCGGCAAGGCGCATGGCGACGGCCTGCAAGCCGCCATGCTTGGGATCAATCGAAGCGATGACGTGGATGATCTTCATATCTCTTTGTTCCCCAGGTATCGCGCGTCGTCGGCGAGGCAAAGACCCGCGGACCCGGACAGATGCGGCCCGGACAGGGCGGCAAGAAGCCGCTTGCCGTAAGACTCCACGGTATGTTCGGCTGCGCGCAGGAGTGCGTTGGCAGACATGATCCGCCTGAACTCGGGATTGTCGGCCAGCGCACGCACCGCAGTCGCGATAGCTTCCGGATCGCAGACGGGAACGATAAAACCTTCGATGCCATCGCGAATGACGCTGCCGGTGTTTTCGGTCGTTATAACCGGCAGGCCCGCTGCCAGCGCTTCATAGACGGCGGTCGCGGAGCCTTCGCAGAGCGACGGCAGCAGGAAGACATCCGCCCACCGAAACTCCTCGACGATCTGCGAGCGCGGAACGATCCCTCTCAGCTCGACCCATTGCGAAATCTGCTGCTTGACGTCATCGGGTACGCGAACGCGGCCCGCCATCCGGAAACGGCCGGCGCCGTCCATCAATCTAGCAGCTTCCACGACATAGGGCGATCCCTTGCGCAGCCCGACTTCGCCCACGGTCAGGACCCTGATTGGCCCCGGCATACGTGCCGGTCTGTCGACGGAAGCCGCGGAATTGACCCCATAGGGAACGACGACACACCGGTCTTCCGGCCCACCGCATGCGACTACGTGCTTGCGGACAAATTCCGACGGGCAGACGATGACATCAGCGAGGCGCCACTCCGCTTTCTCCCGATCGGCGAACAGACGCGCATGCGGATTATCCCGCACCGGGCCGGCCCATGCGGGAAACCGAATCATTTCCTGGTCCAAAAGCGTTTCGACGACATCGCGTGGCGCGATCATCTGCTCGACAGCGGTCCAAAGGCCCTGCTGTTTTGCCGCCCGCATCTGCTCGAGTGCGTCGCCGCTGAAGGCGTAGAGCCCAGCTGCGCCGTGGAAGCCGCGCCTTGCCACCATTTCGGAGAAAGTCGACCCGGCCCAAATCGCGTGAGAGGTTTCCTCCACAACGTCTTTCGTACGCATGTGGCGCAGTACGGAACGGAGGCCAAAGCTGGGAAACACCGTCGTCAGCGCTGTCGGCACGCCTTTTGGCAGCCGACCGGCCAGCCGTTTGACAGGTGCGGGATAAAGGTTTGCCGGAAACGAATTGACAATCCGGGGCCAGCCTTTCGTGGCGCATATATCGGTGTAAAAATGCGCAAGGCGGCCAGCGGATGCGAATATTCTCGGTACGGCATAATGCATGCGGGCGCCGAGCTGGCTGACGACGATTTTATCTTTCATGACGAGATACCTTGAGCGATAGGGGGCCTGGAAGGCTCGACAGTCTGCAGCTCGGCGATCAGCACTGCCCAGGCATCTGCCGCCTTTTCTCGGGAATAGTCGGCACACAGCAGCCGCCGTGCCGCATCCCCCATTGCTGTCGTGGTATCCGGGTCGTCGCAGAGCTTTTCGATCATGCCGGAGAGCTTATCGATCTCTCCGATTTCGACGTTGCTGCCGCATTCTTTGGCTCTGAGAACACGCGGCACCTCTCCATCAGGGTCGCCAACGAAGATCGTCGGCCGTCCAGCCGCCAGGATGCCATAGAATTTGCTTGGAATGATGCAGTGTTCCAGTTCCGGCAGCAGCGAGACCAGATGCACATCCGCAACGCTTAGGCTTTCAGCAAGTTTTTCAACGGGCTGCAGCGGCTTGAAGATGACGTTCTGAAGACCGAGATCCTGAACGATAGTCTTCACAGCGGCGTGCTGGTGTCCGCCGCCAATGAGAAGGAACCGGATATCCTGCCGGTGCTCGAGATGTTTCGCCGCCGCCAGCATAGTGCCGAACTCATGCGCCCGCCCGAAGTTTCCTGAATAGCCGACGACAAACACATCCTGCAGTCCCCACGCCTTCCGCAGGCTGTTATCTTGGGGCAAGACAGGATAGATTTCCTCCCCATCCGACCAGTGATGCAGGATGCTGACGCGATCCTTTGCAAGGCCTTGCGTGAAGAGGAATTCCGCCATCTTGTTGGTAGGGCAGACAACCATGCCGGGGGATCGCAGAGACCAGTTGCGCGCCTGCGTCAGCCATGGCGCAAGCCACCGTGCACGTTTCCTAAAAAATCCAAGCTCGATTGCGGTCTCCGGAAAAAGATCCATAATCCAGTTCACCATGAGTGCGCCCTTTAGGCGGATCGCGATGCTGCTCATGACGGAGAGGAGCGGAGGATCGGTGCAGACAACGACCGTATCTGTCGCCCGAACGTTGCGCAGAAGCCAGGCGAATGCCAGCACCTGAAAAAGAAGATAATCAATGCTCCGGCGCATGAGGCTGTGCCGGCCGAAGCGGCTGCTTGCGAGCCGTCGGATATGTACACCCCGAACCATTTCGGTTGCGGGCAACACGCTTCCGGGATGATTGTGTATTTCGCGACTCGCAACGACGGTCACATTCATTCCGCGCTGCGCCATTGAAACGGCGAGCGATGATATCATCCGGCTTGTTGCCGACTGGTCGGGCAAACCGTATCTGTTCAGGAAGATCATCCTCACGCTTTTTTTCACCCGCCCAATGTCCCGTCTGAATGAACATTCTTGGCGAGGTGAAAACAGGCGGCAAGCTGGTCGTAAGGATTAATAGGTTCACAGTAGGGAGCGGCGAATACTTTGAAGCAGGTGACGTGTCATCCTTTTGGTGGCTGAAATGAAAATGAGGCACTAATGAAGCGCGGGAAAATTGCGAGACTCTTTCTCCACTCTGCTTCATGCTACCCTGCGCAAACTTAGTTTGAGAAAGCATTGCGTTCTGCTGACGCCGTCCAGCAGATATCCTCATGAAACGGTCTCTAAATTGTCGCCGTTCCCGACAGGCTGCTCCTTGGCTCGTAAAGCGCCCGAAGGTCATTGAACGCAAAGCATGATAGCGTGACACACCCGAACATCCGACTATGCGTATGCTTCGGGTATTGATGTGGTCGCGATTTTGCGTCAGCCGAGGAGGAAATAACAATGGCGATCTATGTTGAAGACGACAGCGACAGTCTTATCTCGCAGGATCTTGCGGAGGTAGCGGGCCGCTATTTGGGAAAGCCTCTTGAAATGCTGTCTGAGAGGGAAAGGGCAATATTCCGTCGCCTTGCAGCGAGGCGCACCATCTCGAAAGACGCTAACGCGGTTTTCGATGAGAGACTGACGCCTGGCCAGCGCCTTGCTGATGCGGTCGCTAAATTTGGCGGCTCCTGGACCTTCATCCTAATCTTCGCTGCTTTACTTGCAGCATGGTTGGGCGCAAACATCGTAGCATCCTCGAACGCTTTCGATCCTTACCCGTTCATTTTCCTCAATCTCATCTTATCCATGCTTGCAGCTGTTCAGGCGCCGGTGATCATGATGAGCCAGAACCGACATGCGGCCAAGGATCGGATAGATGCCGCACATGACTACGAGGTTAACCTGAAAGCGGAGATCGAAATCATGGCGCTGCATGACAAATTCGATCAGATACGCTCGATCGAGCTGAAGGCGCTCGTCGATAAACAGCAACAACAGATCGATCTTTTGACAAAACTCGTGCTGAGACAAGCGGGCTAGAACATTCCTGGTAAAATTAGGAAAACCTGGGAATGCACGATGGCGGTATGTGAGAACGACGCGCTGTGCGTGCCAGCTGTGCATTGGCGGCTGGGGCATATCATGATGATTTTCCAGAAAACCCAGGCGCTTGTGCATCCCTCTTATTGAGCGCACAGTGGATCGATGAGGGCTTTTTTGAATCGGGCGCTGGGTGCATCTGCCTTTCCTCAACCAAAGGACGACTGCCTGATCGAAACGAACTGATCGAGGATACGCGATTTTTCCTCCCGCTTTCCCCTTGCATAGCGCTTTGCCAGAGCCGCAACCAATCCCTTCTTCGTCGTCACGTTGATCAGCCTCATCTGATTTGCTCCGCACCCACAAATGATGGGAGCAAAGCAGATGAGGCAACGGCCAACAATCAGGGAACATTTCTTGTGAGGCAATGCGGCGTCTCATCCTGATTGGCGCGCTATAGAAATCGACAATCGTTGTTATCGCGTGGCCAAAAAGCGGGGCGCCAGTTCTGATCCCTTCAAGAGCTGAGCGCAGGTCCAACTTAGACAGCCGAACTGTAAGGCGTAAAATCCGCCCTTCCTTCGACCCGCATTTTGGAAACGCCAGATAAATATGCCGGTGATGATGCCAGAAGATGTTGCGTCTTTACTCTGCCTATCGTCTATGGCGTGAGATTTTGGGTGCCATCCCGTAATGATCAGTTTTCATCGTTCTGGAATCGACAAGCGAGGCAGCCAAATGAGGCGCTCCCGCAGAAGCGCCTGAGCTTGCATAGCATCAAACACGACCCTAAACGGAGAGCGCCGCGCTGCAACTTTCGGCGATATTGCTGTCGACCGATGTCTGCCCCGGCATGGATGCCCATCCGCCAGCTTCGATGAACTGACGCTTTGCAAACCTATCTGAGAGAGCCTTAAACTCGATCATTTTTCCGGTCGCGTCAGGTGCAGCCTTGAAGCGTTCGACGCATATGGCTGATGCGAGCTCTCCACGGGCTATCTTGCCCGCAGCTGTCGCTGCCTGCACTGAAGATCCGCCGGTCACCCAGCCACCCCAGTTAAATCCGACAATGATGGTCGCGACCGCCGTCGCCACACATGCCCACCCAAGAATGGTCTTGGAGGGCTGATAGGTATCAAATCGCTGGAATATTGATGTTTTGCTGTTCTGCACGGCCATGACATTCTCCTCGTTGATCGGTTCACTGATCCAAGTTCCAGAGTAAGCGCTACATCATTCCGCCCATGTCAGGCATGCCGCCGCCGGCAGCAACCTTCCTGGGAAGGTCGGCAATCATGGCTTCTGTTGTCACCAAAAGACCTGCCACCGAAGCAGCATTCTGTAGGGCGGTGCGAACCACTTTGACCGGATCAACGATACCCATGGCGATCATGTCGCCGTACTCGGATGTCTGAGCATTGTAACCGAAATTGTCGGTGTCACTTTCCAGAATCCGGCCGACCACGATCGAGCCTTCGTCACCGGCATTTTCGGCAATCTGGCGAACCAGAGACTGCAGGGCCTTGCGGATGATGGCGATGCCGGCATTCTGATCGTCGTTCTCGCCCTTGATATCGAGGACGATCGAGGCGCGGAGCAGAGCCGTGCCACCGCCGGGAACGATACCTTCTTCGACAGCAGCGCGGGTTGCGTTGAGCGCGTCGTCGATGCGATCCTTCTTCTCCTTAACCTCGATTTCCGTCGAGCCGCCGACGCGAATTACGGCGACACCGCCGGAAAGCTTGGCGAGTCGCTCCTGCAGCTTTTCCTTATCGTAGTCCGACGAAGTTTCGTCGATTTGGGCCTTGATCTGGGCAACGCGACCGTCGATATCCGCCTTCGTGCCAGCGCCATCGACGACGGTGGTCGCTTCCTTGGTGATCGAGATCTTCTTGGCGCGGCCGAGCATTTCAAGAGTGACGGTTTCCAACTTGATGCCGAGGTCTTCGGAGATGACCGTGCCGCCGGTCAGGATGGCGAGATCTTCGAGCATCGCTTTGCGACGATCACCGAAACCCGGAGCCTTAACGGCAGCGATCTTCAGGCCGCCACGCAGTTTGTTGACAACAAGCGTTGCGAGAGCCTCGCCCTCGACATCCTCGGAGATAATCAGGAGCGGTTTGCCGCTCTGCACGACGGCTTCGAGGATCGGCAGCATCGCCTGGAGATTGGAAAGCTTCTTCTCGTGCAGCAGCACATAGGCATCTTCCAGTTCAGCGACCATCTTTTCGGCATTGGTGACGAAATAGGGTGACAGATAGCCGCGGTCGAACTGCATGCCTTCGACGACCTCGAGTTCGGTTTCAGCGGTTTTGGCTTCTTCGACGGTGATCACACCTTCATTGCCGACCTTTTGCATGGCATCGGCGATATATTGACCGATTTCCTTTTCTCCATTCGCCGAGATAGTGCCAACCTGAGCGACCTCCTCCGACGTATTGATCTTCTTGGCCTTGGCCAGCAGGTCCTTGACGACGGCTGCGACGGCAAGGTCGATACCACGCTTTAGGTCCATCGGGTTCATGCCGGCCGCAACTGCCTTGCCACCTTCGCGAACGATGGCTTGGGCAAGAACGGTTGCAGTGGTCGTACCGTCGCCTGCGACATCGTTGGTCTTTGATGCAACTTCGCGCACCATCTGGGCGCCCATATTCTCGAGCTTGTCGTCGAGTTCGATTTCCTTGGCGACGGTAACGCCGTCTTTTGTAATGCGCGGCGCACCGTAGGACTTATCGATCACCACGTTACGGCCCTTGGGTCCCAGTGTGACTTTCACAGCGTCGGCGAGAATGTCGACCCCGCGCAGCAGCTTTTCGCGCGCATCACGGCCGAATATGATTTGTTTGGCAGACATGGAAAAACTCCCGGCCCATTGGCCCCTAGGTCTTCATGGAAATGGAAATAACGACCAGGCCGAAAATCAGGCGATCACGCCCATGACATCGGCTTCCTTCACGATCAACAGGTCCTCGCCATTGAATTTGATCTCAGTGCCGGACCATTTGCCGAACAAGATGCGGTCGCCGACTTTCACGTCGGGCGGGTTGAGCTTGCCGCTTTCGTCGCGATCACCAGGGCCAACGGCAACGATTTCGCCTTCAGCTGGCTTTTCCTTGGCGGTGTCCGGAATGATGATCCCACTCTTGGTTTCGGCCTCAATACGACGCACGACAACACGGTCGTGCAACGGCCGGAAAACAGTAGTCAGCATTTTGGGGTTCCTCGACGGCAACGAAACCCAATGGCCGCTCCCGATAATGCATGTTAGCAGTCCAACGGTAAGAGTGCTAGAGAATTCGTAATGGCTGCCAACCGAAATGAATTAGTCGACCGGTGCGCGCAAATTCAACACGTATAGTGCGCCAATATTGCGCATAATATTTTGGAAAGAGATGCTGTCACTCTGGTGCGGCATAGAGCGCTACTGGCCTGCAGCTAATTTTTGAATTGCCGCGATAAAATTTGCACATCGTGACCGAAGTATTGCCGAACTTAAACTTTTCGAATTCGCTTAGGCGTTAAGATGCCTGCGGCTGGCTTGAATCCGTCTTTATCGGCGTGCGACCCGGCGGATGTCTATGATGCCGATGGTAGATGGTGTGCCAGGGTCAGTGACCAAATCTGGAAATGTCGTTAATCCGGTTTTCTCACAAGACCATAAAAATCTTGACGCCGTTCAAAAACCCCGAGCTGCGATCAAGCGGGCATCAGCGTTCTTTCAAGTTCTTCTTCAGTTATAGGCCAAGCCTCGATCAGGCCATTTGATGTCAAGATCAGCGTCATCGTCTTATGGTAGGCCTCCCACATGACATCAAGCGGCTCTTCATCGATCCAAAGTTCAAATGTGCCCGGCGGATGAGGTCTAGTCATTCCGGCAAGCTGGAAAGGCCGAACAATGGTGACACTTTTCTTGGTGGTTTTCATGCCTGTGATCCCTTCGTTTGGGGTGGAGCCGTCTCATCGAAGTTCAATCCCGAGGTGGACATAGAGTAGAAATAGCCACCTGTTGCTCGTGGCAGGTTCAGTCTGATGCGCTGACCGTGTGCCCAGGCGATGGCGTAGCTTTCGATCGGAAATTCGCGTTCTGTCATCACGCCGCTTTCGACGACGCGAACAGTCCATTGGCATGGCAATAGGATGATCGTCACAAAGTCTCGGCAGGCCATGGCGCGGGTTATCCTGAAGAGGGATACTTGAAGTCGGCGGGGTTCGATTTACTCCTTTGGGTTATCTGCCTGCGTTTCTGAGAAGGTCTATTTCCTTGGCGACGGGACCGCGAAGCTTTCGCAATCTGTTCTCCTCGACCCGATCGAGCCGAAATCTTTTTGCAAACTCGCTAACCAAAACGGTTTTCGGAGTGGCAGATAATCTGGGTTGATTGCGGGGATCATGCACGGTCGTATCCTTTCAAAGGGCGGTCTGCTCAACGAAAATTTCCGAGATCCAGGGAGATGGCACTGCCCTTCTCTTTCAAATAGGCAGAAGCAGCCGCCTTGAGGATCCTGAGCCGCAACGCATCAAACGATGATAGATAGTCGCTCTTGCTGGCGTTTCGGCGAGATTCTTCGCAGGCAAGGACCTCGGTTGCTAGGTAGAATTTTACCTCGAACATCCCGTCGTATCCGCTGAATCGAACACAGTTAGTCTTGCTGTCGAAACTGCGCGCCTCGTTTGGAAACGAAATTCCCATCAGTGGCCGCCGTCATCCCGCCAGCGATCGATGGCATCTTCCTTGGAATTAAGGTCGCGGCGATTGAGCGATTCTGTCAGCCCTTTGAGCGTCCTGACGCCGCCACGGAATTCGGCAGTGAGGAAAATCGAGGCGTCACGTTTCACGTCGGAACTGGCCGCGGAGTCGACGCCGCGTAGGCCTGCAGTCCTCAGGACGTCCCTGACTAGCTTGAAACCGGTCTCATCGAATTGGCCTGCCGTTGATGAAGTGGAAGACATGTCGTCCTCCTTTGTTGGGGGAGGGTTCGTACCCTCGGTGACAGCGCCCTGAAGACAAGCCGTCGCTACAGACTTATGTCGTGTTAAAAAGTCGGATTACAAGGTGTGGCCGCATTTGCCCCCGCTTTGGGAAAGGGAGAACCATAGCCCAAATACACGACCACGACTCTCCGACACGACATCTTACGCTTCACCCTCAATTGTGCGGTCAAAGGTTCGAATCGTTTCAAGGCGAATACCGCCGCAAATTGTTTCCATTTTCAAGTTGCGGACGTAGCTTGCCGGGAAGTCTCTCGGTCACCGATTTCGGAAAATGAATAGGAAACCTCAGTCTTGAGTTTGAATTAGACGAACGGATCATTTAAATCAGACGGAAACTCTCTTTAAATTGGACGGTTCGCGACAAGCAGGTAAAACAACGCTTGCGCGGCAATTCTCAGACGTAGATCGCCCCTGCCTGACGTTAGATGATGCATGCACATTAAGCGCTGCGCTAGCCGATCCAACAGGGTTCATTCGAGGCATCGACAAGGCTGTCATCGACGAGATACAGCGCGCACCTGAGCTGATGCTCGCCATCAAGGAAAGTGTGGATCGGGATGAACGGCCTGGCCGATTCCCTTTGATTGGGTCCGCGAATCTAGCGACGGTTCCAGCTGTAGCTGACTCACTTGCCGGCCGGATGGCGGTCGTACCACTATTGCCATTTGCTCAAGCCGAAATCCAATCAACCTCCGGGCAGTTACTCGGTAAAATCTTCAATGGCGACGGACCCGCGATCGGAGAGAGAGCCGTGTTCGGCGACGATCTTATGGAGATTGTTCTGAAGGGAGGAATCGCGAGGCATTGCGTCGTCCGACGGCTGTCCGCCGGGCAGCATGGCTTGAAGACTATGTCGCTCTCATTCTTGATCGAGACGTCCGCGATATCGCAAATATCGACCAACTCGATCGGTTGCCAAAGTTGCCGAATGTGCTTGGTGAGTATGCAGGCCGACTCGTGAACCATAGCAGCTATGGATCAGCATTGGAATTGTCGCGCGTCACCGCACGCAAATACGTAGCTACACTGGAGCGCCTTTTCTTGGTGCGCACACTTCCGCCTTGGTCGAACAATTGACTAAGCCGGCTCGTAAAAACCCCAAAGCTGCATTTTGTCGACACCGGTCTTCTCGCGAGCTTGCGAGAGGACGGCCTGGATAGTCTTCGACGCAACAAGACCCGGTTCGGCGCGCTACTGGAGAGTTTCGTTGTATCTGAACTGTTGAAGCTTGCCTCCTGGTCAGAGCGCCGTCTAACGTTTTCACATTATCGAACAAAAGATCAGGATGAGGTCGATATCGTGATCGAAGACCACCGTGGTCGCGTGCTTGGGATTGAAGTCAAAGCATCCGCTACGGTCAAATCAGATGATTTTAGAGGTCTTCGCCAACTCGAGCAGGCGGTGGGTGATCTTTTGTGCGGGGACTGGTTTTACATGACCATGATCGTGTAACGCCGTTTGGGGAGACGCTGCGCGCTGCGCCGCTTTCTGTCCTTTGGACAATGTAGCTGCACTACAGAATCACCGTTAAGTCATTATTCGAACCGCTAACTGCGATGGGTCTCCTGATGGAGCCAATTTTCATAAACCGTTGATGCCAGGTCTTTGAGTTCGGGGATAATGGTGCGAATCTTTTTAACTGCAAAGGTGGTCTTTAGCCCGGCAGTTGGGCCAAGTAGCCGCCGACCACCCCAACAATTTGGATTGCTTGTTATTTGGCGCTTGAGAGATGTACTGTCTTTCCAGTTCGAGAGGAGGCAGGTGGGATTTCGTGCACTCCACTGCTGCGCAAAATCTCACCTTGGATGCGGACCGATATAGCGGGATTGTGGGCGAATGAGGCGTCCTGTGCGGTCCTGTTCCAATACATGGGCGGTCCAGCCCGCCATACGCCCGGCCGCAAAGACGTTGGTGAAGCTATCGCGCGGAAAACCCACCGCTTCCAGCACGAGTGCGGTATAGAATTCGACATTGGTCTGCAGAGGGCGCAGAGGCTTCTTTTCCTTGAGAAGTGCTAGTGCCGCTCGCTCCACTTTACCCGCAAAGGCAATGCGGTCGGAGCCCTCCTTCAGGGTGGAAACGGCGTGTTTCAGCACGTCGGCGCGTGGGTCACGCACGCGGTAGATCCGGTGGCCGAATCCCATAAGACGTTCTCCACGCCCCAGCGCATCCAGCAGCCAGGGTTCGACTTCCGTCTCGGTGCCAATGGCGTCCAGCATATCCAGTACCGGGCCCGGTGCGCCACCGTGAAGTGGTCCCTTCAAGGCGCAAAGCGCACCGACGACCGATGAAAACAGCCCGGCCCCGGTCGAGGCGATTACCCGGGCAGTGAAGGTGGAAGCATTCAGCCCGTGATCGGCAACGGTGGTCAGATATGTATCAAGGGCGCGCACTTTCTCCGTAGAAGGCAATGTGCCGGACATCATTCTCAGGAAATCCGCAGAATGGGTAAGTGACGCATCGGGTGCTATCGGTGCAAGCCCCTGCCTGTTGCGGATGATGGCCGTGGCAAAGACCGGCACGGCTGCGACAGCCACTAAATGATGCGGGGTGGTTTCATCATCCGGCAACGATGACAGCAGAAGGCGCAAGGCCTCGACGGAGGTGAGGGCGGACAGGCCCGGAAGTAGAAGCTGCATGTGTTCGAATGTGCGCAGTCGCGCCTTACCCAGTTGCGAACGAATGTCTTCGGCTGTGATTTTCATCGCCGTCTGCCCGGACCAAAGAAGTTCCAGCACCTGTTCGAAAGTCCAATCGGCCAGCTCCGCCAGATGATGGCCGCGAACGACAAGCTCGCCCGCTTGGCCGTCTACATGACTGAGGATAGTTTCGGCGGCAACGACATCATCTAGGCCGGGAGCGGGGTTTTTGGCGGCAACAGTGGGGGTGGCAGACATGGTCGATCTCCTCATTTAACGTAAAACACGTTTGAGGATGCTGCGATGCACATATATGGTCAATCTTGATTCATATAATCAATACGAGATCATCATGGGGCATTCCGACAAGTTCATGACCGCCGATCGCGCTGCGGCCGAATTGGGCATCAGCCGCGCAACGCTCTACGCCTATGTAAGCCGTGGACTGATCCACACGAGCGACGCAGCCGACGATCCGCGCCGTAGGCTCTACAGCGCACACGACATCGAAGCGCTGAAGAAGAGAAAAAACGTTGGGAGGCGTCCCCGGCAGGTGGCTGCGGCTGCGCTTGACTGGGGGTTGCCCGTGCTCGAGTCCGGCATTACCGAAATTGCGGAGGGCCAGTTACGTTATCGCGGTCGGGACGCTCTTGCTCTTTCGCAGACGGCGAGCCTTGAGGATGTTGCCCGGCTGCTATGGGACTGCGGCGAAGCTGATCCATTCGATGATATAAAGGCTGTCCCAACACCGTGGCCACAACCGATACTAGGCTTTGCCAGATTTCTGCCACTGACAGAGCGATGCCAGGCGCTTCTTCCGCTTGTGGAAGCCGGCCGCGTGACCGCCTGGCGGCGTGACAACCGGCGACTTTGGCCTGGGGCCGCAGCCATGTTGCGGGGTATCGCCGGTGCCTGCATCTCAAGCCAGCCGAAGACGCAGCCGGTTCACCTGTTCTTAGCGGACGCATGGCAGACGGACGCGGCAGGTGCTGATCTCATTCGTCGGGCCCTGGTGCTGCAGGCCGATCACGAACTCAATGCCTCGGCATTTGCGGTTCGCGTCGTCGCTTCGACGGGGGCATCGCTGGGCGCCTGCCTGAATGCGGGGCTTTCTGCGCTGAGCGGCCCCCTGCATGGCGGCATGACAAGCCTTGTCGAACTTTTATTCGACGAGCTGGAGCGATATGGGGATGTCGAGCGGGTCATCGACGAGCGCCTGCGCCGGGGTGAAGCCATTCCCGGCTTTCATCATCCCCTCTATCCGGACGGTGACCCACGAGCGACTGGCCTGCTGCCCTATCTCCCGCCGGATGCGCAACGCGACGAGCTACTGCAGATGATGAACGACACTGCCGGGCAACTGCCGACCTGCGATGTGGCGCTCGTCAGCCTTCGGCGAAGCCTGAAGCTGCCGCGCGGTGCGGCACTCGCACTTTTTGCCGTCGCACGAACTGTCGGCTGGGTCGCCCATGCGCTGGAGCAGAAGCTGGATGACAAGCTGATCCGACCCCGGGCCCGTTATGTCAGACGATAGGCGCTCACTACAACACCGCTCGAGCGAGTTCAAAACTTGGAAAGGCCAGCATCGGCGGCCGTATGAACCGTGAGGTCGTGACCGTGATGGTTGACATGCACACCCACCACGGCAGTTCATGCCGGCGACCGGCTCGTCGAACCGCGCCAAACCTAATGAAATTCGCAAAGCTGATGAAGTAGCTGCAGAGGGCGATGATCGACCCGTCACGGACAAAGTAGACCCGATAACCAAGGTCCATAATTACTGCGGAGTTCGCTCACGCCTTCGCCGACCGGCTTTACATCTCCAGGATTTCCTGCGGCGAGACGGTCAATGCGGTCGGCAATTCGAGCCCGGGCACGAAAGTCCTTCAGCGTTTTGATCCAATCCACACAATCACGGGTGCGCCTAATCGTGAAAATGAAGTTAGGAAACCCATGGGGGACAAAATATCAAGTCGATGGTTTTCCCGGAGGTGAGAAGCTGTATCGTCGTTTGGTTACTGGCCGGACAAGATCATCTTTGATGTTTCGGGCGCACCGGCGTTCAGAATGGCAACAAAGTCCCTGAGCAACTGAACCCGGCGCGGTCGGAAGCTCTCCTCCGTCATCTCGATGTCGGCGATGCGGTCGACGCGGAACTTACGGAAATCCTGGCGCAGGCAGCACCGGGCAAGCAACACCAGCGTTCTCTCCAGATAGACGATCGCCAGCGGCAGCACTTGCCGGTCGGTCCGTTGCAGTTCCGCGTCCACATAGCTTATCACCACGGCGCGTTCTTGCCAGCAAGCCTCGCGCAGAAGGCCGACGTTGGCGAGCGGCGGGTCGCGGCGCTCGAACCGATAAACTTGGGAGGCGGCATGCAGTGTCTGGCGTTGTAGTCGATCGGGCAGCGTTGCTGTGACCTTCGAAAGCACGGCGCCGGCGGCCGCCGCGAGAGCCGGTTCACCCATATGCCGCACCTCGGCAAGGCCCAGCACCAGGGCTTCGATTTCGAGCCGTGTGAACGTCTGCGGCGGCAAGGCGATGTCTTCCGTCAGCCTGTAGCCGAAACCGCGCTCGCCATCGATGACGGCACCTGCGGCGCGCAGGCTCTCGATGTCCCTATAGAGCGAACGCAACGACACGTCAGTCTCCTCGGCGAGGCGCGCCGCCGTCACCGGGGAGGGGAGAGTGCGAAGCGCCTGGAGCAGGCGGAACAGACGATCACTACGAGCCATGACTTTAGAGGATAGATGAAGCCTACTGACGGAAACTGGCAGTTGGCGGACTGTACAAGATCCGCATCGCAAAACGCAACCGAGGATCCAGACCATGCTAACGCTCTTTCACGCCCCCCGCTCGCGCTCGACACGTATCGTCACCCTGCTTCGTGAACTAGATGCCATCGACAAGGTCGCGATCAAGATCGTCGATATCACCCGCGGCGACGGCAGCGGTCGCAAAGATCCAAAGAACCCGCATCCGGAAGGCAAGGTGCCGCTGCTCGACCACAATGGCGTCGTCACTTGGGAGAGCATAGCGATCATTCAGTACCTGACGGATCTTTTTCCGGAAAAGAAGATGGCGCCCGTTGCCGGCGATCCCCAGCGCGGTAGGTATCTCAGCTGGCTTGCCTGGTACGCCGGCGTGGTCGAACCTGTGCTGATCATGCAGGCAGCCGGGATTTCGCATCCTTTTGTGGATTTCACCTTCCGCAGCCCGGCGGAGCTTGCGGCACGCCTCGAAACCGCGCTCAAGGATAACCCTTACCTGATGGGAGAGGATACACAGCTGTCGATCTGTTGCTGCATTCACCCTTTGCCTGGTACCCTGCAGCGACGCCGGAGAGCGACGTGGTCAAGGCCTGGATTGAGCGCTGCGGCGAGCGACCATCGCTGCAATGGGCCGCCGACTATGATGCCCGCGCCGTGGTTGCGGCCTGATTATTGGCACTGGTCCCTCGACCGTGCGGCCACTTCCGTGGGAGATTGCTCGCGCTCGTTACTCCCGTAGGCTCAGCGGCTCCTGAAACATCGCGAGCACCACGGCTGCTGCTGTCGGGTTCGACCGCTATGCAGCGATGACTTTTCAGATGAGCTAACGCGGCCAAAACAAATGACACCAATTGGGGTGGACATAGGGACCTCACTTGAAGCAGGTGTTACCGCTTGATTTTGTCCCGTATAGTGTCGACTGATTGCTTGATTGCTTATCCTCTTGGCATTGCGACCAGCCGAGTTCATGGGCGGTGGCACCTGGGGGTCGCTACATGCTCCCGCCTATTTTGTCTGGAGTTGATGATTGTCTGCGTTGACGCGCTCTTCCCCGCTGGGCGGCCAGGTTCACGCCTGATGAGCAGTTTGGTGATCACCCCGTGGAAGTGACGATTGTCGAACATCCTCTGAGAATTTCCGGAAGCTGGCGACAATCGAATGATGGACGTCCAGCTTCTTGCAACGGTGGGGTAGGTGCTCCGGGTGTTTTGTATTAAAACCAGCCGCTTAAAGAAGGCCGCCCGAACAGTCGCGTTCCGATTGATTATCAATGAAGAGTGGATGATGTTCCAGGCAGGCCAAAAAGCGCGTCCGCAATCTTGCGGAGATGCTTCCTGTCACCGCTAAGAGCGTAGCCATCAGGGTTCACTTTCGTGAAAGATGCAAAAACGAACGGCGTCGCCATTGATTCCAGAAGCAAGCCCAGGTGTAACATCATCTCCACGTCAACCTCGACGTCAATAATTGCCCCGTCGGCAGCGCCGGCTTCCAACAGGTTCAAGACTTGTTCTAGAGAAGTTGCCGGGCCGGCAATGATGGCACCGGCGGCAACAAGCTGCGCGTGGCACGCCGCCGTCAACGACGGACGCCGCTCTACTACTATCAACTTTTTGCCTCTGAAGGCGCGCAACACAGGAATATCCTTCTTACTCATTCTGCGCCGCCCGCGCTACATCGAAGATAGATTTCTCCTACAGAAAACCAGGCAACGTGCAAGCAGGGTTAAATTACCGCTTGGGCCCACCGACCAGCGCACTCGCCGGCCACCTTGTGAAACGGTGATCATTGTTCGGACCGGGCGCATTACTGTTCGGTATCTCTTTGCAGGGCCTCCTCTATTTCATCCGCGGACACCTGCAAGAACTGGCGCGTCACTAATTGGGCGGAGATAGCAGGTATCTCAAGGTGTGTTGCTACGGGTTGATACGAAGGAAAACTGAGACCTTCAATAAGCTGTTCATCAACGACCAGACGATATGTTCCTGCTTCCAAAGGTGCTACTAAACCATCCAATACGAAGGGATTCGCGAAGGTGATTTCTTTGTATATCGTTCGTTCTTTCATAGTGTTTCACTCTTCCTGACACTACGTCCCACTGAGCCGCAACGGTCATCCTTATCTGTTATTGTACCCCACTACGTGGATTTCGGCCCCTGAGAAGGATTAACATAGGGAGCCTATAGCTCGCCGCTTTCGTTCTTCCAGGACTTTTCATCTATCTCAATCGATTGATGACGCGCCTTCCTGAAAAAGTTCAGGACGTAGATCGTATTGCGCGGAACACTTCTGATAGCCTCAAGGACAGGCCGTGATTGGTGTAATTGTTTGGGAGAGTCCGCATTTCCAAAACGGCATTTCAATTGTGCCGCGAGTGCGTCTGCAGATGTTTCTCCCGCGAGAAAAAGTCTCATCACAAGAAACGCGGCCGCGTTGAATTGTCGCTGGTCATTGCCCAGCAACGTGGCGTTATAACCTGCCCTCTGCAACACTGACTGGATCATCTCCATCTCCTCTGGAGAGATGGCTGCAAGGCTCGGGTGGGAAGACATATTGTCCTCCTCTCGTTGGGGCTAGGGTAACCGACCCTCAACCAGTAGTGCCCTTGACACCGCTACTGACACTTTACAGTGCGCCTGAATTGCTCCAGACGCAAGCGATTACAGTTTCGAACCTCAAGCGAAGCTCACAACCCAGTCACTCGCCATCATTGAGCGGCGGCTGCATTCCAGCTCACTGGAATTCCCTTGCTAATGAACCTCAATTGGCGCAGGCTACTTTCTTCGGTAGCTTTTTAAAGGGCGTTACCGCTTCAAGGTGAAATCCCTTGGCCCCAACGAAAGGAGGACGCGATGTCTTCCGCGCAAAAATACGGCCCGATTTCGCCTCACGATCTGAATATGTTGCGGTCCCTGTTGGTAGACGCCGGCTTTGAAATCGATACGTACTCGGGTGACGACCGGTCATTCAACAAGGCCACTTGTAAGATAATTGATCTTTTTCAGGGTGGAATGACCGACCCTTTCAAACTCAAAGGGGAAATGCTGTTCCTGTTCGGGGTACAGAAACGGGAACGTGTGCCTTCTCGTGGACCCCTCCCGAGATATGCGATTCAAGGTCTTCCGGGGTTTGGCAGATAGCGGGGAAACACCTGTGCGCGCATATGTTCTTGGAAGCATAACGCTTTGGTCCTCTTTCTTTCTGATCTGGTATTTGTTGACGCTTTATACCGCCCGCAATGACGTTGAAGAAACGCGACCCGGCCCAGCTATGTCTGTTTCCCGATGCGCTGTCGAAGTGGCGGCTCTTGTAGCGATGGGCGACAAGCTCCTGAAAGCCGGTGGACCAGAAATGCCAGCAGAGTTACGCACAAATATTGAGCATTGCATCTCTTTTGATGCGGCGAGTCGACAGGCACTTAAGAAGACCCAGCTCATAAGATTTTTCCCGGAATAAAGATAACCGGCGGACGACGCCCTTGCGTGGATGCTTTTGCATGCCGCTTCGAGCAATCCGGAACGGGTTTGATAGAGGCAAACTAATCATCTCATTGAGATAAGTCTAATTTACGTCAACGGTTACCGATATTGGTAATTGTTCGTTCGTTGTTCTCAGTCAAGCAGACTTCCGCACAACGCCCATCTTTGCAGCGCCTCGATGTGACCAATTGAAATTGCCGAACACCTTCAAACGAACCAGAAAAGAACTTAATTGCTGATGACCTGCCACTGAATTTTCATCCGCTGCGATAGAGCCTCGGCTATCAGGGCAGTTGAGTCCGCTCCGTCCCCTCCAGGTAAGAGGGGCGGGTTAACCGCCTCACAGCTTGCGGTGGCTGACCGAAGGCGCGTAGGAACGCGCGGCGCATCCGGTCACGGTCCCCAAATCCGCTCTGTTGCGCCACAACGTCGATCGTCTGTCCGGTGTCCTCCATCAGGCTGCGGGCCGCTTCAAGTCGGAGGCTCCCAATCGCCTTGGCCGGCGATTGACCGGTTTCCTGAACGAAAACGCGCGTGAACTGCCGCGGGCCGATGCCGGCCACGGCCGCAAGCTCCTCCACATCCAGTCGGTTGGCAAGGTTTCGGCGCGCATAGGTGAGGACTTTCTGGATACGGTCGGACTTCGGTTCGAGTTCGAGAAGGGTTGAGAATTGCGACTGTCCGCCTGTGCGTCGGTGATACATGACCAGTGCGCGCGAGACAGACCGGGCCACCTCCGTTCCGAGATCGCGTTCGATGAACGCGAGTGCCAGATCAAGCCCGGCAGTCATGCCTGCTGAAGTCCAGATCGGCCCGTCCTCCACGAAGATGCGATCCTCCTCTATTTTCGCCAGGGGATAGCGGAGCTGGAGTTCGCGCGCCCGCGCCCAATGTGTCGTCGCCCGTCGTCCGTCGAGCAACCCTGCTTCAGCGAGCACGAACGCCGCTGTACAGGTGGCCGCGATCCGGCTGACGCGACCCACAGCATTCCGGAGAAACGCGATCGTCGCCGGGGTCGCCGCTTCAACGCCGCCACCGATGATGATGAGATCCAGATGCCGATCGGACAACGGTTCGGACTCGACGGCGATCCCCATTGCCCCGCGGACAAGGCCGCCGGCGTCCGAGAGCATGACGAGGTTGTAGACTCTGGAGCCTACACGACCCGACCGCTGCTGGTTGGCGAGGTCGAACGCCGCCGCAATGGCAAGCCCCATTGGAGAAAATCCGGGATGAAGCAGGAATCCGACTGTGGGCATGGGATCCGTCCTGAATGTCTTGAAATGACGTGACTATGACATTTGAGACATTCGTCTTCAAGGCTAGGTTTCACCATCCGTCAAACTAAGAGGACATTCGATGAAGACTGAGCCGCAGAGCCAAACCACTGCAGTTACGCGAAACAAGACCCCGCCCGAAAGGATTGGCTTGCTGCCCATCTACAGCATGTCGGTCGGAGCCTTCGCCATCGGCACCGAAGGATTCATGATCGCTCCGCTCCTGCCGCAGATCGCTGACGATCTCGCCTTGCCGGTTTCATATGCAGCGCTGCTCATCACAATCTTTACGCTGACGCTGGCGATCAGCTCTCCCATTCTGGCAATTGCGACCGCCGGGATTAACCGCCGTGCGCTTCTGATCGGGGCGATGGTCGCCTTCGCGGCGGCCAATATCGCGGCGTGGCGCTCTAGCGGGTTTGGCGGGATCATCGCCGCGCGAGTCCTGCTGGCGCTGTCGGCGGGTCTCTACTTGCCGAACGCCAGCGCGTTCGTCGGGACGCTTGTGGCGCCGGAACGGCGCGGGCGGGCGCTCGCCATCGTAACCGGCGGCGCGACCATCGCCATTGCCTTGGGCCTGCCGCTAGGTTCGGTGATCGGTCATGCCCTCGGTTGGCGAGCGACTTTTCTCTGCGTCGGGTTCTTCGCCGCCATCGCTGCCATTGGCCTGTTTCTCGGAGTATCAAAGGAAGCGGGAGACGGTATTCGCGTCGCGGGCGTTTCCGACCGTCTGCGGGTCGCCGGCCAACCAGCCGTCATCAAGGCACTATCGCTGACGTTCTTCTGGGCGACGGGCGCTTTCACGGTATACCCTTTCATTGCACCCATCCTCCACGCGACTGTCGGCTTCGGCGATGACGGTGTATCCGTCGCCATATCCGTCTGGGGCGTGTCGGCCGTGCTGGGTATGACACTCGGCGGCTCGATCAACGACCGTTTCGGTTCACGCTACACGATCGGAGCAACCTTGGGTCTTCTGACGCTGGCGTTCCTCACCTTAGCGGCATGCGCAGCCTTTCTGTCGCCGGGCCAGGCGGTTGTCCCGGTAATGGGGGCGATTGTCTTGTGGGGCATCGCTGTCTGGGGCTTTTACCCTGCGCAGATGGCCCATCTCGTCAGTGCTGGAGGCCCGCCAGTTGCGCCCGTTACGCTCTCCCTCAACACGTCGGTTATGTATGCTGGCTTCGGCGTGGGCAGTGCACTCGGCTCCGCGATCCTTGCAAGTCGTTCCGTCCAGGCGATCGGTCTTGCTGCCGCCGGATTAGAGGCCATCGCCGTGATCCTGTTCCTCATCTACAGGCTGACTGGCCGGTTCGATCGGTGAACGTCGGGATGCCGCCGATGATCCGGCGCTAAGCGCCCATGGTTGAACGTCTTCAAACGAGCGAAGAGCCGGCATTCTTGCTGGTCGCATTTCCCATTGGGACGGCGCGACGCAATCGAAGCGAAATCCGAACGTTCGCGCTGGATTTCGCCGGCGCGCCTGATTTGTTCCTCTGTCCCCGCCGGTTCGCGAGCTCCAGCCAAGTCATTGGTTCTGCGCTATTCTCCATCGCGGAATCGGCGAACGGAACCAATACGATGAGAGGCAGTTGGTTACCGGAGGAAAACAGGATTATACGATGCCAAGGTATTTTTTTCACGTCCGGGACGCTGACGGTCTCTCTTTGGATACGGAAGGCGCAGTACTGTCCAGCGACGAGGGCGCCCGTGTTGAAGCCGTACAGGCTGCGAGGGAAATGCTGGCAGAGAAAATCCTGAAGAATGAGGTTGTGGACGGCGCAGAGTTTGAAGTCGTCAGGAGCGATGGCGTCCTGGTGGCTAAAATTCCGCTGAAATCCGTTGTACGATTTGAATAACGGGTGCCGGTGGTGACGTGTGCTTCCACGGGATTTTGTTGGAGAGCGTTGAAGCGGGCCGTCCAGCAGGAGTTTCCGATCTCAAGAGGGATATCTTGAATGTTGAGACCGGCCTTTGGAAGATATGCGCATGCGGGGCCGCCATCATGGCTTGTAACTTCAATTGTGGCTCTGACATCATGGCATCCCCGACCAATGCCCCTAATGTGACATCGATCAGCCTCTTGGGAAGTCGGGAAAAAGCGTCGCGGTGTGACGTCCACCGGCCGACCTCATTCAATGTCTGCTCTCACCGACCAAGGTCGCTCGACCGGAAATCCGGCAGGGCCTCCAACACCAAGGAAGCCACAAGCGCCGTTCCGCACAGGAGGCGGCGCTGGCGACCTCTCCAGATGGTCATCTCAGACGCTGAAGCAATTCAGCCGCTACAGCGCTGGCCGAGCCGGGATTCTGCCCTGTGATCAGTTCCCGATCGGTCACGACGTTGGGTGACCACGGCGTCTCATTACTCACATAGACGCCTCCGGCGGCTTCCAACGCCGTCTGTGGATAAAACTTCATCTCCCCTCCATTGAGCAGACCTTTAGCGATTTCCTCTTCCTGATTGCTGATGACGGTCTTCTTATAGCCCGCATAGATCCAGTTCCCGGCCTTCGCCGAAACGCCTTTCTCCAGTTGCGCAGTGAAGGTCGTCGCATCCGGCAGCGCCGAGAGGAGTGCGATCGGACCGTGGCAGGCAAGCGCCGTGGGCTTGCCTTTGCTGTGGAAGTTGGTGAACAGCTTGCCGAGGTCTCGGCTGACCAGAAGATCATGCATCGGGGCATGGCCGCCCGGCACATAGACGGCGTCGAAGTGGTCGTAACCGATCTGTTCGACGCGGGCGAGACTTATGACCGGAGAAGCGCTGTCGGAGGTCAGTTTGAGTTGGTCGAGCATGGCGATGCTTTTTTGCATCGCGGCCTCGTCGCCGCCGAAATACATCTTGTCCACGGACGACTTGTCGAGCGTCGGCGCCTTGCCTGTCGGGGTCGAGAAGGTGATGTCGTGGCCGGCCTCGATCAAGGCCTCTACAGGCTGCATCAGCTCGTTGAGATAAAAGCCAGTCTTGAAATCCTTGCCATTCTTCAGATCAAGATGACCGGAATCGGAAAGGACGATGAGGACGTTGCCGGCATGGGCGCTGATGGCACTTGTGCCAAGAGCGAGCGCGACGGCGATTATGCGGATGGTTTTCATGTTTTTCTCCATGCGAAAGCCGTCCCTGCCCGTCGGGCAGGGAATGCTCGTTACGAGTAATGAAGTGTGTTCGGTTATGCGGTAAGCAGGTCGCGAATTGCTTCGCCGACGCCGGTTGCCGATTGCGGGTTCTGGCCGGTGACTAGCCTTCCATCAACGACGACCTTCGCGGTCCAGTCGGCGGCCGGATGATGATGCGCGCCGCGGGCTGTCAGCGTGCTGGCAAGCAGGAAGGGCACCACCTCGTCGAGCTTTACGGCCCGCTCCTCGTCATTGGTGAAGGCCGCTACATTCTTGCCAGCGACAAGCCAGGCGCCGTTGTTTAGCGTGACGTTGACCAGGGCGGCGGGACCGTGACACACAGCTGCGACAACGCCGCCCGCCTCGTAAATCTCGCGGGCGACGTCATTCACGGCCGGGTTTGTGGGGAAGTCCCACATTGCGCCATGACCGCCAGCAAAGAAGACTGCCGAGTAATTTTGCGGGGCGACATCGGCGAGGCGGATCGTGTTGCGGATGGCTTGGCGGAAGCCGTCGCTGTTCCAGTAACGACCGTTAAACTTGTCATTGAGGTCGAGGCCGTCGACGGGCGGCTCCCCCCCATCGATCGAGGCGAACTCGACCGGAATGCCAGCGGCATCCAGAACGGCGAGCGGATGAGTGACTTCTCCGAGGTAGAATCCCGTGGGTTCGCCGGTGTTCCCTTTGAGGCCATGGCTGGTGAGGACGAAGAGAACCGGTTTGACGGCCTGGGTTGTGCTTTTCATGATTTGCTCCTGAAATCGGGGGGACCTGAGCGCGTTCGATGATGTAAATGTATTAAGCTTCGACGGCAGATAAACTGACCTCCGGGGAAATCATTTGTTCTTGAGGGGACAGAATGGGGCTGTCGGCCATGCTGCCGCAGCGACGGGTTCGTGTCCCGTGTCCAGCCAGCCGATGCAACGCTTTGGCGACTGCTAGGTCGTCGACACACTGGCAATTGAAGAAACCACCTTCGCCTGCAGCAGGAACCGGAATGCAGCAGCAACTTCGTCCGGCCTGCGGAAGCGATGCCTGGACACGTCGCGTGATTTTTCTCGCTGCTCGGGAGCTCGCTGGCGCGACGAAGCCGGTTGCTGTCCGTCGGACGATCCCATGGGCTGCGAGCCGGCGAGCAAGAGCTCCAGTGGCCCTTGCTAGCAGGCTGCCTTTGTGGCCGGCGAGGCGATTGTCCCGGGCGCATCAACGACCGCTGACGCAAGAATGTTGGCGACAGTTGAAGGCTACGTCTCCGCTCGGCAAAGAAGCGCTAAAGCACTTCATTGATGCCCAAATCGGGAGTAAAGCTCCCCTGAAGAAGCATACTTATTCACAAGAGGTCAAAATGGCGCGAAGGTTTGATCATCTCGGTGACGTGGAAGCGTTCGTCACCGTTGCCGAAAAGGGATCGATGACCGAGGGGGCGGTCGTGCTCTCGACGACGCCGTCGGTCCTTAGCAGGGCGATCACCCGCCTGGAAAGCAGGCTTGGGGCGCAATTGATGCGCCGTACCACGAGGCGCCTCAGTTTGACAGATGAAGGCCGTGCCTATTTGGAGCAGGCGCGCGCGGCGTTCTCCATGATTGATGATGCGGAACGCGGACTACAGGGCCGAACGGGAGCTGCGCTAAGGGGGCATATTCGCCTCAGCGTGCCGACCACCTACGGCCATTACAGGCTGCCGGCGATGCTGGACCGCTTCATGCAATCCTACCCGAAGGTACAGATTGAATTGAGTATTACGAACCGCAACGTCGATCTGGTGGCGGAGGGGTACGATCTCGCGATCCGTCTGGGCCCGTTGCCCGACAGTGGGATGGCAGCGCGCAAGCTCGAGGATGCGCCGCTGCGGCTGGTCGCCTCTCCTCGGTATCTTGAGCGGGCGGGCGTTCCGCTGCAACTTGAAGACCTCGCGAAACACCGGTGCCTGCCTTTCATCATGCCGAGCACGGGGCGCTGCGCGCCATGGCTATTTCGGGTCGACGGACGCGACCTCGACTGGACGCCAGCCAGCCAGGTCCAGGTATTCGATGACGTCCTCGGCGTCGTGTCGCTGGCGGAAAGCGGACTTGGTATTTGCCAAAGTTACGATTTCATCGTGCAGGACCGTATTGAACAGGGTCGGCTTGTGGAGGTGCTGCAGCACGCCCGGGGCCGATCCCGGCCATTCTCACTCGTCTTTGCACCGCACCGGCGCCTCTCGACCGCGACGCGGACACTCATAGATTTCCTCGCGAGAAACGGTTAGCGCCCTGGAGTCTCGGTGGTGGATTACACATTTGGTCTTCGTCTGGGTGGCCGTTTGCGCGGCACATGTGGACGCGCTCTAGGCAGAAGCGTTGGCTGCGCCGGATTTCGCTTTCGATGCGGCATTGGCCAGATCGGGGGCTTGGGTGTCGGAAGGAAGCAGCTGGGATCGTGCCGGCCACTTGTGCGAAGAGCTCGGCCCTGAACTTTAAGGATCGCGGACGCCACAATTACGGACCGTCCACACGAGCGACTGTGCTCAAATCCCGCTGGCTCACTATTTGAAATCTTCCCGAGTCAACCACGGCTGTCGGTCGGGGACGTTCCTCATCCCGGGCGGCCTCGACGACGCGCAGCAGTAATACACAACCTCTAGGTGAAGAGACGCTTCGCCAAAAAACTAATCGTTGACTTGCCTTCGCACGTGCCTTATATATCCACCATCGATCTTTTGCTTGCCAAGCTTGTCTACCGTGCGATTGGCACCGCGCCCTAAGCGAACTTCTCTTTCAAAAATAGTCGGTTTATGCCCGCGTTTCATCCGTTGCGCGGTATGTCACTCTATGCTTGGAAAGGGTCCATCATGACCACTGGCACAGTAAAATGGTTTAACTCCACAAAAGGCTTCGGCTTCATTCAGCCTGACAATGGCGGCGCAGACGCGTTCGTTCACATTTCGGCTGTCGAGCGCGCAGGAATGCGTGAACTCGTAGAGGGCCAGAAGATTGGTTTCGAACTTGAGCGGGACAACAAGTCTGGCAAGATGTCTGCGACCAATCTGCAGTCTGCGTAAGTGAGATCCGCTCCCCTTTGACCACGGATGTACTGGCACTGCCGGGAGCAATTTCATCGAGGCCAGGCGTTTCGCCTGGCCTTTTTCGTTCGGCCACAGGCCGGAGAGGCAGGGACTTCATGACACAACAACAAAGCAAACTGCGTCAGCAGGCAGAAATCGCGTTTCGCAAGCTTCAGGCTCCCGCCCTTGCGAAGGATCGTCCCGAGGAAAAGGGGCACGCTGCCGTTGAGGCACATAATGAAAAAACGGCAAGGCTCAGGACTGCACGCCTCGCAAAAGAACTCGCGGATCGGAAATCTGCAACATCCGCATTGATCGCCAAGCGTGCCGCCAAGGTGTCGACCACCCGTTCGGCGGGTTAAGCGGTTCCACAATCGCGCTTTCCCCGTGCTCTTGCGAACCATACGGGCGCATTGCCAGTGATGACTTGAGAACATCAACTCAAAAAGGCGAATTTCATGTCAGCGACAACAAATGAGCTGAACGCGATAAACACCGCATGGCAGATCGCTATCCAGGAGATTTTGCGGATGGTGATCCGCGATCTTTACCGTGGGGAGGGCGAGGCGCAGTTTAAAGAGCATATCAAACGCATCGAGGCCGCCGCCGTTGACAGCATCCACACGGATCTGAGGTTTCGGGGAACCGACGAGTGGACGGAGCTTGTGGTCAAGGAGAAGGCCAGCAATTTCGTAACGACCTTGTTGACCTCCTTTACCTTCGACCGGGCATAATCACGCTGCTCCGGTGCGGTCTCGATCCATAGCCTGCACTCGGCCGCGCACGCGTCTTTCAGAAAATGATGAGAGGGCAACGATCATGACGGAATTCAAACAATTTGCTGAAAGTTCGAATGGTGATAACTGGTCCCTGGGGACGCGAGAGGATGGGACATCTGTCGTACGTCACAAAGGCAATCCAGCGTCAGGCGGATACGAGACGGAGTTACGTGTCGAGGAGTTTCTGCTTCTGAGGCCGTATGGTCCCGAGCAGGCGGCGCTAATTGAGCTTCTTGATGCAGGCGCTGATCAGCAAAACCAATGATGTCTCGACAGGTCTTCTTGTGCACCTTCGCATGCTCGAATTCCCCCGTCCGTGGCCCTGGTGCAGGCCCGACGCGCCACCTCTGAATATTTGGCGAGCAGATCGCATTGGGGCCGCTTATTCCTGTTAGGGATTTCGAGGCGTTCCGCTCAGGCTACCACACGTCAACCGCCATTTCGGTGTCATTAAGCCGGCCAGGACCGCGAACGATCCTCGGCCGGGGGAACGAAACGGACTGCTCAGGGCTCGATGTGGCGCTTATCAATGAAGGATGTGGATTCCGAAAAAACAATGAAGCGGGGTCTAAGACCATTTCCGCGGGTCTATTCGCGCTCGGCGTTTTCGAGAAATTTATCGATCAGCACTTTTGCAGCCACGTCCCTGGCCGTTTGTTGTTCTTGATCGTCAAAACTGCGCATTCCCGCGCTCTCAAGCATAGCATTGAGCCGGTTGAACTCACGAATATACTGGGTAGAAATGGAAGACATTGCGTCGGCCTTGCTGACTGGGGCTAGGCTATACTGACTGCCTAACGACAGCGCCCATTCCATTGACTGCCGGTAATGACTCATAGGGGTCAATTGCGCCCGCATGAAGGCCGGCGACCGACCCCGACCTGGCTTTTGGCCTCTACGGGGTCCTACTGCTGCCAACATTGCGGTTGGGAGAGGGACGCCGCGTGCTCGATTGTAACTGATATTCTACCGTCGGGTGATGTTCGGAGGCCGTTTACGGCGTCTTCCACAAAGTCATCGCTCCGGGGCGGCGCGCCTTATTGACCCCGCGACCGCGGATTCCCGAACGCTCTGCGGCTTTGCGGTCTCGATCGAAACATAACTCCTCCCTTGATCTTCACAGGCAAGGAACGATTTGATGTTTCCAGAAAGACGAATATAGATATGAGTGTAATCTGACTGCAGTGACGTTCCCTCGATGCCAATGCGCGTGGCCAGCGGAAGGTAAAAATGCCGAGACCGAAAATGCCCTCTGTCGTCAGCACCGGAATCGCGGGACTTGACGAAATTCTTCGCGGCGGTCTTCCCGCATCCAATCTCTACATTTTGCAGGGCGCTCCAGGATCGGGCAAAACCACCGCCGCCCTTCAGTTCCTGCGAGCCGGAGTTGCTGCCGGCGAAAGCTGCATTTACGTGACACTCTCGCAGACAGCTGCCGAGCTTAAGGCTATTGCGGTGTCGCACGGCTGGACACTCGACGGTATCCGTGTCGAGGAACTCGCGACATCCGGCTCCGTAAACGAAGCCGATGATCAAAGCATATTCATGACGTCCGACCTGCGGCTTGACGAGACACGCAAGGCGGTTGAGGCAGCGATCGAGGAACATAAACCGCGCCGGCTTGTCTATGATTCCCTTCTCGAAATCCGGTTGATCACCGGCGATTCTCCCCGGTTTCGCCGGGAGCTGATCGCGTTCAAGGCCTTTTTGGCAAAACAGGATGTCGTCGCGTTGCTGCTTGACACCCAGTCTCCAGGATTTGACCGAAGCGGCGAGGAGGTGGAGGGACTGGCCCACGGGGTAATCCGGTTTGACAAGTCGCTGGAGGAGTACGGCGGTGTGCGCCGCCGTGTCGAGATATCCAAGATGCGCAGCGTGCCGATCGCCGATGGCTATCACGACATGGCGATCCGGGAGGGCGAGGGCGTGGTGATATTCCCCCGGATAATGCCAAGCACCGCATCAGATACCGGTAAGCCACAACTGATCAAATCCGGCGTTGCCGAACTCGACGAGATGTTCGGCGGAGGCCAGGAAGCCGGAACCACAACCCTGGTCATTGGTCAGGCCGGGACCGGAAAATCGACGATGTCATCCCTCTATGCAACCGCGGCGCTTGAGCGTGGAGAAAATGTAGCCCTCTTCCTGTTTGAGGAGCGACTGGAAACTTTCTTTCGCCGGTCAGAAGGCCTGGGCATGCAACTCAGGCAGTTTCATAAGGACGGCAGGCTGATCCTTCGCGACTTCAATCCTAACGAGATCTCACCGGGTGAATTCGGCCGGATCGTTCAGGATGCTGTGACGCAGAACAAGTCGAAAGTCGTCGTCATTGACAGCCTGACGGGTTACCTCAACTCATTGCCACACCGCGACAAAGCGGTGCGCGACATCCAGTCCCTGCTAAAGTACCTGGCGCGTTCCGGGGTGTTGACGATGCTCATTGTGGCTCAGCATGGGCTCCTCGGGCAGAATGTCGGGATCGACGTCGATGTGAGTTTTCTTGGCGACACGGTCCTGCTGTTGCGGATCATCGAGCATGAAGGGCGCCTGCGACGCAATATTACGGTGGTCAAGAAGCGCCACGGCCCGCATGATCTCGATGTCCGGGAATTGATCATCGAAAGCGGCAGCGTTACCGTCGTGGCCTACAACCCCCTTCCCGATTCCAAATGAACGAGTTGCGAACGGAAAACGAGCTGGACTGGGTGCTCGTTCTTGCTCCGTTTCGCAAGGACGCAGATTATATTGCGGCTCTTTTGCAAGACCAACAGGTGGCTGCGGTCTCGGCCAGAATGGATGATGGCCTTGAAGATCTTCTTTGTTCGTCACCCGGCATTATTATCATCACGCACGAAGCGCTCACCCCTTCTGTCCTGACGAAGGTTTCCGATCACTTGAAATCCCAACCCGATTGGTCAGAAATACCGATGATCGTCCTCCTTGAGAAGGCGGCACCGGTGCAAGGCATCCGGGATCGATTGCAGGCAGCATGGCCGAAATCCCGTCTTCTGTTCCATGTGCGTCCGATCGCGCCGCTCGAGCTGGTCAACGCTGTTCGGTTGAACCTCCTGGTGCGGTTACGGCAGCGGCAAGTTCGGAATTCAATCGAACGGGAGACAGAGCTGCGTTTGGAACTGAACCATCGCGTGAAGAACATCCTTGCCACTGTCACCTCCATTTTCCAGATGACGCGAAAACGCGCTACGACCGTGGACGAACTGGCGGGTGATTTTGGCGCGCGGCTTCAGGCCCTTTCGGGCGTTCATTCGGCAGTCTTCGAGGCGGGCGGGGAGGAGGTTGCCCTCTCCTTGGTCGTGACAACGACCATAGCTCCCTATAACGGTGATGGCTGGACGCGAATCGCGGTTTCCGGTCCAGATATTGTTGTCGGTCGGGATGCGGGGACGACCATCGCGCTTTGTATTCATGAACTGACGACCAATGCCATTAAATACGGCGCGCTTTCTGTTCCTGAGGGTAGCGTGGAAATGGTTTGGGAAATAACCGAGGGAAATGACCCAATGTTCAGCATGAATTGGGTTGAACGAGGCGGCCCGCCCGCGGTCGCCCCCAGTCGTCAAGGATACGGGACGCGCTATATTCGTTCAGCTTTAGGCTCATTATTCGGTACAGCGCCTGAACTGCAGTTTGGCACGGAGGGATTTCGCTGTCGCATTGCCGGACCAGTTTCACAGTTAAAACCTGCAAAACTGCCGGACTAGACGCGGCCTTTTTTTCCCACGAGGCGGACCTATTGCGCCGGTCAAGACGCCATGGGCCGGTCCTCCTCCGGCGCCCCGGTTCAACATGTTCGAAATGTTGAGCCCGAAGATTGATGCGAGGGTCTAGGGCCCCGTCCTGGCGCTTGGGCTGGATCAGGATTGTGAACCCCGCTGGTCTGGTACGCACCTAAGGACGCCGAGCGTCCGAACGGCCCCGCCATTTTCACTGACCCCGGAGGGTTCTTCAACTGTCGCGTCGTCGCGTTGACCGGCAGCCGGCCGTAACGGATAGCTCCAGAGTGAATGTGCCAAGACGACACCATTCAACGAGGGGGCGAAACTTAGCGGACGCGGAAAGGCCTGTCACCACCGGGGAATGGGGTTCAGCCGTCATCGTTAACATCAAGCCGTCCGACATGCCTTGGCCGGGCGGTTTTCCACAGACACCGGCCTGCGAGTATTGAGATGAGACTGGCAAGGGGCAGGGGTGTTCAATTGACAAATATTGGTCGACTCCTCGATCGGATGGGTTATTATGTCTGCATTGCCACCAACCGAATTCATAGGCGGTGGCACCTGAGGGTTACTACGTGCTCCCGCCTATTCGTGTGGAGGACGGCCGCGTTCCCCATCCATCAGATCACAATGATTCCCTGCTGCGCCGTGTGCTTTCGCGCTGGGCTGCGCGTTTCACTTCAGATGAGCGGATTCAGGCTTATCTCGTAGAGAAGACCATCAGCGAAATCCTCCTGGAGTTTCCAACTGCGGACGACGCTTCGCCGATCGATGTCGTGCTTCTTGCGACGATGCGGCGGGTGCTGCTGCGAGATTTTCAGCTGCGGCCTGCGACGGAAAGTCCGTCTGACGAACTGCCCACTCGGATCGACGATCAATGAAGAGTCGATGAGGTTCCCGGTGGGCCGAAGAGTGCGTCGGCAATTTTTCGAAGTTCTACGATATCGCCGCTCACGTCGTAGCCGCCAGAATTTCCTTTTGCGCGGGAAGCGAAAAGAAACGGCACGTTTGCGCTCTCCAGAATGATGGATACGGACAGCAGCGTGTCATCATCAACCCCGATGTCAATGATTGCCGCGTCTACGTCTCCCTCCATCATCGCATCAAGAACATCTCTTGCAGATCGAAGAGGAAGGCCGACCGTGGCCCCGGCCGCAGTCATCCGCTCACGGCATGCCTCCGTCAGCATTGGTCGTTGCTCAACAATAATGAGCTTTTTGCCTCTAAGGACACGCAGCACGGGGACTTCCTTCCGGTCGTACCGCCCCGAACAATCCGGGCGATTGACGGTTCCGTCTTGCAGGCCGTTCTCGAACATCGCCGATTGCGAACATTTCCCGGTGTTCGCCTGGAACGAACCCGGAAAAAGAACAGAAGGTTATCTGGTTGCAGCAGCAAGTACTACGCTCCGCAAGACGGCGCACGCGGTCGTCGTCTATTCGATCCGCGATCATGCCGCAAGCTCGTCCAATCGATGACGAACAACCTGAACGTCAACATTCGGCCTATGCCTAATTTGGCTAGGCAGCCTGACCTGCCCGCGTCGCGTCTCACTTTGGTGTCGTTACTTTTATCTGTTTGCGTTCACACGGCCAGGCACGCCAGAAATCCTCGCCGATAAATGGCGAGGTTCTCGTATTCTCTGAAATTGAGCCCTTCAGGCCGCCGTGGAAGGGACCCCGGCGGTCACGTCAAGGACGGTCAACATGTGTGACTGCCCGTCGCGGCCGCTCCACTCGATCTGCTGCCCCGGAGAAAGACCCAGAAGCGCAGCGCCAATCGGCGTCAGCACGCTGACCATTGAGCGTTCGATGTCGGCGAGACCGGGATAACAAAGAGTGACCGACCTTCTGGCGCCGCCCTCCGTCCTGTAGGACACGGTCGATCCGAGCGCTACGGCATCCGGCGGGAACTGGTCATCCTCTACGACATCAGCTCGATCAAGTTCGATAAGCAATTCCTCGGCAACATCGAGGTCGCGTCCCGGTGCTGCCAGTGCAAGAGAGGTCAGACGAGCGTGGTCAGTCTGCCTGACGACGATGGACGGCTTTCCGCAATTGGTGGTATTCATGTCATATGCCTCTGTTGCAGGCCAAGGGCTGCGCAATAAAAAGACTGCTTGTGGATTAGGTCGCGCAATCCCACAGGATCAAAGCCCGGGCACAGACGCGCGACAGCAGTCTACGTCCCGGGTTAATACCCTTCGACGGGATACTCTCGGCTGAGGCAAAATCTATGGAAATTGCTGTTCTTCAACATGGTAGCGCAATCATCGCATTCTTGAGGAGGAAGTCAAGAAGCGCTCCCTAACGCACTGCCCTGCGCTTATGATCGCGTTCTTCATCGTCAAATGCAGGCGTACGGGTGCCCGCCGTCCTTTATGGCGCCTGTTGGGGCGGCGGCCCTGGGCCTCACAACGGGCAGAAAGGCGAGGAATATCGCGATGGATCCAATGCTGGTGACCGTTCTCTCGGTGAAAGACAGGACCTACGAAAGCTTCAGCAGCCCCAGGATCAGGATGATATCGACTGGGGGACGGGATGCAGGATCTATGTCCGCGTTTACGTTGGCAGACTCTGCGGCCCGTGAAACCACCAAAATCTGCTTCGCAAGATGCGATATCTGGCCGATAAAAGCAGACCGAAGCGCCCTCTTATAGCGGCTACACAATTTATCTGTCCGGAGCACTGATGGAAAAAGACAAACGTTTCGATAGAAAGCGAGGGCGGGCAGACTTTATGCGGGGACTGGGCTGGATGGCTCTGAGCATGGTGTCCTTCATAAGTATGGCGGTAGGATCTCGCGAGTTGGCATCGACCTTGTCAATCAGGCAGGTGCTGTTTTTCCGCGCTCTGGTCGGTCTCATCGTAATTTTGCTGGTGGGACGATCACTCCTGCCGCAGATCCGCCAGATGAAACTGTTTCCCAGACATCTGGCACGGAACGTCGTTCACTTCACCGCCCAGTATTTTTGGACAATAGGCGTGGTCTCTCTGCCGCTGGCGTCCGTCTTTGCCCTTGAGTTTACCATGCCCATCTGGGTCGCGCTGTTCGCCTGGTTATTGCTCAAGGAGAAGCTGACCGGGCCGCGGCTTCTCGCAACCCTTGGCGGGTTCATTGGTGTTCTGGTTGTCGTGCGCCCTGGGCACGGCGTCATTGATCCCGCCGCCGGATTTGTACTGCTGGCGGCCGCAGGCTACGGGCTTTCCTTGATCCTCGTCAAGCAGCTTACCAGGGAATGCTCACCTGCGGTCATCGTGCTCTGGATGATCCTCATTCAGTTGCCTCTGGGGCTGGTCGCCGCTTTGACAGACTGGAGGGACGTCGGCCTGTCCAATGTTCCATGGATGATGGTTGCCGGCGTTGGTGCGTTGAGTGCACACTACTGCCAGGCACAGGCGTTGAAGCGCCTCGATGCCTCTGTCATCATGCCCGTCGACTTTCTGCGGGTGCCCATGGCTGCACTCGTCGGGTTCTACGCTTACGGAGAAGGTATAGACGTCTGGGTTGTTATCGGCGGATGCATAATTCTGATGTCAAATTTCCAGGCAATGATGTCCGAACGCATGAGGTCACAGACACCAAATGCACGACGGGCCACGACATCCGGCATTGCCTGCGGCGAGCCGGCTGGCGGCCTGTGGTGAGAGGGATGCAGATGTGAATCGGTGGCGTCGGAGGAGGACGTGTTTCTGGCGGATCGTGGTTGTCAAAGGCCGGCTGCGCCCAATCTGACAGGGGGCAAGTCAAATGGCACAGCCGGTCAAAAATCACTCGCAATACGGGCGCGACATCCCGTTGCGGCGACGAACGGGTGCACGACTGCCGCGCTTAAACCAGATCTGCTGTTCCGCCAGTAACTGTTTGCAATTTTGCACCGTGAGGCGGCTCGGTTTGACGGTCGTATCCGCCATGTCGCGGTGAACCGCCGGGTAATGGTTATCGGCCAGAGGCCTGAGTCAGCGGACGATCAATGCGCATCAACATGTGGACCCAACCATCAGCAGCAAAATGCGATCGGTACGTCTAAACATTGCCGAGCGGTCCTCTTCCCTCAGACTGGCCGTCCTCTCCACCCGAGATCTTTTCAATGGTGTCCAGAACGCCCTCCGGCGTGACGTCCTCTTGCAGTTCTGCAATTTCCTGCTTCTGAGCAAGGTCGAGATCGAGTTTTTCCGCTATCGCGGTCACGATCGATAGAAGTTGCGTGGTCTCGTGCTCTGCAAGAAGCGATATCTGGAGATTGAGGTCCGCGCGCTTGTCGTCGGCCTCCGCCATCCTGTTCTGACTGATCATAACGAATGTCGAGATGAAAATAGCTTCTACGGAAGCGACCATGGCCAGGACAACCATCGATGGATCAAACGCCGGAAGGATGGGAAGCAGACCAACATTAATCACGATCCACCCTCCAAACACCAAGGCATGAATGTAGACAAATATCATGGAGCCAGCGAAACGGGTGATGGCTGCCGCCGCCTTCTCCTGAAGTGAAGCCGTCGCTGCCTCCTGCCGCCGCCGCTCGAGCAGGGCTGCGATGTTACGGTCAAGCCGGCTGGAAACGGTCTGCTGCTTTATGACGGGCTTTGACATTTCACCCTCCGCTCGACCAAACCAACTTGATGGAATCCGGTTCCGGCTCGGCTCCCTTCCGCGGTACCGGACGTGCGAGCCCAATTGCCCACCTGGGCCGCCCGGGGCGCGGGCACCATCGTCATCGTTGTCGCGAGGGTCCGAACGCAGTTAGGAAATCAGGCACCTCTGATTTCGATCCCCACAGCACTGGGGAATCCGGGGGTTCCCATCTTGAGTGCTCCGCGGCGTGGTCCGGGATTTCTTGACGAATTTGTACTGCTTGATAATCATATGACGGCCTTGGCTGGCCAGTAGTCGCGCCACACGGATCCTGGCGGCTACCCAACCCGCTGTCAGCGAACATGAGCATAAGACATTTGGCACTATTGTATCTCGGTCTGGCGTTCCTCCTCGTCGGCTGCGCCACCTTTCTGGGTGGGTTAGGCTATCTGCTCTGGCTGGTTGTCAGTGAGCCAGCCATCATCAAAAACGACTTCGGTCACCGCATCGCAACGCGCCAGTAGCCTGCATCTTGCAGGATACATACTGCTGCCCGGCCATTTGCGATAAAGCAACCCCCGAAAGATTCGGGGAGCTAAATGGGTTGAGCGGCAGAGCTAAAGGTGACGGAGCGCCCTCGATCCTTACCGTGTCGCGCGCACATGGGTGCTGTCGGTGTGCCGATGATCGGCGCTGTTCCACACTGGAGAGGGGCCGCAGGCACGCGAGGCGGTTGGTCTCGATGGTGCAAACATATTTGCCCGGCGGGGGGGCAGGGCGGCTGGTCCTTGCGTGGTGGCAGGAAGCTTGAGACCCCAGGCACTCATTGACGCCCCTGTCCATCATCAACGCTTGGCTGAGATGTTTTCGTCAGGAGGAAAACTGTTGCGCAGTGGATAGTTTTCCGGCCGCGCATAAGCCGAGCCAAAAGCGCGTAACGCCAGACGCCGCATCGTCAAAAAAAGTTCTGTATCAATTGCAGCCTCGTCACCTCGTGAAGACAGTGTTTTCAACGTCTCGGTGATTGTGTCTTCTACGAGCTTCACTTGCAAGGCGTGGTGGGGCGTGAAACACGCAGCCCATTTTCCGAGAGTTCGCTGCAGCAAGCAGCCTTCGATTTGTGCAGGTCGTTTCATGCTATCCTCCTGGCGCTGGACGTATACGAGCTTCGGAACGAGACGCGACCGCGCGGATGCATTGGCCAGACACTAGTGCAATCTTTGAGGGAGTCCACTCTGAGATTTGAGGAGTAGAAATTATACGGCCTGCGCACGCAGACTCACCGCCAGACGCTGCGGTCCGGCCACGCGACATATACGACCGGTGTCAGTCGGCGCAGAAAGCCTTGTGCTCGGCTACTGATCCTGTTTTTTGCGGGTTGGTTCTCACCCCCTCCAGCGCGCGTTTGTTCATCTGGCGTTCATTCATCCCGAGCCACCCTGTGTACGGTCGCGTCAGGCGGCCTGACAGCGGCCCGCGGTTTACCCCAGCCCACTGCGGGCCTCTTTTTATCCGAGAAGCAACTTCCATCACGACATGTTCGCGGTGGCAGATTGCGTCCATCGCCCGGAGGCAATAGACGCCGACGCAAAATGCCAGCCACTCGATGTAGCTCCGATTGGCGTCAGCAACGATTGGATAAACCATCCAGCAAGGGCTCACTGCCGGAAACTAACCTCGCCGCGGTCAATTGAGTCTAGGCGCTTGCGGCAAAAAATTTTCGGAGAGCGATTGCGAGCATGGGAACTGCCGTACCATCCAACATTCTGGCCGGAACGTCCATTCGAGCTTCAGGGTTAGGACTGAACAGCGAAGACTTGACGGTCTAAGTACTTCTCAACGCAGGTGTCGCGGGCGTAGTTCGTGGCGCTGAACCGCCAGATGCGAGGGAAACGCAGCCGCAATCTCTGATGGATCGCGCATTGACGCGGCACTTGCGGAGGTCAAGGAGCGCGATTTCGGCCTGGAAGCGTAATCGACCGGTGCAATAGACGCGCGGCGCGTCGCATTTAATAGCGGAACCTTATCATTCGATGCGCGGCGCTTGGCGCGACGATCGATACCAGAGGAATGAACATAGGTAGCGCATACGATGTCTTGCGCGGGAAGGGCAGGCGTGATGTTGGTCAGCGAGGAGAAAGAATGTTCAGTCATATTATGCTAGGCGCGAGGGACCTCGAAAAAATGGTCGACTTCTACGACTGCGTCCTGACACCCCTGGCATTGCAACGTGATTTCCGGACCGAAACCGGAGTGGACGCAGGCGTCATCTGGAAAAGCGGTGACAGGAGGTGGCCGCAGTTTGCCCTTCGCAAACCGATCAATGGACTTCCGGCAACATGGGGTAACGGAGTCCAGATCAGCTTCGCTGCGCCTTCGCGATCTGCTGTCAACGACGCCTGGGAGGCAGCAATCCGTATGGGTGGTATCAGTGAAGGCTCTCCCGGCGTACGGCCACGCTACGCCGCGGACTTCTACGCCGCCTATTGCCGCGATCCGGAAGGCACAAGCTATGCTTTGTCCACACCGACAATCTCGCACTCTAGGCCGTACAGCGTCCCGTCCAGGGTTCGGCGATCACCTGCCCCGCGGATGAAGCACAGCCGCACAGTTCGACACGGTGCCCTTTTAGCATCAGATCACCGGCTGGGGCCGCCTGCGCAGCATCACCAATACGGATCGGCCTCACGAATACCTCTATGGCGGAGCAACGGTGCGACAAGCCGGCCCGTCACCGCCCTTTCTCCCTGAATGCTCGACGGTTCGAAAATTGCAGTGCCGCGACCGGGTAGCGGGAGTTTACGCTTCTGCGCTCTCGTTCATGCCTTTGGCGACGCCGGCGATTGCCGTGATAGTGACGACGACGCAGTCGCAAGTGCAGGGAGCCAAGTTATATCGCCTCTCCGGTATCCGCACTCACCCATAGATGCGCGCAGGATTCTATGGGGCGTAATATAGATCCTGGAGACGAAAACCTCACCGCCTGCCCCCGAAACACGGGTCCAGCGTGACACGACCGGCGCGCGATGCCGCCTCTGACGAGGTGCCGCCCATGTGTGTCTCTCTGCGAAGAAGGGTCGCAAGGCGAGCACGACAACATCGCCGCTTTATCAACACGTGTTACCCAAGGTTACCCAGGTCTTACATCCATCAGGAGAACCATGGCTTCGATTTGCTGCGTGGCCTCGCGCAGGAGCTCATCCATATCGGCTTCCGACTTGCCGACTGAGTCCGGCGAGGTGCGGAACTTGCGCACGGCTTGCCTTTGCCTGACGGCGAGGCCCCTTGCTGTCTGAAGGCCGGTTCGAGCAGATCAAGATAAGCCACCGCTTTTTCGGCAAGCCGGCGTTTTGTTTCGATCCGCCCGGAATGATGAGCCACGCGGCGTACCTCGTTTACAAAAGGAAGAAAAACACAGCACAAGATGTCGCCTTTGTCGAAGTTGTCAGAATGCAACGTGCCCCTCCGCCGGATATCATGAAATTCCGCGTGACTCATCGATTGGTCCGAAGCGAAAGGTCAGACCTTGGCGGTCTGTCCCTGTTCACTGAGTGCCACAAATTCCAGGGTCACTTTTTCCAGATTGTCTTCCAGCCACCGCGCCATGTTTTCCTCCTCTTCGAGGTTGCTTCGGAGTGCAGAATAAGCTGCCTGATAGCCTCCATGGTCGCTGAGGGTCAGCAGAGACTTGTAGGCAGCGATTTCGTAATTTTCGAAGGCAAAATTCGCGAGGCTGTTCTTTATGATCTCATCTCCGGCAACTGCATGCCCGAGGCTTGCGAGAGAGCCTGTCATGGAAAGCGCTGTGTCCTTTATTGTCGAGGCCGATTCCGACAGTCCATTGAGGATTTCCTCAAGGCGGGCGATCTGTCCCTCCGTCTCCCGATAGTGAAGTTCCAGTCGGGCCTTCACCTCCGGATAATTCTCGATCCTTGAAATCTGCGGCTTCATGATCGACAGAGCCTGGTTTTCCATGGCGTGGGCATTACGCAGTCCGGTCACAAAAATTCCGCGCACGTCGGTTGTCATTCTTCATCCTCCTTGTTGAGCGCCCCCAACCTTTGTTCGCCACGGAAGTTCCCGCCGGTCTCCGGGCACGCGAACTCGTTGCGTGTTGTGGTGTGCTCGTTGCGCGTGATGGGCCGGAACAATCTCCGCGGCGCCCGGTTGGGCGGCCGATGAAACGAGGAGACATCAAATGTTTTATACCGACAACAAGCTGCAGTACCCAGTGAGAGTGGAGACACCAGACCCGCTGTTTGCGAGAGCGCTTCAGCAGGCAATTGGCGGCGTGGAAGGAGAAATCCGGGTCGCCATGCAATATTTTTTCCAGGCGTGCGGCGCACGCGGGAATCCGAAATTTCGTGACCTTCTCATGAACACGGCCACGGAAGAACTCGGTCATATCGAAATGCTTGCCACCGCCGTTGCCCTCAATCTTGAAGGTGCGCCCCTTAAGCTGCGGGAGGAAATCTCTGGCGATGCGGTGGGAGGAGCCGTGCTGAACGGAGTCAATCTGAAGAACATACTATCGTCCGGGCTCGCCGCTATGCCCGTCGATTCAGACGGCGTGCCTTTTGACATGTCGCATATTTATGCCAGCGGAAACATTGCTGCCGACATGACCGCCAATGTTGCCGCGGAATCGACAGGCCGGGTGCTTGCTGTGCGGCTGTACAACATGACCAACGACCCGGGCATGAAGGACATGCTGTCCTTCCTCATTGCCAGAGACACGATGCATCAAAACCAGTGGCTTGCCGCGCTGGAGGAGTTGGGCGGGGCAAAAAATGTCTTTCCCATTCCCAACAGCTTTCCGCAAGAGCTGGAACAGCAGGAGTTCAGCTACGCCTATCTGGGCTTCCAGTATGATGGGAGCGAGCCGGCGCAAGGTCGCTGGAGCACAGGACCCTCCATCGATGGGAAAGGGGAGCTTTCGACAAAGATCTCCGAGCCTTTAGGGCAGAAACCGGAGCTCGGTCCTGCCAAGCCGGGCGGCGGGGCGCAGAAGGAACAGATGTGAGCATTTTGCCACCCAAAAAACCCGCCTCCCAGGAGGCGGGTTTCGCGCAGAGGAAAAAGGTGATGGCAGTGGAAGCTTTATCGGGAACATGGGTGCTGGTAGGCGTCGCCGGCTTGGTAATCTGGCTCTTCGGCGGTGTGTTGAACGCCGTCAGCTACAGTAGCCCGCCAAGGCCAAGCGGTGGTTATGCTACGGTTGTGATGTCTGCTCTATTTGTGGCTGGTGGCGTACTCGAGCTCGTTATGATTGTAGGCATCCTGACGGAGTCCCTGTCGAACTAACGGTCCCCGAAGCGTCGAAGTAAGGGAGCGGTTCGTTCCGCTTTCCAGAGTTTGACCAGTACAGCGCGAAGCAGATCGGGGATATCGCCTTCAGCCACCGCTTGAGAAGTCTGCGCGTTCCCAAACGCACTGCGGTTGGACGCCGGAGCTTGACATGGATCAGAAACGACTACCGGCGCGTAGTCACCCCCTTTCTGGTTGGCGACTAGACATCGCGCACCGGACGCAGCGCGAAGCAGGCTGGCCAGCCCGTTCAGCGAGCGTTGGCGGTCGTGTCAAATCCTTGACGGATCCGCTGGGCCAGCCGGGGACAAATGATCGGCATACTCTGACACGTACATCCCTACTCATAGATGCACGCCGGTCGCCTCGCGTGGTAATCCAGCATGGACTAGTCGCGCAGGTGCAACAGCCTGCAGCAGCCGGCGCTGCTGGGACGACAGCTGTATCCCAGGCAACGAGTATCAACGACACCGGAACTGAGCCGGACCTCTGCGGCAACCCGAGGCTCCATTGGGCTTGCCTCGACAGGCGCCATTGCCACCCCGTAAATCCGGCGCTCTCATTCAGACAAGCTGCGCGTCCGGAGTTTTTGGACAAGGACTATACCGGACAGGCAAAAACAGAGGGAGTTGGTGACAATGATCGGCCATTCGCCTCGAAGAAGACCGAACGTCGTCCAAAGCGCAAATCCGGTTACAGTCAACATATACATCCGCACTGAAATCGCTTCCGTGTCGCCTGACCGCATAACCTTCCAGACTTGAGGGATGAAGCTCGACACGGAGCATATTGATGCGAGATAACCAACGAGCAGGCCGCTGTCCATGAGCAACAGGTTTCCTTTTCCCAGTCCGTTCCAGGTCCCTTGAATACAGGATGACGTTAACGGCGTTGCGGTAATTTCGGGCGCACCTCGCGCGCCATGAATCGAATGAAGGCAGGCTGATCGCGAGAGACGTTGTGAATGTAAACTTCGCCGACGCCGCAGGAACGGCACTCATCGAGGAGCCGAAGGACGTCGCCCGCAGTGCTGACAAGGGGGACGCACTCGTCCATCTCCTCCGGCGGGACCTCGCGGGTCACGTTGTCAAAATCTGCCGGACCAGCAAGGTCCGCGAGGATATCTGCCGGTGCGGCTGCCGTTCGCCACTGGTCCCAGGCGGCGATACGAGCTTCGAGCCTTGTGCTTCCCCAACTGAGCTGCAACTGGAGCGCGAGCGGTTTGTCACCGCCGCCCCTCGCTCTATACCGGTCAAAAATGTCCGCCAGCTCCCGAGCCGGCTTGCGTACCGTCAGGAGACCATCTGTCCAGCCCCCCATCCATGCAGCAGTCTCCGCTGACAGTGCAGCGCCGAACACGGCCGGAGGCCGCCTGGGAAGCGACCAGAGCTTCGCATTGTCGACGGAAAACCATGGCAATGCACGGGACACTGTCTCACCCTTCAGAAGACCTCGCATGATGTCAGCCCCCGCCTGCAGACGTTGGTCGCGTTCGTGCTTGTCCGGCCAGCCCTTGCCAACGACATGTTCGTTTACAGCTTCGCCGCTTCCGACTGCGATCCAGCGAAGCCGGTCGGGAAACATTTCCGAGAGAGTAGCAATCAGGTGCGCAAGCGTAACCGGGTGATAGCGCAAGCCGACGGGAATGGCGAGGCTGCCAAAGGGGAGCGTCGTGACCGCCATGGCAGCTCCCAGCCAGGTCCAGTTGTTGCCTGAGTTGCCTTGGCGCTCACTCCACGGGGTAATATGGTCAGAGGTCATGACAGCATCGAAACCCGCTCGCTCGGCTTGTTTGACGAATGACAGCAACTCGGCGGGTGCGAATTGCTCGTGAGACGCATGGTATCCAATGATCATGTCCTGGCTCCTGTCTGCTACAGTCTTTCAATGGGCAATGCGCGTACGATGATTTCATCTTGGGAAAACAGCGTCTCCAGACTTTGGCGATACTGCGCCCACCAGTGGCGATCGAGTTCGTCGGTCATGACCTCGAGCAGAAGGATACGGTCCTTTTCAACCTTCCTGCCATCCTTCCATAAGCCGTCGGCCGGGACGGGATCATGAACCGTCACACCGCCGAACCGGTTGGTCAGTTCGAAACGGACCGTTTCAAGCGCGCGGTCAGACACAGCGGGAGTGACAGGAAGCAGGATCTCAACAAGATAAGGCATCTGGACGCTCCGGTTGAATGGGCCAGCGTCGCCGTCATTGACTGGTCCCTCGCCGAAACGCGGGAACTATCGGTTTGTTTCCACGCGCAGGGCACTACCGACCGGCATTGCGGCGACCGCACTGTGCCACTTGCATTGGAATTGTAGGGAGCCGGTGGCGCCACAACTGCTTGTGTCTTTCAGATTGCTAACGAACTAGCCCAGCGATCAGGCGCTCCACGTCCTCTGTCACGTACGGCTTTGAAAGTGTCGGCACGTCGGCATATGAACGATCCAGTCCCTTGGCACCATAGCCCGACGCGAACGCGAACGGGATGCGTTGTTCCCGCAAAATTTCCGCTATCGGATAGCTTGTTTGTCCATCGAGATTGACATCTAGAATAGCGACATCAAAGTCTCCGCCACGTGCTATTTCACAACCCTGCTGCACGCGCGACGCTATAGTGCTCACCTCGTGGCCAAGATCCGTTACGATATCTTCCATCAACATCGCCACAAGTGCTTCATCCTCAACGATGAAAATGCGGAGCTTCCTTCCAGGGACAGTCATCAGTGTTTGTTCCGTTCGTCAGGATGTGAGGCGGGCAGGGGCGCGGTCAAACTGAAGATTACGCCAGACTCGGAAAACGACAGGAGGACCTGCGCATTCAGTTCACGAGCCAGGGCCTGTTCAAGAAGACGGCTGCCAAATCCTCTTTTTTCGGGAGCCGTGACGCTTGGTCCATGTAGCTCTCTCCATGTGAGATGAAGCCATTCGTCGTCCCCGTCTCCCTCAATATTCCAGTCAACGGCGACTTTGCCTGCATCCACCGACAGAGCCCCATATTTCGTTGCGTTGGTGGCAAGTTCGTGAAAGGCCATCGACAGGGAGAGCGCGAGTTTGGGATTCAACCGGCAGGGCGGTCCCGATACCTCAAGCTGGCGCTCCCGATCGGGGCATACGGCCTGAAGCGCCCTGTTCAGAATCTCTAGCAGATCGGCACCCTGCCAGCTTTCTTGCGTGAGAAGGTCATGTGCTCGGGCAAGCGCAACAAGGCGGTTCTCAAATTGCCGGAAGGCGTGACTGTCCCGTTCGCTGCGGAACGTCTGGGAAGCGAGGGACTGCACCGTTGCTAAGGTGTTTTTCACCCTGTGATTCAGCTCGTTAATGAGCAACAGATGTCGCCGCTCCTCCTGGCGCTTCTCCGTTATGTCGCGGGCGATTTTCGACGCTCCGATGATCTGCCCTCTGCCATCTTTCAAGGGAGAAACCGTGAGCGAAACGTCGATCAGGCTTCCGTCTTTTTTCATGCGCACGGTTTCGTAATGCTCGATATGTTCGCCCCTGCAGATGCGTGCAAGGATTTCCGGCTCCTCGTCCTGTCGTTCGGAGGGGATGAGGATCGTTATTGGTTTTCCGACCACGTCCTCGGCCGCATACCCGAAAAGTCGTTCGGCACCCTTGTTCCACGTCTGGATTATGCCTTTGGTGTCCTTGCTGACGATCGCGTCGTCCGAGAAGGTGACGATCGCGGCCAACCGCTCAGCAAACTCTTCGGCTTTCTTGCGGTCCGAAATGTCAACCAGCATGTTTATGGCGCCCGTCAGCCTACCCTCGCTGTCATGCAACGGGGTAGGGTAGGGGATGAACGGAACGCGCGTCCCATCCGGCCTTTCAGCAACCGCCTCTTCTCCGCGAATTGGCCGGTCCTCTTTAATGGCGACCGCCATCGGACACTGGTCGTGCGGCAGAAAGGTCCCGTCCGTCCGGAAGAGCCGCCAGGTGGCGCACCACTCATCGCCCAACGTCGGAACGCGGCCGGCCATTTCTACCGCCGCACGGTTGAAGAACGTGATGCGACCGTCAGCATCAGTAGTGTACACCGCGGCCGGTAATGCCTCGAGAAGGTCACGCAGGTTCCTCTCGTTCTCTCGTATTTGGTCTTCCATCCGTTTGGCTTTGGTGACGTCGATGAGGACGCGCACGCCATAACGAAACTCTCCTTTGGCGTCCCGTACCGACGAGCTATGAACGTCGAGATACACGGACGTGCCATCCGGTTTGATCGCCTGCTTGCGCAATACGTAGCTGTCGATTTTGCCCTCGACTTGCTGCGCATAGCGCTCTGCGTCTTGCTTTTTGTCTTCGGCATGCGTGTAATCAAGAAATGTCATCGCGAGGAGTTCCTCCTCAGAGCGTCCGAGCATCCGACAAAGCGCGTCGTTTACCCGCAGAAGGCGTCCAGCTGAATCTGCCTCTGCGATACCGATCGTCGCAGCCTGATAGGTTGCCGCAAGACGTTCTTCGCTTTCGAGACGTGCGAGTTCTGCCTGATGCACATCAGTGACATCAGTGGTAAAGCAGCGCGTATTTATAAAACGTCCGTCCTCGAAGCGACTGTTCGAAGTGATCAACACATGCTTGATCTGCCCGTTCTTAGCGCGAAGTCTGGCTGGGTATCTATCGAGGTCTCTGCCGCAGCTCAGCTTGTCCAGTATATCGGCGATTGCCCGGGCGTCCGCATGAAAGGAGGCGATATGTTTGCCGACATATTCCTCCGCAGTGTAACCCAGCAACTCAAGCTCGGCCTTGTTTGCCCGCAGAATGATTCCTTCGTTGCTGACGATATGGAGACCGACGGCAGCGTTTTCAAAAAAGTCCTCAAGGTCGGCGGCGTGTCGATTTGCTTGCCGTTCAAGAGCCTTCTGTGAAGAGATGTCCTGAAAGCAGTTTATTGCACCTTCGATGCGTCCATCCCGGTCCCGCAGTGCGCGTACATTTACCAATGCTTCAAAACGCGAGCCGTCGGGCCGCTCCATGACGACTTCGCCGCTACGCGTTTCCTTGCCTGAACGGACAGCTTCGGCAGCCGGGCAGCTGTCATGGGGAAGGCTTGACCCGTCAAGCAGATAAAGGTGGAGCGATCCGCAGAAGCGGTCTCGTGGATCTCGTATTCGAGGAGATCTACCCCAAAGGCGTGCGGCTTCAGCGTTGTATGAGATTAGGAGCCCGTTCCTGTCGCACACGTACACCGCCGCGGGAACTGCATCCAGAAGAGCTCCGCCACCGGCGATAATAGCCTCGTATTCACTCAGCTGTAGATCTGAATCATTTGCGGCATTCGACATTGAAATTCCCATTCGCCGTTTCCCGTCTGTGCATCCCCCCGGACGAAAAGGCTGTCCGCTAACGCGCGACGCGTCGCATTGTTCCAGCGTCGCCCAAATTTTTCGTTAGCCGTATCGGTGGCCACTGTGCCTTTTTTGGTGGTGCCAAGATATGGTGCAGTGTCGTTGTCCTTGTGCGGAAGACATCGTGTCCTCCTTTCGTTGGGGCCGAGGAATTTCACCTGGCAGCGGTAACGCCCGTTAGAAAGCTACCGAAGAGATTAGCCTGCGCGTTTTGAGATGCATCAGCAAGGGAATTCCATGCCCTGGAATGCAGCCACTGCTCAATGACGGCGAGTGACTGGGGGTGAGCTTCGCTTGGGGCTCTTCCAGAACTGTAATCGCTTGCGTCTGGACCTATTCGGCGCACTGTAAAGTGTCAGTGGCGGTGTCAAGGGTACTGCTCGGTGAGGGTCGGGTACTCTAGTCCAACGAGAGGACGACAATATGTCTTCCATCCAAGCCTTGCAGCCATCTCTCCAGAGTAGGTGGAGATGACCCAGTCAGTCTTGAATCGCGCGGGTACATCGGCAATCTTGCTATTTGGTCATCGCCGGCTCATAACCGTTCTGACGATCAAAGAAATCTAGAACGCACGAGAGCTCTGAATTGCAGGCGAACGAACCTCCTTCCTACAGCTTTACCACGCAAGTCGTGATGCCTCGCGTGGGATCCACAATGATCACAACCGCTTGCGTCATCGACGCAAAAGGCCTTTTGGTGACGCGGGCAGGATCCTCCCGTCTCATCCCGTGGACCTCTATTCGGTTCATACACGTTCACGTAACGAGTGGGGTCGGCTCCACCGGTTTTCCCGTCTACAGCGCCCGTTTGCGGATGCTCTTCTCATCGAGGGAGATATCCTCGCTGCATTGGCAGGGAGAGGCACGCACCGATCAATCAGCCGGCTACGTTCGCTTCATGGAAGAACTTATTCGATTTGCAGTCGCCCGTAATCCGCGTCTTCGCCTCCGTTACGGCGGCGACCCTATGCTGGAGGCAGTGCTTCCGAGGGTGCTTACTCTGTTCGTTGCTCCGGTCTTGATAATCCCCTTTTTGGTCTTCAAGCCGCTCGGAGCTCTTGTTTCGGGATTGAAATTTGGTGGTTTGATAAAGAAGTCGATTATGAAACCCTTGCTTGCGGCAGTAGCTGGGTTTTTTGGCATCGTACTGAACATGCTTCCTTGGTCCAGCGGTAAGCAGTTCACGGCCGACAACCTGCCAACCGCAGAATTTCCGCCGAAATATCGGCACGCTGGCGTCCCGTCTCTTGTGGAGATCAAACAACAATTAGTTCCATAAATATGTTATGCGATTATTGTATGTAGCGCGGTGGGTTCTAGAATGAAGTGCGACTTGCTAATGATCCCAAAGGTGTTGGTTTTCACGCGGAACTGAGCCGGTTAGGCGCATAATTTCCATTGAGAATTGAGCCATGTGAACCTTCCCCCAACGCGGTGAGCGACAGGGGCAACGGAGTGATCCACATGGGACTTTTAAACATCATCCGTCGGATGGCACTACGCGAGAAGTTGTCGGTGCGCGAGATCAGCCGACGAACCGGATTGTCGCGCAATACGATCGCGAAGTATTTGAGCGCCGGCACGATCGAGCCGAAGTTTGCGGTACCGGAACGACCGAGCAAGCTCGATCCTTTTGCCGCCAAACTGGCGGGCTGGCTGAAGACCGAGGCCGGGAAGTCGCGCAAGCAGCGCCGAACGCTGAAGCAGCTTCATGCTGATCTGGCGGCTCTCGGCTTTACCGGCTCCTATGGTCGGGTCGCCGCGTTCGCCCGTGACTGGCGGACTGAGCAGCAGACGGCGGGCCGCGGCATATTCGTTCCTCTGTCTTTCCGCCCAGGCGAAGCATTCCAATTCGATTGGAGTGAAGATTATGCTGTGATCGGCGGCGAACGCACGAAGCTGCAGGTCGCCCGCTGTCGCACAGCCGTGCGTTTCTGATCAGGGCCTACCTGCTGCAAACGCACGAGATGCTCTTCGACGCCCACTGGCACGGGTTCCGGGTGTTCGGCGGTGTGCCTGGTCGTGGCATCTACGATAACATGAAGACGGCGGTCGATCGCGTCGGTCGCGGTAAGGAGCGGCAGGTCAATATCCGTTTCCTGGCGATGACGAACCATTACGTCTTTGCGCCTGAGTTTTGCAATCCCGCCGCGGGTTGGGAAAAGGGCCAGGTTGAGAAGAACGTCCAGGATGCCCGACCTCGTCTGTGGCAGCAGATGCCTGACTTTCCGGATTTGGCGACTTTAAATGTCTGGCTGGAACACCATTGCCAGAACCTTTGGCGAGAGACGCCGCATGGCACCTTGCCAGGTACGATCGCGGACGTCTGGTCGGCGGAACGCCCGGTACTGATGGCGCTGCCTGCCGCGTTTGACGGCTTCGTCGAGCAGAGCAAGCGCGTCTCGCCGACATGCCTGATCACCTTCGAACGGAACCGCTACAGCGTGCCTGCGTCTTTTGCGAACCGGCCTGTCAGCCTGCGGATTTATCCGGAGCGGCTGGTCGTGGCAGCCGAAGGCAATATCCTCTGCGAACATCCGCGGATCATAGAACGCAGCCACGACAAACCGCCACGAACGATTTACGACTGGCGACACTATCTTGCCGTCATCCAGCGCAAGCCCGGTGCCCTGCGCAACGGTGCACCCTTTCTGGAATTGCCGTTGGCCTTCCGGCAATTGCAGGACCAGATACTTCGCCGCCCCGGCGGTGACCGAGAAATGGCCGACATCCTCGCTCTTGTCCTTCATCACGATGAGCAGGTCGTTGTCAGAGCCGTCGAATTGGCCCTGGATGCGGGCGTGGCCACCAAGACGCATGTGCTGAATCTGCTGCACCGGCTGATCGACGGCAAAACGGCAGACGGCCCCGACATCGACACGCCGCAGGCGCTGACCTTGGTGCGTGAACCCAAGGCCAACGTCGAACGTTACGATGGCCTTCGTGTCCGGATCGTGGGAGGTCGCCATGCGTCATGATCCCGCCAGCGCCGCCGTCGTCATCATGCTGCGTAGCCTGAAGATGTATGGCATGTCTCAAGCGGTCACGGACCTGATCGAACAAGGTGCTCCTGCCTTCGATGCAGCCGTGCCGATCCTGTCCCAGTTGCTGAAAGCCGAGATGGCTGAGCGTGAGGTCCGGTCCATCGCCTATCACATGAAAGCTGCCCGCTTCCCTGCCTACAAGGACATCTCCGGATACGACTTCGCCGCCAGCGAGATCAATGAAGCGACGGTGCGCCAGTTGCACCGATGCGAGTTCATCGACGGAGCCCAGAATATCGTGCTTGTCGGTGGACCGGGAACAGGAAAAACACATGTGGCGACCGCCCTCGGCGTCCAGGCGATCGAGCATCATCGCCGCAAGGCCCGCTTCTTCTCGACCATCGAACTGGTCAACGCGCTCGAGCAGGAGAAAGCCAAAGGCAAGGCGGGCCAGATCGCTGAGACCCTCGTTCGCCTCGATCTGCTCATCCTGGACGAGTTGGGATACCTCCCGTTCAGCGCCTCCGGCGGAGCGCTGCTCTTCCACCTATTGAGCAAGCTCTATGAGCGCACCAGCGTCATCATCACCACCAATCTCAGCTTCAGCGAATGGGCGACCGTCTTCGGTGACGCCAAGATGACCACGGCTCTGCTCGATCGCCTGACCCACCGTTGTCATATCCTGGAAACCGGAAACGACAGCTTCCGCTTCAAAGCCAGCTCGGCCGCAGCAGCCCAAAAGAGAGGAGAAAAAACCAATCCCTTGACCAAAGCCTGATCAGAAAACCATATTCAAAGGTGGCTCACTTCTCGGTGGAAAAACCGGCTCAGTTCCGCGTGAAAACCAACACATACCGTTCTCTGACCAGATCGAGAACGGCGTTGCGAAGATCCTCGCTGTGACGCCGGTTGCTTGGTTGTTGGCGTTTCTTCGATACCAGCCCAGGTGTGCCATCGGTCTCATACGCTTTTAACAGCCGGTGCATCTGGCTTCGGCTGATGCCGAGGACGCCGGCGCCCTGGACGACATTCAGGCGCCGATCGTGAATCTTCTGGATGACCTCGAGGCGATGCAATTCTTTCTGCGACATGGTGATCAAAAAGGACATAGCAACTCCGAACGTTCCTGACTGAAGTCAGGCTGAGCATCGTCGCATCCTTGCTCCCAACGTTGACATTGACCAGCGTCGTCGTGCGAGGAGAGTGTCGCATTTCTATCCGGCCCAACTGTCGCATTACTAAATGGGCGTGGAGAAGCTAACCCAAGTGCACCATGCCTGCGCTGTAGGGTAGGGGATCACCCTCCTTCGTGCAAATGCGCCATAAACACCTCGGCCGGCGTCCTGTATCCAAGGCATTTGCGCGGTTGATCGTTGATATGACGCGTGAGGTGGAGAAGGTCGCGCTGTGACACGACTGCGAGGTCTGTGCTGCCTGGCAGGAAGCGTCGAATTCGCTTGTTGGTATTCTCGACGGTCCCTTTTTGCCAAGGCGCGCTTGGGTCGCAAAACCAGCTGCACGCACCGATCCCATCTTCCAAAGCCCTGAATCCGGCAAACTCGGTACCGCGATCAAAGGTGAAGCTTTGACGCGCGAAGGCCGGCAATGGAGAAAACGCTCTGATGATCTTATCCATGATCGGCCCCGAGTGCCGGCTCGGGTTCTTGATAAGAACGGTGTAGCGGCTCTTGCGCTCCACGAGCGTGGTGACATTGGCATGGCCGAGGGGACGTTCAAAGATGAGGAGGTCTCCCTCCCAATGTCCAAACTTCGATCTATCTCCAATGAAATCAGGCCTTTGGGATATTCGGTGGGTAGAGGGAAACGCACCGTCGCGCGGCTTCCTCGAACGCAGTGGGCGACGTTTGCGGCGAGCCTCAGGCAGATACTGATAGAGACTAAGCGCGTAATCTTCCTTGCTGTAGATGAAGCGGTAGATTGTCTCCTTGCATACGCGAATACGACCGAAGCCGTCCGACTGCAGACGTCCGGCAATCTGTTCCGGAGACCAGCGAGCCTCCAACTGGTTGATGATCTCGGTGCGCAACGCCGGATGGCGCCGCAGCTTTCTCAATCGGCGTCGACGGTCTCTGGAGATGTCGTGAGCAACCGTGCTGTAGTAGCCGTCATAGTCTGGCAGTTCACGGTCATGAAACGTGTTGCGCTTGATCTCGCGGTAAATCGTCGAACGATGGCGACCAAGCTGACGGGCCATTTCGTTGATGGGAACTTTTGCCGCCACCAGCTGATGTAGGCGTCGTCGGTCGGCGAGAGCAAGCTGCGTGTAGCATCGGGACATGCCAAAATCTCCAAAGTGAAGCCATTGAAATCATTGGCATGTCGCACTTGAAAATAGAATGTACCGCGCTACATACAATGTGGCAGCAGAGTTGAATTGTCGCGGATTGCGCAAAGTTAAAATGTCATCTGTCGCTCTACCGGCCGGTTAGAAATGCGACACTGACCGCCTCCTTGCTCTGACGGTCAGCCCCCGACCGGACCGGCTGGGCCGGGTTGCAAGGGTAGGGAGGGGGCGGGTGATAACGCTCCCTTTTGGCTTTAGCTTCCTTCGATCGTCACCCCAGAGGGAGACAATAGAGGAAGTAACCACGCTGCCGTATAAGGCATAGACTTGCGCGATCTTTTTGACAAACCGTGCTTTTCTATCTGAGAACTCGCACCGCCATTTAACGGTCCACGACCGCTCGGAACGTGATCTCAACGAGCTGTTGGGGAAAGGCGAGGCGCGTCACACCAATGATGTTGCTAGCCAGCTGAGGGAGTTCGGAACCGTAGACTTTTTTCCGGATTTCAGAGGCGGGGCCGAAGGCTGCATCGACGTCCAGTACGTAAAGTGTCTCTTCAACGACGTCATCGAAAGTTGCGCCGAATTGTTGTAGGAGGACGCGGGCATTCTCATAAGTTTGGCGAATCTGAGCTTCCATGGTGTCGAACGAAACTGGCTTTCCAGTGGCATCGATTTCGGCAGGTGCGACCAAATTCCCTTGGCTATCGTGGCTCAGCTGACCGGAAACATAGATCGTATCCTTAACCTTGACCGCTTGTGCGTAGCCAAATGCTTTTTCCCAGGCAACACCGTGGTTTGCAGATTCAACGCGTGGTGTGTTTGCTTTGTTCGTCATCGTTGGCTCCTTCGAGAAATGTTTAGAACCCGAAACTGAACGAGTTTGACCGTCTCGTAAATTGCAATAAATCTGACGAGTGTATTGCGTTTGACGCAATGAACGGAGCCGTCTTTGTTGACCACACGATATGGTGGGCGATGCGCTATTCCTGCGGATTGCTCGTCCGGCCACATATGATGGTCTCTCCAACAATCTTGATTACGACGTCTTATGACAGCAATGGGCCAGCTGCAGTCGTCCGCTTTTGGCCGGAAGTGGATCATTCAGCCGCATCTATTTGAGCAAGAGCCTTTTGCCGTCTCGCAATGACGTCCGGATCATTCATGAAATCCGTGCGCGGACCGGGTTTGCGGCCTCTCGGCTTGTAGCCGATCTTCTCACTGTTGGTCTTTGGCGCAGGTGCGTGGTCTCGATCTTGCTGCTCTTTGATATAGGCCAGCACTTCGCCGAGACGCTTGTTCTCGACCACAGCCGCATGGGTCACGCGCTGGTCCTTATCGAATATCTTGTAAGGCAACGAGTGACCTTTCCATCGAATATCCAGTCGACCATCAGCGTAAGCGTATGTCTCGACATACTTTCCAACTAGGCCGCGCGTGACGTCGTTCTCCTCAAGCATGATGCGTTTGCGCTCATAGGAGAATGAAAGCTGTGCGCCGACGTGTCTTTGCTCGCGTTTGCAAAGCACGTCATTCAGCCTGCTTGGCGCCAGATTGACAGGCCGATGGAGGTTGTCGGGGCGGGTAGGGGTCACCGCAAAGCGGTCATTGTATCGCTCGATGAAGGCTGGCAGAAACGCATTGCCGGTCTCCATGTCACTGATATTGGCAAGCCTCAATTCCTTGACCAGCCGATCCTGCAATGTCCTGTTCATACGCTCGACGCGTCCCTTGGCCTGGCTGGAATTGGCACAAAGGATCTCGATGTGCAGCTCCGATAGCGCGCGACCAAACTGCGTCATGCCTTGCCCGCCCTTGGCGTCTTTCTTTGCCACCCGAAAGACCGAATGCTTGTCGGAATAGAAGGCAATCGGTGCGCCATGCTCTTTGAGGTAAAGCGCCAATGCCTCGAAGTAGGTAAAGGCGCTCTCAGATCGAACAAACCGAAGCTGCATCAGCTTACCGGTAGCGTCGTCAACGAATACCAGTAGAGAGCAGGCCGGACCACGATCCTCGAACCAGCGATGCTCCGACCCGTCGATCTGCACCAACTCGCCATAGGCCTCACGCCGCAACCGCGGCTGATGAAACGTTCGCCGCTGCTTTCTCGAAAGCCATATGCCGGCATCCTGCATCCATTTGCGCAGCGTCTCACGCGAGACTGTGACGCCATGCTCTTCCTGAAGCTTCTCGGCCGCGAACGTAGGTCCGAAATCAAGGTAGCGTTCACGCACCAGCATCAAAACGTAATCACGGACGCCGCTGGCAATTTTATTGTTGGACGGTCGACCGATCGCTTTATGTCTGATCGAGCCAGCGCCGGTATGCTCAATTCGATCGACCAACCTTTGGACGTGGCGCGTGCTGATCGCCAGTACATGGGCTGCTGCAACAATGCTCATGCGGCCATCCACGACTTTGGACAGCACCTCGATTCTTTGCAGGTCGCGCTCGCTCATCGTAATCAATCCCATCCGCAATCTCCCAGATGCCAATCAGACCTGGGGAGTGTGACATTCCAACTTTGCAGAAACAGGACACTTTAACTTTGCGGTGGAGAAGCTAACCCAAGTGCACCATGCCTGCGCTGTAGGGTAGGGGATCACCCTCCTTCGTGCAAATGCGCCATAAACACCTCGGCCGGCGTCCTGTATCCAAGGCATTTGCGCGGTTGATCGTTGATATGACGCGTGAGGTGGAGAAGGTCGCGCTGTGACACGACTGCGAGGTCTGTGCTGCCTGGCAGGAAGCGTCGAATTCGCTTGTTGGTATTCTCGACGGTCCCTTTTTGCCAAGGCGCGCTTGGGTCGCAAAACCAGCTGCACGCACCGATCCCATCTTCCAAAGCCCTGAATCCGGCAAACTCGGTACCGCGATCAAAGGTGAAGCTTTGACGCGCGAAGGCCGGCAATGGAGAAAACGCTCTGATGATCTTATCCATGATCGGCCCCGAGTGCCGGCTCGGGTTCTTGATAAGAACGGTGTAGCGGCTCTTGCGCTCCACGAGCGTGGTGACATTGGCATGGCCGAGGGGACGTTCAAAGATGAGGAGGTCTCCCTCCCAATGTCCAAACTTCGATCTATCTCCAATGAAATCAGGCCTTTGGGATATTCGGTGGGTAGAGGGAAACGCACCGTCGCGCGGCTTCCTCGAACGCAGTGGGCGACGTTTGCGGCGAGCCTCAGGCAGATACTGATAGAGACTAAGCGCGTAATCTTCCTTGCTGTAGATGAAGCGGTAGATTGTCTCCTTGCATACGCGAATACGACCGAAGCCGTCCGACTGCAGACGTCCGGCAATCTGTTCCGGAGACCAGCGAGCCTCCAACTGGTTGATGATCTCGGTGCGCAACGCCGGATGGCGCCGCAGCTTTCTCAATCGGCGTCGACGGTCTCTGGAGATGTCGTGAGCAACCGTGCTGTAGTAGCCGTCATAGTCTGGCAGTTCACGGTCATGAAACGTGTTGCGCTTGATCTCGCGGTAAATCGTCGAACGATGGCGACCAAGCTGACGGGCCATTTCGTTGATGGGAACTTTTGCCGCCACCAGCTGATGTAGGCGTCGTCGGTCGGCGAGAGCAAGCTGCGTGTAGCATCGGGACATGCCAAAATCTCCAAAGTGAAGCCATTGAAATCATTGGCATGTCGCACTTGAAAATAGAATGTACCCGGCTACATACAATAATCGCATAACATATATTATGGAACACCTCCACCAGCCTGGGTCGCTTGCAGATAGGAACGAACCAGTCACTCGCTTGCCCGCTCGTCTTGAAAAGAACTGGCCGCGCCGCTTACAAACCAAGGTATATCTGCATCGCCCCGCTGTAATCGACTAACTTTTACTCGTCGCCGAGATCCTTCCCGCCCTTGACCGCGGCGACTTGCTCGGGTTGTTCCCCTCCAAGCCCGAAGCGCGGACATGGGTCCGCCTTGCCGCCCCTTAACCGGGGCGGCTTTTTTCGTGAGGTCATCGGATGCTCTTGAAATTCTCCGGCCGGCCATTACCGAGACAGCAAGCCCGATATCCCGCCGAGTATACCAAAGCCCATCTATCTCCTGGCATCGCAACGGGATCACATCGGCAAACGCGCGATCAGTTTACACCCACGCTTGAGGGTCCATTCAGCAAAGAGGTGATTATCGCGCGCGCAACGGCAGGGCATTGTCGGCTCCCTGATGTGCACTGAATTCTCGATCCAAACTGGTGCCGACCACGGAGCGACCGCAATGGCAGACCTATGTTATACTCAAACGGGATTACCCGGGAAGGCTTCGACTGCTGGCGCCGGTTTCCTGCTTGTCGGAGCGATGACGATCGTGCTGACCGACGCCGTCGCAGGCACGGTCTTGTCGATGGCACGGCTCGACATCATGGGCGGAACCCATGCGTCGGCCGACGAGTTCGCCAAGCTCGACTACGGATATACCGCCGCAAAGCTCTGCGCATTCGTCCTTACTCCCTGGTTTGCTGGCGCGTTCGGTCTCTATCGCTCCGTGATGATCGCCGGAGCGTTGATGACCGCGGCCTGCTACGGTGCGGCCTTCACGAGCGACCTCAACCTCATGTTCGGCTTTAGGCTTCTACAAGGCGCCAGCGGTGGCGTGCTTCTGGTCGGCGCGCAGTCGCTGCTCTTCCGCGTGTTCCCGATGCGGCAGCAGCCGTTCGTTCAAAGCGTGTACGCGATCGGATCGGTCGTCGCTCCGGCGACACTTGCCCCCTACATGCAGGGATGGCTCCTCGACCAGATCGATTGGTCGGTCATCTTTCTATGCTCTGTGCCCTTCGGTGTCGCTGGCATCGTGCTGCTCGCTCTCGCGCCACAGGTGGAAGAAGTGGAAAGCCCGAGGATCACGTTCGACGCAGTAGGCTTGATCCTCTTTGCCGTCGCCGCCTTCACGCTGACATTCGTTCTAAACCAGGGAAATCGCTGGGATTGGTTCGGCGACAGGACGGTGGTGTGGGCCACCATTATCGGCTTGACTGTACTTGGCGTGCAAATCGTCCGTCAGTTCCTCGAGCCGGACATGGCGACCATGTTCAATTTTGCGCTCTTCCGCAACCCCAATTTTGCGTTCGGGATCGCAGCGAGCCTCGCTGCCGGATTTGCACTTCTCGGTAGCAGTTTCGTTATCCCTTCCTTTGCCGTTTCCGTCCTCAGGATGACGCCCACCGCAGCCGGGAGCTTGCTTCTGCCAAGCACGCTGATGTTCGTCGGCTCGCTATTCCTGACGGCCTTCATGATCCAGAAACTCAAGCTGCCGGGTGTCATCACCATACCGCTTGGAATCCTCGGCTTGATGCTGGCGATGTGGTTGCTGTCGGGCTCCAGTAGCGGCAGCGGGATGCCTGACATGACTCCAGCAATCCTGATACGAGGCCTTGCACTCGGATTCCTGTTCCTTTCGATCACGCTGGTCACGCTTTCAAGCCTCGACAAGACACTACTCATCTATGGGGTTGCCTTGTTCAGCATAGGCCGTCAGATGGGCGGGCTCGCGGGCATCTCGTTCCTTCAGACCTTCATCGAAGACCAGACGGCACAAAACAGAGTGGTGTTGGCGGCCCATATCCTCCCCGGACGCGAGGAAGTGATCGCGCGCATCGGAAACCTTGGTCGTCTTCTCGCTAGCCACGGGACGGAGGCGGGATTGGCTAGCAAGGAAGCGGTGGCTTTGATCGGCAAGGCTGTCGCCCTTCAATCCACGACAATAGCGTTCGATACCGCCTTCTTTGCGATCACGCTGTTTTTTTTCGGGGCGGCCCCGACTCTGATCATCTGGAAAATCGTGCTCGGTCGTGTTCTCGCACCGAAGTCAGCGAAGTAAGCCCGGCGTGTTATCGTGGTATCCACTCGTATAGTAGTTGTACCTCAAGGGCCTCGGTAGATTGGTGTCAGCAACCGAGGATGAGGCAAGCCAAATGGAAGATAACGAGGAATTCGAGAAAGCCCCGGCGATGTCACGCGTGACGATGGTGATAGCCGATCCATTTGTCGAGAAGACGGAATCGCTCGTTTCGAGCCTGATAGAAAGAGGCTTTCTTGTGGTGAGGAGTTCGACGCTCTCCGAGGCCAGGGCAGCATGCCTAGCGGTACAGCCTACCATCGTATTGACGGAACTGCGGTTCCCCGATGGTACCGGACTTGAGCTCGTGAAATGGATTTCGCAATGGCTGCCTTCTACGAGGATAGTCATTCATAGCTGGTTTGCCGATATTCCGATAGCCGTTGTCGCGGTAAAGGCCGGCGCTGACGATTTCGTGCCCAAACCTACTGACGACGAGTTCTTGACGAGCATTCTTTTATACGGATCGGCAAACGTACCGTCCGATTGCAGGATCGAGGAGCCGGATCGCGTGAGGCATGAGCACATCGAGGAGGTCTTAAGATGGACCAGCTCGAACGTGTCACTCGCCGCCCGACACCTAAACCTGCATAGGCGTTCGCTTCAAAGAATGCTCAAGCGTTATCAACCCAGCGCCTGAGCGCAATCTGGCTGAAGGTCCGAGCTGGACGGGTGGTCGCACGACGGGCGCAGGGGCGGTTCCGGGGGGCTTCTATGGACGGCCCCGACATCCAACAAAACTGACAAAAATTCGGGCTCTACCCGTGCGTGAAAGGGGACCATGCACCCGCCCGTCTTCTATACTTCTGGCCAATCGGCGCGCGGAACGGTCCTTTCCCGACCCGGTCCGCCAATGTCATTCACCGCGAGGCACCGCCGGGGCGGACTATCAGTCCACGACGTAAGCCGTGGCGTCCGCAAAATCCGGCATGCTCCGATGCCGATGAACCGCGTTGAGCAATTCAGCTACTATAAAGCAGAGCGGACGCGAAAAACTGTCCGTTTCGTCTAACATCCGACGGTAGTCATCCCCGCAGGATAATTCGGTCCCGATTTCGAGCAGTCGGTGGAACGCGATGTGCGAGAGCTTCCATCCGCCGCGAGACATCGGTACCGCGAACGCCTTGCCTGACAGGGCGAACATCGCGGGGGCGAGATGCTCGTGGATAAACAGAGCCGTGCAGTTCGAGAACACCCCGAGCTCATGGAGCGGAGGCACCGTCCCGAGAGCGATGGCCACCCTTCTGGCATCGAAGTCCGGTTCGGTCTGGTTTTCGTCCGTGCTGGACCAGATGCAGCCGGGTTTGGTGTCACCGAAGCACTCTATCACTTCCACGGGCCTTCGCGTGTGATGATGAAGCAGCGTCTGCACGCCTTCGAGTTCCGAGGAAGAGGAGCTGCTGCCGATCACCGAGATCACATCGCATGACGCGATGGCGTACGCGACTTGTAAGAAGACATCGCCCCAGACCTTTGTTTCGTATCGGTCACTCTGGCCACAGTATCCGACAGGGAAAGGTATCGCACCCATCGATTCCAATCGCTCGGCGGGCCAACGCCGCAACTCCGACACTCTATGCTTTGCGAAAAACATAGGCCCGGCTTCCTCGGGGGGGCGTTCCAGGTCGAAAGGAAGATCGAAGGTTCTTAGGTTGGGTGTTCGGTCGGCGAGCACGGATGACATGTTGAGTTACCCCGGGGTGGATAGATCGCCCAAGTTACCCTCCGCTTCAACAAAAGTGCAGTATACTGTAGTGTGTGTGACGGGAGCCGAATGCAACGCGGCTCCCGTCGGAAGCGGTCAGAGCTTCGGCATCATATGCTCCCGCATGAAGCCCATGTACTCCACCTCGGAGGTTCCACGACGCTTATCGATCAGGGGCTGGATGTCCTGCGTGGCGACATACCGGAGTTGATCGGTACCGTCAGTGGCAGCGTTGTAGATGACCTGCGCTACCTGTCGGCTTGTTCCACGCCCGCTGGACTGACGCAGGCCGTCGAAAATCGCGCCAGCGCCGGCAATGAACGCGTCGTAATCGGAAGGCGTCGATGTGGATGAAAACTCGGACCCGGTTCGTGCCCCGAATTTCGTTTCTAGCACGCCGCCGGGCTCGACCAGTTTCACCCCGATCCCCAGAGCAGCCAGTTCGTAGGACAGCGACTCCGAGAACCCCTCCAAGGCGAACTTCGAGGCGTTGTAGAGCGAGATCATCGGGAGGCCGAAGATACCCGCGCCCGAGCTGACATTGATGTAGAGGCCGTTGCGGTTCGCACGGAAGTGCGGGAGTGTCTCTCGGACGACATCCATAACACCGAAGACATTCACTTCGAACTGGTCCTGGATCTTTTCGCGCGGCGTTCCCTCGAAGACGCCAAACAGGCCATATCCGGCGTTGTTTACGACAACATCTATCCGGCCAAACCTCCCGATGCCCTGAGAAACGGCCGACTTGATGCTTTCGCGATCCTGGACGTCGACCCTTGTAACCAGAACGTTCGGGTATTCGTCGCAGGCTTGCTTAGGATTGCGCATTGTCGCAATCACGTTCCAACCCTTATCCGCGAAGAGGCACGCAGCAGCCTCGCCGAAGCCGGATGAGCAGCCGGTGATGAGAACGGTGTTTGTCACTTTTTTCTCCTTGTCGAGCGTTGATCCTATATTTAGACGCTTGTTTTGATGGTATAAACGGTACAGATCCGTACGAGACATTGAAGGAAACTGGACAATCATGTCTGGCATGACCCTTTCGGACCTACGGGCCATTTTGGCCATCGCTGACAAAGGGAGTTTTCGCGGTGCGGCAAAGGCACTTGAGATTGCCGTTTCGTCGCTTAGCCATCAGGTCGCGAATGTCGAAAAGCGCGTCGGCGTTCGGCTGTTTAATCGCACCACGCGCAGCGTCTCGCTCAGCGAAGCGGGCGAAGCCCTCGTGCGACACATTCGCCCGGCTCTCGGCCAGATCGACGCCGCGCTGGAGGCGGTAGACCATCTGCGAGCAACCCCGATGGGGGTTCTACGGTTGAACACGTCTGAGGGTGGCGCGGAACGCGTTTTGCCTCTGGTGCTAGATTTCCTTGCCAGCTACCCTGACATGAAAGTTGATTTGGTAACCGAAGGGCGGCTTGTAGACATTGTCGCGGAGGGATTCGATGCCGGACTTCGTCTTGAGGACGTCATTCCCAAAGACATGATTTCCGTTTCCCTCGGTCAACCGGAATCATTTGTTCTGGTCGCGTCTCCCACTTACCTCGCGGACAAGCAACTCCCCGTATCGCCTGGTGACCTCCTGGTTCACGAATGCATTCGTGCCCGACTTCCGAGCGGCTCCCTTATTGCATGGGAGCTGGAGCGAAACGGTGAGGCGCTGACCGTTGACGTTAAGGGTCGCCTCATCGCGGGAAGCACCGATCTGAGTATTCTTGCCGCCCGACAGGATGCCGGCATCGCGTTCGTCTCCCTCCGTTCGGTGCAGGAGGACATCGATAGCGGGCGTCTGATACAGCTGCTTCCAGATTGGACGCCGCCCTATCCCGGCATAGCCCTGTTCTATCCGAACCGCAGACTGCCTTCCGCCGGGCTTCGCGCGTTCATCGACCACGTTCACGCTTGGCGGAAGGCGCATAGGTAATTAAACCAAGCGGATAAAGGGGACCGACCCTGGACGGGTCGGAGTGCGGCGACCATCCATGATGGCGTCGCAAATGCTTGGGGAGCCTCTTAGGGAAGGTTAAGGCCGACCCCTTCGACCACGTGATGCACCCTATTGGCAGAAAACTTGTCCGCCCTCGCCTTGCTTTCCGTGACCGGGATAACGCCTTCGAAATCGCCGTCAAGGGTCACGGTGGAAACGGTGATCACTGCCTGGGCCGCGAGGCGCGCCTCGAGTTCGGCGTAGCCGGGATACCCCGTCGGCGGTGCCGATAAAAATGAACCACAACGTCGCTATAGTCCGGGTTATCGAAGGACGGTGCGGATCCTTCGAACAGCGCTTTGCCGAACGTCCACGTCGGAGAGTTGTCGTGCCACATGATTTGGGCGATATCCCTCCGGTGGGCGTCCAGCCCTGCCCTTCCCCGCTCGATTTGGAAATAGAACTGAAACCAAAAGCCACGCTCCACTATCGCCGGAGCGGGCAGATTTGACTGGCGATGTCCTGAATCAGATATCCGCTGGCCGAAACTAGGAGATCACGCCGCTCCAGCTCGACGCGTCGGCGAAAGCGCCGTGGACGAGAACCACCGTTGGCTTTGAGCCGCTTGCGAATACGGGCAAGGCTGCAGCGTAAAGAAGCGCTGTCACGAGCAGGGTTTTGGTTGCTTTCAACATTTCCAACTCCTTTTTTTTTGATTGATACGCGACCGTCAACGCGGTTTGAATCGAATGACCGTGTGGGTACGGACACCACTGGTAGAGACTGCGCCAACGCAGTCGGACGAGGATCAAGCCGAAACTGAATCTAGCTTTTCCGAAGAAACGGGTAAGCTATACGGAGGTTTGTCAGGTTCGCCGTGCGGGGAACCATGCTTATGGCGAAAGATCGCCTCGGGCACGCTTATGCTGTGGTTTCGGGATAGCTCGATACGAAGCTAGCAACCCCTGCGAGGGGCGAAGCTTCACGCCTCGAACTGCTGCAATCGCGCAAAGCGCTCGACCAGAAGATCGATAAAAAGCCGGACCTTCCTCGGCAAGTGATTGCGGTTCGGAAAAATGGCGCTGATCGTGAACTCCACGCCCTTGTATCCTGTCATGACGGATAGGAGTCGGCCGGCCGCGATCTCCTCGACAACAACCGGGCTCGGAGCGAGAAAAATGCCGCGTCCCCTCACCGCAAGATCACGCAAGAGATCGGCACTGCTCGAGACGACATTTCCTTTCGCCCGGGCTTCCACGATTGAACCGTCCATGTCGACGAAGCGCCACATGTCGCCGAAGGCGTATAGGGCATAACTAAGGCAGTTGTGATCAACAAGGTCACTGGGTTTTTCTGGCGCTCCGTGCCGTAAGACATATTCCGGCGAACACACGAGCAGATGCCTCCAGGTCGCCAGCTTTCTTGCGATCAGATTCGAGTCCGGCGTCGTCATCCGTATAGCCAGATCGTAGCCGTCATCGATCATGTCCACCATGCGTTCCCCGATATCCAGGCTAATGGTTACTTGAGGATAGCGTTCGACGAATTCGTTCGTTATCGCTGCCAAGCTCTGGACCATCGATGAATTGGTGTAGATGCGGAGTTGCCCCCGAGGGGTCGATGACAACGCTACGACGGCCTCGTTTGCCTCATCGAGATCCATCAATATGGCCGAAGAACGGTCGTAATAGAATTTTCCGGCTTCGGTCAGGCTTAGCTTTCGCGTCGTACGGTGGAGGAGCAGGACGCCGAGCCTCTCCTCAAGGGCTTTGATGTGGTTGGCGACCATCGTTGTGGACATGTTCAACTTACGTGCGGCAGCTGAAAAACCGCCGGTCTCAACGACCCGGCCGAATACTTCCAAACTGGTCAACCTGTCCATGATCTCCGCCCACCTTAAACCGACACTTGATAATCCTTTCATATCTTCGCCGATTATCACAGCTTCAATTCGAGGGCATTTTACGGGCCAAAAGCCGAGCGTCGGATCGTATGCCTTTAGATCGGGAGAATCAAAATGGTTGAAGTGCCTCGACCGGAAGCATTCACAGTCGCTGAAACTGAGAAGGGACTTCGAATTGGCGGGCCACCCGAATTGGCCGCTCCGGTTTCATCGATTTCCGGTAAGCATCCGCTTCAACGTGCGAAGCGCAAAAGATTCCGCTCGCTCATGCTGGCGTCAGCCGTTATTGCAGCGTTTGTCATAGGCGGGCAGACGGGGTATCGATATTTCGTCGTCGATCGATACGTCGAAACAACTGACAACGCCTATCTCAAGGCGGACTCCACCGCCGTGGCTCCCAAGGTTTCGGGATACATTCGAGAAATTCTGGTCAACGACAACGACCCCGTCAAAGCAGGACAACTGCTGGCGCGCATCGACGACAGGGACTTCCAGATTACGCTATCCCAGGCGCGTGCCGACCTAGAAGCGGCAGACGCCGCAATAAGGAACATCGATACACAGGTCAACCTGCAACGCTCTCTGGTCCGGCAGGCAGAGGCTCAATTGAACGCATCCAAAGCCGCTTTGGTTTTCGCCGAGGCAGACGCGGAACGATGGAGCAAGCTTATCACGAACGGTGCGGGTTCTCAATCACGTGCGGAGCAGACCGTCTCCCTCCGGGACCAGGCAAAAGCGGCTGTGAAGCGCGACGAGGCGAACGTGGTTGCGACCAGAGACCGAATTCCGGTGCTTGAGACGCAGAAAAGCCAGGCTGCCGCTCAACGCCACAAGGCCGAGGCTCAGGTTGCCCAAGCGGAACTGAACCTGGCCTACACGCGGATCGTCTCACCTGTCGACGGTACGGTTGGCGCGCGAACTCTCAGGATCGGACAACTCGTGAACGCTGGAACACAACTAATGTCCGTAGTTCCTCTTCATTCGATCTACGTCGTCGCCAACTTCAAGGAAACACAGCTCACGGATATCAAGGTCGGCCAGCCCGTCGTGATCAGCGTCGACAGTTTCCCCGGCATTCAGATCGGCGGCCGTGTGGAGAGCCTATCTCCAGGCAGCGGTTCGGAGTTTTCGCTGCTCCCTACCGATAACGCCACCGGAAACTTCACGAAGATCGTCCAGAGGGTTCCCGTCAAGATCACAGTGGACGCTGGCGATCTCTCAGGCAGCCTGAGGTCCGGCATGTCCGTGGTCCCGCGGATCGACACAGCAGACGGGCGTTCCACGTTCGACGGACTCTGGCCGATCCAGGACTAATGAGTATACCGCGGTTTACATAGATCAGCGCATCCGGGCGTGTATTCTCGCTGTCGCAGATCGCGTCCTCGTAGACCGCCTCTACAGAAGAGGTCCCCGCAATCCTCGTCGGCAGGGACCAGCGAACTGCACGCGATAGCAGGGTCGTCCATCCGCCGGGACGGCTCTGCTCTATCCGTTTCGAAGATATTTGCCCTCACCATTCAAAAGGCAAACCGACGTATAGCTTCCCTTGGAATTGGCGGCCGCTAGCTTGAACGCGCCGCCTTGCATGCAATTGCGCTTTTTCGCTTCGAAGGCATGTAGGCGTTCAAGGCCGATCGCGTGGCCATCCGGCCACCTTGGAGACGAAGTCAATGGTTTTGGTAGAGCAGATTCTCGACAGGGCGAAAGCCCGCCTTGTTAAAATCTCCCCTGACGCTCCGGTGCTCGACGCCGCGACGTTATTCAGGGACGGAGCTGAAATGGTACTGGCGTGCCGCGAGAGCGGGCGACTTGCCGGAATAATCACAAAGAGCGATCTCATGCGCAGCTTCGTACAAAGCGGCAGGCTGGATCTGGCGGTTCCGGTCGCGTCCGTGATGCAGAAGGAAATTGTTAGCTGCGAGCCTGCCGATAAACTTGAGCAGGTCTGGCAGGTGCTTAGCCAAAACAGCTTCAGACACCTTCCGGTCGAAGATCAAAACGGATGCGCGATCGGCGTTGTAAACGCCCGGGACATTCTAGGTGGCCTGTTGCGGGAGGCCGAAAGCGAGGAGGAATTGCTGAAGGAGTACGTTATGGGTGTCGGATATCGCTGAACGAGCGCATAGTCCGCCAGCTTAGGTCCTCGCGCTTTCCTTCATCGCGTCCGCCGTGGCCAGCAGATCGTAACGGCGCACCAGTTCGCTTAATGTCCGGCACTCCATCTTCTTCATCATCCGGCCGCGATGCAGCTTCACCATGATCTCGCTGATCCCCAGCTCCCAGGCGATCTGCTTGTTCAGCAGGCCGTCAGTGACGAACTTGAGGACCTCCCGTTCGCGGGGCGTCAGCTTTCCATAGCAGTTGAGAGCGTTGTCGAGGTTGACACGCTCAGTCCGACGTTCGCTATCGAGATTGATGGCCTTGACGGCTGCGGCGACGACTTTCTTACTATCGAAGGGCTTGAGAAAGAAGTCGGTCGCCCCGGCCTTCATCGCGTCAACCGAAATCCTGACGTCTTCGAAGCCAGTTATGAAGACGACTGGATGGCTGCAGCCCATTGCAGACAGCCTTTTCTGTAGTTCAAGCCCGTTGAAATCAGGCATGTTGATATCGAGAAGTATGCAACCCGGACGCCCCGGATCGAAGCCCGCAAGAAAATCGGCAGGACCGTCGAAAGCTACTGCGGGCATATCGAAAGAGCCGAAAAGATCGATCAACGATTTGCGGACGATGTCTTCGTCATCGACGATTGTGATTAACGGTGAGGCATTCGGCAGTTCCATCGGGTGTATCATTTCAGGTCCTCCCATACTTTCCGTCTATTCTGCGAGTTGTCGGCCCGCCACGGTCTCCGGTGCATCATCATAGCCCGTCTCGACAAAAACGAGAGGCAGCCAAGCTTCGAATGACGCGCCACCCTCAAAGGTGTTTCGCGCCGAAATCACGCCTCCGTGGCTGTGGACGATGGAACGGCAGATCGACAACCCCATACCCATTCCCTCCTTCCGGGTCGTGAAGAAGCTCTCGAAGATTTCCGTCGCAATCCCTTCCGGGATGCCCGGTCCCGTATCGTGAACTTCGATGAAGGCCCGCTCACCGTCGCTTCGGGTGGTGACTTCCACCCGCCCGAACTGCGCTTGCGTCCTCTCGATCGCCTGCATCGCGTTGACGACGAGATTGACGATAAGCTGTTGGATTTGAACCGGATCGACCTCGACCGTCGCGATTTCGGCAGACAGATTGCTGCTGATCGTCACGGATCTGCGGGTCGCTTCCTTCTTGACGAACGTAAGCGCTCCGGCGATCAGTCGGTTGAGGTCGCATGTTTGCCTCTCGGGCACCGCCTTGCTCGCCATATCCTGGACACGCTTGATCACCTCATTCGCGCGCCGGACGCTCTCCTCGATCCTTCCGACGAGTTCCCGCACCTTGGGCAGGTTCGGATCGCTTCGCTGAAGCCAGCGCGCCGCGGTAGCGGCGTCATTCGCGACCACCGACAATGGCTGTCTGACCTCATGTACGATCGCACCGGAAAACTCGCCGAGAATGGACAGCTTGGAAAAATGGGCGAACTCGGATTCCATCTTCTTGAGCTCCCTTTCGATACGCACCTGCTCGGTCATATCGATGATCATCAGCACCGATGTATCGAAATTGGCAGCCGACTGCGGAAAGGAGACCATGAGAGCGGCGTCGATGGTCCTGCCGTCGAAGGTCTTGATTTTAAGCCTTTGATAATGGTTTGGCCGTCCTCGAAAGTGGGCGGACATCACGTTCGAAGAAGCCTCTGGCGTTCCAGCGAAGACATAGGCGACGGGAGCCAACAATTGAGAAATATCCGTGGCTCCGAAAAGTGTCAGCGCGACGTCATTTACCCCCCTCACGATCACAGAATTGTTGGCCTGATCGACTAGTTGCGGATTCTCGACCAGAAACGCGTCGATATCCTCGACACCGCTATGCTTTAGGTTGGTGAAAGCCTCTTCCACGTCGCTTGCGTCCACCTGCAACACTGCGGCTGGGACGTTGTTGAACAGCGTCCGGTAGCGGGCTTCGCTGACCTCAAGCTCTTTGAGCCGACGGCTCATTTCCCTCAAACATGTTGGGTCGAGGTTGTCATTAGGGAACGTCGTCATATTCATATCGTTCACTCCGCCCTTCACCGTCGGTCGAATCGGTACCCGAGGACCGAACACAGCGATGCTGCAAGAATTTAAGTAAGAAGACACCAAATGCGACTAAATGCGATTACGGTTACGCTGGTGAAATTCGAATAATGAATGCTTTGCTCACGACCCTACAGGTCGATTCTTTTAGCAAGTACTATTCGGTCTCAAACGATCCAGATAATGAGCGTCGCGCTCGGCCTCCCCCATGGATCGGGGGATCAACCGTCGTCAGGCCTCGTCTCGGAGAACCACCAACAGGACGATCTTCTCGAAAGAAAGCACGAAATAGAATTTGTAGAGCAGCGGTTCTGGTAGCCCGCGCTTGTCGAACTCGCCGTCCACGCTGCCCTTCATGATGGTGCTGCCATAATGCCGATGGATGGAAATCGCCTCGATCGACAGGGAGACGCCCGCGACATCAGTCTTCGCCCACTCTCCGATTTCGGCGAGACCCTGAACTTCATTCAACTGGTCGTTCACTATCGCGTCGGCGGCGAAGAGTCCCAAAAGGCGCTCGATGTCGCGCGAGTTGATCGCTTCGACAAAGTCCGTAATGACCTTGCGATTCATGAGTTCAGGGGTTGAGTGTGCGTTCATCGGTTCGCCGACCTTCCAAGAGCGGTGTATCATTACGTGGCTGTATCTATTGGCATTTGAGGCATGCTATCGCCTCGTCTGCCGCGTTAGGTAGCTTTGCTCGACTGCTTTCCACACTGTCACTGTCTCATGGACGCATCGGAATGGCATGTGAAACGATGTGAAAAGGCGCTCGTGAGGACAGCGGTTATTTCCCGCCTATTTAACGGCGAGACATAAACTCGGGATCGGGCGTGAAAACGTGTACCGGGGCGAAGCGTCTCCGGGATACAAACCTAACCTACCAGCTAGGTTGGCGGAGGGTATCGGGCCTTTTATACTGAGATTGACTCAGTGTGACGGCACCATGATCTACTCGTTCGGACCATATCGCTTCTTGGCGTCCCAGCGCTCGCTACAGCGCGACGGGGAACCGTGCGAAATCGGCAGCCGCGCTACGGACATCCTGACCCTGTTGCTGGAGCACGCCGGGGAAGTGGTTTCGAAGGACACCATCGTCAGTCACGCCTGGCCTTCAAGTTTCGTTGAAGAAAGCTCGATCAGGGTGCAGATTGCATCGCTCCGAAAGGCCCTGGACGACGGCGACCGGGAGAAGTACGTTCGCAACATACCGGGGCGAGGCTATTGTTTTATCGCTCCGGTCGAAAGGGAAGCGCCGCTAGAAGCGGTCTCGCGTACCTCCCTTCCCGCGACGTCCGCAACACGCCCGACCATTGATGTCCCTCCTCCGCTAAAACGTATTATTGGGCGTGACGGTGTTGTCGCGGAGCTGGTCGCCGATATCCTCGATCGTCGCTTTGTCACCGTTGTCGCATCCGGCGGCATCGGAAAGACGACCGTTGCCGTCGCGGCGGCACACCAGATGCTCGACGAATTCGAGGGCGACGTCTACTTCTACGACTTGGTCGCTCTCAAGGACGCCGCGGAACTTCTGACGGGTCTGGCGAACGTTCTAGGTGTGAACACCTCCGCCCCGAATCTCCTGACATCCATCGTCGGGAACCTGGACGGCCGCCGCCTCCTGCTGGTTTTAGACAACTGCGAGCATATCGTCGAAGACGTCTCGATACTGGCAGAATCACTGTACGATGCCCTGCCGGGTCTTCACATACTCGCCACCAGCCGCGAAGCACTGCGGGTGGAAGGCGAGATACTTCTCCACCTCCAGCCACTCGAAGCACCACCTCCGGGCGCGGCCATTTCAGCTGCGGATATCGAGAACTTTCCCGCCGTCCAGCTTTTCTTCGACAGGGCTGCCGCTGCGGGACTGAGAGGTGAACCCGGCGACGAAGACGCGAGCAAGGCCGCGCAGATATGCCATCGGCTCGACGGCATCCCATTGGCATTGGAACTGGCGGCTGGTCGCGCCGGCGCACATGGGATTTCGGGTGTGGTTCAACTGCTCGAGAACCGCTTTCGACTTCACTGGCGAGGCCGACGAGCAGCGCTTCCGCGTCATCAGACGCTGAGATCGATGTTCGACTGGAGCTACAACCTGCTTACCCGCGAGGAGCAGGCGCTTTTCCGGGCCCTGTCCGTGTTCAACGGGGGATTCACGCCGGAGATGGCGATAGCGGTGGCTGCCTTTATGGAAACTACCGAAGAAGAAGTCTTCGATCTCTGCGAGAGCCTAGCGGAAAAGTCCCTCATCTCGCTTCAGACCGGACAACAGCTTTATCGGCTCACCGAGACCGCCCGCGCCTATGCAGGGGAAGCCCTTCAGCAGCACGAGGGAGAACTCGCCCGCGCCAGCCAAGAACATGCAAGCTATTTTCTTGCCTTCACGCGGAAGCTGACCGAGTTGACCCCGCCTTTCGAGAGATGGGGCGAGCAGCACAGAACCAGCGACCTCCTTGCCAATGTCCGGTCTGCGTTGAGATGGTGTTTTTCCGAGGATGGAAATGACGACGTCGGCGTCGCGCTCATCGCGTCGTCCTGGCCGCTTTTCTACGAAATGGGCCTCCTGACGGAATGCGGGTCGTGGGCGGCGAGAGCGCTCGCGGCGGCGACCGAGCTCGACCTCGCGACTGAAGCGTCTCTTTGCGAAGCCGTGGCCTTGACGGGGACGATGGCGGTACATTCAATGCTTCAGGTCAAGACGGCCTACAGTCGATGCCTGGAGTTATGCCGGGAGCTTGGAGATGTCGGGCGCGAGATGCGCACGCTAGCGGCCTATAACGTATTCATCACCAGGATAGGAAAGTATCAGGAGGGTCTTGAGGCAGCCAGGGATTTCGAGGCTCTTTCGGCCGAGGCGAACATTCCCAAGGCCAGGCTCCTGTGCGGCTGGATGAACGGGACGACGCTTGCCTATCTCGGTTCATTCGCGCAGGCGCGCCATTACCTGGAGGCCGCCGTCCCCAGATATCCCCTTCTCGACCTTTCGTTCACAGCGATGCTACAGCTCGTAAGAGCGCGCTCGCTCTACGCCCGGACGCTTTGGATAGAGGGAGAGACGGACAGGGCCCTTCAGGAAGTCGAGCTGGCGCTGGAGGAATCTCGCACATACGGCAACCCCGTCTGCCTGGCGATCGCGCTCACGCACGGAGCGGGCGTTTTCCTTTGGTCGGGAAATCTCGACAGAGCGCAGGAACTCGCAGCGGACCTTCACAGAATCACTACCAGCAACGGACTTCCTGCCTTCGAGGCCTTGGCAATCGGCATAAAGGGGGAACTGGCTTTGTCGGATGGTCGGCTGGAAGAAGCCGAGGCGTTGCTTAACGAGGCTCTCGTCCGCGCCGACGCCCAAATGCATGCGAACACCGCGACTACCATCGCCGCCGCCCAGTCGGAGTGCGCATTCCGTGCGGGACGACCGAGGGAATCCCTCGATCTGATCGACCGCGCGATCGGCCGGGCGACTGAAACGGGCGAGCGGTTCCAGCTTGCCGAGCTCCTGCGGCTCAAGGCGACGTTCATCGTTCCATCGAATGCGGAATTGGCGGCCGAAACCTTTCGCATTGCGATCTCGACCGCGCGCCAGCAGGGTGCGCGTGCCTTCCAGCTCAAGGCCGCGGTCGGCTTCCGCGACGCGCTTCTACCGGGGACGAAGGACGAAGCACATGCCGCGGTGGCCGAAGCATGCCGCTCCACGCGGCCGGATGATACTTCAGAAGCCGTAGATCGGCCTAGCGTTCCGGCCGCCTGACATCATAGACCGTTCTCGAACCTGTGGCTGATCTCGGCCTTGCCGACCACGTCCGCGATCAGACGGTCGCCCGGACGGATGTCAAGAAGGAAGGGATAGGTGCCGGATGTCACTATATCTCCTTTTTTCAGCCAGGAACCCTCTTCCCGCAGTCGTTCGGCGGTCCACAGCAATGCCCTAAGGGGGCGAACGAGCATGGACGTCACATCCCATGCAGTGCGGCCTTCCCTTTGCACGACAGCACGTACGTCCACATTTCCTGAAAGGTCTACGCACGGGATTGGCGTGGGCTCCATGATGATTTCCGCGTGATCAATCCGCGCCAAACGGCCTGAGTGGTGTCGGCAGCCGTTGAAGGCAACAAGAACCGGATACACGCCAGCGATGGCCTTCGAAACGGACTCGGTGGCGATATCCTCGCCTACAAACGGATATTCACGCGCGATTTCGAAAGCGATGTCGATCTGGTAACCCACGATGTTCTCGTGAACCGGGATACCATCGTCCGTAAACCGTCTACCGCCGTCGGCCTGCATAAGCTGGGGGCATGAAGCGCCGAAATGACGCTGGACGGGTTCGGAGAAACCGAGCACGGCATAGCCCGCCCAGCTCGCGCCGTCATGTCCGCTACCGCGGTGATCTCCACCGATTGAGTTGGGTTTCTCCGGCCTCTCGATATTGAGGGAAGCGCCGTTCGACTTGCGACGAGACCGCAACGTATGAGCGGGAAGCTCGAAGAGGCGTTGGTCACGAACACGGTTTTGAGATTGATATACCCTACCAATCTGTATTCCTGATGCAGTCGTCATGTTCGTCGCCCTCGCTGCGGTATGGTTCGCTGAAATTGCTCGGCTGCAACGCTTTGCAATCCAGCGGAACCACACTGACGTCGAACCACGGGTTACGTAACTGAACTTAGGTATGCCATCGGGGTCACGGGTGCATCTCATGCTCGTTCCATGGTGATTTACCATGTGCGGGCGCTGAGTACACCAAAGTATGCTACCCGGGCGGTTCTCAGGAAATTAGTCTGACCCCGTTCGGCGACATCCGTGGCTCATCGGACTGCAGCCTGTTTACGAGGGAGAAGATGGTGACGGCAACGCTCACAATGCATCCGCGATCATCAACCCTCGACTTGTCGGTTGTTGACGCGCTCCGGATGGCCGAGAGCTGCGCCAGTGGCGATCGGGAGCTACCTTCGCATTCGCTGCCTCATTATTCGGTACGATTCAATTCGCAGATCGTGGAGCTGACCCTGTTGGACCTCATCCACGACCCTTTGGTCGCCAGCCTCAACCGGGCGGACGGCGTCAGCTTCGAGACTTACATGCAACTGCTTCTGAGCGCGGCACGCGTCAAGGCGGAGAGCCTGTCTTAACGAAATCCTCCACGCTCCCGCAAGGATCGGCGAAGTTGAAAGCCCGATCGACGTCCAAACTGCTAGATGCGGCCCAGTCGGATCACTATAAGGCTTCCGTCCAGGTCGGGAGAAACAGTTGACCGAAATACCGTCCGATGCGTTCTACGAGCTTCCGATCCCACTCCGCGATCAGCTTCTTGCCTTTTGGGGCAGCGCAAAAGGCGTTAGACAGTAGCGCGGGCTTCTCGGGTGAAATCGTCTTTCTCGATAACGGCGATAGCGTCTTTCCACGACTGACCTGCGCTAAATTCCCGCGACGGCGCGAAGTCTTCTCACCAGCTGAACGTGCGGAGCGCTTCCTGCGTGAGATCAAGCTGCAGACGGCGGCGCATTATCACCCTAACGTACATTGGCCCTTTGACGTTATCTTTATCCTTGGCACGCCCATCGCCTTTTTCCGGCGGTGGGAGGGCGATCTGTCCGATTTCATCGAGGATCCTCGTTGGGGTGATCTCGGGCGATTGTCGTTGTTGATCCAGCTTTCGGCGAGTCTCGCGCACGGTCACCGTCGCGGCTTGGTTCACCAAGACCTCAAGCCGCAAAACATCTTCGTTCGAGACCTGAGGACGAACTTTTCGCTGCCACCGACCGATTTGTGGTTTCGCCCTTTGGTCGCGGACTTTGGTAGCGTCAATCTTGCCGCAGACATCGGCGTGTTCACTGGTTCGCGCCCGTACATGGCACCCGAACAATGGCACAAGACCGAGCTTGGTGAATGGACCAGCGTGTTCGCGTTTGGAATCATGCTTCACGAGATCATGTGGCGCGAAGTCCACCCGACGGGCGAGCGCAGCCGCGACTGGCATCGGCAGATCAACTCGGTTTTAATCGCTGGCAGAAGAACGACCGTTGGCGAAGATGAGTGGGAGACGGCTGCCCACTCGCGCGATCGCTCCCCATCACGATTTGGCGGAATTGGTGGCGGCAAGCAAATCACCCCGGCTATGCTTTTCGTCGCCGAAATTAGCGGTGGGTGTGGTCGTCCCGGTTTTCGGGAAAAATACCTCGCGTCGCCACTATGTTCAACGACGATGGCAAGACTGAGGATTGTCGACCCCTCCTCATGGCGTCGAAGGACCACCTCTCGTGTCGATACTCGGAACCACCGACATACCCGATCGCAGACGGCCGATATACTCCTTGCTATCGATGACGATTTTCACGGGGATTCGCTGGACGATTTTCGTGAAGTTGCCCGTGGCGTTGTCGGCGGGCAACAGCGAAAACTCGAGTCCGCTTCCCGGTGAAACGCTGTCGACGTGCCCGTCAATGGCCGCATCCGGAAAACTGTCCACCTTGACCGCCACCCGCTGCCCCGGCACGACGTCGGTCAGCTGTGTCTCCTTGAAATTGCCCACGACGTAGACGGCGTTGAGAGGCACGACCGCCATGAGCTGTGTGCCGGCGCTTACCAGCTGCCCAAGACGTATGGTACGCGCGCCGACCGTTCCGTCAATCGCCGATACGATGTTGGTGTAGGACAGGTTGAGCTCGGCTTGGTTTACTCCGGCCTTTGCGCGGTCCCTCTGGGCGATGGCTTGGCTGCGTTGGGTCTCAAGCACTGGAACCTTGTTTTCCGCTGCCACGACGGCCGCCTTGCTATTGTCCACCGCCGCTTTGGCCTGTTCGCTCACCGATTGTGTTTGCTCGGCTCGCGAGAGCGTCCCGGACCCGTTTGTATAGAGATACTCGGACCTTTTGGCATCGGATGACGCAAAGGCGAGATTGGCTTCCGAAGAGGCAAGCGCCGCTTTCGCCTGATCGATCAGCGCATTCTGGAGCACGATCTGCGCATCGACGTTTGCGATGGCCGCCTCGGCGGCTGCGAGATCACCGCGAGCCCGCGACACCGCGGACTGGAAGTCGCGATCGTCGATCCGCGCGACGACCTGCCCGGCCTTGACGTGCTCGTTGTCGGTCACGAGGACCTCGCTGATATATCCGGAGACCTTCGGCGCGACCGCCGTGAAGTCTGCCTTGAGATAAGCGTCGTCGGTCGTGATAATGAAACGGCCAAGGGTGTAGTACTGGAACCCCTCGTATGCGCCATAGGCTGCGGCAAGGAGGATCGACCCGCCGAGCATGAGGCGTCGCATCAATCCACGAGTACCTGAACTGGGCTCTACAGGAAGGTTGACCGTCTCCGATGCCGGAGAGGGCTTCGCTTCCCGATCGGGCTGTGGCAGCCTTAGGACTTCGGGCGAAGCTATGACTAAAGACTCTGCCATCAAAATTCTCCTCATCGAAATGACGTTGATCGCATTCTGGAGAAGTCGGCGTGGATCGACAGCTATACGTTCGGGTACCGGGGTCGCGGCACTGACCGGGAGCACTGTGGATTATCAGCCCCGCGAAGCGTCGCTACCGATGGCGTCATGGATCAATTGGAGAAGCAATGAAGTATCGATCGGCTTGGCTAGGAAGCCTGACGCGCCGTATTTCAGGGCCGTCGCCTGCATTTGATTGTCCGAGTAGGAAGTCATGATCAGGATCGGAGGGCAATCTTCCCGAGACTTCAGCAATCTGAGCATCTCGATGCCCGAAATCCCCGGCATCCTTACGTCGGCGAGAACGCAGCGGAACGATCGGTAGCGGTCACTGTCCAGGAAAAAGTCCGCCGAGCCGAAAAGTTCGCTCGTGTATCCGGCGGTATCGAGAAAGTCCTTGATCGAATTCCGTAGGTGAACGTCGTCTTCGATGATTGCGATGTGTGCGGTTTGCGAGCCAGCCATTTTTGAAACTTGTCACTTTCCGCAGCGGGATTTCAGAAAAACGCGTCAAATAATCGGTTCTTGCAACACGGGACGGCAAATCGGGACTTTTTGATCAGCATGAAAACGAGACGGTTGAGATTCAAACTTCTCCGGTTGTCGCAATACCACGCATTGCAGGAGCGCCGTTATATATACCTCCGTTTGGTTTTTGGTAGGAATAGCCGCAACTTTCAGATACCGCTTTTCGCTCAGGCCGCAGCACACATCCTATTTCCTCCACTTTCGCGCCCTGGGGGAATTGGCTGCTCGTCCACCTGCGCGAAAAACATGCCAACGCCCAGCACGAGAACCTTCAGCGGGAAGAAGACGGTTGGAAACCAATCTACCCAATCGTCTGTCATTGACCAATTCTTTACGGTTGTATGGACGCAGGGCACATACAACATTTTCGGCTTGCAAGAGACGTGCTTTTTGTTGCAGCGATTAGAACACCCGCTCCCGGAGGTCTTGGAGCACTCCACTAAGAAGGGAAGCACACGTAAAACCGCCTGCGAGCAAGGGTACCCTTTCGTACAACTGCAAAACGCCAGCGATCACCTTCACTTTCGTCCCGCAACAAGGGAAACGACCCCCCTCACGGAGAATAACATAAAAAAGCTATCGTATTCGGCTGTACTCGCGCTCTCGGCACTCCTCGCAGTTCCCGCTATGGCCATCGATCCCATTCCGGGTAGCATAACGTACGAGAGGCAGCATGCCACACGCCTCAAAAAGGCCCCCGTCGGTAGCCAGTTCAATCATGACTTTTATTCTGATGGCACTCGCTATTCCGAAACATACGTCGTGCAGTCTGACCGTTCGCTCAAGCTGGTGGACCGTGTCTGGCAGTCAAGTCACTGAACTAGGTTGTAGGACCCGGCAGTCCAGCCGAATCCCACCTAACTGCTATTGCAATTCGCCCCTTTCCAAAGTCGCGATATCGACGACGTCACTGCCTGCCGCGCCGATGCCCGCCCTTCCATTGGTCGGAAGCGTGAAAGCCACCAAGGCCCCACCCCTTCCACGGTTGCCTGCACTGAGCTGACCGCCATGGGCTTCAACGATAGATCGGCAGATGGCAAGACCGATCCCGAGAGCATCGCTTTTGGTCGTGTAGAAAGCTTCGAACACCTTTTCCGGGTCGGTCAGACCGGGACCGTTGTCACCGACGGAGACCTCCACAACCTCACTGTTCACCTTTCTCGCACGTACCTCGATTGACCGACTGCGTGACCGGGTTTCATCAAAGGCCTCGACACTGTTCTTGAGTAGATTCAGAACCACCTGCTCGATTTGAACGCGGTCTGCCAGAGTGTCGGGTAGGTCACCGTCAAGATCGACGTGGACCTTGATTTTCCCCGCGATCAACTTGTCGGCCAGCGAACTCTTCACGTCCTCGATCACTGCTTTCAGCGAAACCGCCTCGCGCTTATGCTCTGTCTGCGAGAAAATGGTTCGGATACGGCTGACTACTTCTGCCGCCGCCTCCACGTCCCGCACGATCCACTCAGCGGTACGTGTCGCCCGCTCGAGGTTTGGCGGCGTGGCCCTCAGCCAGTTCTTGAAGGCGGTTACATTCGAGACAACCCCCTGCAGTGGCTGGTTCAGATCATGTGCGATCGAAATCGAAAGCTCCGATAGGCTCACGGTTCTCGCGGCTTTGGCCAAACGCTCGTCGGCGATCCGGAGGGCTTCCTGCGCTTTCACCTCGTCGTCGATGTCCAAGTTGACGCCGTACCATTGCAGGATTTTGCCACCGTCATCCCGGAAAGGCTCGCTCCTGTCCTCTATCCAGCGATAGACGCCGTCCGCTCTGCGTTGTCTGTAACGCATCGCGTAGGGCTTTCCCTTACGGCGCGCAAGCGCCCAGCGGTTCTCGACTGTTTCCCTGTCGTCGGGATGGACGAGGTCTTCCACCGCCGGACTGATGTCGAGCCGAGAGCCTTCGCTTTTGCGAGAGACGTACAAGCCGTTGTTGTCGACCAACCTTTTGTTGACATAGACAGGCGTTCCGCTGTTGTCGGAAAGGACAATCCCCACGGGCACGGTATCTATCATATGCTGAAGGTAACGTTCGCTTTCGCGCAAAGCGGCCTGTGCTCTAACCTCCTCCTCGATATCGATGGAAACACCATACCACCGGATGATGTTGCCAGTGTCGTCCCTGAGCGGTTCGACGCGCGAGTCAAGCCATCGGAACTGCCCGTCTTTCCTGAGCAACCTTCCCTTGGTATGCAATGCTGTGCCAGTTTCTAAGGCATTCTTGAATTCTTCGGCAATGCGCCTGCTGTCATCCGGGTGTATCAGCTCCGAATACGTTGGCCGAGGTGCAGACGGATTGCTGGGGCTCGGCCCCGGTTCGATCCCGGTCCATTCGACCATTCGGTCATTGAAATGGAAGACGAAACCTTCGGTCGACATCAGCCATATCAACGATGGCACCGTATCCACTATGAGGCGCGTCTCCGTCTCGCTTCTGCGCAGCGCGTTCAGCGCTTCGATCTCGTCGTTGATGTCGAGAAAAACGCCGTACCACTGGACGATCGCCCCCTCGATATCGAGAAGCGGCTGAACGGTAGCATTCGTCCATCTATAGGAACCGTCCGAACGCCTGTGACGGTACTTGAGGCAGAATGACTTTCGTGTGGCAAAGAGCCGACTGACAGTCGCCCTTATCTCCTGACGTTCTTCGGGGTGAACCGCATCCATGAGCAGGCTCTCTAGTCCGCCGACATCTCTTTCTCCAGCCGATAGTCCAAACCATCGGATCAATTGGTCATTGACATAGTTCGTCTTTCCGTCAGGACCCGCGCGCCAGATGAGTGCGGGCACAGTGTTGATGAGCTCGCGGAGCTGCTGCTCGCTGGCCTTCAACGCCGCCTCGGCGTTTTTCTGATCGGTAATGTCGACCGTCGAACCGTACCACGCGGTGATCTTTCCGTTTTCGTCGCGAGAGGCGATCGCGGAATCCCGGAACCATCTGTAGGTCCCATCGTAGCGGCGTACGCGTTGCTCGTCGACAATGGGTTCACCCGTCTTGAGACTGTTGCGCCAGAGCGCCAAGCTTCTTTCCCGGTCATCGGGATGAACGAAGGGTGTCCACCACGCGGTGTCGGTTCCTTCCATCCTCTCCTTCATTTCCTCCGGAGTGATCCCGACGAACTCCGTGGCGGCGGGGTTCACGAACCTCATGCGGCCATCGGGATAGGCCGACCATCCAAGTCCGGGTATATCTTCCAGAGTCGGGCGGACAGTCTTATAGACCTGATCGTAGAAGGATATCGTCCGATAGGAGGTGATAACTGCCCAGATCCCGAATGCGCTTATCGCGTAGGCAGTCCAGCCCCTGATGCTCAAGTTTGCAAGATCGCCTTCTACCCAAATAAGCGCGGCAGCTGCTGCGCTTATGACGATGGCCGTAGCGATACCCCACCTCCAGCCAAAGCAAATAGTTGCGAAAGCGACGGTAATCAGGAGGCCGACAGGCTCGCTCAAAAGGACGGCAAATCCAGCGCCGACCGCACTCGCCGCAAAAGCAAACCAACGGCGCTGCTGTGATGTCTGGAAATCCATCACGCCTTCCAAGGATGATGACAGGACGCGCCGGGCTACGGTAGCGGGTCGTTCATGACCGAGTTCAACCTATACCGATGGTTCGGTGGTCGAAACCTATCTCGTAGGACAGGTAAGAGGCATGATCGGCCCCGCTATTCGACGTTCTCTCGTATATGGGAGGGCAGCGCCTGCCAGGCGGTGAAGAGCTGGTTGAATGTCGTCACCTGCATCTTCTTCATCATGTTGCTGCGGTGCAGCTTTACCGTGACCTCCGAAATGCCCAGCTCGAAACCGATCTGCTTGTTCAGGCTGCCCTCGACCACGAAGCGTAGCACCTGACGTTCCCGGGCGGTGAGACCTTGGTAGAGCGCGATATGCTTTTGCGAGTTCGTTTGAGCCTCGCGCCATTCGAGGTCGGCGCTGATCGCCCTAGAGACGGCATCAAGAAACGTTTGATCGCGCACGGGCTTCGTAAGAAAGTCCTTGGCTCCGGCCTTCATGGCCTCGACGCTCATGGCGATGTCGCCGTGGGCCGTGAGAAATATGACCGGGGTGTGGTTGCCTTGTTTCAGGAGATGATCCTGTAGGTCTAGCCCGCTCAATCCCGGCATACGGACGTCCAGCACGAAGCATCCCGGCCGATCCGGCAAGGTGGCCTCGATCACCTCGCCTGCGGACGCAAAGGATACGGTGTCGATACCGACTGAGCAGAGAAGATTTTCCATCGCCTCCCGCACGCGGGCATCGTCGTCAACCAGCGTCACGATCGGCAGCAGCTCCAACGGCCGCGTTGCAGCCCCCTCCATGGTCATCCCCTCAAAAGCGGCGCGCGCCCACGCGATCCTATCATACAGCGATGTTAACAAGAGAAGCATCGTTTTGGAACCCTGCCCCATCCGCCCGGATCCGAGATCTGGACGGACCGACGAGCTCAACACTCGGCTCCACGCGGTATCGGGCAATGACACCGGCAACTGGCGACGTGATTTTTGGCGCGATTTGTACAAGCTCCCTTGGTTGTCGGAACTGGTTACGGCGCAATTCCGGATGTTAGGATTTCGCTGTGCGGAAAGTCCGCCGGAGTCGGGTTGAGTTCATAACAGGATGCCAACATGTTGCCGGGCGGTTTTGCCTTTGCTGTCAGTCATGCGATCGCGTGTGTTTTCGCGGCGGCCCTCATTGCGCAACCCGTGGTCGCGCAGGAGGTTCTCCGGGTTCCGCTTCTAACGGACATCGCCACGTTCGATCCGGACAACGGATTTGAAATCGGTGCCATGAGCGCGATCAACAACGTCTACGAGGGTCTGGTTCAATACGAGCCGGGCACCGTAAAGGTCGTCGGCCGACTGGCACATTCCTGGGAAGTCTCCGACGATGGTCGCGAATATGTCTTCAGGTTGGTTGACGGCGTGAAGTTTCACGACGGCACCGAGATGAGTGCGTCCGACGTCGTTGCTTCCTTCGACCGAAGGAAGGACGGCAAGCTGGCTCTGTCGTACTTCCTGTCCAACGTCGAAAGACTCGAACCAGTGGACAGATTGACCCTCAAGATCGTCCTCAGGCGCGCGCAACCCTCTTTCATCGACAGCCTCGCGAGTCCTTGGGGTCCAAAGGTGATCAGCCCGCGAGCGCTAGCCGAACACGATAAAGGCGACAAAGCCACCGGATGGCTCGGTGAACACGCCGATGGAACAGGTCCCTATGCATTGGCGGAATTCAGTCGCGGTGACCGCTATGTTCTCAAGAGGAATGACGAGTACTGGGGACAGAAAGCGTTTTTCCCGGAAGTGCAGATTCCGGTCGTCCCGGACATTGGCCAGCAGATACTGCAGTTGAGAGCTGGAGACATCGACGCCGTGCCGACGGGGTATCCTATCGCGCAACTCGGCGGCATTCCATCCGATCTCGCGGTCTCGGCGACCCCGAGCGTAAGCCTCTACACCCTGTTCGCGAAATCCGGCTCGCCCCTCGATGATCCGGAAATCAGGCAGGCGGTGTTGACTGCCATCAATCCGGCTCTCTGGGCGGATGAAGCGTTCGGCCAGTATGCGACCGTGGCCAGGTCGGTCTATCCCCGCGTGGTGCTGGATCCCGGCAGACCGCTCGTCTTCCCTGTCGACATGGAGCGCGCCAAGGCGATAGTCGCACGCCGCGGTCCTGTCAGTCTCGTCATCGGCCAGCACAGCGCCACACCTGGCTATCAGAAAATCTCGGGCCTCCTGATCGCGCAGCTGGCATCCATCGGCGTCAAGGCGACGTCCTACGCGTTGCCGCCGGGAGCCGCGTTCAACTTGAAGCAAGCGACGTCGCCCCCGGACTTACTCCTTACGATCGCAGGTCCGGATGCGGCTCACCCGGTGAACCAGGCAAAGGCGTTTTTCACGAAGGACGCTCCGGTCAACTTCTTCGGACGTTCGATCGACCAAGCCGACCGCCTCATCGAGGAGGCGGGCAGTCTGGGGAACGACGCTCGACGGAACGCACTCTACGAACAAGCCGGACAGATGATCTTCGACGCCGGAATCGCCATACCGCTTGTCGAAATGCAGGATGTCGTGGTCCATACCAACGACATCCGCGATTTCGGCTTGAGACCCGTCTATCCCCCGGGAAACATAGATTACGAGAGCGTCCGCCGATGAGCGTCGGGGTAGGAGAGCTGGTCGGAACCCGTACTCCGCCGTTTGCCACGCTCGAAATCCGTGGCTTGCACGTTTCGATGTTGCGTGGAGCACAGAGGAACGACGTTCTCAAAGGGCTGGAGCTAGAGGTTCATTCCGGGCAGATAACCGCGCTTGTGGGTCGAAGCGGTTCTGGAAAGTCGACCCTTGCTCACGTCATCCTTGGTCTTTTGCCGCGCGACAGCCAGCCTCGGATTAGTGGCTCTATCCGTGTCGTCGGTGAGGAATTGGTCGGTACGAGCGAGCCCAACCTTAGAGCTGCCCGGAAGAGCCTGGTGCGGATCATCCCCCAGGACCCCTTCGACGCGCTGAACCCGACAATGAGCGTTCGAGCGCAGATGGCGGAAGTGTGCGGGGAACTCACAGCGGTCGAACGGCTGCGGTTGGCGGGGATCGCTGACACCGAACGCGTCATGGGCAGCCTTCCGCATCAGCTTTCCGGGGGAGAGAGACAGCGTGTTCTGATCGCTATGACGACGGCCGTACCCGTGCCGCTGATCGTGGCTGACGAACCCACGACAGGTCTCGACCTTGATAACAAACGAAAGGTCACCGCGCTTCTGCGGAATCTGGCAGCACACGGAGCGGCCGTATTGCTCAGTACGCACGATCTCGCAGTAGCGGAGATAGCGGATCAAACGGCAATCCTCGAAGATGGGCGGATCGTCGAGGTCGGGTCGACTTCGACGATCTTCGCCCGCCCCCGCCACCCCTACAGCGTCGGGCTCCTCGCGATCCGGTATGATGGAGCCGTCGACAAATCCGCGCAATTGCCAACCCTCGCCCGAGGCGATCGAGCTATCGACAATTCGCATTTCGAAAACATCGTGCAGCAAAGCGTTCCTTGGGCCCCGTTCTCCTCGAATCGAGAGGAAGTCGTGTTGGACATGCGCCGGGTCTCGAAGGCCTTTCGTACGAGAAGCCTCTTTCGGGTTAGCTCTTACGATGTCCTGGCCGAGATCGACCTCACCGTGAAGGCCGGAGAGTGTGTGGCGCTTCTAGGCGAGAGCGGCATCGGTAAATCCACCCTCCTCAAGATCGCTGCTGGGCTCCTTGAACAGGACCGCGGAACGGTTCGGTTGGACGGCCGCCGCCCTCAACTGGTCTTCCAGGACCCTAAATCTTTCCTGACGCCTTGGGTCCCTATCGGTGAACAGATCGTCGAAGGGTTGCGTTCCGCGAAGGTGGCAAAGGTGCCTCGCGACAAGCGCCTGGCGGAATTGATGGATTTCGTCGATCTCGAGCGCTCGCTTGCCGATGCCTTGCCTTCAGAGCTTTCTGTCGGTCAATGCCAGCGTGCCGCGATCGCCAGAGCGCTTGCGGTTTCCCCGCGGCTCCTCCTGTGTGACGAACCCATCAGCGCGCTGGACACGTCGCTCGCGGCATCGATGCTGAACCTGCTCGGCCGCATCCGCCGCATCTATGGCACCGCGATAGTTATCGCGACGCACGACCTCGCCGCTGCCAGGATCGCCGCGGACAGGGTCTATCGCATTCATGATGGAAAGCTGCTCGAACTCGCAGACATGTCGACCTCCTCGCGGGACGACCGTTGTGATCCATCCGGCAGGGACGCCGGACTATGCTGAGGCCGTTCGGACGAAGACCGACGGGACACTCGGAAGCGTCTAGCAACGGCTGGTCTTTCCGCAGGATTGACATTCCCGGCATGATCGGCCTTTTCGGCTTACTGCTGATCACGGCCACCGCAGCGTTCCCGCAGCTCTTCATGCCATACGACCCGCAACTGCGGGTGGGTCCGGCCTTGCTCCCTCCGTCGATGACGCACCCCTTCGGTACGGACGAAATCGGACGGGACCTTTTTTCGCGGGTCATACTCGGCATAAGGTTCACCTGGCTGCCCGGGATGGCGATCATCGGGGCAAGCTTCGTCGTCGGAACGGCGATCGGGTTGGTATCCGGCTTTGTCGGAGGATGGCTCGACGCGGTCTTCCGGAGGGTAAACGACGTCTTCCTGACGGTGCCGTCGATGCTTTTCGCCATCGCGTTCGCGGCGTTGCTCGGCCCCGGTGTCGAGAATTCAGTGGTCGCGATCGCAGTCTGCTGGTGGCCTTGGTACGCCTGGATCGCACGCGATGAAGTCCGACGTATCTTGGCCTCCCCTCATTACCTTGGGGCAAAGGTATCGGGCGCTTCGCGATGGAGGTTGGTTTTCAGGTACGCCCTACCAGGCGTCGTCCCGGCACTGATCGTGGCAGCCGGCGTGGATGTCTCCAACGTCGTCATGACCTTGTCGTTGATGTCGTTCCTCGGCCTGGGACAGCCTGACCCCGCTCCGGAGCTCGGAGCCTTGGTGTCGCGCTCTCTCGACAGCCTGACGATGTTCTGGTGGCTCCCCATACTCCCGTCGTTGGCGATATTCCTAATATGTTTCTTGGCGAACCTTTTTGCCGACGGGGTCCGCCATGCACTCAAGGGGCGGTAACGCATGCGGTATCTCGGGCGCAAAATCGCGGGTGGCATTCTGACGCTGATGGCGATGACGTTCCTTGTCTTCTGCCTTCAGAGCGTCGTTCCAGCCGATCCGGCCCGCCTCATCGCGGGGCCGGCGGCACCACCCGCCACGATCAAGGCCTTGCGCGCGCAGATGGGCCTGGATGAAACCGTCATCACGCGGTACCGACACTTTCTTACCCGGGTCGCACATGGTGACCTCGGCATCTCGGTCCGCACAAGGCAGCCAGTGGTCAACGATATTCGGAAGCACCTGCCCGCGTCGATAGAACTTGCGGTTGTCGCTCTGCTGCTCGGCATTTCGGTGGCCGTCACGGTGGCGGTCGTCCAGGCCACCTATCCATCGTTGCGCATGCTGCGTCTCGCACTCGTCGGGCTCGGGTCCTTGCCAGTGTTCCTGACTGGCCTGACGCTGGTCCTGGTCGTCTGGTATAAGCTTGGATGGCTGCCGGGTTCCGGCCGCCTCGGTGTCAGAGGGTTCTCCGGTCCGACAGGACTCCTTCTTGTGGACACGTTGATTTCCGGCAACCTGCGCCTTTTCGTGGACGCGGCCGCTCATCTTGTCCTGCCCGCTTCGGTTCTCGCGCTACCCGTCGCGGTCGCGGTCGGGCAGGTCCTGTCAAGCTCGTTGCATGACGTCATGAAGCACGGATACATCCGCACCGCGCGTGCCAAGGGCCTACGGTTCGTATGGGTCGCCGTACACCACGGTCTCCGTAATGCAGCGAATGCGGCGCTTACGATGAGCGGCCTCCAGGCTCGACTGTTGTTCGGTAACATGCTGGTCGTCGAACGCATCTTCGCCTGGCCCGGACTCGGCATGTACATGGTCCAAGCGCTGGCCTACTTGGATCTCCCGGCCATCCTCGGCGTTGCTCTGGTTCTCGGAGGGCTCTACGTCCTCGTCGGGATGATCGTCGAGAGCACGCAGAGGATCGCCGATCCACGGATATCGATCGAGTGAGGTGCGGCGGGCAAACCTATACGCCGGGATAGGAAGGCGCGACGTTTATATAGGTATCAAGTTCAGTCCCGAAGCGGCATTTTCAAGGTCGTATCGATCAGACTCTGGACGCGAAGCGGAATTGGAGGCGGGCGTTGACCTTGGAGCACGTTGCGCGTCTCGGCGCGGTAAGCGTTTCGACATCCGATCGCCTGTTGCCAATCAGGAACTCCGCTCGCGGAAGGAGTGGGCTGACCGATTGGCAGTGTCGCCGCGTCCGCACGTTTGTGTCTGAAAATATCGCTGGCTCCATAAAGGTCCGCGACCTTGCGTCTCAAGCCAAAATCAGTGTCGGGCATTTCGGGAGGTGCTTCACGATCGCGTTCGGGGTTTCGCCGTCCAGCTTCGTGATGGGGGAGCGCATGGCAAAGGCAAAGGCCCTTATGGCGAACTCGAACTGCCCGCTATCGTCCGTCGCCGAACAATGTGGACTATCGGACCATGCGCACTTCTGTCGCCTGTTTCGCCGCTTGGAAGGCCTGCCGCCAAGTGAATGGAGACGGCAGGCAGTGGAATTGCGCGCAGGATCCCAATCGATTCTCTAAGTGTGCAAAGAGGTCGATTCACCGCCATGCACCGAGAGCCTGTCGAACATCCGCACGACGTCTACGACAGACTTCGCATGCATCTTTTTCATCATGCGTCCACGATGCAGCTTCACCATGATTTCGCTGATGCTCATTTCGAACGCGATCTGCTTGTTCATGAGACCTTGGGAAACGTATTCCCAGACTTCCGTTTCACGCGGGGTCAGTCTGCAAAATCGCTGCATTAATTTATCCGCCTCCGCTCTCTTGGCTCTTGCTTGCCTGTCGGCCTCCATCGCTCTTGTTATCGCATCGACGACGGCCTGAGAGTTGAACGGCTTCAGCAGGAAGTCGAAAGCGCCAGCCTTCATCGCTGAAACACTCACGGACACGCTGCCGTTTCCGGTGATGAAAATGATCGGCATCGGATTGCCGCGATGCGAGAGCTCAGCCTGAAGTTCGAGCCCAGTCATGCCGGGCATTTGGATGTCGAGAAGGATACACCCGGCGCTCTCCCCGTCAGCCTCGGACAAAAACTCTTCGGCACTACCGAACCCGACTGCCTCGATCTGCACCGACTCGAAAAAGTTGAGCAGCGAGGCGCGAAGGTTTGGCTCGTCATCGATGACGTAAACCCTCTGTCGACTCACGTCTTTCTCCGGTTGAGATGGCACAGCGAAACTCCTTTTCAATGATGACGGCGAGGTCCGTCCGCGACTTTTGCCTAATTGTCTTCAAGTGATGGCGGTTCAGATTGGCTGTGGCTTCGCTCCAGCCGATCGGAAACGCGCGGCAACCTCATGCGAAACATGACGCCCGACCGACCGCGACCATATTCGAGCGCACCCTTATGGGCTTCGACGATGGATCGGCACATAACAACTTCGGAATCGGCTTTAGTGGTCCGCTTCCTTTGGTCTTCGAGCTTTCCGTTCCCCGATGTCAGGGGTGTTCCTATGTCGAGGACGATCTCGTCTCCGATGTCGGCGATGCACAAATGAACCGCATGCCTTTCCGCTTTCCGTGCGGGTTGTTGCTGTAGGGTGCTCACTAGAAGGGTGACCACCACCTGGAGAAGCTGGAGCTCGTCGCCAAGTGCCAACGCGCGACTAGGCGAGTGGGCAAGGTGCAGGGTCACCGCCCTGGAGAAGCTTTCGCACTGGCTGAACTGGACGGCGCTTTTTGCCAGGGAGTTGATATCCACCAGCGCCAGAGTCGAAACTCGCCTGGCGATCATGCGATCCGCGAAGCCGATTACTTCATCCGCCCAACGGGCACATTCGACAATGCGCGAAAGCAGTACTTCCATTTGCTTGGTCGTATCACGCCCCGAAGCCAGGAGCCTCTGGGCGGTACCGCAATCCGTAACGATTACCGCCAGAGGTTGACGGGTGTCGAGAACAAAGGAGCTTGTCATACGCCCAAGAAGCCTAAGACGCGCGGCGTGCCCACCGCTCTCCTCGAGGTTCTGTAGCCTCTGCTCTTGAGAACCCTTTTCAAACATCCGTTCGGTGTGCGGGGCAAAGTCCACGGTCGCTACCTGTTCCCACGTCGGTTGGTGAAAACCGCGCTCGCGCGCCGCGGTCCTTTCATCGATACACTGGCTGGCTATGTGGGTGATAGCCTACGTAAAATGTTCCCGCGTCGCTACCGCGCCAGTAGCCGTGGTCGACCTATACGGCGGGATAGGTCGGGTAGCTTTTTCCGCTTCGCGTCATTTGCAGACTTCGACGAACGCGAATCTGAGATCAGAAATCGGAGTTTCCTAGTTCTGAATTCCTGTCATCGGTGTCTCGCTCGCGAATGGCGGGCGACATGCAGACAGGAGCTCAAAGCATGATCCAGAAATCGCCCTGGCAACCACCGTGGAAGGCATCGTCCCCGCGTTGCTTGCCCATCTCAATTCTCTCGATGTCGACACGATGCTCAGCTTCTATCATCCAGAAGGCATTATCATCGACGCGGCGGGTAACGCCCACTAAAGGCGGAACGCGATCGGCGCGGAACTCGAAAAGTATTTCTCTCTCTGGGTCTTCAAATGTCGATCACGCAACGGCATAGTCGCGGCGGATACGGCACTTCTGATCCTCGACTGGTCCTATATCGGCACCGCCCGCGATGGCACGGAGATCAACATGGTGGCGACCGCGACCGACATCGCGCGCCGGGGCGACGATGGTTGCTGGCGGTATCTGATCGACAATCCCTTCGGCTCCCAGAAGCGGGTCCGGGCCTGATGGATAGCGCCGCTACCAGGAATCCACGTGGCTCGGACGAGCGCGGTGCAGGCACTTGGCGCGGCGTTATCACCACGGGCATCTATTGCCGGATTTCCTGTGGTTCTCGGGTGCCACGCGCGGAAAACCTCCGTTACTTCCATTCGTCGGCCGAGGCTGTGTCCGCAGGATTTCGACCCTGTCGACGGTGCCGACCGAATGAAGGTAGCTTCGAGCAGCGGCATATCGAAACCATCGCCGAAGCGTGCAGGCTGATCGATCTAGCCGACAGCCCTGTCTCAGTATCGGCGCTGGCCCATGCTGTCGGCATGAGCGAGGGTCATTTCCACCGCCTGTTTCGCAGTCATACAGGAATGACCCCACGAGCCTATGCCGAACAGAAGCGGATGGCGCTGGCCCGCAGCCAGCCCGCGCGGTCGGCCCATCACTGAGACCCTCTACGAATCCGGCTACGGTTCCAGCGGCCGCTTCTACGCCATCACCAACAAATCCCTCGGCATGACACCAAGTCACTTTAAGGATGGGGGCTCCAAGGAGACCCTGCATTTCGCTGTCGGAGATACCTCGCTCGGAGCGATCGTCGTCGCCTCCAGCGCAAAAGGCATCGCCGCCATTCTGATGGGCGACGATGCCGAGGCACTGCTTCGCGACCTCCAGGACCGCTTCCCGAAGGCGATTCTAGTCGGCGGCAATGCAGACTACGAGCGTACCATCGCCCAGGTCGTCGGTTTGATCGAGGCACCGAATCTGACGACGAATCTGCCCCTGGATATCAGAGGGACAGTCTTTCAACGACGGGTTTGGCATGCTCTGCAATCGGTGCTAGCCGGCGAGACGATCTCCTATGACGAGATAGCGCGGCGCGTGGGCCACCCTCGTGCCATCGGTGCGGTCGCCAGTGCCTGCGCCAGCAATCCTCTGGCGGTTGCCATTCCCTGTCATCGGGTTGTTAGGCACGACGGAACGTTCTTTGGCTATACCTGGGGCCTGGAGCGAAAGAGCGCACTGCTGGGTCGCGAGGGTAAAATTGCTGATTGAACAAGTTTTCCAACGTTCTAACGGCCGCATTCTCTTTGAGACCATTTGACATTTAACGACTGTTTAACGCGGACATAGTTACGCTCAGAACTCGTTGATCAGAGCCAGAAGATAACGGTTGCCGCGCGAGCGATGGCGGAGAGGAAGGCCATTGGGCATCTGTCGTAGCGCGTAGCGACACGCCGCCAGTCTTTGAGACGCCCGAACATTATCTCGATCCGGTTGCGCCGTTTGTAGCGGCGTTTATCGTATTTGATGGTTTTATTGCGGGATTTCCGACCCGGAATGCAGGGAGTGATCCCCATCGCTTGTAAAGCTTCACGATACCAGTCGGCATCATAGCCACGGTCGGCCAGTAGCCATTTGGCCTTGGGAAGTTCATCAAGCAAAGCGGCAGCACCGGTGTAATCGCTGACCTGACCGGCCGTTATGAAGAAAGTGATCGGGCGACCATTCGCATCCGTTACGGCATGAAGCTTGGTGTTCATGCCGCCTATCGTGCGTCCAATCAGGCGGCCCGAGCCCCCCTTTTTACCCGCAGGCTGGAAGCCGTGCGGTGGGCCTTGAGATAGGTCGCGTCGATCATGATGGTCGTGCGCTCTGCAGCCTCAGGCACAGCCAAGCCTTCCATCATCTGGAGAAAGATGCCCTTGTCTCCCCAACGTTTCCAACGGTTATAAAGCGTCTTGGAGGGGCCATATTCCTTTGGCGCATCGCACCACCTGAGGCCGTTGCGGTTGACGAAAATGATGCCGCTCAGAACGCGTCGATCATCAACGCGCTGGCGACCATGGCTCTTGAGGAAGTACGGCTGAAGACGAGCCATTTGCTCGTCCGTCAGCCAAAACAGATGACTCACCAGCAGGCTCCTATACGCCCGTCTGAATTATGGCCGTCAATTCAAATCAATGGGTCCTGACCCTAATCTTCAAAGTGCCGAACGGATAAAACTCTGTATTTGATTGTGCCTGCGGATCGCGCAGTGGCGCATGATTTGCGGGGCAGGCTTTGCAGCCTGCCCCTCTTGGATCAGCCGGCGGCCTGGACGAACGCCAGAAGGTCCGGGTTGATGACGTCGGCGTGGGTCGTGCACATGCCATGCGGGTAGCCGTCGTAGATTTTCAGAGTCCCGTTTTTCAGCAGCTTGATGGCGAGCTTGGCGGAGTCATCGATCGGCACGATCTGGTCGTCCGAGCCGTGCAGGATGAGCGTGGGAACCGTGATCGACTTGAGGTCTTCCGTGAAATCCGTCTCGGAGAACGCCTTGATGCTGTCGTAGTGCGCCTTCGCGCCGCCAACCATGGCCTGTCGCCACCAATTCTGGATGACGCCCTGGGAAACCTTGGCGTCCGGCCGATTGAAGCCATAGAAAGGGCCGGAAGGAATATCGAGGAAGAACTGGGCGCGGTTGGCGACCAGGTTCTTGCGGAAATCGTCGAACACCTCGATTGGCAGACCTCCGGGGTTCGCAGCGGTCTTGACCATGATCGGCGGAACCGCGCCGACGAGAACGAGCTTGGCGACACGGCCCTTGCCGTGCCTGGCGACGTACCTCGCGGCTTCACCACCGCCCGTCGAGTGGCCGATGTGAACCGCGTTGCGGAGATCGAGATGTTCGGCAACGGCTGCGGCGTCCGACGCGTAGTGGTCCATGTCGTGACCCTCGGCGACCTGGCTCGAGCGGCCGTGGCCACGCCTGTCATGGGCCACGACGCGGAAGCCCTTTTCCAGGAAAAACAACATCTGGGCATCCCAGTCGTCGCCGCTCAACGGCCATCCGTGATGGAACACGATCGGCTGACCGTGGCCCCAGTCCTTGTAGAAGATTTCCGCGCCGTCTTTCGTTTTCACAAAGCCCATGTCTTGTTTCCTTTCAGTGGTTTTCTGCGTGGCGGCCGCCATCGCGATATTGGGGATTACGGTTGCGACGCTCGCTCCGAGGCCAAGCGCCAACACCTCGCGTCTCAAGGGGCCCGTGCCCCGTGAGGTCTCTTTTTCCGTCATTTGTCTCTCCATGATCCGGTATTGACGAGCCTTGGCCCGCTCGCCTCGATGGGCAGAGCCAAACTCAGCGCGTCGAAGGTGACGCAGGATCGGGAGCTACGCGAGTTATACATCTGTATGCCGTGTGGCCCGTGGCAGGAAACGGAAGCGATTCCGCGTCAGGTGAAAAGCGACGCGTCGCATTCCCCTTTGAAAGTCGCCCCCTTTATAGGCTTCGTCCGTTCAGAACGGATACTCCCGTATATCTTCCTCGCTGCCCGCTCCCGCCTTAGCGTCCGTTCGTCGGCGAATTCCCGCTCGACAAAAACCCAAAGCTGGGAGTGATAAGATGCAACCCCGTTTCGATATCAATGCTGTCGAGCCCGACAGCTTCAAGGCGATCATGGGACTGGAGATGTACGTCCAGAAGTCCGGCATCAACAAACGCTACATTGATCTCGTGAAGATCCGTACGTCGCAGATCAACGGCTGCGCCTACTGCGTGGACATGCATACCAAGGAAGCGAGGAAAGCCGGGTTCTCGGACCAATGGATCGCCCTGATCGCGGTCTGGAAGGAATCCGCTCTCTATGACGAGAAGGAACGCGCGGTGCTGAACTGGGCGGAAAGCTTGACGAACGTCTCGATTACGGGTGTCCCCGACCCTGACTACGAGCAGTTGAGGAAGCATTTCGGCGAAGCCGAGATTGCCAAGCTGACGACCGCCATCAGCACGATCAACGTCTGGAACCGCATGGCGCTCGCCTTGCGTCTGCAGCACCCGATCGACCATCGGACCGTCCCGGCAGCGGCTTGACGTCGATCCACTATTCAAGGGCATGGTGGCGTGGCGAAGCCGATTTCGGAGCGAGCAGCCACCATGCCGGAGTGCACTACAGACCGAACAGACTGCGTATCTTCCCCGACAGGGTGATCGAGGTGCTGTTTTCCATTCCCGGCTGGTCGAGGAGATGCTTTTCCTTCTCGAGCCGATGCGCGAGAACGAACCCGAGCTCCTCGGCGATTTCCGGGCGTTGCCCGAGAAACGGAGCGAGGGTATCCTTCTTGATTTCGTATGCGGTGACCGGGGTCAACGAACGGATTTCAGCAGCCTCGATTGCCCCCATCAAAACGCCCCGTTCTCCGAAAAAATCTCCGGGGGAAAGTCTCGTGAGTTCTGTGTGGCGGCCGCTTTCCTCTATCTCGACGATAACGACGCCCTTCTGGATGAGCAGGAGCGAGGTCAAGGAGGTTCCCTGACGGGCGATCACGGCCCCCTTCGGAAAGACAACCTGCTTCATCGCAGCGCCCAATGACGCTCGCTCGTCTTCCCTGAGCGAATGAAACAGTGGAATGGATGAAAGACAGTCGACCGCGCTTTGCCCACGCGAAGCCTGTTCCCAGTATGGGAGCGGCCCCGTCCATTGTGTTGACGAGCTCAACACCAGGTTCGCGGAGCGCGCGTGACGATAGACCAGATCGTATATCTCGTTGCGAGCGTCGGAGACCTTGCCGACGTCCCTCACCCGACTGACAAGATCTATCGTGACGCCGTCGCCTTCCAGGGCGGTGATCGCCACGCTCGGAGGCGGCGAGTGGACAATATTCGTGCACCCGAGTAGCGCCGTTTTCATGGTTTCACCGATCACCTCGGGTCTTTCCGTCGGATGAAAGCGCACGGTCACCACAATGCCGTGGCTCTCGTCCGGGCTGCTGTAGTTCGTGAGTCTCGCTTTCGCCAGAATGCTGTTCGGCAGGATCACGATGTCGTTCGTGCCGTTGAGCAGATGTGTCGAACGCCAGTTGGTTTCGATCACCCTTCCTTGGAGATTGTCGTCCAGAACGATCCAATCACCGACCACGTAGGGGCGGTTGAGGTTCAGGGCGATGCCGCTGAACACGTCGTTGAGGGTACTCTGCAGCGCGAGACCGAGTACGATCGCGAAGACGCCGGACGTGGCGATCAACGTTCCCACCGGAACATTGAAGACATACGCGACTATGGATAAGGCGGTGCCGATGTAGATGACGCCAGAGAGTAGGTCCCTGACCAGTCTGCCTTCGCGAGGCCGTCGATTGAAGACGAGGAATTTCCGGACTACCGTCACCAGGAGAAGCGAGATGCTTATCCACCATGCCGCTTTGGCGATCGCCACACTGACCGCGTCTATGCCTCCGACGGCTCCGGGCCTATAGGGCTCGATACCTCTCGAAAAGAACAGGCCTGATAGGGCGACGAAGACGACGGCATCGAGGATGAGCTTGGCCTTGGTCTGGTGGCGCAGCAGAACTCTAAGCGGGACCGAGACCGCCAGAAGCAGACCGACCTGGATCACGAACTCCGACAACATCGGCATGATGGTTGTTCCCGCAGATGTCGTCGGGCATGGAGCCGCGACCCATGGTGGATTAACGCAGTCCGACCGCGTCACCCGGCATGGGTGTCACGGTCGGGTCAGGCAACGAGATCTAGGCGGCCTTGGCTGAATTCGCCCATTGCTCGATACCAGTGGGGCCAAGGCTGGCCTGGCCAACGGGGACCAGCGAGTTTTCCTCCAACGCGCAGCCGAAATAGCCTGCGCTGGAATCCGGAGTGACCTTGCGGGAATCGCCGACGGACCGGAGGTATCGACCGATGATGTCGCACATCCGGCCTTTTTCCGGTCCGGCGACATCAACGATTCCGTTGGCGGGTGCTTTGCCGACCGTATCGGCGAGGAAGCCTGCCAGATCATCCGCTGCGATCGGCTGGAAGTTTGCCGTCGAAAGGCGCGCCTCGCTGTCTGTCGTTCCGGCATCCGCGATCATTGCCATGAATTCCATGAACTGAGTCGCGCGGACGATGGTATAGGGGACGCCGGACCCTTCGATCAAAGCCTCCTGGGCTGCCTTGGCGAGGAAGTAACCGTTACCCGGAAGACCATCGGTGCCGACGATCGAGAGTAGCACGTGGTGCTGCACTCCGGCCTTCTTCTCGGCGGCGAGCAGGTTTCTGGTCGAGGTCTTGAAGAAATCCAGGACTTCACCGGGATCAAAAGAAGGCGGGTTCGTGACGTCCACGACGACGTTGGCCCCCTGTAGCGCGGCGTCCAGCCCCTCGCCTGTACGGCTGTTCACACCCGTGCTTGGCGATGCGACCACGACTTCCAAAAACCGCGCCGACAATATGCTAGCGAGCTTGCTGCCGATAAGGCCTGTGCCGCCTACAACTACGATTTTCATTTTAATTCTCCTTGAATTTGTTGGTCAGTCGAGGCGCGGCTCCAGCTGCGGACTGCCCGCGGTCTGCCTCCAGACAATCGCGCCGCACGCTGACCCTAGCAAGATATACATCGGGATGCCGCACAGCCGCTTCGTGGTTCCGCGCCCTGCCTGAGCCGTTACGGATGGGAGTGCTGGTTGGCCTGAACGTCGTCGGGCCCGCCGGGGCCGTGCGGATGTTCCACGCTGTAGCTATGTGTCGTCCTTGGGATATCTGCGGCGGGCAGCCGGCCATCCATCCCGTAGAAAGCGACGTGTAATCCCCAGTAGGCAGTGCAGAAAACGACGAGAGCGGTCGAGAGGCCGATGGGGATATTCACGAGACGCCGCTTGAGCGCCGTCATGAGATCGACGCCCGTACGGTGATCGGCCGCAACCGCGATGAGGATCGCCATGATCAGGCCGTGCCCGATGAGGTCGACCCGGCCGAAAGGCCATACGGCGGCCGTGAAGATCACGAGGAGGGCGATAGCCGACAGCCTGCGTATCAGGGGCGTCCACAGAAGGCCGAATCCGAGAGTGAACTCCGTGACGCCTGCCATCGGTATGAACACGTCCCTCGGCATTCCGAAAGTGAGAAACGGCTTCTCGACGACGAGGGGGTAGAACCAGCTCGGGAACGCGAACTTCTCGAGGCTCGACCACATGAGGGCGATCGCCAGTCCCCACCGGAGCGCCTCGAAGCGGCGTCCCCTCAGTTCCTCGTTTTTGAGCGGCTCGAGGAGCAGGTATCCCGCCACGCCGAGGCCGAGCGCGAGATAGTCGAAAAGATGGAAAAGCTCGTAGTCTCTTAGTGCGAATATCCAAAGCGCTATGATTCCAAGCCCGGCGAGCGGCATCGTCCGCCGCGAAAATATGCAGCAGGCAATAACGAGCTGAAGCCAGGAAACCCATTCGGCGGGTGTCTTGAGGTCGGGCGTCAGATACACACCACCGACGGCAAAGATCGCGACGAAAAACGCGGCGATGATCGAACGAATGTAGTCGTCCTGCCGTGCCCAGAGCGGGTCTGTCGCCCAATTGAGCGCTCCGATGGCTTTCGCGCCGAAGGGGCTAACCTCCACCAGACGCGTCAGGACGAAAATCACAAGGACAAGACATATGCCGACCCAGAACCAGGTGTCGTGTAGAGTGTTCTCGATCGGCGCTGGAGGCGCGCCCACGATATACGGGGCGAACCATTTGACGTGGGCTTGGGCCGACATGGGTTGTAACACGATGGCGGCCGCTGCGGGCCACGCCCACAGCATCGGGTGATTACGGCTTTGCATGGAAGTCGCCTTCTCGGAATGGCGGTTTGATGGATCGATCAGGCAGCGAGGAGCTCGTCCGCCGGGCCGAAGAATTCGTAGTGAACACGCTCTCCCGGAACACCTGCTCTCGCCAGAGCGGGAACCAGCGCGCGGAGGAACGGCTTGGGTCCGCAGAGGTAGAACTCGGAGGTTTCGAAGGGTGTCGCGGAGCGCAGCCAGTCGACGGTGATGAACCCGTCATAGTCATGGGAGAGCCCGACTGCGTCTTGGGTGGACGGCTCGCTGTAGAAGGTTTTCACGTTCACCCGGGAACGGGCAGCGGCGAGGCTCCTGACATGTTTGTCCATCGCGTGGGTGGCGCTGTTCAACGCGCCATGGATGAAGTGTGTTTCCAGGTCCGGATAGTCGCGAGCGATCGCCTCGAGCATGCTGACCATTGGAGTCAGCCCTACCCCGCCGGACAACAATACGACCGGAGCCTTTGGTTCTTCCGGGAGATAGAAGTCCCCTGCCGGAGGTGTGGCGTCGACAACCGAACCGATATCCGTGTGGTCGTGCAGGTAGATTGAGCCGCCCTGTCCGGAGGTCTCGCGCTTCACAGAGATGCGATAGAATTCGTCGTTCGGACCGCATGAAATGGAGTAGTTCCGCTTGGCGACCGTTCCGTTCTCCAGAGGCAGCCGGAAAGTCAAGTATTGGCCGGGCCGGTGCCGGATGACCCGACCGCCGTCGGACGGCTTCAGCACGAAGGACGTGACGACGTCGCTTTCCTTGGTCTTCGAGACGATCGTGAAGTTCCGCCACCCGTTCCAGCCGCCGTTCCGGTTCTCGATATCGGACCGCAGATCGCTCTCGCGGCCCTTGAGGATGTCGGCAAGAAACCAATACGCCTCTCCCCAGGCAGACAGAATGGCAGGCGTCGCCGCATCTCCCAGAATGTCCTTGATCGCCGCCATCAGGGCTTCGGCGACGTAGGGATAGTGCTCCGGCAGGATGTGGTAGCCGATATGCTTGTGTGCGATACGCTCGACGACCGGACCCAGCACGCTGAGGTTCTCGATGTTCCGGGCGTAACCGAGGATCGCTGCGGCTAGCGCGTGAACCTGTGAACCACCCTCGCCCTGGTTGGAATGGTTGAACAGGTTCCGGATATGCTCGTCCTTGAAGAGCCGCGCGTACATGGCCTTGGTGATGTCGCTACCATGGGCCTCGAGGGCCGGAACACTCGCCTTTACGAGTTCTATGGTTTCTGCGGACAGCTGGCGTGGCATGATCTCAATTCCTTCTTGGGTCAGTTGTGATAGGTGCCGAGCGGGTAGCGGTCGTAAAACTCGACGCGCAGCTTCACCGCTCCCACGAGCTCCAGGCTGTGGCTTGTATTGGGAGGGATGACACCCGGTATGCCGGGTTCAAGGATCCGGGGCTCGGAAATACCGGGCTCGAGGTAGTGGACCGCGCCCTCTTCGACGCGGACCACACCCCATGTCCCGGATTTGAGAGCGTGGTCGGTGAGAAGCGCGCGCGGCAAGCTCTGCTCGTCGAAGAGAGCCGAGATTTTGTAGGGCGTGGGCGCGAGCGGTATCGGCTCGCTTGTCACCGATGCGGGAAGCTCCTCGCCGCATATCATGATCGAAAAACGGGAAGCGATCCTCTTCGCTCTCGCCTGCATCTCGAACGCTATCTCCGGCGCAACGAGCTCGTCGGTCGTCTCACGCCAGATCTCCAGCCACTTAATGAACATCAACGGCCGGAACTTTTCGGCATGGGCAAGATGCATCGATAACGGATTGCCCTTGTAGCGCCCGGTGGTGAGCATCAGCGACGACCAGAATTCCGAGAGCCGCGTCAGATGTTCGGCCCAGTCCTCGACCACCGCGAAAACCGCACCGAGGTCCTCGTCTGCTTTCACCCGGTCGTAAAATTTCGCCAGTATCCGCGAAATGTCCGTCTCAGTTAGCTCTACCGACATTGCCGACTCCTAAAGGGGTATCTGAGATACTCCTATTACGTTCTACAAAAAGGTGCTATTGAAATACACCTTTTAAACATGGGCGTTTTGACGCAGGTTTCTATGAGACTGACCAAATACACGGACTACGGTATCCGGGTCTTGATACACCTTGGTACATCAGGCGGAGAGCTCGGCTCGATCCGCGAGATCGCCCGCACGTTCGACATCTCCCAGGACCACCTCAAGAAGGTCGTCCAAGATTTGTCGGCCGCAGGTTTCATTGAATCCGTGAGGGGTCGGAACGGGGGAATCAGGTTGGCCCGTCAACCGGACGAAATCAATCTCGGGTCTGTACTCCGCCACACCGAGAGACTGGATGAACTCGTGGAATGCGGTGGATGCCCCATCGCTCCCGCCTGCGGCCTGCCCCCCATCCTTGCGGAGGCGTCGGCAGCATTCGCCGCCGTGTTCGACAAGTACACGGTTGGCGACCTTGTCAGGCGGAGACCTGAAATCCGGCTTCTTCTCCGGTCAGCGTAGAAAACACTTCGGAGGTGGACCGGATCGAAAAGCTCACACGAGCGCCTACGTCCGTGTTTTCAGCCCAGATCCGTCCTCCGTGGGAAGTCACAATCGACTCGCAGATCGAAAGCCCCATTCCCATACCGCTTTCTTTGGTAGTGAAGAACGGCATGAAAATTCGGTCGATATCCTCGATTCCGCTTCCGGTGTCCGAGATCTCGACGACTGCGCCGAGGTCGGACGCCAGCGTCTCTACCGTTATCATGCGCTCGCGGCCCGTCGCCACCGCCATCGCCTCGCTGGCGTTATGCAGGAGGTTCACGAGTACCTGCTGTATTTGAATGACATCGATGGAAATCGGATCCAGTGATCTTTCGAGCTTTAATTCCAGGCGAACGCCTTTCGATGCCAATTCCTCTGACATCATATCTTTCACGCCTTGAATGAGCAGGTTGATATCGACTCTCTCCCGCCCTTCCGACTTGTGCTGGAACAGTGCCCGGATGCGCTTGACGACTTCGGTGGCGATGTTGGCGTCCCTGACGACACAGTCGGCGCTCTGCTTCGCCCGCTCGATATTCGGCGACGCCATCTCGAGCCAACGCCTGCACGCGTCGGCGCTCATGATCACTGCCGCCAGAGGTTGGCTGAGTTCATGTGCGATCGAGGCGGAAAGTTCTGCCATTCCCGCATAACGGGACGCCTTGGCAAGTTTTTCCTGAGAGACCCTTAGTGATTCTTGAGCGACGAACTCGTTTTCGATATCAACCTGCAAGCCATACCATTGGATGATTTTGCCATTACTGTCTCTCAGCGGTTCCATTCGCGCCTCAAGCCAGCGCCAGCTGCCGTCAGAGCGCCGTTGACGGAACCGCCTGAACCAGGGCTTGCCGGAGCGGAAGCTTTCCCGGATCGTCGTCTCCACGTCCTCCCTATCATCTGGGTGAATAGTCGCGTGGATGATCCACTTCAGAGCATCACCGTCGCGCTCGGCGATCTGATCGACGGTTACACCGGACCACTCCTCAAGCTGCCGACTGAAATAGGTGGGTTGTCCATCAGGCGATGACACCCACAATAATCCAGGCATCGTTTCGACAATGAGCGCGAGCCGTGCTTCACGCTCAGCTATCGTAATCTGGGCAGATACTTCATCATCGATGTCCTGCGCGACGCCAAGCCATCGTTCAACGGTGCCATCATCGCCAGTTAACGCGTTCGCTTCGCCTTTCGTCCAACGGTATCCACCGTCGGCACGTACTTGTCTATACCTCTGTTTGAAGCGAGGTCCGCCAGATAAAGCAGCTTTTAGGCCCGATGTAACCTGCTCGAGGTCATCAGGATGAATAACTCGCGCTAACGCGCCCTCGAGCGAGGACTGCTCTATAGTATGTGAAATGGAAAATCCGACCTGAGCTTTTAGCGCCTCATTAAAGTAGGTAGGATTTCCGAGCGTATCGGCAGCCCAGATTGGAACCGGAACCGCGTCGATAAACTTTTGCAGGGCGCGCTCCCGCGCTTGAGACGCTTCAGCCTCCAGTATGGCTTCGTGGATATCTACACAGGTACCGAGCCAGAAGACGATCTCACCTTCTGCATTGATCTGCGGTCTTGCAGTAGTCCGAATCCACCTGAACTTTCCGCTACTGGTCCGAACTCTATGTGCAACGTTATAGACGTCACCATTACCAACGGCTACCAACCACGCCACTTCGAGGTCACGATAGTCGTCTCCATGAACCAATTCGCTCCAAGAAAACTTGCCCTCAACATCTCGTGCTCCGACCTTCGAATTTGGAAATCCGGTGTACGCCTCCAAGGACAGACTCTGGCAAATTAGATTTCCGTTCGGCCACGCCGCCCAGCCAAGTCCGGGGATCATGTCCACGAGCTCTTTTATCGCTTCAACCGAGATCCTACCTGAGATCACCCGAGCTTCCCACAGACGCGAATTAGACAGTTCAACGACACCTTCCGTGTCGAGTCGACAAGCAGCAAAGTGCGTGTCGTATCTGGAGCGAACTTATATCCGGTATGCCTTAAACAGGGTAAGGCCGCAAGACTAGGTAGTTGCTCTCGCGGCCTTTAATCATTATGTTTATCAACGCGAACGCCGCTCAGACGATTTTCAAGTCGATAAAATAGATGCCCACGCCGTCACTTGGGACGACAGCACAATGAATTCATGCAGATGCGCGTTGTCAGACACCCCTAGCAATGAATTCATTTAAAGTTGTCTGGCAAATCCGCACACTGCCGTCCGGGACAAGAGTATCAGCCTCCAGACGAGATCCAAAATAAAGCGCGTCCGGGTCTGCTCTGACGACCCTGTCGTCGCCCTTTGCCTTGAGATAGCGAGATACAACTTCATTCATCGGGGCGCGGTCCGGACCGGCGATTTGAACGGTGCTGTTGGTTGGTCCTTCCGTAAGGATTTCGCATAGCGCATCTACCAGATCGGACGCGGCAACCACCTGAACATTCGCAGTGGGAATATAGGTTTCGCCGTGGCTGCCACCATGATCGGCAATGGTACCAAGATACTCCATAAACTGGGTGGCCCTGACGATGGTGAATGGCACTCCTGATCCCTCGACCATGTTCTCCTGCGCTATCTTTCCTTTCGTGTAGGCATTGTCTGGAAGTTTGTGTATCCCGACGATTGACAGCAAAACGTGATGGCGCACATGGGCTTCTTTCTCCGCGACAATCTGGTTCGAGGTGGATTTGTTGAAAAAGTCCAGGATGCCCTGTGGGTCGAAGGTCGGTGAGTTGGTTACGTCGAGCACGGCATGCGCCCCCGCCATCGCCTCATCAAGGCCCTCCCCGGTAACGCTATCAATGCCGTTACTCGGTGAGGCCGCAATCGCCTCATGCCCGGCCGCTGTTAGTTTCGAGACGACTTTTGAACCGATGAACCCGGTTCCGCCCATTATAACGAATTTCATTAACTAGCTCCCTAACCTGGTCCATCCCAACAGCATACTTAGACAGCACTGATAGACCGATTTTGAGTTTCTCGGAGGATTGCGCTGCGATTGCCCCATACGTCAGTCGCCGGCTTGCGTTCATTCGGTCGACTATTTTTTGTCTGGAGTGGTCAATTCAATCTCTTTCGTATCGACGACGAAGACGGCCAAAAGCTTGGCTGGTTTTGTTTCGCTTCCATTAGCGCTGACGCCGTGATGGTCGCCGGGATTTTCGATGAAATTCTCTCCAGCTTTGTAGGTCTTTTCTGGGCCACCGCCTACCTTGCTCCTAATTTCGCCTTCTAGAACAGTCGCGTAGATGAAGGCGCTCTTGGCATGTGTGTGGGCGGGCGAGTATCCGCCGGGGCCGTACTCGACCAATACTCCGCGCATGCTCTTGCCTGGCACATTTGGCAGTTCGTGGTTGAAGACCAGCGTAACCTTCGCATTCTTCGACCCGTCCGCCGCACTTACGGGATAGATGGTCGCCAATGCGAAAAGTGCTGTGAAGGCTGTCTTTTTAAACATGGATATCTCCTCGGGACTTTGAACCGCATGCCGCGGCACCTCAGTGAGAATAGAGGACCATCCGTGCACATTGGAGATATACAAACGTTTGTGTGAAGGTCGCGGTAACCTTCGTAGAGAGCTTAATACAATGCAACGATACAGGTATACTGTTCCGGGTGCCTGCCTTTGGGAAGGAACATGGGTGAGCAGGAGCTCTTAGAGATCGATATTACCTGTTGGGTGCTGCGAACCAACGCAGGCTAATTTAACGGTGACGCAAACGCCTGGCGGATCTTTATTGAGAGAGCGCCGCGGAGCCAACGTCCGGAGAGTTCAGCGGGTCGCCCGAAGGTATGCGAGGAAGGCACGCATCCCTGCCCCGATGTGGCGGTGGCGCGGATAGTAGAGACAAAGCCCCGGATAGGGCGGGGTCCAGTCAGCGAGCACCTGGCGAAGCGATCCGTCCCGCAGGCTTTCGTTGGCCATCCACCGCGTGACGTAGGCCAAGCCATATCCTTCACGCGCCGCCGCAAGGAGAAGCCGCGAATGATCGACGACCAGATTGCCGGATGTCTCGACGGCGAGTGTCTCGCCCCGTCTCTGGAATTCCCATCGATAGATAGAACCGCCCGACATACGCAGTTGGACACACTTGTGAAGCGCGATATCGGACGGCTGCGCTAACTCGGGTGCATTGTCGAGATAGCCGGGAGACGCAACCACGATGTGCTGCTGATCGGGGCCGATCGGGATCGCGACCATCTCCTCGGGCACAAGCTCGGCGAGCCTGATACCGCAGTCGAATCCGCCTTCGGCGATGTCGACCAATCTTGTATCGGACACGATCTCGAACCGCATGGCTGGCTGGATAGCCATGAACTTCGTCAGGAGCGGCATGAGCACCTGCTCGGCCGCGTTTGCATCGGTATTGATCCGCAGAAGCCCGGCGGGCGCGGCATTCATGTCTTCGATTTCTTCGACCGCCAGCCCGATCTCGCTGATCGCAGGCACGAGTCTCGAGGCGAACCTGCTCCCGGACTCAGTCAAAGACACATTTCGGGTGGATCGGTGGAAAAGCTTCACCTTGAGACGCTTCTCGAGGCCTGCCACTGCGTGGCTCAGTGCGGAAGCGCTCTGATCAAGCGTACGGGCGGCGGCCCTGAAGCCACCATGCTCGGCGACAGCCAGAAAAGCCGCCAGTTCGCCCGGCGGAAGCGAACTGACTGTACGGAATACCTCATCAATACGTACATCTCTAGCCATCTAGTTCACGACTGCCACAGGTGTATCTCTATGACAAGCGATTAATTCAAAGGAGAATGACTATGAGCGCAGACATCCCGTTCGGGTTCGCTTCGACCGCAAACGAAGTGCTGGAGGGTATAGACCTCTCCGGAAAGAACATCATCGTCACCGGAGGTTCGGGCGGGATCGGTCTCGAGACCACCAGGGCCCTTGCGGCCGCCGGCGCTTCCGTGACGATCGCCGCCCGTCGTCCCGACGATGCCCGCGCCGTTGCCGAGAGGATCGCGTCGGAAATCACAAAGGGGAGCGTGAGCGTTCGTCAGCTCGATGTCGCAGATCTGTCGTCGGTGCGTGCTTTCGTTGAGGGCTGGGACCAAAAGCTCGACGTTCTGGTCAACAACGCTGGCGTCATGGCAATCCCCGATCTGCAGCGCACGCCCGAAGGCCGCGAGATGCAGTTTGCGACCAACTACTTGGGGCATTTTGCCCTCGCCCTCGGCCTGCGCACTCATCTGGCGAAGGCGAACGGAGCGCGCGTGGTCTCTGTCGCATCGGTTGGCAGCCTGTTCGCGCCCGTTTTCTGGGACGATCCGGACTTCCGCTTTATCCCGTACGATCCCCTGCTCGGCTATGGCCAGTCGAAGACAGCCTGCATCCTGATGTCCGTGGGGATCACACGGAAATGGGCAAACGAAGGCATTGCGTCGAACGCCCTTAACCCGGGAGCGATCGCGACCAATCTGCAAAAGCACACGGGCGGTCTCCGTACTCCGGAACATCTCCGCAAAACTACCGAACAGGGTGCGTCCACCACGGTGCTTCTGGCGGCCTCGCCTCTCGTCGAAGGCCGATCCGGCGAATACTATGACGACTGCCAGAAAGCTTCGGTCGTCGAAGAGCGCGGCAACGGTCCGTTCAAGGGGGTCGGGCACTACGCGATCGACGAAGACAACGCCGAACGTCTGTGGGGCATGGCAGAAACCATGCTGGGCGTGAAGGAATGAGCGGCCCGCTGAACGTCGGCTTCATCGGCATCGGCGACCAGGGCGCGCCGATGGCGGTCGCGATCGCTGAAAAATTCAACCTGCACGTCTGGGCCAGACGAAATTTCTCCTACGAGAGCCTTGAGGGCACTTTATTCACGCGGCATGAATCGGCGGTCGAACTGGCGACGGCGGTGGACGTGCTCTGCGTCTGCCTACGGTCCGACCACGACCTGCTTGAATTGCTGCAAGGGGGAGTGCTTGACGCCCTGCCCTCCGGCGCGATCCTTATGAACCATGCCACCGGGGACCCAGGTGAAGCGAGGGCCTTCGAGGAAACCTGCAAAGCAAAGGAAATCCGCTTCGTTGATGCCCCGGTCAGCGGAGGACGGCCCGGAGCGGTCGCAAGGACGCTCACTTGCTTCGTGGGGACGGATGCCGCCACTCTGGAAAAGTGCGGCGAAATCCTTTCCACCCATAGCACGCACGTCGTTCACATGGGTGGAGCGGGAACCGGGCAAGCCAGCAAGCTCTGCAACAACGCTCTCACCGTCTCGAACCTGCGGAACGTCGTCGAGGTTTTTTCGATCGCCGACGCGTTCGGCGTGTCCCCGGCAAGCCTGCAGAAGGCTTTTTCCCACAGCAGCGGCGGAAGCTTCATCCTTGACGCTCTCGGCACTAAGGTGACGCCGCAGATCGCGGCCCATATCGCGAAGCTCAACCGCACCGACGTCGAAGAGTTTGCAGCGGCTGCGAAAAAGCTAGGTCTGGATGTCTCCGCTATCGAGGCTTGGGCTCTCGGAGGTGCTGCTGGCCTGGAACGTGTGATCGCTAGACTGTCCGCACGAAGCTGAAGACCGATCACACCGATCTAAAGCAAAACACCCCGACGGCGAACGCTGCTAGCGGGGTGTCTTTTCTATTCGGATGCGTACTTCCGCCGACGCGCCGGCGCGGTCACGCCGCCTCGTCCACCGGGTTTCCCTGGTCGATGATCTGCCCGGGTCCGCCTGTCTCGACCGCTTCCGGCTTGATCCGGAACCAGGTGACATACAGCGCCGGCAGGAAAATCAGCGTCAGGACCGTACCGACGACAATGCCGCCCATCATCGCGTAGGCCATGGGTCCCCAGAAGACTTCACGCGAGATCGGTATGAGCGCCAGCGTCGCCGCCGCGGCCGTCAACATGATCGGCCGCATGCGATGTTCGGTCGCCTCAATCACTGCTTGCCAGGCTGGCGTGCCTTCGGCTTTCAGCTCTTCGATCTGAACGACCAGGATCACCGAATTTCGGATCAGGATACCCGCCAGGGCGAGGATTCCGAGGATGGCCACGAACCCCAACGGGGCATGGCTGAGGACCAGCGCGGCCACAACGCCAATGAGGGCGAGCGGCGCGACGGCAAAAACCAGAAAGAGCCGATTGAAGCTTTGAAGCTGGATCATAAGAACCGTCGCCATGATGAAGAGCATCAGCGGGACGACCGCAGCGATCGGACCCTGCGACTTCGCGCTTTCTTCGACCGTCCCGCCGACCGCAAGGGAATACCCGGGTGGCAGGGTCTCCGAAAACTTCTGGATCTCGGGGCCAAGCTGTTTGACGATGGTGTCCGGCTGGGTCGGACCGGAAACCGCGGCCTTGACCGTGATGGTAGGAGTACGGTCCCGCCGCCATATTTTCGGAGGTTCGAGTTCATACCGCAGCGTGGCAACTGCCGAAAGGGGAACCGCTTTGCCGTTGGACGCAGGGACGAGCACGTTGCTTAGCGTCTCAAGCGAACCTCGTTCCGCGGCGTTTGCCCGGCCGACAACATTGATCAGGTAGATGTCGTCCCTGATCTGCGTGACAGGCGCGCCTTCGACAACCGTATCGAGGGTAGTCGCGATTTCCTGGGACGTGACGCCGAGCTGGCGGGCCTTGTCCTGGAGAACGTCGATCTTGACGACGCGCTCGGGCTCGTTCCAGTCGAGGATCGTGTTGTGGAGCAGCGGATGCCTGCTGACCAGGCCGAGCAACTCCTGACCAAGTGATCTCAACTCGTCGATATCGGGCCCGCTGACCCGGTAGTGGATCGGTTTCCCGATCGGCGGCCCGATATCGAGGAGTTTCACGTAGGCATCGGTGCCGGGAAACATGTCCTTGAGATACTGCTGCAACTTGGGGCGCAACCTGTCGCGCGCCTCGAGGGACTTGGAGACGATGACCGTCTGCCCGAACGAGGTGTCCGGCGTCTGGACGTCGAACGCCAGGATGAAGCGGGGAGCTCCCGTGCCGACGTAGGTCGACCAGTGAGCGACGTCTTCGTTGCCCGATAGGGTGTCCTTCTCGAACGTCTGCATCTGACGGTTGATCTCCGCGAACGAGGTGTTGTGCGGCAGATTCCAGTCCACGATCAGTTCATGGCGATCGGAGTTTGGAAAGAACTGCTGCTGGACGAGGCTCATCCCGGCGATGGACAGCCCAAAAGCACCGACGGTAAGGGCGATCGTCACCCATCTCCACCGAACGGCTGCGGAAAGTACCCGCGAGAAAACTCGTGCGGCTATTCCCTTTCGCGCCTTGTGGCTTGCCATCGTCTTGGGAAGGAGGGTCACCCCGAGAAGTGGAGTAAAAAGGACAGCGACGATCCACGACACGACGAGCGATACCGCGATCACGACGAACAGCGTAAACGTGAACTCCCCGGCGGCGCTGCTGTTGAGGCCGATGGGGATGAAGCCCGCAACCGTCACCAGCGTCCCGGTCAGCATGGGGAACGCCGTTGTCGTGTAGACGTGGGTCGCCGCCTTCCTGATATTGTCGCCCGCCTCAAGCCTGGCGACCATCATTTCGACGGCGATCATGGCGTCGTCAACAAGAAGTCCGAGGGCGATGATCAGCGCGCCGAGTGAAATACGCTGCATCGAGATGCCCGTGTACTCCATGAAAACGAACGTCATCGCCAATACGAGCGGGATAGACACGGCCACCACGAGACCCGCGCGCACGCCGAGGCTTATGAAGCTGATAAAAAGAACGATCACCACCGCCTCGAACAGGGCCCTGGTGAAACCGGATACGGCTTCTTCGACGACGGCGGGCTGGTCGGAAACCAGATGGACGTCAGCGCCCACGGGCATGTTCGCCTCTATCTCCGAAACCTTTCGCTTGAGCGCCTCGCCAAACTCCAGCAGGTTGGCTCCCGTACGCATGCCGATTGCCAATCCGAGCGCGGGCTCGCCGTTGTAACGGAACAGTGTGGCAGGAGGGTCGGCATAGGCTCGTCGGATCGTGGCGATCTCGCTCAACGGAAAAAAGCGGTCTCCGATCCGTAAATTGATCGCACCGAGGCTCTTTTCGGATTCGAACGATCCGCTGACCCTGAGGGCGATCCTTTCGGCCCCGGACTCGACGACGCCCGAGTGCGTCAGCGCGTTCTGCGCCTGAAGCGTCTCGATCACGGTCTGACGATCTACGCCTAGCGCCGACAGCTTACGGGTGGAGAACTCGAGGTACACCACTTCGTCCTGAGCTCCGAGGATTTCCACCTTGCCAACGTTCGGCACCGTGAGAACCTCGGCGCGAGCGTTCTCGACGAGATCACGCATCTCGCGCTGAGTCACGCCATCTGACGTGAAAGCGTATATGTTGCCGAAAACATCGCCGAACCTGTCGTTGAAGAACGGACCCCGCACTCCGGCTGGAAGGGTCGCCTGAATGTCGTTGATCATGTTCCTGACGAGGATCCAGTTCTTCTCGACCTCGCTCGCTTTTGTCGACGGGAGAATATCCAGGAAAATGGTCGTCCTGCCGGATACCGTCATGCTGCGAGTGAAGTCGAGTGCGGGGAGTTCCTCGAGCTTCTTCTCGATTCTGTCGGTGACTTGCCTGGCCATTTCGTCAGCAGACGCACCCGGCCATTCCGCTTGTATGATCATAGTCTTGATCGTGAACGAGGGATCCTCCTCTCTCCCGAGTTTGATGTAGGAGAACGCGCCCGCGATCACGAAGACGATCATGAAATACCAGACAAGCGATCTGTGCTCTAACGCCCAGTCGGATAGGTTGAACGATTTCATGGCTCGCTCCTCTCGGAAAGTCGGATGGCCTGACCTTCTACCAGACTGTTCACGCCAGCCAGGACGACACGCTCTCCGTCGTCGAGACCCTGCAGCACCGTCACCTCGTCTGTGGAGAGACTGGCCTCCTCTACCTCGATCACCCGTTTCGTGACGGTTCTCCTGTCCTCGTCTACGATCCAAACGAAAGCGCCGTCCCCGGTTCCGACGGCCCGTCGAGGCACCGTGACCCGGGTACTGTCTGATGGTGCCAGATAGGCCGTCGCGACCGCGCCGATGCGGAAACCGTTGCCCGGCGACAAAAGGGTGATGCGCACGCGGCGGGTTCTGGTGAGCGGATCGGCCGACGGCGCGAGTTCCCGGACTAAACCGCGCACAGCCATCTGATCGTCAAGCTGCAGCCTCAGGACAAAAGGGGTCCCGATCCTCAGACCACCGTACACCTCGTCGGGAACGTCGATCACGACCTCGCGCTCGTCCGGTTGGGCTATCGTGACAACGGGCGCTCCGGCGTCGGCAGTCTGCCCTACCTCAGCGGACGTCCTCGTGACGATACCGTCGAATTGCGCCCTCAACGTCGTGTAGTCGAGTTGTTCCCGCGCTTTTGCCAGGATGGCTTCCGCTTTGCCGACATTGGCTTGTGCAGACTTCAATGCCTGCTCGGCCTGTTCGAATATGGCGGTGATGCCGAGCCCGGCGTCCGCAAGTGTCCGCTGCCTGTCCCTCGTAACCTGAGCGTTGGCCCTTCTGGCCTCCGCGTTTCGAAGGTCGGCCTCTGCGGCGCTCACCTCGAGCGATTGCGAGGACGATTCAAGGGTGGCCAGGACCTGACCGCGGGTCACGAAATCGCCGACTTCGACCGGCCGGGAATTGACGTTGCCGAGTATCCTGAACCCTAGATCGGAGGAGACATGGGCCTCTACCACTCCCGGATATCCCCCGGCGCTTCGGCCGATACCGACGACTGCCGAAATGATGGGTCTGGGACCGCTTGTCTTTTTCTCCTGGCCTTGGTCCGAACACCCGGCAAGGGTGAGGACCGCCAGCAGGATGACGGTTTTCTTGATTGTCATCTCTCTTACTCGGGTTTGACCAGGACCGCCCGGCCAGGTGAAAGAAACTTCCCGCCTTCGACGATCACAGTATCGCCGACGGATATGCCGTCGGCGACTTCGACAGAGGACGTCCTGTGTTTGCCGATCGTGATCTTCCGGAGTGAAACGGTTTGCGTGCCCGGGTCCACGGTCCAGACCGCCGGAGCGTCGCCGACGACCGTGAGGGCCGACCACGGGACCTCGATCGTCGACCGTTGTGGAGATTCGAACGCACCGACGATCGGCGCGCCGAGCGGCCAGTTCTGCTCCTCGCCCATGTTGACCTTGACCTTGATCGTTCCGGTCAAGCCGTCGATGGTCGGCGATATCTCGCGGACGGTCCCTGTGATCTCGCGTGTCGGTTCGGATATCAGACTGAGGGCGAGCCTATCTGCCGGGGGATAGCGGAGGTACAAAGCCTCCTGGACATCGAAGACGCCGTCACGCTGACCGTTCCGCGCCAGCGTGAAAATGGGTTGGGCCGCTTTCGCGATTTGTCCGACCTCGGCGTTCCTGGCCGTGATGACGCCATCGGCATCGGCTTTCAGCTCAGTGTACCCGAATAGCTGACGGGCGTTATCCAGCTGCGCCGTGGCGGCGGCGACATTCTCCCTGGATGTCGCGAGGTCCTCTTGCGCCTGATCGATCGCCGCCTGGGTCGTCACGCTCGTCTTGCTGAGGTTACGCTGCCTTTCGAAAGCGAGGTTGGCCAATTTCAGTTGCGCCTCTGCCGACTCGAGATTGGCACGGGCGACGTTGATGTCCGCTTTCTGCTCTTCGGCATCCAACCGAGCGAGGAGGTCGCCCGCCCTCACCCGGTCTCCGACGTCAACGTGTCGTTCGACAATCCTCCCGTTCACGCGAAATGAAAGTTCGCTCTCCACGCGGGCACGAACCTCCCCTGTCAGGTAGGTGGCCTCGACCGTCGAAGCCGGGCGGACCGTAACCGCTCGCACCACGATCGGAGGCGGCTCGGGCTCCGCTTTGCCTCCGACCACAGAGAGCGCCGTGAAGCTGGCTGCGATCAGGATGAACCCGATATTTTTGGACATAGTCGAGCCTCGCGCGAAGTGACTTCGAACGTCGTTTGAGTGGCCGCTGTATCGCGGTGGTGATTTGGGGCGTTCTGGGTCGGCCGCTGCGCGGCGTGTACCCCACTGTTCGCCCGATAGAGGCTGAGTTCGCAACGTAGCTGATTTCGGCGTCACCCGTCGTCGGATGGAGGTCGAGGCTCGCTGCTGTCTCTACTGTGAATGGATTTTAGCGTCCCCTGCCCCGACATGAAGATATACATCGGTTGGGGTTGTTTCGATCATGCCGGAGCGTGGCAGGGATATCCGCGAAAGGCTTGGGTGAGGCGCAGTCGTGTGACGATATCCCTTGCGATCGCTTCAAAAATCGCGTCTTCTTTCTGAAACGTCTAGCGAGGCCAGCAAGGCATGACGAGAGAAACACCCGGGGGAAGTGTCGATGGAGAGGCTGCGACCGAGGAAAAATCCCTGGGCTCCGCGCTCGATGAAGTCGGCTGGACGCCCGTTGGGAAGCGCATCAAGGTAAAAACGGGCAAAGATCAGCCGCCTATATAGAAACGCTATGGCGGTGCGGTTTGAACGCCTGATCTGGCGACTGGACGGTTAGCTCAGCGAGCTGGACCAGTGGTTGCTATTGCCGTGGACTTGGGCAGGGCGATCGACGCTGCAACGCCCCGTGGCTGGCGCGGATGGGCCAGCCATCTCCCTTGAGCCAGGCCGGAAAGGCGTTGACGGAACGATGGAGATGCCTCGACCTGCGACACGGAGGAAAGCGCTGCGCCTACATCCGGGACCTTTTCGCACGTAGGATTCTTTGCTCTCCACTCGAAGAGCTGCGTGCCCTTGTTCTGGCCGTTTACGAACAAGTCGTCGTCGATCCCGACCGTAAAATCCGCGTGGATCGGATCGGAAAAGCCGATGAAAAGCATTCTCTGGTGCCAGGTTGTCAGCGATGTTTGGTATTGGACTTCGACAAGAGCCACGGTGCCATCCCAATGCGCTCTTGCCAGAGGCGACCGCTCGGTACTCAGCGCCGCGTCCGTATAGGCGTAAATTTCCGGTAACGCGAAAAAAGCTTCGATCTCACGGGTAGTCTCACCCCCGAGATCCGGCTCGAGTTCGGTCTTCGAGCTGAGCGGACCGTACGAGGACTGGCGGCTACATGAAGCCCCGATAGTTTCGGAGCTCTTGTAACAGAACGAATTACGACAGACCGCAATCTCAATCGAGGCCAACGTATCTGTCGAGCGACGCAGCTTCTGGATTCTGCCGTAAAGGTCGAACGCGTAGTCCCGATAGGATATTGCCGTCATAGAGCTGCCTCTTCGCGTTTCATTGGAGGGCGGAACGGCGGTCGCGACGCCATCGTCCCGGGTCCGCCGTTATGTGATGTCCAAATGATAAGGCTACTTGGCAGCGAGTCGATATATACGAGCGTTTAGGACCGCCCCTGGCGATAGGCCATCAGGCGATGCTCATTCCGCCGTCGACATGTAGTTCGACGCCGTTCACGAAACTCGCTTCCGGGGAGACCAGAAAGAGCGCCGCATTGGCGATTTCCATCGGCTGGCCGAGCCGTCCGACAGGGATCATGTTGGCCATTGCTTCCAGGAAAGCGGGCCGTTCCCGTTCGCTTACCCCCAGCTTTGCCAGAATTTCGGTGTCGACCGGTCCCGGGCTGATAACGTTCACCCGGATTTTTCTCGATTTGAACTCCTTCACCCAGTTTCTCGCGAAGGCGCTCATAGCGGCTTTCGTGCCGGCATAGACTGCATGGTTGTCCAGCACCTTGGTGGCGGCCAGCGAGCTCGTCAGAAGGATGCTGCCACCGTCATGCATCGACGGAACGATCGTCTGGACGCCGAAAAAGACACCACGTGTGTTAATCGCGAAATGGTGGTCGAACTCCGCGGGAGTGACCTCGTTGGACGGCTTGAGATCGATCACCGCGGCATTCGCCACGTAAATATCCACTCCGCCAAAGAGACGCTTGGCTTCGGAGGCTACAGACTTGTGATGTTCAAGATCGGCGACATCCCCTCGTATACCTATCGCCCCATGGCCGATATCAAGTACTGCGGCGTCGAGAGCGTCTTGACGACGCGCCGTTACGATGACCTGCGCTCCGTTTGCGGCAAAGAGTTTTGCCGATTCCTTGCCGATGCCGCTGTTACCGCCAGTGACGATGGCGACTTTTCCTTCAAGCTTTTTCATTGTCTATTGCTCCTTTGTCGGAGCTCGAAATAGCAACTCGGCAGGACGTCCAGTAGGTATACGTCAGGCACATCATTTTTGCGTAGGAGTTTGCAATGCGCGATCTACTCGAAGAGACACCTGGGCTACTTGCGTTCGTGAAGGCCGCAGAGAGCGGCTCCTTTACCTCAGCTGCCAAATTGCTTGGGACGACGCCTTCGGCGGCATCGCGAAGCATTTCCAGACTCGAGAAGCAGATCGGGGCCAGGCTCTTTCTGCGATCCACACGGGCCCTTACCCTCACACCCGATGGCCATTTGTTCCTGGAACGCGTCGCCCCTCTGCTGAAAGAGCTGGCGCACGCGGGGGACGTCCTTTCCAGAGGCATTTCTGGGCGGCTCAAAATCAGTTTCCCGAATGAGCTCGCCGCAGTTCTAATTGACGCGGTGATAGAGAAGGTCGCGAAGCCCAACCCCGAACTCCGTTTGGAGATCGGAATTTCCGATCGGTTCGTTGATGTCATCCGCGAGGACTACGACGTCGTGTTCCGTGTCGGACGTCTGCCGTCGAGTGAACTGTCCGCCAGGAAAATTGCCGACATGGAGATGGTGATCGTCGCGTCTCCCGAACTTCTCGCGTCACGCGGCCATCCGCGAACCGTGGCCGACCTGTCCTCCTTCCCGTTCGCGCGGTACGTGTCGGGAGCGAACGGATTCCAGATAGCGTTCGAGGACGGCTCGATAGCCGCGCCGCCCGGTGTGATCGACTGCGATTCGGGCTTTGGCCTTCATCGCGCGGCCCTACATGGGATCGGAGCGGCGTATCTTATGCGGTATATCGTTTCGGACGACATAGAGTGGGGTAGATTGGTGGCCATATACCCCGGAGTCGATCTCCCGGTACTTCCACTGAGCGCGGTCCACGCCTTCGGGCTCCACCCGCCTCACAAAGTGGTGGCGTTGTGCGATCTGGTCGAGGGTGTACTTCGCGGTGCAGTGCTGGAGGGTAACCCTGATAAGCGCCGCCGCGGTTAGGCGACGGCGCGCGTGTGCCTCAGGGCTGCGCCTTTACCGGCAGCCGGAATGGAGCGCCGAGCCGGTTGAAGGCGTTCATAGCTGCGATCGCGATCGTGAGATCGACCAGATCTTTGGGCTCGAAGACCGCTGAGACGGCGGCGTAGGCTTCATCGGAAGCATGCGTTTCGCTGACAAGTGTGACCTCTTCGGCCCATGCCAGCGCCGCGCGGTAGTTCTCGGGAAAAAGGTGCGGCACCTCCTCCCATACCGGGACCAGAGCGACCTTGTCAGCGGCCATAGTCTTGAGAAGGTCGCGGGTGTGGAGGTCGATGCAATGCGCGCAGCCGTTTATCTGGGAGACGCGCAGGAACACCAGGTGGATAAGTTCCTCGGGAAGATTCGTGTTGTGTGAAACGTAATGATGGACCCCGAAAAGCGCTTTGGCTCCGGCGGGAGCTATTTCGTGCCAGTTGAGGCGTGTGGTCTGGTTCATGATGATCTCCTTGGACTGCGCCGATGGTCGGCACTGATCCAATGACGAGACGACGATTGAAGGCGTGACATGTCGACGTTATTTATTTTCCGATTTCGATGTCGCTCGCGCAGAATGGCGGGTTTATCATCAGGGAAGTCGAGTCCAAGGAAAGCGATATGTGGCACTACGGCGATAGCGAGACGGACCAGGTTCAAAACAGTCGTACGCGGACGACAGCGTTTGAAGAGCGCTCCTCGGTGTCGCTTGAGGACCGGAAACTGAATGAATTTACGCTGCAGCGAAAACGCTTGCTGCACCTAGGTTACCGTATGCTGGGGTCGGTCACCGAGGCGGAAGATGTCCTGCAGGACGCATGGCTGCGTTGGGCACGCGCTGACGACGACATTCGCACCCCGGCTGCCTATCTCACCCGTATTGTCACGCGGTTATGCCTCGATCGAATGGCGTCGGCGCGAGCGCGTCGCGAGGTCTATGTCGGTCCATGGTTGCCAGAGCCGCTGATTGAAACCGCCGACACGTACGAGGTCGTTCCCGACGATGTCACTGTTACGCTGATGTTGGCGTTGGAACGACTATCACCGCTCGAAAGGGCGGCTTTCCTGCTTCATGACGTATTCGACGTGGCGCTGACCGAGGTGGCGGTTGTGCTTGAGCGTGATCCGACCGCTGTTCGACAACTTGCTTCCCGGGCGCGTAAGAATGTTCAAAACGCACGTCCACGATACAATATCGGGGCAGCGGAGGCAGATGAGATTGCGCGCGCTTTCTTTGCTGCGTCGCGCGACGGTGACGTCGCGGCGCTTTCGGAATTGCTGGCACGCGACGTCCAGATACACACCGACGGCGGCGGGAAGGTTCGCGCGTTCCGGGATGTTATTTACGGCTTGGAGCGCGCACTGCGCCTCTTCGTTTCCGCTCGGAAAAAGGCCGTGCTTTCACCGACTTTCCTTCGAACCGTCACCATCGACGGCCTGACGGGATATGTGAGCCTAGACACGAATGACGTATTGCAAACGACGGCTTTGGACATTCGCGATGGCAGGATCTTCGCGATCTATATCGTCAAAAATCCCGACAAACTGACGCGTGTTAACGTGTAGGGTCCGCGCAGGCTTCCCCCCTTGGCTTCGCTTTTCCTGTTTTCGTTGGGAGCAGCTGGGCGTGACCGGTCTCCTCCTAGCAAATCGCGATGAGTAATCTACAATATTCGAGGTCGACCTCATGAGTAAACTCACGAAGGCGTTGAGCGAGGGAAAGCTCTATGTCTGCCTCAAATTAGAAGCCACCGAGTTCAAGCCCGTCTATAGGACCACTGAACTTCTTCCCGACTTCGATTTCATTCCGTACGACGGTGGAAGCGTTAAGGACTACCCAGTCTGGCACGAGTTTGATCTCTCGAACGAAGCGATTTTCATCCACAAGCTGATCCTAGACGACTACGGATACTTTGTCGAAGATGACCCACATGATGATCCAGAATATGAGCTGCCCAAGGCAACGTCTGAAAGCACAGGGAGGCTTGCCTTGGAACTTCAAATAGCAGACCGTTTTGGGTGCCGAGCACTGGTGAGAGGAAGCCTGTCCGGAACTTCCATGGAGATGAACATGGACGTGCGGTTCGATTTCACCATGTGCTCCTACTCGGGAGACAGCCGGCTTATCGGATATGCGGCCGAAGCGATCGCCGAAGGTTTTGCGTTCGAGGAGGAGGGAAAACTCAAGCAAGCGTTTTTCTCATACTTTTCGGCAATCGACAGCTTTATTGAGGCGGAGCGGGAAAAACTCAACCGGGGGCTGCCCGAGGACAAGCGCACTAAGCCTGGTATACGACTGATAGAAAAACTGCAGGCGGTAGTTAAAGGTAACATGCCACCGCCTATTGGCGGCCTCGACAAAGTGAAGGTGTGGGGAGACGTTAAAAACGGCTTCGACAAATGCGAGAAGCTCCGGAATGCTATCGCACACAACACGAAACGCACCCGATTACGCAGACCGACGTGGATCTGTGCTTTGCCGTATTCGCCATCGTTGTGGCAATGGTGAAGAATAATCTCTACGACGAAAAACAGATCATTATGCATTACGGTGTCGGCGACGACTGATGCGATGCAGCGAGATTTACGCAGAATTTAATCTGTCGAACTGCGTTGGCCACTCGCTGCCCGACTTGGATCGGTGGGTCCGGCACGCGGTCGGTATGCCGACTCGTGAGAATATCGACCGTAAGCGGCTGCCCTTCTATGAGCGAGTTCGATCTGTAAAGCGCCATAAAAGCATACAGCGGCTTTCCGCGAAGCCACGGCCTACGAGAACCCAGCATCGGCCGATACGCAAAGTGCGCTCGAGGCCGGGTTCGGGCCATCTGCACGTACCTCAATCAACCAGCACAGGGCCGCGTATCGCATACGAGCGTATAATTGCGCGCGAAATGCGTTTCTTTCATATCTGGAGCATTGACCAACGATCACGACGCCAAGCCGCTGATCGGGCCTTGACCGGAGATTGCAGGATGCGGCCACGTTTTGACATCGGTGACTGCCGAGATAGCCTTTTCAATTTGCGCCTGGTGGACGGATTCGTGATCGAATCCGGCGTGGATGAACGACTCATCGCGCCGATCGGCATTCGAGCTGCGCACATTGACGGCTGCGAAAGCTCCATCGATTTCCACGTCCAGAAGGCCCGAATGCTCGGCAAAGCCGAAGCTTGGCTTTCAATGACTTCGCAGTGGCGAAGGGCGTCGATCTACAATCCTGTAGAGCGGGCCGTATTGAACTTCACGGAGCTTCTGATGCAGACCGCAAACGGCATTTGGGGTCAGGCTTATGACGCTATCCGGGATTTCTTAATTCCCAAGGATATCGCACGTCTGATGATCGCGGTGAGTGCAGCAAGAATGTGGGATCAACTGGCACTGCTTGCGCGAAGCGATCCTCGATCCCGCAATACTGGCATGGCAGCGGCGCGGCCTCAATCCTGAGCCGCGAACGGCTCCGGGGCGACTTGCCTCCGGGCCCGCGCACCCCACTCGAAATCTGTTCTCCGTTATCAACACCCACGTTTTCGGGAGTGTAAAGACATGCGCTCGAACTATCCGGAGCAGAGACCTTCTGCCCCACTCATTCCGGCTTCCGTCTACTTCACCATTATCTTGACGATGGTGGGGCTCGCTTCGGCGACGGTTTACATCGGCGCTAGGGATAAGCCGCGACAGACGCGGGTATATCTGGCGCAGGACTTCGCAAACCTCCAGCCAAAGATTTCCGGTCGCAAGGTTGCATCCGGCTCGCTGTCGGTGTCACCAGCAGCGACCCTAAAAATTGAAAAAGCCGTCTCGGGCGGTGGGGCCCAAGGCGTCATCGTGGTGGATCGTTCGTCCGCCGTGACTCTATCCGACGTCGCCTCCCGTTAGTTCCACACTCACCCGCCACAGCCGCTCGGCATCTTCGGGGTCGATGGCATAGGGACGCACGCCTTTGCGCTCGGTTTCTTCGATTGCGGCGATGTCGCTGTTCTCACAGTAGAGGCCTCCCAAGCCATCGAGAAGCGGCGACGTCGCACACCAGACGGTCGTCGCAGCACCTTGGGCGAAATTCTTCATATCCGCCTCGGGGTCGATGATGGGCTGCCCATTCTGGTCAATTGCGCCGAAAGCGTCCACCTCTTGAGGCGACAGATGGCGGGCCAGCGGCCCGACGATCGAGCCGGGATGGACCGAAAACGCCCTGATGCCGTGAGTTTTTCCTCGAGCGTCGGCAGCGACGGCGAAGAGGGCGTTTGCAGTTTTTGACTGTCCGTAGGCTTGCCACTTGTCGTATGGCCGCATTTCGAACCGCAAGTCATCGAAATGGACACCGTCGATCTGGTGTCCACGCGACGACAGAACAACTATCCGCGCACCCCGCGCGGCCTTCATCGCTGGCCATAAGAGCGTCGCGAGCCTGAAATGGCCGAGATGGTTGGTGGCGAACTGGCCTTCGTTGCCGTCCTCGTCGCGAAAGAGCGGCGTCGCCATCACGCCCGCGTTCAGTATCAGGCGATGGATGGGGCGGCCCGTTTCCAGAAATCGCGTCGCGAAGCGTTCCACGGACATGCTGTCCGTGAGTTCCATCTCATGGACTTCTGTCCTGGGGATGCCCTTGAGCGCGCTTTCGGCATCTGCCACGCGCCTCGCGGGGACAACCACTTCGGCCCCCTTGGACACGAGGACACGCGTCGTTTCGAGACCGAGCCCTGACGCGCCGCCCGTGACAAGGACGACCTTGCCTTGCAAGTCGATGCCGTCAGCCACCAATTGAGCAGTGGCAGCCGGACCCCATTTGGTCCCGAGTGGTGTTTGAGCGTTGTTTTTCATGATTACCTCGCTTTCGTCTGTAACGAGATATGGCAAATCGAGACAAGACAAACTATGTTCAATGCTCCTATAATTTGTAGCGAACGTCCGGAATGTCGTCCGATCCCTTTTCAGACATCTTGCGGCTGACCCGCGCGCGTGGAGTTTTGTCGGCAGGTCTCCGCGCGAAAGGACGCTTTACTGTCCGCGTCGAAATGCACGACGGCATGAAATTTAACGCGATCACGGAGGGCGCATGCTTCCTTGACGTGGATGGGCACGCAAGTTACAAACTTGAAAAGGGCGACTGCTTCCTGCTGACAAGGGCCACGCCCTTCACCGTCGGCAACGACCGTTCAAGCAAGGTGCTATCCGCCGCCCAGGTATTTGCCCATGCGACCGCCGGCTTCGCGCAACTCGACAATGGAGACGGGCCGTCGGCGACATTCGTCGGCGGCAGGATGACATCGGACAGGAACATGGAGTTTCTGACCTCCTCCCTTCCAGCAGTCATTCTATTGAGAGCCGGAACTGCGACCGCGGAATGGATAAGGGGGCTGCTTCTACGGTTGGAAGCCGAAATGGCCGAGGCACGCCCCGGGGCCGAGATCATATGTGAAGAGATCATGCATATGATCTTCGTTGAGATGATCCGGAGCCACGCCAGTGACGGCGAGGCTGTCGGTTGGATTGCCGCCCTTTCCGATCCTCAGATCGTCAAAGCGCTCTCAGCGATGCATGCTGAACCCGGTAGAAACTGGCGGGTCGCTGACCTGGCCTCGGCAAGCGGTCTCTCAAGATCGCAGTTCGCCGAACGCTTCGCACGGATCGTCGGAGAACCTCCGCTGGAGTACCTAACGCGGTGGCGCATGACGCTTGCCCGTGAAGCGCTTAGAGATAGGACCGCGACGATCGCGAAGGTCGCCAACGACGTGGGCTACGGCTCGGAGGCGGCTTTTGGAGCCGCCTTCAAACGGGTTTACGGAACCTCGCCGAGACGATCTGTCGAAGGAGATCGTGTAGTTAAGCGGCAACACGATGCCGCTCGGCTCGAAAGCGGCCGGACTGCTAGGCAAAGTTGATTTAGACCCGCGTGTGATGCGCGGTGGCGTCAGACTTTGATCTGCCGCTCCAGCTCCGCCGAGGCGGTGGCATAGCGATTGCCACCAAGTGCCAAGCGAGCCGACGGAGTCGTGGACCACCGGTCGAAAAACATGGTACCCATGCGATCTGGATGGGTCGGAACCAGGGAGTCCTGTTCCAAACGTGCCCCGAACCAGGTCGCCATCCTGTCGGCGGTGACCACCCTTGTGTCGTTCGTTACGGAAAACGCCCTGCGCAGCCAGTGCGCGATGGCGTCGCGCTCGGGCCCCGCGATCTGAACCACCGCATTTCTCGGCTTTTCCAGTGCGATCTCGGCCAGAATACCACCCACATCGTCGGCGGCGATAGGCTGCAGAAGCGCGTCGGGGGGATTTACCGAGTTCTGCTTTGCGAACCCCCCGGAAATGGTTGGCAGGAACTCGAAAAACTGGGTGGATCTGACGATCGTGAAAGGGGTCCCGGAAGATCGGGCCACTTGCTCCTGTCGCGCCTTGGCGGCGTAGTATGGGTTGCCGGGCAGATGATCTACTCCCACGATCGACAACGTCACATGGTGCTTAACGCCCGCCTCTATCTCCGCCTTCGCGACGTTCCTTCCCGAAACGACGAAAAAGTCCCGAAGCGTCTCCTCGTCGAACGAGTGGACATCCGACGCGTCGACGACAACGTTCGCCCCGGAGAGGGCCTGCAGAAGTCCCTCCCCAGTGATCGTGTTCACTCCGGTTCGGCGGGAAGCCGCGACGACCTCGACGTCGAGACCCTTCAGCCTTTCGACGACCCTTGCTCCGATCATGCCGCTTCCGCCGAGCACGACTACTTTCGAAAATTCGGACATTTTAAATACTCCTGTGACTGATGATTGCGTCTTGGTGGGCATCTTGCAAAATGCCGTAGGTCCGGCGGATCATACGCCGCTCCTCAGGACGATGAGTTGATCGATGAGGTTGTCGCTGAGCACGAAGTAAAAGAGCAGGATCAGCGGTTCGGGCAGACCGGGGGCGTCGAAATCGCCTGTTATTTTCGCTGAAACGATCGCACCAGAGGACCGGAGTCGTATATCAAGGATGATCGCACGAACATGGAAGCCGATGATGTCCTGTTCGGCCCAGCCGATGATCTCGTCAATGCCGGACAACTCCTGCATCTGGTCATTGATGACGGCATCACTGGCGAAGCCTCTGACAACTCCGCCGAGATCTTCTTCGTTCAGAGCGGTAAAGAAATTGTCGATCGTCTCCGGCAGTACCTGAACGGGGAGGATGACCTGTAAGTTTTGCGATTGTCGGTATGCCATTGATCTATCTCCGGGGCGTCTATGCCCGGAGGAATACGCCATCATCACGGACTGTACGCAGTTAATGGTCGTTAAATTTCGTTATGCGTCTAATAAAGCATAATATTTTCAAGAATTCGGCGTGCGACGCGCCTGAGCGTTATCTTTTGTTTCTTCACCCCAACAAAACTTCAGACGCACAACATACCTTTTCGCATTCCAACGTCTCTTAACTCGCCGACACGAACTTTCTCGCCGAAAGTGATGTGGTCAACAGCGAGGAGATTCAGACATGCAACTCAGCACCGACATCCATATGGCCAGCCAGTCGCCCGCACCGCAGCAGACCGTCCATCTGGTCGAAAGCGACCTCGCAAGCCGCGCCGCAGTGGCCCGCTTGCTTCGTGACAACGGCTACGACGTGGCCGAATATGACGATAGCGAAGAATTCGCTTCCGCTTCAGATGGGCCCCGCGCCGGGTGCGTCGTGATCAGCGCGGATCAGGGCAGCATGGATCGCGGGATGATCCGGGACCAGCCCGGCGCTACCCTCCCCGTCATCTATGTCAGTCAGGTGGACGATGTTCGCGCCAGCGTCGAGGCGATGAAATCCGGTGCGGTGGACTTCCTGCTCAAGCCGATCGACAAGCACGCCTTGCTTCGGGCTGTCGCAGCGGCGTTCGAGCTGGACCATCGGGAACGGAGCGCCTTCATTGCCCGCCAGTCGATCAGGTCCTGCGCAGTCAGCCTCACCCCCCGGGAACGCCAGGTTTTCGAAGCCGTCACGAGCGGACTGATGAACAAGGTCATCGCCTATGACCTCGGTATCAGCGAGATCATGGTCAAGGTTCATCGCGGGAGAGTGATGCGGAAAATGAATTCGCGCACATTGCCGGACCTTGTCAGGAAGTACGACGTCCTTCAGCAGACACTCGCCGAATCGACAGAGCTGCGAAAGATTACGGCCCTCAACTAGATGCGTATTGCGATGCATACTTTGGTTTGCATCGCGCAACGTTGCGCGGGGGCGTATCGTGGCAAAGCGCCCTCGGGAATCCAGAGGCCGCAGTGTTCAACAGCGGCCGCTTCCAACCTGTAAGAACCGGTCGCCTCCGCCGGGAAACCCGGCTGCTGCAGGAGATCGCGAATGTCCTACAGGTTCGGGTCGTTCAGGCTTCTGCCGATAGAACGACGACTGGAACGCGACGGCGTTCCAGTGTCGATCGGAAGCCGTGCGTTCGACCTTCTGTCGGTTCTCGTGGAAAACGGCGGTACTGTTGTCTCCAAGCGCGATCTGACCGCCAGAGCCTGGCCGGATACCGTCGTCGACGAGGTGAGCCTGCGGGTGCATATCTCGGCACTGCGGAAATCGCTCGGGACGAACGATAGCGGCGCGGCGTTCATCAGCAACGTGTCCGGTCGCGGCTACATGCTTTCGGCGGAAGTCGAGACCGACGTCGCACGAGGTGACACGGTTACTGCACCGATAGCGAAAACCGAAAATCACCTCCCCCCGCCGCTCCTCCGAATGGTTGGGCGGGAGGCGGCATTGGAAGAGACTTGCGAGCGTCTTGTATCCCATCGGTTCGTCACCGTTCTCGGCGCGGGTGGAATGGGCAAGACCACGCTCGCGATCGCCGTGGCCCACAAGATGTCGGATGGTTTCCGGGATGGTGTTCTTTTTGTCGATCTCGCTCCGGTGACGGATGGAGCCTTGGTCGCGACAACCGTCGCCTCCCATTTCGGAGTCGCAGCTCCCGCGCAGGCGGCCGTTGCCGTGGTCTGCAATTTCCTCAAGGAGAAGAGAATCCTCCTGCTGCTCGACAACTGCGAGCATGTCATCGAAGCCGCGGCAGAGTTGGCGGAACGGGCGCACCGTTACTGCCCGGAGCTTTGCATTCTCGCGACCAGTCGCGAAGCGCTCCGGGTCGAAGGCGAGCAAGTCTACAAGATCACTCCTTTGACGACGCCAGCCGCTGACGTGGTCGGCGATGACACCCGCCGTTTTCCGGCGGTACAGTTGTTTCTCGACCGGATGGCCGCGGCAGGTGGCGCGACCGAGGTCGGGCAAGGTGAAATCGATCTTGCAGCGGAGATATGCCGCAGGCTAGACGGGATGGCTCTCGCCCTAGAGCTGACGGCGGCGCGCGCCGCGTCTCACGGCCTTTCCCGGACACTCGAGTTGCTCCAGCAGAGGTTTGGAATCCATTGGGGCGGCCGTCGGACCGCGCTTCCACGTCACCAGACCGTGCTGGCCCTGCATGATTGGAGCTATAACCTCCTGTCACCGGACGAAAAGCTAGTCCTGCGGAGAGCCGGATGGTTGAGCGGGCCGTTCACCGCCGAGGCGGCGTCGAAAATATCTCGAATCGAGACCGACGACGTGCTCGACTCGCTGGCGGACAAATCGCTGATCTCCCGTGTCCTGAGCGCAAACGGCGCGCTGAGATACAGGCTGGCGGAAACGACGAAAGCATACGCGCTCGACAAGCTACATTGCGACCCGCCGGAGGTGGAGCGCGTGGCACGCGCCCATGCGGAGTATTTCCTCGACCTACTCAGGGTCCATGCCCAAAAGGCGGACCCGTTTCATCTGAGCGGTGTATCGAAAATCCTTCCCGAGGCGTTGGCGAATGTCAGAAGCGCGATCGATTGGTGTTACAGCGAGGCTGGTGACCCGGAGCTCGGAGCCCAACTCGTCGCCTATTCGTCCCCGCTGTTCCTGGAGCTATCCCTTCTTGAGGAATGTTTCAGGTGGAGCGATCGGGCGCTCTCGTCGCTCCCTTCGGTTATGATGGACGAGGTCGCGGAGGCTTTGCTGCATCAAGCCCGTGCGGTTTCGGGGATCATCGTCAGAGAGGCGCGGGATATCGTCACCGCTTCGTTCGAACGCGCCCTGGAAATCGCCGATAGCCTCGGTAATCTCAGGCTCAGGCTCGAAATCATCGCAGGCTTCAACATTTTCCTCATGCGGGCGGGGAACTGCTACGCCGGCGCGCGAATAGCCGATGCCGCCGAGACAGCATGCATGGGATCGTCCGACGTCGTCGCCAGGCGGCTCGTACTCTGGATGAAGGGAATCTGCCATGCCTACAACGGTGACTTCATCGGTGCCCGCCGGGTCCTCGAAGAATCATGTCCGGTCGGCGGCTCCGTCGATCTCGATCTGACACTCGTGGTGTTCACCCAATTCATTCGGGCAAAGGTCCAGCTCGCGCGCGTACAGCTTCTCCAAGGCGACGGTAGGCGGTCGGAAATCACCGCTCGCGACGCGATCGACAGCGCCGCCGCCTACAGCCATCCCATTCCGCTTTGCATCGCCCTCGCGTACGCCGCTTCAAATGCCATCTGGAAAGGCGATCTGGCGGTCGCCAACGGCATGATCGAAAGGTTGGCCGAAGTTTCGCAACGACATTCCCTTGCCGCGTTTCATGCGGTTAGCAAAGGGCTTAGCGGGGAAGTCCGCGTGCGCCAGGGCTCTGCGGCGGAAGGCGTGACGATGCTGGTAAGCGCGATCGAAGTCATGACATCCCGAAATCACGAACATATGCTGGTGAGCTTTCATGCTGCCTTGGCAGAAGCATATGCCGCCCTCGGGGAAGTATCGCACGCAATTCGGCACATCGAGACCGCGATCAGCACCGCGCGGACTGGCGGAGAGATATTCCAGATGTCCGATCTCCTGCGAATAAGGGGCACGTTACTGATTTCAGGCCCCCTCGACGGGCACATGGACGAGGGCAATGCGGACCTCAGAAAAGCTTACGTGACGGCCTGCGACAGCGGAAATTCGCTTCACGAGTTGCGAGCTGCCACAACGCTCAGACGAATGCTGAACTCATCGGAAGCCGAAGAGATGTTCGAATCGACGCTGGCAAAGCTTCCTCATGAGGAACGGCTTTTCTACATGGACCTCGTCCAATCCCCACCTTATGGCAGCGGTCAGAGCGCCGACGGCCAAGTGCCGCGCATGAGCGATATCAGCGCCGTTTCGACAGAGCTGTCTGAAAGTGCATTAGGACGTCGACCTCCAGTCGCTCCGGTGAGTTATTGCGCTGAGTGCGAGCCGTAATTTTCGCGTCGTGGCTCCCCAGCTCGACATCTCCCGATCGGCGCTCAGTCGCGCTTTGGCCAGACTCGAGGCTGATCTCGGGGTGCGTCTGTTCCGGCGGACTACGCGAAGCGTGTTCCTCACGGATGAGGGCGAGGCCTTTCTGTCGGAGATACATGGTGCCGTTGGCACGATCGACCGATTGAACCGCTTCCGCTCGACGCCGAGGGGAACGCTCCGCATCAGTACGAGTGAAGGGATGGCTCTTCAGTTTACGCCGCCGACCCGAAATGTCCCTCGACATCGTTGCCGACGGCAGGTTCGTCGATATCGCAGCGGCGGGTTTCGACGCATCATATCGGGACAATCGTCGTCCCGATATCTGTGCAGCGTGACAAGCGCCTATCTAAGCGGTTTATCGAAGGTCCCGACTTTGACCTTGAACATCGAGGAAAATCCCTCGGCGTACTCCTGCTCGTTGAGACGGCCCTTTCCGTCCTTGTCCAGTTCGCCCCACGTCTTCTGGACGTCGGACGCGCTTGCCTGATAGCCGTCGGATCTGACCTGTGTCTTGGCGTCGATGTACTCTTTCTGGTCGACGAAACCGTCGCCATTCGTATCGTCACGCTCGAAGTTGCTTTTGGCGAGCCGGGCGAGGAACGCGGCCGCGATCCCGTCGTTTCCGAAGCTGCCGCCAGAGCTGCTGATTGTCGGCGCTGGTCGCTCTTCGGGTGCTTCGCCGTTGTCCTTGATTTTCGCTTTGGGTACGAAAAGTTGGTAGATGTCTGAAGCTGATCCTACTCGCATGGAATCTCCATCTCCGGTTGCGGGACATCTATCGCCTCCCGGGCTTGCGCGAAGCTGGGGCGATCCGTGCTGAAAGCATGCTTCCGCTCATATCCGAACACCGCGAAATTCAGGCCCGCTCCGAGGTACTGTGACGGGTACCCTTCCTGTCCGAAATCGGCAGGGGCTTGTAATGGCCCTCGTGGCCAACGCCGAATTCCTGTGCCTTGTAGGCAAACCCCAGCATGACGACGCCTCCCAGCAGGTTCCCGATGGTTACCATCGAGAGGTTATAGAGAGCGCCAGACACGCTCACGCCGTCCGGCGCGTTGCCCATCAGCGCCAGCGCGAACGTGAACTGGTTCGCCACGGAGTGCTCGAAGCCTGCGGCCACGAATATCATGATGGGCCAGAAGATGAGGGCGATCTTGGCGGCATCGTTCTCCGTTCTGCCACACATCCAGATGGCGAGACACACCAGCCAGTTCGCCAGAAATCCTTTTGCGAGCAGCACCAGCGGCGACGCCGACATTTTCGTGACAACCGCCGCATAGAAAGGCGCGCTTCCGTCCCCCAGAAGGACGCCGCCGCCCGCCGCGCGGAAGACCGCCGCCAGAAGTATCGCTCCGGCCAGGTTGCCGATCCAACAAGCCGTCCAGACTTTCAACACGTCGGCAGTCGAAACCCGACGCTGGAACAGCGCGAAGGACATGTACATCGCCGTACCCGTGAAAAGCTCGGAGCCCGCGAACACGACGATCGTCAGGGCAGAGGCGAACACAGCCCCCATGACCAGATGCGACCACGCCTGGTCGAGGTGAGCGCCGACCGTGAACATAACGATGTCGCCGAAGCCGATGTAAGCTCCTGCCAGAATTGCGCCGATGAAAAATCCGGAAAGCTGGTTGTTCACCATCTCGGCTTTGTGAGACCCCGCCTCAGCGAATTTCGTCATCGTTTCGATGTACATGGCGCTTGTCTCCGATTTTGCCCGCTGCATGATGCGGCCTAGCCCATCGTTCGAAACTACGGGATCGGCTTTCGGCACATCTACGCATACTTGAGTATGTCTCACGCGAACGCCGCTACGTGTGGTCTTCTCTCTGCAAAGACGAATGGAGATGGTGATGACCGACAAGCGCCCCGACGGTATCGAGGACTACAGCGGCCCGGCTGGCGGATGGGATGCCTTGAGGGCTACCGCGGAAGCTCTTATCCATGAAAAGATCGTCGTACAGGGCTCGATGACCCTGCTTAAATCGAACCAGCCTGACGGCTTCGATTGCCCCGGGTGCGCCTGGCCCGACCCGAAACACACGTCGTCCTTCGAGTTTTGCGAGAACGGCGCGAAGGCCGTCACATGGGAATCCACCGCCAAGCGCGTCGGACCGGACTTCTTCGAGCAGCATCCCGTCAGCGAGCTGTGGGGTTGGAACGACTACGAGCTTGAGGGCAAGGGTCGGCTGACACACCCGATGGTCTACGACAAGGCCACGGACAGATACCGACCGATCACCTGGGACGAGGCGTTCGACGTTATCGGCACCAAACTCAACGCACTTCCCGATCCCCGGATGGCCGAGTTCTACACGTCGGGGCGCGCTTCGAACGAGGCGGCCTTCCTGTATCAGCTTTTTGTCCGCGCATACGGTACGAACAATTTCCCCGATTGTTCCAATCTCTGCCACGAAGCGACGAGCGTCGGCCTGCCCGCTTCTATAGGGATCGGAAAGGCCACAGTCGTTCTGGAAGACTTCGACCAGTGCGACGCCATTTTCAGCTTTGGCCACAATCCGGGAACGAACCATCCGCGCATGATGACGACGCTGCACGACGCATCACGGCGCGGCGTCCCGATCATCGTCTTCAATCCCCTCAAGGAACGCTCCCTGGAGAAGTTTGCCGCTCCCCAGAACCCGGTGGAGATGGTCACGCTGACTTCCACACCCATCGCCTCGGCCTATCATCAGGTAAGGAGCGGTGGCGACGTTGCCGCGCTCAAGGGCATCATGAAGCGGGTGGTGGAACTTGATCAGGAAGACCTGGCCAACGGAGGCAGCGGCCTGCTCGACCGCGAATTCATCGAGACCCATACGGCTGGCTTCGACGCGCTACTGGCCGACCTCGCGAACACCACCTGGGACCTCATCGTAAAGAAGTCCGGTCTGACGAGGGCCGCGATCGACAGCGCGGCCCTCGTCTACGTGCGTTCGGAGCGTGTCATCGTCTGCTACGGCATGGGCATCACGCAGCATCGCAACGGCACCTCCAATGTACAGCAGCTTGCCAACCTCCTCATGATGCGCGGCAACATGGGGAAGCCCGGTGCTGGCATCTGCCCGCTCCGGGGTCACTCGAACGTGCAGGGCGATCGTACGGTCGGCATCACCGAAATCCCGAACAAGTTGCTGCTCGACGGCATGGAAAGGGCCTTTGGCTTCCGCCCGCCCGCCGAGAAGGGACACAACGCCGTCGAGGCCATCGACGCGATCATCGCCGGACGATCGAAAGCCCTGATCTGTCTTGGAGGAAACCTCGCGGTCGCCATGTCCGATCCCGACCGGGTATTCGCCGGAATGAGGAAGCTCGAACTCGCGGTCCATCTATGCACGAAGCTCAATCGGTCCCATCTCCTGATCGCCGAGAACTCTTTGATTCTACCCGTACTCGGGCGAACCGACGTCGATTTTCAGGAGGGCGGACTTCAGTCGGTTACCGTCGAGGACTCGACATGCATGGTTCATGCGTCTCGGGGCTTCTTGAATCCGCCAAGCGAACATCTCCGCTCCGAACCGTCCATCATCGCCGGAATGGCAAAAGCTACCCTCGGCGAAAGACACGGCATCGACTGGGATGGCATGGTCGCGGACTATGACCGCATTCGCGACAAGATCGAGACCGTGTTTCCCGACTTTTACGATTTCAACAAGCGTATACGCGAGCCGGGTGGCTTCCACCTCGACATACCCGCCTCACGGCGGGAATGGCGGACGAGCAACGGCAAGGCGAACTTCATAGTCGCGCTGGAGATCGAGGAAGACCCTCGCCTCTCCTACCCGGACATCATTACGTTAACGACCGTTCGGAGCCACGACCAGTACAACACGACTGTCTACGGTTTGAACGACCGCTACCGCGGGGTGTTCGGCCGCCGGGACGTCGTCTTCATGAATGCCATCGACCTCGAGGAGCGTGGGCTGGAAGACGGCTCGAAGGTCGACATCGTCGCCGCTCCGGACGACGGTGAGGACGAGAGCGTGAAGCGGGTCGTCGCTGGCTTCACGGCAGTAAAATACGACATCGCGCGCGGCTCGGCGGCAGGCTATTTCCCGGAGTTGAACGTGCTGGTGGCGCTAAGCCATTTCGACAAGAAATCCGGGACGCCCTCCTATAAAGCGACCCCGGTGCATATCAGGGCGGCCTCTTGACGCCATGGTGACACGCGCGCCGATTTGTACGGCACGCCTGCGGCGTCATACCTTGTTTATGGGCGTCTCGTTCTTCGCTGCTGCCTGCGTGTTCCGCCGGAACTCCCAGCCGATCTTTCCCTCTTCGGCTTTGTAGAAATATTGGCTGTTGATCAACCATCCTTTGAGGGAGCGACGCGGAAGGATACAAGCCAGCAGGACAAGCGGCAACGAGGTCACGAGATGGACCCAAAATGGAGGGTTGAATGCAATCTCGATCCAAGAGGCCGCCGCAACCGCCGGGATACAAGTGAAGCAGATGACGAAGAGCGCGGGGCCGTCCGCCGGGTCGGCGAAGGAGTAGTCCTACCCGCACGCTGAGCACTTCGGTTTGAGCGTCAGGAAATCGTCGAAAAGCTTTCCCTGACCGCGCCGGGGGCACCTCGCCCGCATACCCGTCAGGACAGGAGGAAGAGGAGGCCAGTCATTCCCGGCCATGTCAGCACCATAGAAAATTGAAGGCATTCGATCATGTATGTGCGCGCGTTCAACTTGCGATCCGGCTTTTTGTCGCTGCACTCGAAAGAAATTGGCGTCGGCTATAGTTCCCCGCACAGCAGTTTTTAGGTCAGGCATTCCCGGACGCCTTTCGGCGTACCGTGACAGGTACACCGACGTGTATCTTCCTCCCTTACCGCAAATCTCTAAGGCTTTCTCCGATCCGAGGTAAATAAGGGCGGAAGGGAATCGATGTCGCTGCAGTCTCAGTACGAGTTCTTGGTGCTCTTGCTATTGGTGGTCGTGATCCTGGAGCTGATGGCTCGATATCTGCGGCTTCCTCCGGCTGCGGCGATGATCGGCGGCGGCGCGGCACTCGCCTTTGTCCCCGGCATCCCGAGTGTGACCTTCGATCCGCACTTGATCCTCGTATTGTTCCTGCCGCCGCTGCTGCTCAGCAGCGCCTACGCCACGGTGTGGCGTGACTTCAAGCGCCACTCGGCCACCATCGTCTCCTTGGCCGTCGGCGCGGTGTTCTTTACGTCGGCGTGTGTGGGTGTGGCGTTCCATGTGATGTTTCCCGAACTTCCCTGGGCCGTCGGATTTGCGTTGGGTGCGGCCGTCTCGCCTCCCGACGCGGTTGCAGTGAAAGCCGTTTTAGAGAAGCTTCGCCTTCCCACGCGGGTCACCACGGTGCTCGGCGGCGAAAGCTTGGTGAATGACGCGAGCGGGTTGGTGCTCTTCCATTTTGCGGTCGCCTGGACTGCAGCGGGCTCTTTCAGTGTTCCAGAGGCACTCGGCATGTTCGCGTTGGTCGCCTGCGGCGGCATCGCCGTCGGCTACTGCCTCGGCCATGCGGGTATGCTGGTGCTACAGCGACTGGCAAGCAGCGAGATCGTCATCACCGGAACCATGCTGCTTGCAGCGTCCTCCTACATAGCCGCCGAGCGGATCGGCGTTTCCGGTGTGCTATCGACAGTGACGACAGGCCTGATACTCGGATGGCGGCAACACGAGATTTTCTCCGCAGCGACTCGAATTGCCGCCCGTAGTTATTGGAAAATTCTCGTCTTCGTCCTCCAGTCGATCCTGTTTATTCTTGTCGGACTGTCCCTGAGGGAGACCTTGGATAGGATCGCCACCAGCGATCAGGCGATGACCGAACTCACATTTCCCGCCGGGGTGATCGTCGGGGTCGTATTGATCTCGAGGTTTATCTGGCTGTTCGGCTCGGACGCCTTATGGAGGCTAGCGCGCCGCCTTGGCCTACGCGCTGGAATGCAGCCCGACTTTTCGATCACGATGATCCTCGGCTGGGCGGGTATTCGGGGGCCGGTCACCCTCGCGGCCGCGCTGGCTCTCCCCGAGGATTTTCCCGGCAGGGATTTCATTCTGGTATCGGCGTTTGGCGTGATATTCGTGACGGTTTTGATCCAGGGGCCGACATTGCCGCTCTTGGTGAAGTTCTTGCCCTCGACCGGATCGCAAAGCGCGGAGCGGCTTGCCCGAGACGAGGCGACGGCGAGAATGAGGCTGTCCCAGGCTCAATTCAAGGCGTTCTCGGCGGCCGTCAGCTCGCAAACTTCCAACGAGGAGCGCTGCTTGCTTGAGCACTACCGGAACCGTGCCGACCGCGAAGCCTCGTCGCTCGCCGGGGCTGCGGGAGCACGCGCCGCCATGCCACCGTCCGCAGCGATGTTGGCAGCGATCAAAGCCGGCCGCGCCGAGCTACTCAAGATGTATCGGACTGGCGAAATCAGCGATCGCGCGCTCGTCAAACTCGAACAGGATCTGGATGCGCAGGAATTCGGCATAGAACCGCGTTGAGGCGCGGACCTCACACCTTGTTCGCCGAAAGGTGGCACGCCAACCATTGGTATAGCTGTCATGCTCGATTGGTCCAAACTACGTTCGATGTGTCGTCGTCAAAGTCCTTCTGGAGAGACCCGCGGGGCTTACGGCGGACGCGCCGATTCGATAGGGTTTCCGGGCCAGAGATACACGCCAAACGACGATAACTCTCTGCGATAACATCTTGAGGTCTAACACATGCGGTTGATTCTGGCGGCCATGATCGCCTCCGTACTAAGTATTCTCGCCTTCAAGTACGCGGATCACTCGATCGGCTACAGCCTGTTCCTGCAAGAGGCCGGTAAAACCGAGGGTGCGACGCCACTCTCGTGAAAGGTGACATGCGTGGTGGCGACGTTCAGGTGACCGCAGCAGGAATCTGGCATGGAGAACGCCCAAGCATCGACGATGGTCGCTCGCCGGATTGCTAAAAGAAACCGTCTTCCAAGGAAGCACGCCGTCCGGATATTCGGTGGAATAGTTGAATTCCTCCTTCAGCTCGTCATCGTCCCAGACGCTGGCAGCGGCATGCTTGTGATTGAAGACGATTCGGGCTTCTTCTTCTCCGTTCTTCGTAGATACAAGAAGCCGCCCGATCGCTTGGAGGCTTGGATGGCCATGTCGGGAACCGTCAGTGGAAACAAGCCAACACCTTGAACCGCACCGGGTTTGCCGGAGGCTCCAACTTCTGAGAGAGTGGAGCCGATATGAGCAAGACAACGAACAAGTTTTCACCCGAAGTCCGCCAACGCGCCATCCGTATGGTGCTGGATCACGAGGCTGAGCACCCATCGCGGTGGGCTGCCGTTTCATCTATTGCGGGCAAGATCGGTTGCTCGCCAGCCGCGCTGCGTGAATGGGTGAAGAAGACCGAGGTCGACAGCGGCAAACGAGCAGGCTTGCCGAGCGACGCGGCCGAGAAGATGAAGGCTCTTGAGCGCGAGAACCGCGAGCTTCGTCAGGCCAACGAGATTTCGCGCAAGGCGTCTGCTCATTTCGCGATGGCGGAGCTCGACCGCCCCTTCAAACGATGATCTCGTTCATTGACGAACACCGTGGCGTGTTCGGGGTCGAGCCGATCTGCAGGCTTTTGCCGATTGCCCCATCAACCTACTACGAGAACGTTGCCAAGCGCCTGGATGTGGATCGCCTGTCGGTCCGGGCCCGCAGCGATATCGGTTTGAAGATCGAAATACGCCGGGTGTTCAACGAGAACTTCCAGGTCTATGGCGTGCGTAAAGTCTGGCGGCAGTTGCAGCGAGAAGGCTACGACATCGCCCGCTCCACTGTTGCTCTGCTCATGAGGGCAATGGGACTACAGGGCATCATCCGCGGCAAACCCGTCAAAACCACCGTGTCGGACAAGGCCGCGCCTTGTCCGCTCGACCGGGTGAACCGGCACTTTTTCGCGCCGTCGCCCAACATGCTCTGGCTTTCTGATTTCACGTATGTGGCCACTTGGCAGGGCTTTGTTTACGTCGCGTTCGTGATCGATGCCTTCGCTCGCCGCATCGTCGGTTGGCGAGCAAGCCGGACTGCCCATGCGGGTTTCGTTCTCGATGCCCTCGACCAGGCGCTTCATGATCGGCGGCCCGTCCACCGTGGAGGACTGGTTCACCATTCCGACCGCGGATCGCAATATGTGTCCATTCGCTATTCCGAACGGCTGGCGGAAGCGGGCATCGAGCCGTCGGTCGGGAGTGTTGGAGGTTCCTATGACAACGCTCTCGCTGAAACGGTCAATGGTCTTTACAAGGCCGAGGTCATCCATCGGCGAGGACCGTGGCGAAACTTCGAAGCCGTGGAGTTCGCCACGCTGGAATGGGTAGATTGGTTCAACAACCGTCGCCTTCTGGAGCCCATCGGCAACATACCGCCAGCCGAAGCCGAAGAACGATATTACGCCATGCTGGACGCACCGGCCGTGGCAAGCATAACTTAAACGAAATGGCCTCCGGCAAACCCGGTGCGGTTCAGTTGGCATGCTTCGTGATTTAGCTATGCAGCGCTGGCCACGGAAGGAAACGGCGACTAGGGCTAGGCTGCTTTCTCAACGATATTTCCCTGGAAAGACAATGTCCTGATCTACTAGCACATTGAATTTATAGCCGGGCCGGATTTGCAGCGTCGGCTGTACATCCATATTGCGCTGGATCGTGCGGTCGGCCACTCGTCCGAAGGTTTCGGCAAAATTGCGCCTTGCCGCATCGGATGCCGTATCCTGGGTCGCAAGGGTTGAGCTCTGCGGAACAGCCATGTCGATGCCGGTTTCTGCGCCGTTTGGCGAGCGCCGTGCCGACGTTGTTTATCGTCGTCACGATCTCGTTTTTCCTGATGCATTTTGCGCCCGGTGGTCCATTCAATCTCGAACGTCCCCTCCCCCCACAGACCATGGAAAATCTGATGAGAACCTATCATCTGGATGAGCCACTATGGCGCCAGTATCTCATCTATCTCGGCAATGCCGTCACCGGCGATTTTGGCCCAAGCTACATCTATAAGGACAACACCGTCGCGCAGCTGATCGGCAAGGGCCTGCCCTATTCGCTCGAACTGGGTTGTTATGCTCTGTTGCTGGCTCTGGTGGGCGGCGTGCTCGCCGGCACGCTCGCAGCACTCAGGCAAAACAGCGCTTTCGATTTCTCGATCATGTCAATCTCGACAGTGGGCGTCACTGTCCCGAATTTCGTCGTGGCCCCTGTTCTCACGCTTGTATTTGCCGTGCTGCTCGGGCTTCTTCCGGCAGGCAGCTGGGGTGACGGGTCGCTACGCTACCTCATTCTTCCGATGATCGCACTTGCGCTGCCGCAGCTTGCGGTCATTGCCCGGCTGACGCGCGGTGCCATGATCGAGGCACTGCGAATGGACCACATCCGCACGGCCAAGGCCTATGGCCTTCCCGTGCGCAGCGTCGTCGTTTTCCACGCCATGCGCGCGGCAATGCTGCCGGTCGTTTCCTATCTCGCTCCCTGCGCCGCCGCGCTTTTGACTGGCTCGGCAGTCATCGAAACGATCTTCACCATTCCCGGCGTCGGCCGCTACTTCGTTCTCGGCGCCATCAATCGTGACTATACGCTGGTGATGGGAACCGTTGTTCTCGTCGCCATTTTCGTCATCCTGTTCAATTTAGTCGTCGATATTCTCTACGGCCTTCTTGATCCGAGGGTCAGACATGACTGATAGCCCCGGCACTAACCCTCATTCGCAACAAATCAAAAGCCGCAGCCTGTTCCAGCTGGCAGTCCTGCGTTTCAGACGCAACAAGGCAGCCATGGCGGGTTCCGTCATGTTGCTCCTTATTACTCTGTTCTCGTTTGTCGGGCCTCATTTCCTGGCACATACCTATGATCAGGTGTTTTCCTCCTATGTCTCGGTGGCACCCAGTCTCGAGCCACGCCCGGATGTGAATAACCTTCAGGACGTGATGGAGGGTGTTGCGAGCCGGGCCCGCGTCGAGCTGAAGGAATTTGCCGTTGAAGGCCAGACTTTCACGGCGACCATCGCCTCCAGCAGCGCAATCGATCCGCGGGCAACACGCTACTTCGACCGTGCCAATGAATTCAGAAATACCAGGGTGATTGCGACCGAAGACGACGGACGCACGCTGAAGCTGGAAGGCGACGTCAACCGCGAATACTTTTTCTTCGGTACAGATTCCAACGGCCGCGACATGCTTGCGCGCGTCATGCTTGGCGGTCAGATTTCGATTGCGGTCGGTGTCCTGGCGAGCCTCGTTTCCTTGGGAATCGGCGTGGTCTACGGTGCAACAGCGGGCTATATTGGCGGGCGCGTGGACAATGTGATGATGCGCTTCGTCGAAATACTCTATTCACTGCCCTTCGTCTTTCTGGTTGTGGTTCTGGTCGTCTTTTTTGGCCGCAGCTTCATCCTGATCTTCCTCGTCATCGGCGCGGTGGAATGGCTGGACATGGCGCGCATCGTGCGTGGCCAGACACTCGCCTTGAAACGACGGGAATTTGTCAGTGCGGCGCAGGCTCTGGGACTAAGCGACTGGCAGATTATCCGCCGTCATATCATCCCCAATACGATCGGGCCCGTTGTCGTGTTCGTGACGGTCGTCGTGCCCAAAGTCATTCTTCTGGAAAGCTTCCTGTCCTTCCTCGGTCTCGGCGTTCAGGCGCCGCTCACAAGCTGGGGCGCGCTGATTTCCGAAGGTGCCAACAATATCCAGTCCGCCCCGTGGCTTCTGATATTCCCGGCGATCTTTTTCGTGCTGACCCTGTTTTCGCTGAATTTCGTCGGCGATGGGTTGCGTGATGCACTCGATCCCAAGGATCGTTGACATGAAGACGACAACTGACACCATTCTTTCCGTTCGCGACCTGAAGGTCGACTTCAACACACCGGACGGAACCGTCCATGCCGTCAAGGGCATCGACCTTGACGTCAAACAGGGCGAAACGCTCGCTGTCGTTGGCGAGTCCGGTTCTGGCAAAAGCCAGACGATGATGGGCATCATGGGATTGCTTGCATCCAATGGCGCCATCAGCGGCTCCGCGAAATATCGCGGAAAGGAACTTCTTGGACTGCCTGTCGGCGAGCTGAACAAAATCCGTGGCGCGAAAGTCACCATGATCTTCCAGGAGCCGATGACCTCGCTCGATCCTCTCTACCGGATCGGTGCGCAGATTGCCGAGCCGATCATTCACCACCGCGGTGGCAGTAAAAAGGAGGCGCGCGCACGCGTTCTCGAACTGCTGAGGCTCGTCGGAATTCCGGAGCCCGAGCGGCGTATAGACAGCTATCCTCACGAGCTTTCCGGTGGTCAGCGCCAGCGCGTCATGATCGCCATGGCGCTCGCGAACGAGCCGGACATCCTGATTGCGGATGAGCCGACCACCGCCCTCGACGTTACGATCCAGGCCCAGATCCTTATCTTTTGAAGTCGCTGCAGCAGCGTTTCGGGATGGCGATCGTGCTGATCACGCATGATCTCGGTGTCGTCCGCCACTTTGCCGATCGCGTCGCGGTCATGCGACGGGGGGAAATCGTAGAGGCTGGGACCACGGAGGATATCTTCGAGCGCCCGAAGGCGGATTATACCCGGATGCTTCTCGATGCCGAGCCCCGAGGGAACAAGCCTGCAGTCAGCCGAGAGGCTCCGATCGTGCTTTCCGGCCAGAACGTAACGATCGATTACACAATTCCGGGCGGCTTCCTGTCGAAATCGAGCAAGTTCCGGGCCGTTGATGGCGTGAACGTCAATCTTCATCAGGGACAGACGATCGGCATTGTTGGCGAATCCGGGTCAGGCAAATCCACGCTCGGTCGCGCTCTGCTGCTCCTGATCCAGGCCGATGGCCGGATTTTTTTCGGAAAACAGGAAATCACCGGGCTTGATCGAAAGGCCATGCGGCCGCTACGGCGGCATCTCCAGCTCGTGTTCCAGGACCCCTATGGTTCGCTTTCGCCGCGACAGACAGTAGGCGAGATCATCACCGAGGGGCTCTTCGTCCACGACCGGGACCTCAACCGTGCGGAACGGGACAGGCGCGCAATCGAGGCGCTGAAGGAAGTGGGCCTCGATCCCGCCGCCCGCAACCGCTATCCCCATGAATTTTCCGGGGGGCAACGCCAACGTATCGCCATTGCCCGCGCCATTATTCTCAAACCAGAGGTCATCATTCTTGACGAACCCACGTCGGCGCTGGACCGGTCCGTTCAGGGCCAGGTTATCGACCTCCTGCGTGATCTACAGAAGGCCCACGGCCTTTCCTACATCTTCATCAGCCACGACCTGTCCGTCATCAAGGCCATTTCAGATTACGTCATCGTCATGAGAAACGGAAAGATCGTCGAGGAGGGAGAGACAAACGCCATCTTCAACCGGCCTTCGGCTGAATATACGAAAACACTGATCATATCCGCGTTTTCGGCGGCGGTGGTGGGATGACTAAAAATTCGGCCACTAGTAACTCGCAGTGCGGTTAACTCGACTATGCAAAGCCAGGAGACATTAAACAGGCCCCTCCTCAGTCGATGTCGCATCCGTTCCGAAATTCGGGCAGTCGAACTGCGACGAGGTCGCCATGTCAACCGCGCAGCATTCCACCCTGACTGACAGCAGAATGGAAAAACCTCGGCGGAACCGATTTATTTCCTGGTGAAAGTTTCGTGTGGTCGATTTCGCTTTCGCAGAAACCTTTGCCGCGAAGGGTTGGGGCTGGACGACTGACGCACATATTGGAGGAGTGGACGCCGCTCCTGACGCCCGTGGCCCTTTATTATTCCGGGAGGAACAGCCCACCGGCCGCCTTCACTGCGTTCATCCAGACGCCCGCGAATTTGCAGAAGAGGACTCGCGCTGGTATTTGGCTGGTCAGGCTCCGCATCGTTACTCACGGAGCACCAAACAGGGGGCGCCCTCTGGGCGCCCCCTTCCATCAAAAGTCCATTCCCGCTCCGGCGGGTGCAGGCGCGGCATCCTTCTTCGGCTTTTCGGCTATCATCGCTTCGGTCGTCACCAGAAGGCCTGCTACAGAGGCGGCATCCTGAAGCGCAGTACGAACGACTTTGGCCGGGTCAATAACGCCCTGCGCGTAGAGATCACCGTATTCGCCTGTCTGTGCGTTCCAGCCAAAGGAGAAGTCCGTCTTCTCGCGCAGCTTGCCGACGATAACGGAGCCTTCCGCGCCGGCGTTTTCGGCGATCTGACGGACGGGTGCCTCGATTGCACGGCGGACGATATCAACGCCGACCCTCTGATCCTGGTTGGCCGTACCGAGATTGTCGAGCGCCTTGACAGCGCGCAGCAGCGCGACGCCACCGCCAGGCAGGATGCCTTCCTCTACCGCCGCACGAGTGGCGTGCAGCGCATCGTCGACGCGGTCCTTCTTTTCCTTTACTTCGACTTCCGTCGAGCCGCCAACCCGGATGACGGCAACGCCGCCGGCGAGCTTGGCGAGACGCTCCTGCAGCTTTTCGCGGTCATAGTCGGAAGTGGTATCCTCGATTTGAGCGCGGATCTGCGCAACACGGCCGTCGATCTCGGACTTGGAACCTACGCCGTCGATGATGGTGGTGTTCTCCTTCTCGATAGCCACCTTTTTGGCGCGTCCGAGCATGTTGAGCGTGACGTTTTCAAGCTTGATGCCAAGGTCTTCGGAAATGACGGTACCACCGGTCAGGATGGCGATGTCTTCCAGCATGGCCTTGCGGCGGTCGCCGAAGCCAGGCGCCTTGACGGCAGCGATCTTGAGGCCGCCACGCAGCTTGTTGACGACGAGCGTTGCAAGGGCTTCGCCTTCGACGTCTTCAGCGATGATGAGGAGAGGCTTGCCCGACTGGACCACGGCTTCGAGGACCGGCAGCATGGCCTGCAGGTTCGAGAGCTTCTTTTCTTGGATAAGGATATAGGGATCCTCAAGTTCGACCCTCATCTTGTCCTGATTGGTGACGAAGTAGGGGGACAGGTAGCCGCGGTCGAACTGCATGCCTTCAACGACTTCGAGTTCGGTTTCAGCGGTTTTGGCTTCTTCAACGGTGATGACGCCTTCGTTGCCGACCTTCTCCATCGCCTCGGCAAGATAGCGGCCGATCTCCGTATCCCCGTTCGCAGAGATTGTTCCAACCTGGGCGATTTCGGAATTGCTGGTTATCTTACGAGCGTTGGTCTTCAGCTCCTTGACGACAGCATCGACCGCAAGATCGATGCCGCGCTTCAGGTCCATCGGGTTCATTCCGGAGGCTACCGCCTTGGCACCTTCCTTGACGATCGCCTGGGCGAGGACAGTTGCGGTCGTGGTGCCGTCGCCGGCCAGATCGTTTGTCTTCGAAGCGACTTCGCGCAGCATCTGCGCGCCCATGTTCTCGAACTTGTCTTCAAGCTCGACTTCCTTCGCGACCGACACACCGTCCTTCGTAATACGCGGTGCGCCGAAAGACTTGTCGATAACAACGTTACGACCCTTGGGGCCAAGGGTGACTTTCACGGCATTAGCGAGCACATCGACCCCTCGCAGCATGCGTTCACGGGCATCGGTGTGGAACTTGACTTCTTTGGCAGCCATTTTTTTAACTCCTCAATAGGCAGCTATCTGACTGATGGGCGTAGGGTAGGACGCTCAGGCGGCTTTCTTCTGCTCAGCCTGGGCGCCGATGATGCCCATGACATCGCTTTCCTTCATGATCAGCAGGTCTTCGCCATTGATCTTGATCTCGGTGCCTGACCATTTGCCGAACAGGATGCGGTCGCCCACCTTGACGTCGAGCACCTGGATCTGTCCGGCATCGTTGCGCGCACCGGGCCCAACGGCGATGACCTCGCCCTCCTGCGGTTTTTCCTTGGCAGTGTCGGGGATGATAATACCGCCTTTGGTCTTTTCTTCGGATTCGACCCGGCGGACGAGAATGCGGTCATGAAGCGGTCGGAACGACATATTTTCCTCCGTGAGACAAAAAAGATGACGTCTGTTTCTTACCGGGCCGGGGGTGGCCGGCCCGGAAGTGCGAACCTCGTCCGAGCGTTCGCGCGCAAAAATCTGGTTTGGCGATTTTTGAATTTCAAGAGGTCGACGCAAAAAATCAGCACTCATGATAGTCTGCTGCTAATGCGCTGAAAAGGAACGAAATTCTGACGGTTCGCGTTGAGAAGACCGTTGATACCTGGAAAATTTTGCGCCACACTTTGTCGTGTCACGAAAGGAGATGAAGCATGCAGTTTTCATCCGATCTCGAACGCCAGCTCAATGGCTATGGCCTCACCACTGCCCACATCCTTTATCGGATCCCGGATTTCGAGGCCGTGCTCCAGACCTTTGTCTGGCAGGATTATGACCTGGCCCCGGACTTCCCCGAAATGCACAAGTTCCTTGACTTTTGGCAAACGAGGCTCGACGGCCCCCTTCACTCCGTCCGCTTTACCCACCAGCGTTTGATTGGGCCGAATGAATGGCGTCGCATTGACGGCGAGTTCCGTCTGCAGTGACAGGTAACCGACACAACACTCGGGCGGCCGGGGATATAGACGCAAAAGCAACGGGCATGCGCCGGGGAGCATCCACCCGTCGAGGGACTGCTTTTCATCCGGTCACACCGGCGGGGCTAAACCTGTTCCGTTTTGGGGCTGGATCACGGCCTCCGGCGTGTGTGGTCCTCGCCAGTATTCTCCAGCGCAGCCATGATCGCGTTCTTGATCTCGTCCTCTATTGCCTTCCGCTCGTCGGGCGACATTGCGGCAAGGTCGCTTTCCGTTAATCCGCGCGCCTCGAGATACTGCGCCCTGATTTTTTCGCCAAGGCTCATATGCGCCCATTTGCTCAGTTCTTCCTCCGGGCTTGGCCCGCCGTTCTGCAAAGGCGCCTCATCAATGTGTCCGGCCGGCTCTCCCTGGAGCGACCAGAGTACATTTGCAAGATTGGAGGAGAGGGGCGCGGGGGCGCCTCCAAAAGAAGCCGCAACTGGCCGCTCGGCAGCCTGGCCGGGGGCTGTGTGAGTGACCTCCTGCGGCCGCAAACGTGTGTAAATCGCGGCGGTTCCGCCAATCCGGTCGATTGCAGACATTCGATTCTCCTTCACTCGCAACGTGGAGAAACTCGCTTGCGTCTGGCTTGCCATGGGACGTGGGGGAAGTCATTAATCCGGGATGACCCTATCCCGGGCCGTCAGTTACGCGAAGCCTGTTCACTTGAAAGCGAACGTCGCAAAGCACCCTCGCCCGATCTGTCGCTTACCGCGCGTGGTCCTTGGAACGGCTTGACCTTTCGTTGTGGAAGCCCCCGATCATTCGCGCCGTTACGAATACGTGTTGTGCAAAGCACTTCCGCGACCCAAGTCAGCCCCTAGCCGCTCCCAGTTTTGATCCTCGCGATTGCCTCTTGATACATAAGCAGCCGCACTTCCAAAGCCCCGTGCGACCGGCTCATGCTACTACGGACACTGCGGAACATTGGCCCGTTCCTGAGGTTGGAATGGCAATGAAGTGGAGGAAAATCAATGACAGACGCAGGAGCTGAAACAAGCCTCCGGCCCTTTTCCGGAGAGTTTCGATGGGCCGGTTATATGCTGGGCTTTGGACTCGGCGGCTTCTTCGATGGCATTGTGTTGCACCAGTTGTTGCAATGGCATCATCTTTTAAGTGGACTTGAGCAGGCACGCCTGGATATTCGCCTTCTCATTCTTTGGGATGGTATTTTTCATGCGCTGATGTACCTCATCGCCATCATTGGACTTTGCTTGCTCTGGAGAGCCCGTAACGAATTCCCTGCACCGGGAGCGGATCGTCTTATGTTTGCCAATGCCGTTGTCGGCTTCGGTGGATGGCATGTCCTTGACAGTATTGTGTCACACTGGCTGCTGGGAATTCACCGGGTCCGTATGGACGTGGATAACCCGCTTTTTTGGGATTTGCTCTGGTTTGCCATGTTTGGACTTATCACTCTGACTATTGGCTGGATAATGCGCCGAAGCGGGTCAAAAAGGGGGAGTGGTGTGCCCAGATCGCCGTTTTTGCTCGTCGTGGCGGCACTGACCGCGGGGCCGCTCGCTTTGCTGCCGCCGTCCGATCAATCACAGGTGGCGGTCCTTTTTTCACCCGGCACAAGCGAGCTGGATGCGTTTGCTGCCATTGCCGCGGTAAACGGCAGGATCATTGCCTCTGACCCGTCGGGCCAATTGTGGGCAGTGGATATGCCGGCGGATGGAAATCCCTTGGAGCTCTATCGCCACGGTGCACTGTTGGTAAGCAACGCCGCTCTGCCCCTCGGCTGTTTCAACTGGACCAGAGCCTAGCAAAGAGGGTGATCCGGCCGGAACAAACTAACGATGGTTCGCGCGATTTTGCTGTGCGACTGTCTCACTCGCAACCCCGTATAGACCTCGAAAAGGTGATCATTGCGTCTAACGCCGCGGGTTTTTTCCGCGGCGCCCAATGTCCACAATCCGGTATTACGTAGCTCCGCGTCAGGTTGGGAACCAGTTTCGGCATTTTGTCGATGATTTGCCGCGGGCCGGGCATATTGAAGCGAGGGTACCGCTCTCCCACGATATAAACAGCCGGAAGGCCCACGTTTAAACCGTGGAGCGAGCGTCACAGGTACCGGTTCACATCGAGGTTGCCATAGTAGTTCAAGCCGCCACTGAAGCTGGTTCTTTCGACGACATCAACGTGACGTGCGAACTCCATACCCACTGAACCATTGGATGGCGGCACAACAAGCCGGTCTCGCACCGAACGCTTTTCAATGCTATTGCTATCGCCACAGAGGGGAGTGACACAATCATGGATTCGATAATTCCCGGCGCGGCCAATCTCAGCCTGTTCGTCAGCGCCACGCTTGTTCTGCTTCTCGTGCCTGGGCCGGCGGTTCTTTACATCTTCGCCCGCTCGGTCGAGCAGGGCCGTTCTGCTGGCCTCGTCTCGATTCTGGGCATTCACGCGGCCACACTCGTGCATGTCGCCGCGGCTGCTGCAGGGCTGTCGGCGCTCCTGGCGTCTTCCGCGATCGCCTTCAGTGTGGTGAAGTATGCCGGCGCGGCCTACCTGATTTGGTTGGGCTTCAAGAAGCTTTTCGGTCCCGCGAGCATTCCCGATTTTAACGGCGCAGACCAGCCGCGCAGTCGCGGACGCATTTTCCGCGAGGGTTTCCTGGTCAACCTCCTCAATCCGAAAACAGCGTTGTTCTTCCTCGCCTTTCTGCCGCAGTTTGTTGAGCCCCAGCGTGGCCATGTGGCAATGCAGGTTGCGTTCCTCGGGGTTCTTTACACAGTGATCGGAGTGCTCACGGACGGCGCCTATGCACTCGCTGCCGGGACGGCGGGTAATTGGCTGAAGCGCAGCCCGGTCTACCTTAAAGCTGAACGCTGGGTCAGCGGGTCCATCTACATCGGCCTCGGATTGACGGCCGCATTTTCGGGAAACCACAAAAAGTAGGTTATGATAATACCTGCAGGCGACGAGGGCCGGAAGCTAACGTGGCGCCGGAGTGATGGTAGAGGCTTGCGGTCGCAAACGTGGCCGGTCAATGGGATCCCTCACTTCGCAAACACAAAGAGACCCAAGGTAATTGCATTGCGTCATAAACGCTCTGTGTCGGTTCGATGCCTGATGGATCCTCAAAACAGCCAAGGGCAATCGCGACGAGGTTTGGCCGGAATTCCGGGAGCCAATATACCGTAGATGCGCAGCAAGGACAAAAGCGGAACTCCAACTTCTTTCCGCTTTCGCCCCAGCGTAGAAATGCCTTATGGTTGCCGGCTGCGGTCACCTGGCCGGCCTCGTAAAACACGGCAACGCCGAACGCGGAGCCGGTACGGCGCTGGCATGCCCGACAGTGGCAAATTGATACCTTCACCGGTTCGCCATTCGCCGTTAGTGTCAGCTGTCGACATGAGCAATAAGCCAGACGCATTATGTGGTTGTCCCGGGTTGCGCTTTTTTCCACCCTGCATCACGTTCCAAAAAGTAAGCGGCACGCGTAAAAGTGACCAGCCATTTGTTTTCTGAACAGCGCTGCAATCGTTGACCGCTGTGAGGTGTACGCGTGATCTGTTGCGACCTCGCCAGGGTCAGTTTCCATCTCGATCATCTTGCCGCAATGTCACTCTTAAACCTTCTTGCCTGACCGTGCTACCGGCATTCCTCGAGCGGCAACAAGACCGGTCTCCCTTCCTTCAATCTCGGGCCGTCAGGGCGGTTTGATCGGCGCAGGTCGATGCGCCAGCCATCAGGCCCGGGTGCAACCCTAACAGCAAAAGCAACGCAACGGCGCCCATCGACGCCTTCACGTCCGCCGTAAACGGCGCCATCGGTTCGATTCATGACGCTCGCCCACAACATCAAGGCGCACGGATGCAGGCGGTCAGTGTAGTGCGGCGCTTGCCGCGTGCCGCTCATCCTTGTCGTGCAGCGCGAAGCGATCAACCATATCAGCACTCGCTTCGTTGAATCCGAGAACCTCGACCTCGTCGCCCGCCTGACGGAACCTCAGCACGACCTTGTCCAATGCGCCAATTGCGGTGATGTCCCAGAGATGAGCCTTGGCGAGATCGATGATGATCCGTTTGCCCTTATCGGTGAAGTCGAACGCGTGGATAAAGGCTTCTGCCGACGCAAAAAAGACCTGCCCCACTACTTCATAGGTGACACTATTCTGTTCGGGATTCTCCTGACGCGTGACCTTGAAAAGACGAGCTACCTTGCCAGCGAAAAAAATGCCCGACAGCAGAACGCCGACAATTACGCCTTTTGCCAGATCATGTGTTGCGACGACAGTGATGACCGTCGCCAGCATGACGACGGATGACGGAAGCGGATGGCGTCTCAGGTCGAGGATCGACCGCCAAGAGAAAGTGCCGATTGAAACCATAATCATGACTGCAACGAGTGCGGCCATGGGGATGATCCGGACGAGATCGTTGAGGACGACGATCAGAAACAGCAGGAAAGAACCAGCCACGAACGTTGAAAGACGTCCTCGACCACCGGATGTTACGTTGATGACCGATTGTCCGATCATGGCGCATCCGCCCATGCCGCCGATCAGTGCCGAGGCGATGTTCCCCGCGCCCTGTCCAACGCATTCTTGGCTCTTGTTGCTCGGCGTGTCCGTCATATCGTCGACGATCTGCGCGGTAAGCAGCGATTCCAGCAGGCCGACAGCAGCAAGTGTCACCGAGTATGGGAAGATGATCTGCAGCGTCTCCCAGGTCACCGGAACCTGAGGAAGCATCAGGAAGGGGACAGAAGACGGCAGTTCGCCGAGGTCACCGACGGTGCGCAGGTCCATGCCGAACCACCAGGCCATGGCCGTGAGAACCACGATGGCCACAAGCGGCGATGGGATCGCCGTGGTCACGTATGGAAAGAGGTAGATGATGGCAAGACCGCCTGCAATCATCATGTAGGTGAGCGTCGGGACCCCAACGAGTTCGTGTAACTGGGCCATGAAGATCAGGATCGCAAGCGCATTGACGAAGCCTGTGATGACAGAACGGGAAACGAAGCGCATCACGCGGCCCAGCCTCAGCCATCCCGCAGCGATCTGGATGATGCCCATCAGGATGGTGGCGGCAAAGAGATACTGAAGACCGTGGTCCTTGACGAGCGAGATCATGACGACAGCAGTCGCCGCCGTGGCGGCAGAGATCATGCCCGGCCGGCCGCCTACAAAGGCCGTCACGCAGGCGATTGCGAAGGAAGCGTAGAGGCCGACCTTGGGGTCGACACCCGCAATCACCGAGAAGCCTATCGCTTCCGGGATAAGCGCGAGAGCGACGACGATACCCGAAAGTAGGTCGCCACGTATGTTGGAGAACCACTCCTGACGGTAGTTTGAAAGAGTTTGCATAGGAATATTTTTCACAGTTGAGGCAACGGGCCGAGCGAAACTCGGTCCTCGAAATGGCATAGGTTGCGTTGCTGTGTTGTCTGGCGGATCGGCGGCCAGAAGAGCCACCCGGAGTTTCACCGGGTCCTTGTGGATGACGCTAACTAACTCACGCAGGATCGGTTTGCAATGATCGACCCGGTCCGAGCCTGCCAGAAAGGCAGACGTGGTGGTCAAGATTGCAGATGCGAGGCCGTTTACCTGGAATGATCCTCATAAAGGGCCAACGGCAGACAGGCCGCCTACAGTTGATCGACCATAGAAGCGGCCGGTTGCGGCGTCGCACCTTTGAAGAAGATAATCTGTCCGCTGATGCGCCCCTTTTGTGAACCTAAAGAGGGGCCGTGAACCGACATCCATTCTCGGACGTGGGTCGGCTTCAAAATTAGTTCCCAACGTAGGACTGACGGGGATTGGAAAGTGTTAATCGAAACACGCGTGACGCTCGCCGGGCGCGGCTGACCGAGGGATCGTTCCTACCGTTCGGGCGCGGCGCCTCGAGCAGTTGCTCTAGCGAACCGACGGAATCGATGAAGATAACGCGTCATCGTTTCGGATAGCCGAGAGAAAATGGGTTATGCGATGCGACGACTTGCGAGTGTCAGAGAGCGTAACGTTTCTGAAAAGACCAGCCCAGTCACATTTGACCGCTTCGGCCAGGGGCTGATCTCCGGCTATCGGCCTTAAGTGGCCGTAACCACGCACGAGAACTCCATTGTCGCCGATCGTTATCGTGAGCTTGCGCATGTTAGCATCGGCCAACTGATTATTAGATATTCACGGCAAATGGGTCGCCTACATGACATCGCCGGATCAAGCTCGCGGCGGGCAACTTGATCCGGCGATAGTGCCGGTCATTACTCCGGCAATTAAATGAGGTTGACCGACACCAAACTCTCAAGGCGCACGACAGAAAACTTGCAGCCGTAGGTGAGTTCCTGATCGCACACGAAGGCCGGTCCAGGCGTGCCACCCCTTTACGGGTGTCTCTCAGTTTCCGTCTTCTTGTTCGAGAGCGTCGCGAACCTCTGCGATTTTCCCTGTATCTGTTCCAGCGCCTAAAATGCTCTTCGCTTCGGCAAGCTCCCCGTCGGTGACCGGCCTGTTTGCCAACTGTTCCAGCGCCGAGACAAGGGCAGCTTCGCTAAGCGCGGGATCCGTGGGCACGGCCCCCACCCCGTACTGGATTTCGAATTCCGCATATGACTTCACGTAGGCTGCAAGCGCCGCCATCTTGGGGTCCTGGGAATTCAGATAGGCATGGTAGTTTCTCTTCATCGAGTTGAGGCTGCCAGTGCCGGGCTTTGCGCTGTGCGTTTTGGATTTCTCGGCGTGAGATTTTGGAGTTTTGTCGGGGTGATGCGATTTCAATGATGCCGAAGAGCCCTTGTGCGCGGATGAATTCGAGGACGCCCGGCTTTCGCCGGCGCCAGATTTCCCTCCGCCATGGCCTCCCCCGTTGCCACCGCCGTTTCCTCCTCCATTACCACCGCCATTGCCGCCGCCGTTCCCGTCCTTCGCAAATGCTGCGTGCGTGAAGCCGGGAGTGTCTCCCGCCATGGGGGCAAGGGCCAGGACGAGCCCAAGGCTTGCGGTACCGATCAGCGAGGAGATTTTCATGAGCAGGTCCTTTTCATGGTCGGTCACCGCATGTGCAGAGCTGCGGTGCCAGCAAATCGTTACGCACTACAATATTGCCGAAATCTCGGGTTTCTACTCCACTCCGACCTATGCTCTGGGCATTCGGACCATAGTCCGATTGATCGCGACCGATGGTCGCTGATTGTATGGACCGGACGACGAGCTCACATCGGGGAAACCGGTGCCTCCCGCGGGCATGGTGGACACCTTGCGTTGACGGGTAGCTATGAAGGATTGGGAGATGAGTGCTGATAATGCGCATTCTGCGGACAGGCCCTAACCAGGAGGCGCCGATAACGAGCCCGGTGGCACGCTGGAATTCCCAGTCACTCGCACGGCAGTTCCTGCTTGCGGGCGGTTTTGTCGCGATCTGCGCAATGGTGGTCGTGGGCTATTTCGTTGCCAGTCTGATCGAAAACGCCGTGACACGTAACTCCGCGGCAACGACCGCGCTTTACGTCGACAGCGTGATTGCTCCTCTGTTGCCTGACATGCAAACCACCCAGAGCCTGGACGATTCGATAACACGGGCCCTGGATGAGACCCTTGGGCAGGGCGCGCTTGGAAAACGACTGTTTTCGTTTCGGCTCTGGCGCAGGGACGGTACTATTCTCTATTCCAGCGAAAAAAGCCTTTCCGGCAAGCAGCTCCCACTGTCCGGCGACCTTAAAACGGCCTTTACCGGCCGGATGACAGCGAGGTTCAATCGGATCGATGGCGTCGAGAGCGATGCCGAACGCGATAGCGAAAAGCCACTTCTGCAAATCTACAATCCGGTCTTGCAGCCGTGGTCGGGCAATGTCGTCGCCGTCTCTGAATTTTTTGAGGTCGCCGACGAATTCGAATGGAGTCTTAAACAGGCCCGCCTCCTGAGCTGGCTCGCGGTCGCGGCGTTCACGACCATATTTTTTGGCCTCTTGTCGATTATAGTCCTTCGTGGAAGCCGAACCATCGACAGCCAGCGCAGGGCCCTCAATGACCGCATCGATGAACTCTCCGCCCTGCTGCGGCAGAACGAGGCCTTACGCGCGCGTGTTCAGCGTGCGACACAAAGGGCCACCTCCCTCAACGAGAGTTACTTGCGCCGCATCGGTGCCGACCTGCACGACGGTCCCGCACAATTGGTCGCCTATGCATCCTTGCGCCTTGACAGTCCGAAGCTTGCCGATCCTCGTACTTCTGCCGAGGAGCGGGAAGCATCCTTGACAAACATCAAGACAAGCCTTGATGACGCCATGGCAGAAATAAGGGCCATTTGCAGCGGGCTCATGTTACCGCACATAGAAACGGACAGCCTTGCCGAGCTGCTGAAGCGCGCGATTGTTGCCCACGAGCAGCGCACGGGCGTCACTGTCGACCTCTTGCTCAACGAAACACCTGCGTATCTTTCCAGGGCTGCAAAGATCTGTATCTATCGCTTTGTTCAGGAGGCCCTGAACAATGGCTATCGCCATGCGGGCGGCATTGGACAAAAGGTTACACAATCATCCGAACGCAGCCAGGTTACCGTCGAAGTAGTGGACGAAGGGCACGGTTTCAGTATGAGCGACGTTTCACCCGAGAAACTCGGCCTCGCGGGTCTTAGGGACCGCGTTGAAAGCCTGGGCGGAGTCTTCCATCTCTTTTCATCCGATCGTGGGACCATCGTGCGGATGTCGCTTAACATCGAGGAAATGGAACAGGCATGACCGCAGAGCAGATCAGTCTGGCAGTTGTGGACGATCACCCTCTCTTCAGGGAAGGTGTTATCCGAAGCCTGACCGAAATGGACGAATTCAAGATCGTTGGCGAGGGTAGCAACAGGGACGATGCGCTGCGCATAGCCGCGGAGCACCGACCGGACATCCTGCTGCTCGATATCTCCATGCCTGGAGGCGGGCTGGAAGCTGTCCCGCTTATACTTGAACAGGTCCCGGCCCAAAAGATCGTGATGCTGACGGTTTCCGAGGCAGGTGATGACGTCATGACAGCTCTAAGGACCGGGGCAAAGGGTTACGTCTTGAAAGGAGTCGGGTCCCGTGCACTGGCTGATATCATTCGAACCGTCGCGGCAGGTGACAGTTACGTTGCTCCGACGCTGTCGGCACGTCTGATTTCCCAAACCGGGTCAGGCGCCCAAGCCAATCCCTTTGTCGCACTCACGGAGCGGGAACGGGAAGTGCTCGAGCTGGCATCTGCAGGATTAAGCAACAAGCATATTGGGCTGAAACTGGATTTGCACGAAAAGACGATAAAGCATCACATGACACAGATCTTTAGCAAGCTCGGCGTGAGTAACCGGACGGAAGCCGCGATGGCATTTCGTGACGAGATTGACCGGCGCCGTTAGCGGAGGAAGGCCCTGAGCCGCTGCTCGTCAGAGAACGTTGCATCGCGATTGACGATTGTTCTGCCCTTTGCATCCTTCATCACGTATCGGCCGCGCTGAACGCTTTCGCTGATGCCATCCTTGTGGCGGACAGTCAAAGTACCGCGACCTGCATTCGCCGCGTCGTCGACATCGGCCTGGGTTTTCCCGGCATTTCCGGTGCCTGGCGACTGGCTGCTATCGTTTCCCTTGCCGCCCGAGTTACCATTGCCATTGCCGCCACTGTTACCGTTGCTGCCTCCGTTTCCGCTGCCCCCTCCATTGCCGCCGCCACCTCCCCCGCTGCCTCCACCGCCGCCATTTCCGTTGCCACCACCATTCCCGTTTCCGGCCTCAGCCATCTGCTCGTGAAATGCAGCGGAGAAACCGTGAATTTTAATCGTATAGGGAAGAGCCGTGTTAAAGAGGGTCAACAGCAGACACGGGAAAACGGCGATCAGTTTGCGGCGTGGTAACACCTCCAGTCTCCTTCGGATTCTATCTGTATGCCAAGGCTGCGGAAATCTGCGCACCGATGGTGCAAAACTCTGAGCCCGTACAAGTCGTCACTACACCTTGGAGGGTCAAGTCCAAATATGTGACAAAAGGTTTGACGGGACTTCAGCAGACATGCGAAATAACTTTCGTCTCCCTTCGATCAGACCAAGGTCGGGAATAAAGTGGACCAAGGTCGGGCAGCATGCTTGGCACGCAGTATCCTTTGAGAAATGTGAAAGACATTTCACCAGGCCGCACGCCGAGACGGAGCCTGTTTCTTGGCCGTGCGATGACTATCGTCCAACCGGGAGGCAGCGCTGGCAGGAAGTCCAAGAATGTCAGTTCGACATTCGATCCATAACCGGCGCCGCGGCAACGCGCGAACCACTCGACCCGACAAAAGTGAGGCGAGCCTTACCGCCAGCATCTCTGGAAGGTTCGGTCTTAAATCTAGACGGCACCCGTGACCCGTTCGATTATGCGACGGCATGACGACTGCACACTGCTCATATCAGCCAAAGGACGCGACGCCGAGAGCAGAATGGATCGTCCCGTCGGACGTAAGCGACCACAGGTATGTGAATTGAACTATAAGGCTTCCCCCTGGCGCCAGCCTGATCTATCCTGTTAGCCGACATGACAGTCGATGTGCATCCGGACGGCGAGGGTCGCCAAGGCAATGTCCGGCCACAAGCGACTTCGAAACTCGGCCGGACTCTCAATGGAGAGTCGTCATGTCGGAACAATCTGCTGCATTGCCGTCCCTACCCTTCGCACCCGTCGACGTTTGCGACGGAATACATGCTGCTGTCGCCTTCGAGGTGCTACGCGATCAATATAGCCTGCAGGCCGCGACGATTGCGGCGTGGTGCGCCATCGACGCGCGCAGCCACGGTGATGAGGTCCGGTACCGTTTCTGGTTCGGCGTGTTTTGCGACCTTCGCAAGGCCTCGCCTGTCTTTTCTCTCCTGCCACCCACAGCCTCCAAACTGCGGCCGTTGTCCCCTGAAGGAACCGATCTCCTGTCTGCACGCGGCAGAGGCGGCGATGTCGATCGCCTGCTTCACTCCAAGGATATCGGGAGCGCTATTATTCGTCAAATTCGATCAATCATCGAAAACTAATATTGGAACTGGGACGCAATTCTTTCGCAAAGTCTCCGAAACGCCAGTCAACCAGACAAACGTGAGGGTGAACTATGAAATGGAAAATTCTGTTTGTTACATTAAGTGTAACAGTGACGATTGCCGACAAGGCGAGTTCCGAGCAGTTGATCGTCAACAGCTACGGCGGACCCTACGAAGAGATTATCCGCAGCCGGATCATTGAACCCTTTGAAAAAGAGTTCAATGTGAAGGTTATTTATGACGCCGTGGGGTCCGCGTCGCAAGACTCAGATTATCCGCCGGAAACCCATCATCAGCATGAATCAATCAAGGCCGACCGATTCAAATATGTCGTTGGACGCCGAGTCCGCCTTGTCCGATTCTCCGTTTCATGATTGCACAATCCTACCAGATCTATGTCGAACGCATCGACGACAGGAAAAACATGGCCCGCTTTTATGCCATGTCGATCGAGCCCAACCTGTTCGGCGAGGCCTGTCTCATTCGTCGATGGGGTCGGATCGGTGCTGCAGGTCAAAGGCGGGAGCATCATTTCGCGCGGGAGGAAGAAGCGGTCAGGCTCTTTCTTCAGCTTCTGCGAAAGAGACGGTCGCGCGGATACAGGCCGAAACCGCCTGTCCGGCAAGCTGAAATCGCTGACAGATAGCGAAGGGTGCGCCAAGGGGCGACGCTGTTCCCACGGGATGGCCCGGCGTTGAAGACGAATGCGGATCCCACCGCTTCCCTCAATCAGGAAACGGGGCCCGTTCCGGCGACCGCGGATGCAAAGCGAAGCTTCGGGTTTGAACCGCCGGTCGATCCGGCGCGTCAGACCAGACGACAGGGCAAGAGCCGCCTCAGAAGGGCGGCTCGATGTCGATGACACCCTCCTGCTCGGCCATGATCACCGCCAACTCGGCGCATGCGAGTTCCAGCTCGACCTCGATTTCGCGGCGTTCGTCGCGGTACACGGCGTTTCGCAATTCGGCCCGCAGTTCTTCAATGTGTTGTTCCAGAAGCATCGTCGTCGTCTCCTTGAGTTTGTGAAAGACGACGCGCGCGGTCAAGGGGGCGTGGCGGGGTCAAGGATCGCGCCAGCGACCGGCGGAGCCGGCGAGTGGGGGAGCCGATTTTGTTGGAGCGCAGGGTACCGGAGCGAAGGCAAAATTGGGGGCACCGCTCGTCCTTGAGGCCGGCATGCCGCCATGGCATCCTCAGACGGACTGAGCAGACATTTCCTCTCCGTATCGCACCCGAACCCGAAGATGGGCTCGATGCCCGTCTTCGGGTCACTGATACGTTGAATAACTGTGGAGATCCGGGGCTTTCCGAACGAATTGCCGCAGCGTGTCGATGACAGGTCGGGTCGGCAATGGCAGTGATTCTGCATCTAACACGATGCGGAGACAGAATATGACCACGACCAACGAAATCGCCGACAAGATCGCGGCCGAACACAGCCTTACAAAGGCGCAGGGGAAAGCCATCGTCGAGGCGGTGATTGCTTCCATCACCGAGGCCGCGGTTGCCGGCAAAGAGACGTCGCTGCCCGGCTTCGGCAAATTCAAGGTGAAGGACACTCCGGAGCGCGAGGCGCGCAATCCGGCCACTGGCGCGACAATCAAAGTTGCCGCCGCGAAAAAACTGGCTTTCACGCCGGCCAAGGCTCTCAAGGATGCGCTGAACAAGTAATCTTACAAGGCAAGGCAAAAAAAACAGCCCGGCAAGCGTGCCGGGCTGTTTCGTTCTAGGCTTGCATCAGCAGGCAGATGTCACGTTTATAAGATCCTGGATAATCGTATCGCTGATAACGTGATGCGCTTCACGGACATGGTCGTCGAGCAGCTCGTGAAGAATGCTCGATGCCAACGGTATGAAGTCGAAACCGCGTGCCATTGCTGCGGACAGCAGTTGCGACAGTGTTTCAAATTCCTTCAGCTCAGCGCCCAGCCAGAGTTCAAAATTCCCGCCTTCGGCATCCGGAAAGGCCTGGAGAAAGAACGTCTGAAGCGGGCGGTCGTAGCCGATGATCGCATCTGGGTCTGAGTGGAGGGATGCGGTTGGGTGACAGTAATCGTGTAGCGGCTCAAGGCGGCCTCCTTTGAATTCGGGGAGCGCCGGCCCCGATTTCGGGGCCGGCGGTCCGGTTCAGGCCGGGCTGTTCCAGAGGATGACTTTCTTGCCGGGCTCGCCGCCGGGCGCCGGGGCAACGTTGCCGAAGATCACGCCGATCTCAGGGGCTTCGATCTTCGTGGAGATGTATTCCTCGCCAGTCTGGCGGGAGATGCGGTTCCAGCCTGCGCCGATCTCAAAGCCGGTCTTGCGATGGATGATGCGGTAATCAGGGGCCTCGTCGCTCGCCTTGCTGGCGTTCGGGACGAGGGCGATCGGGGCGTTGACCCGGATGGTGGCAAAGACGCCTTCGAGAGTGCCGTCGGTCTTTTCGGTGAGGGTTGCGATCGTGGTAGCCATGGGATTGTCTCCTTCGTTGCATCGGGACCATTCCCGATGGCGCCCGAAGAAGGGGCTGTGCCGCAGGCGTCACCGAAGCAAAGCGAAGGGGAACCCCCTTGCGGGGTTGACGCTGATCGCGGCCGGTCCCTTAGAAAGGCGACATAAAGAACGGGAATGGTCCTTGATTGCGACGGCGGCGGGGAGACCTCGCCCTGGCTGCCCTTGCGGATCCCGCCAAGTACCGCGCTCGTGGCATGCGTGAGTGGCATTCGGATCAACGAACCTCTGCCACCGGCCAAGCCGAGGGGACGGGAGCGACAGGGAACGTCATGATCCCGGTCTGGCTGGGCCGGATGCGCCCCGCCTTGAAATACACCACGACAGATGACATATTATACGCGACACTTGACGCGGAGGACGATGATGGCCCTCGCAGCTAACACCCCTTCCACAACGGTCGCTGGTGGGGAGTTGCAGAAGATCGAAGCCCTGCTTGGCGGTTCGCGCGTGCTTGCGCGCCGGCTGACCAGTGCGCTTGGTGCGCATGAGCTGCTGTTGCACGGCCTGCCTGCCTTAGCGCTCGATCACCTTGTCGGCAATCTTGTTGTCCTAGGCAAGAACGAATCGCTGGAAAAAGCGGTCGGCATGAGCCTGCGCACCTGGCAGCGCCGGAAGGACGCGCTGTCCAAGCCGCTCAGCCAGGAACAGAGCGGCCGGGTCTGGAAGTTCGCCGAGATCCTTGCCAAGGCGACGGATGTCTTCGGCTCGCAGGCGGAGGCCGAGCAATGGCTGGAACGCCCAGCGATCGGGCTTGATCAGCGCCGGCCGATCGATCTTCTCGGCACGCCCGCCGGCGTCGAATTGGTCGAGGATCATCTCGACCGCCTGAATACGGCGTCTATGCATGACCCTTCTACCGATTGCGCTCGGCGGAACCAGGCTTGTGGCATGGCGGCTCGATCAAGCCATCCATGCGGCGACATGGGATAGTGGCGAAGGCGCCTATCGGGTTGGCGGACGCTGGAACAGCAAGGGCGTGCGGGCGGTCTACTGCTCGCTCGATCCAGCGACGGCGATCCTTGAGGTGGCGGTGCACAAGGGATTCCGGGCACTCGATACGGTCGCCCACATGATAACGGCGGCCGTCGTTGCCGACCCCACCGATGTCCACGTCGTTGATCCGGCGACCGTACCCAATCCCAACTGGCTGCGGCCGGGCATTCCCGGCGCGGGACAACAGGCCTTCGGAGACGCGCTGCTGCGCCGACACCGGTTCGTCGCGGTCCCCAGTGCGGTCTCGACGCACAGCTGGAACCTGATCTTTCTAGCGGGTGGCGGAGCAGGTGCCTATGCTCTCGAATTCCAGGAGGCGTTCGCGCTCGACACGCGGCTGCACCCACCCGGATCCTAGACCGTCGGGACGTGGATGAAGCCTGCTCTGAAGGCAGCGCCGCGACGGACATCAGTCCAGGCGGTTGAAGTGCCACGCCTGAAGTAAGGCAGCCACATCATGAAGGCCTTGCTGAAGCGGCCGAGGATCGGACTGCCTTGCTTTTTCACCGCGCACATCCTGCCATTCCCGAAGACAGGGATAACCGGTCAGCTGGCTGAGGCGAAGTTCATGGCTCATCGTCGTAGCCTTCGCCGCGCGCCAGCCGATCGAGCGCATCTTCATGCCGATGCCAGCTAACACGTCGGCGTCCTGAATGCGTGATCCCGGCTTCAGGTCACACAGGGCGATCCTGAGAGACATAATGATGGCGGCTACGATTCAGAGGCCCTCTTCAACGATGATCTTGAAATATGATGGCAAAATCTCCATACTGCCATCATTCCTATCAGTTATGCAGGAGGTGCTATCATGCCCGCCGTAACAATCCGAAACATACCCGAGGAAACGCATCGCGCCATCAAGATCCGTGCGGCACAGCATGGCCGCAGCGCCGAGGCCGAAATGCGCGACATTCTGGAAATGGCCGTTCGGCCCGCAACCCGTCTCCGTCTCGGCACGGCACTCGCCGAGGCCAGTCGTCGCATCGGCCTCACCAACGAGGACGTCGATGCCCTTGAGCAGACCTTTGATCGCACGCCAGCCCATCCCATGAGCTTCGAATGATTCTGCTAGACACCAATGTCGTCTCGGAGACGATGAAGCCTTTTCCGAGCCAAATGGTACAGCGCTGGCTCGACGAGCAAGCTGCCGAGACCCTCCATATTTCGAGTATCACGATCGCGGAGGCCATGTTCGGCATCCGCACCATGCCCGATGGTCAGCGCAAGCAGAGGCTCGCGGAGGCTCTCGATGTCTGGATCGGCCTGTTCGAGGGACGAATTTTGCCCTTCGATCTCGATGCCGCCAAACACTATGCCAATCTCGGATCTTCGGCCCGTGCATCGGGAAAGGGATTCCCGACACCCGACGGCTACATTGCGGCCATCGCTGCATCCAAGGGCTTCGCAGTCGCGACCCGTGACGCCAGCGCGTTTCATGCCGCCGGTCTTGAAGTCATCGATCCCTGGACGGTCGAGTGAGGGCGACCCGTCACCGGCAAGTGCGATGATCCGAGCATAGTCGATGTTGCCGGCGGTATACGTCTGAAGCGTCGCCTCGTCTTACTTTGTGCGTTCGATTGAAAAGAGGTTTCGGCGTTGCCGTGTGGGCCGCGCTTTCGGCTTCAACCGCTAATGGTGGCGACAACCGATCGACGTGCCGCGATCCTGCCTTCGCCCGTCCTCAAAGCGAGCCGATCAACATCATCGCAATCGCCCTGCGGGGGGCCGAGCCAACCAAGGCGCGGTAACAATCACGACAAGCGCCCCGCAGTTCATTCCGATAGGAGGCGGATCGCCCCGACTTTGGTCCCGCTGAGGATGATGGCTGGCGAAGCGAGACCCCGGACGGAGGCGTGGGTCGGGCGCGCCTGCACGCCTGCGACCCACCTTGGAGATGCTTGCGTTTTGACACAGGCTATCAGGCGCCGTCTCCTGAAGCCTGCCAGACCGGGATGCCGAGCTGGCGTGCCTTGTCGGCGAGATTGCCGGTGATGCCGTTTCCGGGAAAGACTATCAATCCGGCGGGCATGACTGAAAGCATCTCGTCATTGCGCCGGAAGGGCGCAGCCTTGGCATGTTTGGTCCAGTTGGGCTTGAAGGTAATCTGCGTCACTTGGCGCGCCTCCGCCCAGCAGGCGGCGATGCGTTCAGCGCCTTTCGGCGAGCCGCCGTGCAAGAGCACCATGTCGGGATGCTTAGCATGCGCCTGATCGAGCTTGGCCCAGATGCGCTCATGATCGTTGTAGTCCATACCGCCGGCGAATGCGATCTTGGTTCCGGCAGGGATCAGCACCTCGGTTTCGGCGCGGCGTCGGGCGGAGAGGAAGTCCCGGCTGTCGATCATCGCCGCCGTCATGTTGGCGTGGTTGACCTTGGAGCCGCTGCGCGGCCGCCAGGACGATCCGGTCTGCGCCTCGTACAGGTCGGCACTGAAGTCGCGCATGAACTCGAAGCTGTTGCGGCGTTCCAGGAGCGTGATGCCTTCGGCGATGAGGCGTTCGAGTTCGACGCTCTTCACCTCCGAGCCGTCCTGCTCGCGCTGGCCTGTGCGCTGCGCCTCCTCGTTGCGGTCGAGTTCGCGCTGGATGCGCTCGCCGGCCCGGTGGAAGAGATTGGGGATCGACCAGAGCAGGTCTTCGAGATCGGGTTCAAGCCGGGTGTCGCCGAGCATCTCGGCGAAGGCATCGAAGATCGTGGTGATCGAAGACCGGACCTGCGGCTCCTCCGGCAATGGCCGCGGATCAGGCTCGTCCTGGAACCGACGATAGCCAAAGACCTGCATCTCGTAGATGAAGCGATCGGTCGGGGAGGATGCGTGGTGGGGCTCGAAGCTGTCGTCGGGGTGAAGGATCAGGTCCATGGTGGTCTCCGTCGGTTTGGGCCGCGCCTCTCGCGGCCTGGCGGCGAACCCGATCACGCGGGCCGTGGCCGGAACCGCCAGCGAAGTGCCGCGGCCCAGCGAAGCGCCGGGCGGCGGAGGGAGGGTTTCTTGATCCGCGCGGAATGACGGACCGCACCCGCGGTCTGGCAGGGGAAGAAACCCGACCGACCCGCTGAAGGCCCGGGGCCCGCGTGGTAAGGGTCGCCTCTCGGCAGGCCCGCGGGCGCGCGCCCATCCCGAATGAGGCCAATGGATTGCGCCTCGCCAGTGCCGCGGCCGGGCCCTCCCCCAACCTCTGTCCCCGACGTCAGGCTGGAAGAAAAGCCATCGCGTCTTCCGGGACGAGTTGTGCCCTGAGGTTTGCCGTCAGCCGGTCCGGGCCCAGCCAGCGAAGATCTTCATTGAAGTCGCCGAGCTCCGGCGACAGCACCAGTGGCAGGATCCCGCACTCCTGCGCCCGGCGGCTCATGCCCTCGATCCCATGCCGGCCGGCGGCATCCGCGTCTGCGGCGATATAGATGCGCCGGCATCCGGGCGGGAAACGGAAGGCGGCAAGGTGGTTGGCCGTGAGCGCCGCCACTATCGGCATGCCGGGCATCACGTGTGCGAGCGACAGCATGGTCTCGAGCCCCTCGCCTGCCGCCATCACCGGCACAGGCGCATTGACCGGAAAGCCAAAGCGGACGCCGTTACCGAGAAGCCCGCCAAGTGCGCGGCGCGGACCGTTGACCTTCGCCTCGCCGGCGCCGTCGGGATCCAGCCAGCTGCGATGCACGCCGGTGATTGCGCCGGCGGGGTCGGTCACCGCTGCGATCAGGGCCGGATAGCTGCTCGTATGGCCCGTGACGAGATCACGATAGTAGCAGGACGGATGGAAGCGCAGCGCCGCATGCGTCGATGCCCGTAAGATGCCGCGCCCGCGCAGATAGGTGTCGGCAAGCGTGCCCGCCAGAGGCTGCGTCATCCGGAACAGCCGCTGTGCCTGCACGCCCGTACGCCGTTCCACCGGGGCGAAATCATAAGCATCGGTCCCGCGAGAGGACACCGGCTCTGGTCGAGGCAGGCTGAGGAAATGACGCGCCTCGTCTGCAACGTCCCGGAAGTCGACGAGACCGCAAGTCTCCCGGATCAGATCGAGCAGATCACCGAACTGGCCTGTCGCCGCGTCGGTCCAGCGGCCGGCGCGCGGGCCGACGAGGTGCACATAGAGCGACCGGCCCATTCTGTTGCTGACATCGCCAACGAGCCAGTAGTTGCCGGCACGACGGCCGGCGGAGAGATAGTGCCGGCAGACCGCCTCCGCGTCCCGCGCGAGACGGCCCGCCAGATCCGAGGCGGAGTGCATGGCAGACCTCCATCATGACCGGTGTGCGACATCGACAAGGCGATGACGATCATTCAGCTTCGACAGGATCGCCGTGCCATCACCTGCGACAGGCACAAAGGAACGGAGCTTCCAACTGATCATCTCCTCGGATCGGCGCGTGTGGGTCGGCGAGAGCCGGGCCACCTTCATCAGCATCGCACGCGCCGATTGAGGCGACTGGACCCGGGAGGTGATTGAGCGGGATAGAAACAAGACCTGGGCGACCTCTGTTGGTTTATAGGCATCCTTCCGGAGCCAGCGGCCTTCGGCGTCGCTGCCGCCGAAAACCTCCGCCATGACCTGTCTCAGGTCGGCGGTGGCGATGCCTTTACCTTGCTCCAGCGACCTGATCTGTTCGGCACCATGAATAAGTGCCCCGGCGCTGGTTCTGGCCATAGGACGCGGAGAGGTGGAAACGTTTTGAGGATGCGAAATGATATTCATAGGGGGACGCTCCAGGAGTGAGGAAAGAACTGCAAGGTCCGGTGTCCTGCCGACTAGGTCGGAGGCCACATCGGGGCGGCCGTGGAAGAGTCGGGGATCGGCAGGTTGAACCGCCGGCGATCGCGCCTAGCACGATGGGTTTACGATGAAGCCAGCGGGATTCTCTCGATCCGGTGGCAGGTAGGCGTCGTAAGGATTGCCGTCGGCCAGATGACCAAACGGCGTGAAGAAAAATTCGCCGTTACTGCGGCCGACGCCGCAGAGCACGTAACGCGGCTCGCGTGTAGTGGCATCGAGGCATTCCATGAGAGCAAGATTACCATCGGACGCGGCGCGCAGCAGCGTGTCGAAATTTGCGCGGGCATGATCGGGAATAGCCATTGGGTGCTCCAGACGAAAAGAGGCCCGGCGCTTGACCGGGCTCTGGGATGACGATGGGTTTTGCAGACGCGGCCGGCTCTGAGCCAGGCGCGCGCATGAACATGTCAGGAGGCGCTCTCCAGCAGCTTCTTGGCTTTGCCTTCGAGTTCGAGACGCGTGTCCTGATTGGTCTTGGTGCGCGCCAGCGCGGTGATACCCTGCACGAAATCAAAGATCGATTCCGGCGGCCTCCCCTCTTCCGACAAGACCATTTCGATCACCTTGCCGGTCTCGCCTTTCGAGAAGCCGCGCCGACGCAGGAAGCTCTCACGGTCGTCATCCTTGCGCGCGACGATCCGCTCGCGCGCCGCCTTGATGCCGGCGATGAACGGAGCGGGTGAGGATTTGGCGAAGCTTGTCAGCGCGGGTGCTGCTTCATGCGCAAAGCGCTGGGCGGCGAACTTTGAATGTCGGATGGTGATCTCCTCGAAATTTTCCGTTCCCCACAAGTTGCGGTTGGCGCAGACCGCCCGCAGATAGAAGGAGGCGATGCCGAGGGTCTTCGATCCAACTTCCGAGTTCCAGGTATAAAAGCCGCGGAAATAGAGATCGGGTTCGCCGTTCGGCAGTCGTCCGGCTTCAATCGGATGGGTGTCGTCCACCAGGAACAGGAAAACGTCTCGGTCGCTGGCGTAGAGCGTGGTCGTATCCTTGCTGATGTCGATGAAGGGATTGTGCGTCATCTTCGCCCAATCCAGGACGCCGGGCACTTTCCACATGGTGTCACCGGTCCCATTGCCGGCTACCCTCATCACGGCGGACACCAGTTCATGATCCCAGATGCGGCCGTATTTCGGTCCGGTGACGGCGCGCAGTTCAAGGCGCCCATCGTCCATCTCGAGGGTCTTGACGAGCTCGGCACGTTGATTGAGCAGGCCATGCTGCAGGTTGATCGCCGCAAGCGGGGCCGGCAGTTGGCGCATATAGGTGGCCGGTGCGCCAACCAGGCTGCAGAGCTGGCCATAGCTCCAGTGGGTCGGAGCGATCGGTTGTCGCCGACCGGGAACGAGAAGTTCAAGCCGCTCCGCATTGTCGCGGGTTGCTTCGACACGGATCGCAGCGCTTTCGATGGTGCGAGCATGAGCCCGTTCGGCGCGGGATCGAACGGTGTCGTAGAGATCTGTGAGTGACAGGAAGCGTTCGTCGTCAGGGCGCGAAAACCATTCCGAGGAAACGCGGCCGATCCGCTCACCGCGCGAGATATCGACCTTGAAGCTGGAGGAAGCCGGTTGGGCATTGGAAGCAAGTGGGGTCATTGCATTGTCTCCATGAAACGGAAACCCGGCGCGATGGCCGGGCGAGGTTGAGGGAAGTGGGAAGAGGAAAGATCAATCGGACGTTAGCCGGTGGTGCGCCGATCGGATCGCCGAGAGCGCCGCCTGGAACTCGGCAGTGCCAATGACGTCGGAAAAATCCATCGTAGTGGCGATGGAAAGGCAGGCGGCGTGGACTTCATCGTCGGTCACCGCTTCGGGTGATAGAGCTTTGAAGGCCGGATCGATTTCGAGCAGGGCGGCGATTGCGTCGCGCACGCCAGCCTCCTGAAGCCTGGCCAGGACGTGGGAAGGCGTTGGTCGGGCGACCGGCTCTTCAGGATCTGGTTCTTCGGTGAGAATGGCTTCTCCTCGGGCAATCGCCCAGGCAGATCGAGCTAGCCATTCGAGCGATGGCGGCCGGGCCGAACTGATGTCATCCAACAACATCTTCAACAGTCCGAGCAGGATCTCGAAATGACGCGCCCGGCGCTGGACAGGTTCGTCGAACTGCTGCGGGATCTGGAGCGGCGGACCCGCATAGGCCGCATGTGTGCCGTCCCAGATGCCGGTGACATGAACTGGACCGGAGGAGTCGAAGTCCTTCTCGGCGATCTCCCAGCTGTCGTCGTCAATGGCGGCACGGCAGGCCGCCTCCAGCGTGTCGGCCGCGTAGGTGCGGTGCCGGAAGACCGGCAGGTGGTAGGTGGTCTCGATCGTGAAGTCAGGCATAGATGCCTCCTGAAACGGAAAAACCCGGCGCGATGGCCGGGCTGTTTGGAAGAAGACCCGACCGCAACGCGATCGGGTCAGGCTGATGGATGCTGGTGAACCTACTCGGCCGCCGCGAGATGCTCGCCGTCCATGCCACTTTCGGTATCGCCGGTGTCATCGTCCGATGTTTCCGGCTGGTCGAGCAGGAAAGCCGGTAGGTCCTGAGCTTCCCCAGTCTCAGCATGATCGGAACCGACGGTCTCTCTGAGGGCATCGCTTTCGCTGATGCCGTCGTCACTCGTCATGCGAAGCGGTTCCGGTAACCAGCCGCAACCTGTCATCAGTCGTTCGGCCTCGCGGGCCATGTCGGTCTTCTTGAGATGGCCGATCAACTCGGCCGCCTGGTCGCCCTTGGCTTCTCGGACCGCCTGGAGGATGCGCGCCTTGGTGACGCGGCCAAGATAGTTCTCGGCGGTCGGAGTCCAGCCGGCTCTCACGATGTCGAAACCGATCGAGCGAGCCAGTTGATCGGCATGAGCGATCGCCCGGGTCCGCTTGTTCCAGGGTTCGATCACCGCGTTGACCGATAGCGAAGCGCAATGGGCAAAAAGAGCTTGCCGGCTGACCTCGTCGAGCTTGATCAGGAAGTCCCAGAGATCATTCGGATTCTTGGGAAGATCCTGGCCCCAGCCTTCGTGCCGCTGCTCTATCTCTTTCGCCCAGACCGTATCTCCGAGGCCGGGCGTCTGGGCGAAGCGAGCGCTTTGCAGCGTCACCTCCAGGCATGAATCTGAGCCGTAGACGTAGAAGGTCTTCAGGACGAAGGCATGCAGGACCGCAATGAAGGCGATGACAGGATCGTTTGCGAGCGCGTTGCGCAAAGCGACCGTGCGCGCCGCCGTCAGATCGAGAACCATGCGGTCGGGAAGTGGCTTGATCGCTTCGTCCTCGTCGTCTGGTTGGGTGTCCTCGCCACCGGCGGCGCCTCTTACCGAGAGTTCATTGCCACGATCGTCACGATCGTGACCGACATCACTCGAGAGATCGGCTTCACTCTTCAGTTCGTCCTCGGGCCGCACGAAGCCTCGCTCGATCTTGAGCTCGCCACTGGCGCCGAGCGACACAAAGACACCGCCGTGGGCGATCTCTTGCGGATCGAACAGATATGGGCGATCGTTGAGCCGGTCGAGCTCTGCGCCGAGCTCGTCCAGCTTTTGTTCGGTCGTTTCCGAGAACTCATCTGCCTCCGAATATTCCGCGTCGAGCTTGTCGTATTCGGCACGCGTGGCATCATAGCGCGCCAGTTCGTCTTCCGTCATTTCCGCCTGCTCGCCGTAGAAGCGGCGCAGGCCGGACGTGTGACCGTAGGGAAAGTCGAAAGCCGCCTCCACCCACTTCCAGCCTTCGCTCACGCGGATCGCCTCGGCGTCGGCCTTCAGCTTTTCCATCACGAGCTGCTCGAGCAGCGCCGGATCCTGCAGCCAGCCGCCCTGATCCTGGTCGAACAGATCGCGCATGGTGACGCCGCCCGCGGCCTCGTAGGATTCGATGCCGACATAGACTGCGCGGCGGTCGCTGGCGCGGATCGCGGTCTCCGTCAGTAATCGGCGGATATAATAAGGTTCACGGCTATGGGAGCGGGAGACCGTATCCCAGACCTGCTCCTGGCGAACATGGTCGTTGGTGATCGAGAAGGCCATGATCTGTTCGAGCGTCATCTCGTCCTCCGCATAAAGATCGAGAAGCCGTGGTGAGACGGAGGCGAGCCGCAGCCGCTGCTTGACGGTGGTAACCGAGACGAAGAAGCGCGCGGCAATCTCCTCCTCGCCGAGACCCTGGTCGCCCAAGGTCTGGAAAGCGCGGAACTGATCGAGCGGATGAAGGCTGACGCGCTGGACGTTTTCGGCAAGGGAGTCCTCGACTTCAAGCGTTTCGCCCTTGCTGACGATGCAGGGAACGCCTGCCGTCTTGGATAAACGCTTCTGCGCAACCAGGCGCTCGAGGGCGCGATACCGGCGCCCGCCGGCGGGAATGCGGTAGATGCCAGTCTCGTTGCCATCGCCGTCGAGTTCGGGGCGGACGTTGAGGCTGGTGAGCAGACCGCGATGGGCGATGTCTTCCGCCAGGTCCTCAATCGAGATGCCCGCTTTGATCTTGCGGACGTTCTGCTGGCTGAGCACCAGCTTGTTGAAGGGAATATCCCGGGCTGCACTAAGGGTGATTTTCTGGGTGGCTTGTGCCATATCAGTTTCTCCATGGCGGACCGGCCGGAACCATCTCCAGCCTCCTAACCCGCCACAAATCCCACTTCCCTCCTCTCCCTCTATGCCGCCCGCCTGGAGCTCGCCGTACCTCACGCTCATCACCTGACTGATAAGGCCGTTTTAACCCGACTTCCCGGAACTGTCTGGGCGCCGGCGAGAATTCATGGTCGATGAGCTCATTCAGTCCGTCGATAATATCAGCGGGCCGAACCGACAGGACGCCTTGCGGACTTGGCACCGCCGCCCAGGTGGTCCAGACTGTTCCGGCAAACAAATTGCAGGAAGCCGTTGCAGTGCCCGAGGCTCATCACGACATGTTGGAAAAGCTGCGCCGCCTGGCGGCGAAGGATCGCCGCCCGACCGTCGCGCCCGACGGGATCGGCAGCTATTCCACGCTTTTTACCTTTGTCACGCGCGAACGCGAACGCATCGCTGGCTCGGCCTTTTCACAGGTTTCGATCGTCACCATCCTGGAAGGGTCAAAGGAAGTCGTGAGCATGGGACGGCAGCGACGCTTTTCGGCCGGCACGGCCCTCGTGCTGCCAGCCGGTTGGCGCGGCGATGTCGTCAATGATCCCGATCCGCAGACTGGTGTCTATCGGGCGATCTTCATCGCCTTCCCAAACGAGTTGACACGGCGGGCAGCGAAGGCTTTTCCACCTTGCCGGATCGCTTGCCAGACAGAGTTGACGCTCGACCCGTTACTGGCCGCGGCCATCAACCACGCCGGCCAGGGCATCGCCAACGGCAATGTGCCGGTCCCTCTGCTCGAGCACCGCCTTCTCGAAATCCTGATGGTGCTCGCGGTACGCGGCGCCCTGCCCGGTTTGCCGGAAACGACCGCCGAGGCGGTGCGAGCGCTGGTGCGCTGGCAGCCGGATCGCGCCTGGACCGCCGATCTGATCGCCGAGGAGCTCGGCACGAGCAACGCCACGCTGCGTCGCCGCCTGTCACGCGAGGGTGCTTCCCTGCGAGATGTTGTGGCGAGCGAACGGGTGGCCCTCGCAAAGACCCTCCTTGCAGAAGACGGGCTGTCGCTGCGGGAAGCCGCGCTCGCCACAGGCTATCGCTCGCCGCGCCGCTTCACCGATCGGCTTCGCAGCGCGTGAGCGTTTGCAGCTCCATATTGAGCGTTTTCGTGCACCGCCAGCCGGTACGACTTTGTTAGACCATGCCCTTGCAGCTCACCGAAGCAAACGCGAAAGGGCAACATCATGAAATCCATGCTCATACTTCTGAACGTCACCGTCGTCGCAGCAATCATCGCCACCCCGGCCCTGTCGGCCGATCTCAAGGTGACGTTTTCAAAGAGCAATGGCCCGATGCTGTCGCCGGAAAATGCCTCCTGCATTTCGACATCGTCCAGCAAGTCAGTACCCGGCCCCAACAAGAGCCTTGCCGTCTCCTGGTCGAATGGCCCCAGGGGCACGCGATCCTATGCGTTGACGATGGTCGACCCGGACGTACCCGCTGATTTCTCGCTGTTCAACAGGGCGGATAAAATCATCCCGGAGGATTTCAGGCGGATGGAATTCGTTCACTGGGTGCTGGCCGATATTCCTCCATCGCGCACGAGCCTTGGTGAAGGCACGGACGGAAACGGTCCGTCCGCCAATGGCCTGCCGCTCGAGCGCACGGCCCATGGGCGGCGCGGGCAGAACGGCACCGGCGGCGGCAACCTGGAGGATGGACCACATGGTGGTTATGTGGGCCCGTGCCCGCCGTGGAACGACGAGCGTGTCCACAGCTACCACGTTACGGTCTATGCGCTCGATGTCGACCGGCTGAACCTTCCCGATCTCTTCACCAGCGCCGATCTCATCGCTGCCGCGAAGGAGCATATCTTGGCATCGGGCAGCAGGGACCTGTTTTACACATTGAATGCAAATGCTGGGAAATGACCGGGACGAGATGGGATGCCGAAGCGCGGGCCGAGCCGGAAACCGCGCATTGGATGCGAAATCTGATTGTTTGCCTCGTTGGCTCGTTCACGACGATCGTGGCGATGACGCTCCTGCTCCCCTTCCTGCCGCTCTATGTCGAGGAGCTCGGCGTCAGCGACAAGGCCGCGATCGTGCAGTGGTCGGGCATCGCCTATGGCGCCACCTTCTTTGCCGCCGCGTTCGTAGCGCCGCTCTGGGGACGGCTTGGCGATATTTATGGCCGAAAGCTGATGCTGATCCGCACCAGCCTCGGCATGACAGTTGCCATCTCGCTAATGTGCGTGGCGGGCAATGTCTGGCAGCTGGTGGCGGCGCAAACGCCGAAGCATCGCTCCGCCTGGGCGCTGGGCACGCTATCCGCCGGCGCCTTCACCACCATTATTGCCTCCCTGTTTGGTCGCTTCATGTGGCACGGCAACGAGGCGCGGAAAGGTCGCCGTAAGTTCTTCGGCATTGAACTGTTTTGGGAACTGCCTGTCGCTCTCGGCATGGCAGTCATCGGCGAAAGTGCCGCCGCCTATGCCGATCTTGGTCAGCCTGCCTCAACCGGGCTGATTGCGCTTTTGGCCTATCTCGGGCCGCGTGGTGTCGAAGCGCTCTTCCATATGGTTTGACCGACGCATGGCCGGTTGATCAACTCTGTTAGTATCGTCAAAGCCGTCCGGTTCGCGCCGGGCGGCTTTTTGCGTTTCGGTCGTCAGCGAAGGCCAGATAGCTTTCGCAAATCGCTATTGATGCGTGATTGCCATCCCTTGCCCATCGCCTTGTAATGCTCCACCAAATCAGGGTCGAGACGGATAGTAACCGGCGTTTTAGGTGCGTCCGCCTTCGGCCTACCACGGCGCGCAATCTCCCGGTCGATGCTCTTGGCAAGGTCGGGAAATGCTTCGCCAAAGGGCTTGGCTTGCGCCATCTCTTCATCCGTGGCTTCGGGCGCGTCGGGGTCCGACGCAATCATCCGCTGAATTTCCACCTCTTCCTTCTCAGTGAGGGGGCGTTTCGAAGAAAACTTTACGGGCATTAGAGCCTCCTTTCCTTGGCGCTGGCTGGCCGCATGGAAATGACGGACAGAGCCTGCGAACCTAACGGGCGAAACACCACTGCGATGATGATGCGGCCCTGAAACTCACCTACGGCCATGAAGCGGTTTTCCTTGGCAGGAAGGACAATAGAGCCCGCAAAAAACTCAATCGTCAAATCGGCAAAATCGAGACCGTGTTTCTCGAGATTCGTCAGCCGTTTCGTTTCGTCATAAGTGATTTTCATAATCTGTACGTACAATAATTACGCGGCCCGCGCAAGCTTTTTGTACGTACACAATATACAATCTAGCTCGTGCCGTTTCGTGCGGCAATCATCCGCCGCCGCAGCCAAGACACGGTAAGAGTGGCTCCATGGATATGATCGGCCGGAGTTTGCCGTAGCGAGGCTGTAACGCGCACCCGTCCAGCATACCCACGCGTTTGCAGCACCAGGACGGAAAAATATTTTATTACGGCAGAGAAAAGATAAGAGATACCGATGTTGTGAATGCAAATGGTCTTTACACAACCGTATTTTCGCATGCAATACGGCAGATCGATGCTTATTGTGAGAGCATCGGACAGAACTTCGTTTTGATCGTTGACGAGCATTCTGCTCGGAAAGAACTATTGGAGACTGCCGCTAAAACTATGTACGGGAATGCTCCGACGCGGAAGCTTTTGAGTCCGCCATTTGAAGTTGAGAGTTACCTTAATCAGAACATGCAGGCTGCAGATTGGATTGCCACTATCGTAGGGCGCCTGTGGTCGTACCGCATCTGCACTGATGATTACAAAATGCTTGAGCCCTATGAAAAATACTACTGGCAGAGGCTGCATGCAGTTACGACGCATAGCACAGTCATGACCCGGCCCAAGAAGTCTGCGCCAACATTTTCAGGATCGAAAGGAAAAATCGGCTCCTTAGGTGCCGTTTTGCAACAGGCAATTATTCAAAAAGAAACATTGGTCGTAGCGGAAAAAACCACGGTCGTAGTGCAAGATTCTCTGCCTAGGAAGGTCTAGATCAACCGAGCGCGCACCATTGTTTGCTCGTTGATGTGAAGTTTAGGCGAATCGTTGTTCGATGAACTGACGAAGTTTGGCATGGGCCTGACCATTTCGATCTGCCATCCCCCTAGAGTAACAATCTCGTTCCGCGTCGTCTGTCGTGAGCTTAGTGGTACAACAACAGTCAGGGCGGCAGGCATTCGACACTTTTTAAAGAAGCGTAATGGTTGCGTGGAAAAAAAGAAGTCCAGACGGCGACCAAGCCGCTGATTTCGTTTAGAATCAGCGGCCCGTACGGAGGCCGCCATCGCTTTGCGCCAGGATCGTTTACAGGTGTCCATGGGCGGCGTTGGCATCGCAGGCGTCGAGCTTGCAAGCAGGTTTTCAGGCACAAACGCCGCAGCCGATAGCCGGGTTTGTTCGCAGGAAATTTTCGCGCGGCAATAATTCATTGAAAATTCCGGCTCTTCACCTTGAGCGTTTCGATATGGAGATCAGGCACGAACATGTCGCGCGGGACAACGGGCTTCGGCCGATCGCGTGAATCCGGCCCGCCGCCTCCGTGGGCAAACTCATCGCCGCGACCAGCCGGCAGCCTGAACTCCGTATCTCGATCGGCAAGGCCAACCAGATCGCCTGAGAGATCGAAGAGTTGCTGGGCGACGAGATGGACGACCTCCCCTTCCCGCTGAATCCGTCCGTTGATCGCCATCATCGAAGATCCCAGCACGATGCGCCTGCGTTTCTCGAACAGGGTGGGCCAGACAACGACGTTGGCCGGTCCGGTCTCGTCCTCGATGGTGATGAACATCACACCCTTGGCCGATCCCGGCTTTTGCCGCACAAGAACAAGGCCAGCCGTATAAACCCAACGCCCATCCCGCGCATTCATTGCCTCAGCACAGGTGATGATGTTGCGTGCCGACAGGTCCTCGCGGAGAAAGGCGACAGGATGCTGGCGCAAAGTCAGCCCGATGTGGCTGTAGTCCTCGATGACATTATGGCCGTCCGTCATTTGCCGAAGCGCCACCTCTGGCTCCTGCTGCTCGGCAATCGCCGTCGCCTCGCGTTCGGCTGCGGCTGCAAACAACGGCAAGGGCTCGTCGCGCAGCGCCTTGATCGCCCAGAGCGCAGCGCGTCGTTCGAGTTTCAGCGATGGCAGAAAGGCGTCGGCCTCCGCGAGTTGAACAAGCGCTTCGGTCGGCACGCTGGATCGGCGCCACATGTCATCGACTGAGGCGAACGGGTTGTTCATGCGCGCTGCAACGATCCGTGCGGCGTCCGCGACAGCCAGCCCTTTCACCTGCCGAAACCCGAGGCGCACAGCATGACGATCGCTGCCTCCAATCCTTTCCAGCGTGCAGTCCCATCGCGAGCGGTTGACGCAGACCGGCCGCACCTCGACGCCATGCTTGATCGCGTCCCCGACGATCTGGGCCGGAGCATAAAATCCCATTGGCTGGCTGTTGAGAAGGGCTGCACAAAAGACGTCGGGGTAATGGCACTTGATGTAGTTCGAAGCGTAGGCAATCAACGCAAAGGAGGCCGCATGACTTTCCGGAAAGCCGTATGAGCCAAAGCCCTCCAGCTGCGAAAAGGTCTTTTCGGCGAACTCGGCCGAATATCCGTTCTTGACCATGCCTGACACCAGCTTGTCCTTGAAGCGCGAGACGCCGCCGGTGAACTTGAAGGTCGCCATGGATTTGCGTAGCTGGTCGGCCTCACCGCCGGTAAAGCCGGCACAGACCATGGCAACACGCATGGCGCTCTCCTGAAACAGCGGCACACCAAGTGTCTTGCCGAGCACTGCCTCCAGCTCAGGGGTCGGATATTCGACCGGTTCCTTGCCTTCACGACGGCGGAGATAGGGATGCACCATGTCACCCTGGATTGGACCCGGCCGCACGATCGCCACCTGCACGACGAGATCGTAGAAGGTGCGCGGTTTTAACCGCGGCAGCATCGCCATCTGCGCGCGGCTTTCGATCTGGAACGTGCCGAGCGTGTCAGCCTTGCGGATCATCGCATAGGTCGCGGCATCTTCCTGCTCGATCTTCGACAGATCGAGATTCTCGCCCTTGTGTTCGCGGATCAGATCGAAGGCCTTGGCCATGCAGGTGAGCATCCCGAGCGCCAACACGTCCACCTTCATGAACTTCAGTGCCTCGACATCGTCCTTGTCCCATTCGATGATCTGCCGGTCTTTCATCGTCGCCGGCTCGATCGGCACGAGATCGTCCAGCCGGTCATGGGTAAGAACAAAACCGCCGGGGTGCTGCCCCAGATGCCGCGGAGCACCCATCAGCTGCTGCGCGAGTTTCAGGGTGAGCGGTAAGCGCCGGTCGTCGGGGTTGAGATTGAGCTCACGGATGTTTCTGTCGGGTACTTCTTCCGACCACGACCACATGCCTGACGATAGCGCCTTGATGACATCCTCCGGCAAGCCAAGTGCCTTACCGACATCGCGGATCGCGCCCTTGGCGCGGTACCGCGTAACGGTGGCGCAGAGGGCCGCCTTATCCTTGGTGTAGGTCTTGTAGATCCACTGGATGACCTCCTCGCGCCGTTCATGCTCAAAGTCGACATCAATGTCCGGCGGCTCGTCGCGCTCCTGACTGACGAAACGCTCGAAGAGCAGATCATTGGTCGAGGGATCGATTGAGGTGATGCCCAGAATATAGCAAACAGCACTGTTGGCGGCGGACCCCCTGCCCTGACAGAGAATGCCCTGGCTTCTGGCAAAGCGCACGATCGAAAACACCGTCAGGAAGTACGGCGCGTATTTCATGGTGCGGATGAGATCGAGCTCGTGGCGTACGGTCTTCAACACATCCGGCGGCAGACCTTCCGGGTACCGGTCCGGCGCACATTCCCAGACATAATGCTCGAGCGATCCTTGAGCATCCTTGCCCGGAACGATGGCTTCCTCCGGGTACTGATAGGTCAGCTCCTCAAGCGAGAACTTGCAGCGATGCACGATTTCCAGGGTTCGCGCGAGTGCTTGCGCGTAGCGCGGAAACAGGCGTGCCATTTCCTCCGGTGGCTTGAGGTAGCGGTCGGCGTGGCGTTCGCGCTCGAAACCGACATCGTCGATCGTGGTGTTGTGCCGGATACAGGTAACGATGTCCTGCAATTGCCGCCGGCCCGGCTCATGAAACAGCACATCATTGGTGACGACGGTTCTGACCTTGAACCGAGCCGCCATGTTGGAAATCTCATGCAGCCGCAACTGGTCGTTCGGTCGCCGACGCAGACAGAGAGAGACGTAAGCGCGATCACCAAACACCTCAGCCATTTTTCGAAGCTGGATCGCGCAAAGATCATCCGGCAGATCCGGCACCAGAATGCCGATCATCCCCTCGGAGTAAGCGACGATATCGTCCCAGTGCAGGATGCAGTTGTTCTTGCCGCCGCGCGATTTGCCCAGCGTGATGAGGCGAGTGAGGCGCGAATAGGCGGATCGGTCCATGGGATAGACCAACACAGACATCCCATCCGCGAGATCGAGCCGACAGCCGACGACCAGGCGCAAACCGGTGGCGCGAGATGCTTCCAGGGCGCGGACGATCCCGGCCAGCGAATTGCGATCGACGACGCCGAGTGCTTCGATGCCCAGCTGTTTCGCCGTCTCGAACAATTCCTGTGCAGAGGAGGCGCCGCGCAGAAAGGAAAAGTGGGTCGTGACCTGGAGCTCGGCGTAGCTCATGCGAAGATCCCGTGGCAGAACCAGCGATGGGACCCGGTCTCGGGATCCACTCCGTCGCCGGAGCGGAACACCCACAAGCGCTCGCCTGCCTCGTCCTCGATGACAAAGTAGTCCCGTACCGCGTCCATTTCGGCGTCGCGCTGCCACCACTCCCCGAAGATGCGTTCCGGGCCGTCGGCGCGTTTGACCTTACGGCGCTTGCCGCGCCAGACGATGGAAACAGGCGGCCGGTCCGGCATCAGCGCAATCGCCTCGATCAGTTCGGGTCGTGGCAAAAGCCGGACTGGACGGCGCCAATGGCTCACCCAGGCAACAGGGATCGGTTCAGCAACGGGACTGATCCGCCGGACGGAACGTTCCGGCACATCGGATGCAACCGGCGCGACGCGATAGACCCGCTGGCCCCGATTTCCATAGATATCGATGAGCGGTGTCACATCGGTGATGTCATCCTCGACCAGAGCAGAGACTTTCTGCGCCTCCTCCAATGGCTCTACCATGACGGCGACAAGGGTGAGCCTCTCGATCCCGAAACCCGGCTCGATCTTTTCCGTCCGGTCCCGAAACAGTTTCGTCAGCCAGGCAACGTCGCGGGCAGGTTTGGCAGTGCCTGCGCGAATGGCTTGTCTGGTGCCGTCGACCTTCTCGACGATCAGGTCGGCGCGGCGCACCCCAAGGCCGCGCTTCTGAAGCTCATCGACCAGTTGGACGACGAGGCGGCCGACATATTTGTTGATCGTTTCGGCAGCGCCAATCGGTTCAGCGAAGGCTTTCGAAACCTCGACCAGCTCAGGCGTGCGGATCGGCTCGATAGGCTCGGCGATGCGACAGAGCATCTGATCGAGACGGCGCCCAACCTCCGGTCCAAAGCGCAACGTCAGCGGCGCGCGCGGGGTATTGGCAAGCTCCCCGATCGTCTGAAATCCGAGAATGCGGAGATCGCTGACAATCTTTGCCGGCAGACGCAGGAGCGATATCGGCAGCTTTTCAACGGCCCGCACTGTCTCACCCGGCGGAATGACGATCGTCTCGCGGTTGATGGCGCGGGCGCAGGCATGGGCTGCACCCCAGCTATCGGCGACCGCCACGCGGGCAGTCAGCTTCCTGCCCAGAAACTGGTTGGCGATCTTTGTCACCATTGGCAGCTCGCCGCCCTGCAGGTGGTCGGCGCCTTCGGTATCCATCACGATGCCATCGTTCCCGTCGACGGCAACGATTGGTGAATAGATCGTCAGTGCCCACAGTGTGATGCGTTCGAGAGCTACCCGATCGGCTTCGATATCGGCGTCGACCATCATCAGGCCATGAAACAGCGACTGCGCCTTTGCCGCCGGCATGCCGACATGCACGCCTGCCGCCCTGGCAGCCAGGTCGGCAGCCGAAACCCATCGCTTCGACCCGCTTCTTGCGATCACGGCAATTGGCTGTTCAGGCGAAATGGAGGGATCCGCCCGCCGAATACGATCCGTCGGCAGATCCGGAAGATAGATCGAGACGACCCTTGTCATCACACGCCCTCACGAGAAACTCAGCACACTCACCCGCTTTCACGCGCATCAATTCAAGAAACCATTGAGGCCTGCCCACCCCCGGTACCGGCAGCTCTTCCGATGGCATCACACTGACCCGCCATCTGGTTGTTGACGCCGTCGGCTGGCCAAAATCATTCGCCTCGGTCTGCCGTCGCCATCGCCGGACGGCAAGAGCCATCGTCCCGGTTCGCTCGGCGGCTAGCTGCAATCGGCGGGAACTGACCATCGGCAGGCGGACAAGTTCGCCGACGACCGCCCCGAGACCGCCGAACGACAGTCCCTCCTCCATATTGGCCAGAACATCCTCTTCCCTGTCGGACTCGACAAAAATAACGCGGTCAGGATGGAGACCGACCTGGGCAAGCGCCGGAAAAAACAGATCCGGTCGCGTCAGACACCAGATGACCGGGCCTCTGGTTCGCGCGGCAATGCCCGCCACAAAAAGCGCTGCTGCTGCGCCATCGACCGTACCGGATCCTCCGCCCGCAAACTCATGCAGGGCTCCATAGGCAAGCCCGCCGCCAGGCAAGGCCGCATCGATCTTTGGGACACCGAAGGCGAGCGTTCCGGCCCGCTTCGCGGCTGCGCCCTCCATCGAGGCGATGCGGTCACGCAAGTCACAGATCAGATCTGTTACCCCCTTGGGGCGGGCAGCAGTCATCGTTCACGGCTCCCTTCAAGGTCGTGTTCAAAGGATCGACATCATGTCGTACGGGCTATCTGTTCATTGTTTGTTCCTATAGTGCAAAAGAGTCAAGCACTACAAAGTTGAGGAATATTATCCCAATATTAGCAAGATCGAAGATTCGAAAAAGATTCAAGCACGTAGGAAGCAAAAGAATTTTTTTGGCATGTGCCTATTGTCGACCCCACGCGGTATTGTCGCGGCGACGGACATGGTTGTCGCCAGTGCGAAAAGTGCACGTTGCGGCGATTACATTGGCGTTGGGTACAGCGTAAGCGGCAAGCTGAGGCCGTTCAGGCCTTGTAGCTCCACGGCATAAGGACATCGATTTCGCTACTAGGCCAGCCATTTGCGAGGCGCTCGAGTGTTTGCGTCAGCCAGGCCTGGGGATCGACAGAATTCATCTTTGCAGTCTGCAGCAGCGTCGCGATTGTCGCCCATGTCCTGCCGCCGCCATCGCTGCCGGCGAAGAGGCTGTTCTTTCTCGTAATTGTCTGGGGCCTGATTGCGCGCTCAACTATGTTGTTGTCGAGCTCGATGCGGCCGTCGGTGAGAAAGCGCTCGAAGATGGAGCGACGCGAGGTGGTATAGCGGATCGCCTCGGCCAGCTTCGACTTGCCGGAGATCCGCGGTAGCGTCTTCTGCCAGAGGGCGAAGAGCTCCGTGACAACCGCAGCAGATGTCGCCTGGCGCGCGGCGACACGGGCGTCAGGGCTTTGGCCGCGGGCCGTTTCTTCCACCTGCCAGAGCTTCGCCATCAGTTCCACCGTCTCGGTGGCGATCCTGGAGCTGTCTGAGGCGTGGAGCTCGTAGAACTTGCGCCTGCTATGGGACCAGCAGTAGGCCAGCATCACGCCGTCATTGCCTCCGTCAGATCTGGCAAGCTTGTTATAGGCACCATGTCCGTCAACCTGCAGAATACCGCGATAGCCACTCAGATGCCGGGCGACCCGATCGCCAGCACGGCTATCTTCGAAGCGATAGGCAACCATCGGCGGGCTACTGCCACCAAAGGGTCTGTCATCCCGGGCATAAGCCCATATGTGGACGGCTCCCACTTGCAAGCACTTTTTCAGATAATTTTGAGCGGATAGCTTGCTTCCATATGTGCGGCCTTTCGA
>NZ_JACJIT010000011.1:0-90012 GCF_014138475.1 Agrobacterium sp. RC10-4-1
GGTCTAGACATAGATCCTCACATTCAGAGAACTCCTACGCCCGAAATACCCTACTCAGCATCAGCCGCGCCAGATGGGGTTTCCTTGCCGCTTACCTTCGAAGTGCAGAGGCAAGAAGTTTCATTCAAGCGGCCTCTTTCTTCGCGGAAGGAGATATAACGAAATCGCTACGAGAGCTGGACCGGATCCTCTCGCCTTTTCAGGCAAACAAGTGGACCATAGTCACATACCTTCCCTTCCTCTGGAAGCCATCTGATCATATGTTTCTCAAGCCTGACGCAACGAAGGATTTCGCAGAACGGATCGGTCATCGCTTCGCGAAGGTTTATCGGCCAGATTTGGATGCCCGCGTATACGAAAGTCTTCTGGCACTGACAGACATAGTCAAGTCAAACCTCGTAGACCTCCAACCGCGCGACAACATCGATGTGCAAAGCTTTATCTGGGTAGTGAGCGGATCCTATGATGGTGAGCACCCGAGGACCTAAGCTGCAGTGCCTGAAGTGCTAACGGTCTCTGTCTCCATGCGAGATGTAGCTAGTTCGAACTGATGATGACGCAATCTAAGCTCTAGAAGAAGATGTTGCGAATTTGCTATTATGTTCGCCTCACCGCGTTGTAATGCCGCGGAATATATCGACTTTTGTTTCCAGGCACTTGCGCAAGCTCAAGTCATGAGATCCTATCTCGAACCACCCGCCTGGTTTCTGATAGAAGTCGAGGCCACGGCCAATCTTGATAACCCAGCCGTTGTCCAGCCTGATTTCTCGATCGTGCAGGTTGGGATTGAGAATCATCTCGAGGGTAACATCCAGCTCTAAAAGGCTTTGCTTGAGCTCCTCGAGTTTTTCCGAGATGTCAGCGAGTTGGGTCTTATCATCGTATCCCGTAACGAGCGTGATCTTTTTAGCCGCGCTAAGTCGAAGAACTGTCTCGCAAAACCTGACGAAGTTTTGGATTTGGTGCGGCATCCGAATGTAGGGGTCCTCAATAACCACAGATCTGGCGCCCCGCAGATATGGGCCAATGATTGTCTCGTAGCTGTGGCCGGTGTCTCCATACAGGATGCTAAAGTGCTGCTCCTTCAATTCTGGCTCAGTCTTTTCAGAGATGAGTGAAGCTGCACCTTCCGTGTTGTGCAACGGATGAATGGCTGTCGGAGAAGCCGTTTCAGGGTGATCAACTACAGAGCCTTCCGCGCTCTGTCTCAAGCGGCGTCGTGCCGGCTGCTGCGTCGCTTCGGCATTCTTCGACTCAGGGCAATAGACGACCACCTCTGTCCCCGTCGCATCAAAAAAGGAGAGACCAATCTTCGCAAACTCGTCATCGGGCTTGCGTTTGTTCATCTGCTCTTTCACGCGACGCCGGCATTCGACAGCGTAGGCAACGTATTCATCGAACTCTTCATCCGTAGGAGGCCCGTTTGGATGAAGGATTTTTAAAAATGCGCAGATGGTTTTTTTGATACCCTTCTCGTCACGGCCTTCAACTGCCTTCCCTAGGCGGACGCGGCGGCTGACCTCTTCATACCGGTTTGTATGTTTGAACTGATAGTGGAAGGCCTCCGCCAAATAATCGGTAATGAAGCCATATCGGTTCGTGAGGAATGAGCTGCTGTTCTTGGGCATTTCCCAGCCGGGAATATAAGCAGCAAACCGATCCATCACCGCCAGATCCAGCTCAGGCGGCAAGGGCTGGAATAGGTCATATTCCGTTGAGTTGACAACCTGCTGCACCGAAAGATCAATATTTCCGACGAAGCTCAAGCTCGCATCCGCGATGATTTCCGCGCCCCGCGAGAATCTGCCGTTCGCCATGAAGTCTTTCATGATCTGAATCGTGTCCGGATCACGCACTTTGATGCCGCCAACCTCGTCGAAAGCGACCGTGTCCCAATAACCGACTAGACCAACTTTACGCCGGGCATTGTTGTAAAAGAGCGTCGCTTTTGTTGCCTGCCCCCCGGAGATAAGTGTGGCGTATGGCGAGAACTCGCTGAAGAAGTAGGATTTTCCCGTGCCTCGCGGACCGAGCTCAATATAGTTGAAGTTCGGCTCCACCAGCGCAGCAAGCCGGGCGATGAAATGCATCTTCACACGCCGGTCGAGTTTTGACGGTTCCAAACCGACCGAGCGCATAATTGCATCGATCCACTCGTCACGCGTGAATCCATTCCGCCCTTCGGCATAACGAGCAAAATCGAACCGCGACAATTGTATGGGCCGCAGATCCTCGATGTAGAAGGCGTACTTGTCTTCCTCAATATCGTTATGGGCGAGTGTGACCTCCGCCCAAATTCCACCTTCGAGCAGGCGGTCATTGTCGCGATAGAACCTCTCGCCGATCGCAATGCGTTGGGAATTGAAGTTCTCTAGGGATGCCCAGTGCCGCTTTTCCTTCTCGACATAGCGTACATGCACCTTATCGATGAAGCGGTGAGTGCCCTTTGTCGCGACCTTAGACTGCGCTGCATTCGCCTCATCAGGGCGCACATAGTTGTCCTGCAACGTTGCAAGCACCGCCTCCATACCGGCATCAATTTCCGCCTGGCTGTCGCTGGCGCAGAAACGAGCGAGCAGGAATTCAAGAACAAACGTCGGCACGTTCGTTCCCTTCTTGATCCGATGCAGGAGGTCTTTGCGAACGACCTTTCCATCGAATGCCGATAGGAGCTTCGTATCGAGTTGGTCGTGATCGCTCATACGGTGTAGTCCGTCTCAAGGGTGAGAGTGAAGAAGCTGGCCAAGGTTGTCGGATTCAAGGCTTTGACCATGAATTTACCCTCAAACTCAGGGCTCATACCTATGGCGATCTGCTTACGATCACCCGGAGAAAGACTGATCGTGCGCGTGGCGGGGTTAACGTCGGCGCTCGGTTTGGGCTCACCTACAACCTGTCCCTTGGCATCCTGTGCCTCTAGCAGGATCTCAACGCTGACGTCACGTGAGAACATGTCATCTGAATGTAAGGCAACCTCGATTACTGGCACACGAGTCGTGATCTGCTTGGCACCGTTGCGATACCGGAGCTCAACGGAAGAATGCGAAACGGCGGCCTTCGCGCCAGAATCGAGGCGGGCGACAAGAACGGGAACGACGGCCTCGGCCAACGATGCGCCGCCATGGAAGTAGAGATGACCACTGCTGTAAGGAGCCATGCTTTTCGGCAGCGCTACTTGCGGAACATCGGAGCGGATGCCAATCCGCTCACCCGAGACGACGAGATTGTTGCCATCCTCGTTACCAGTGCCAAGAAGCATGCGGTCATGAGCATTCACAACCCAATTGCCTGCGGGCTTGGCGCACACGTCGCCATGATCCGCCTGGGCGTTCAGGAAGAACCCGTGGTCTGTTACAATCACGGCGTCGTTGAATTTCTCGTTCTTCAATTTGTGGAGCGCGTTGCGGATGAATTTCAGCGTTGACGGGATGAGGCCGAGCGTTGTCTCCGGATTGTTCTCAAGCTGGCTGTCGATCTCCGTCGACCGCAGCACCAACAGATCCACGGTGGGCGGGATCTTCGATTTCCCGCGAACGAAATCGGCAAGAGTCATTTCGCTGACGCGATCGCCGAATTTGCGTCTGAGCACATCCATTCGCGCGTTCACATTCGCGAGCGCTATGCCACCAAGCTTTGGCACAAGCGTCCCGGTTTCCGTGGTCAAGGTCAGCTGTGCCCTGGCATCTGGCAGCAAGCTGGCCATGCCGACAGGCGTAATTGTTGGCAACTGCGCGAAGGCAGCAGAAAGCTCGACCGGTCCATCTTCAGCCAGCATCCTTTCCAAGGCGACGCCGAGCTCATAACGGAGCGCGTCAACCAGGATGTAGGCCACTCGGCGCCCCGACTCTTTGAGGCGCGAGGCAACGAACCGATCGAACGTTTCCGCATTTGCTAACCGCTCAGCCGGCGGCCAGCCAGACGTGGCGAGATGCTTCATGAAGATGGTCTGCACCTTCTCAGCCAGCCGCCGATAGCGCTGGCGAGATTGATGAATGACCGCATGCATCATGTCTTGAGGGTCAACAAACTCTCCGACGGCCTGTTCAAATTCTCGCTGGAGACGATCGACTTCACGCAGCGTCGTGACATAAAAATCGATAAGGTCCGATTGCGTGCGGGTGCGATTAAGAAGCTGACGCTCATAGTCCTCGCACGCTTCGAGGAGATTGAGACTTGAACGCACCAATTCCCATTGCGCCTGACTTTCTGCTTTGCCCAGCCAAACTGAGTGTTTGTGCCTTGCCAGAACCTTGCGCGCCGCGTCCAGATCGTCTGTGGTGATGCCTTTGATAGCAACGCTCAAATAGGTGCGTTCTTCGAATGGGAAGGTGTCGCGCTCGCCAAGATCCTCAATCGAGGCGCATTGCTTCGGTAGATCGAGCTCGGCCTCAATGGCCTCTGCACGTTCGATATAGGTCGATTTCCAGCGTGGATCGTTGCGCAGTCGCTCACAGACGTCATCGATGACGGGACGCGCCTCGACCGGTGCATGGGGAACATCCTTGATGGCACCTGGCAAAGCACCCGGCAGATCGAATGCAAATTCGCTAAACAGAACAAAGCGCCAGAGTTCGTCGGCCAAAGCGCTCCAGGTCTTGCCGCGCGTTTTGACGCTCATCGACAGCGTCGCCCGCAGGAACTCCCGCGCCTCGTCGGACCAGCCCTCCTGCCGGTTCAGCTCAGCAGACTGCCTGTCGCTGGGCACCAGAAGCGCGGTCAGAATCTCTCGTCCGGATTCCACGCCCAACGCGGCGCGGAGATGGGGCCAGCTGGCGCCGCCGCCGATGGCATCGATAACGGAGAATGCGGGGCCGGCGGGTGCTGCAGCGAAGGCCTTGCGGATCTCGGTGGTGTGGTCCGGGCGAGCGCGAAGGCAGAGGCTCAGATATTCATCGCCGTCATCCTGCGGGAAAACGGCCCCGCACGTCGAATAGATGGAAAACGGGTCCATTTGCATAGCCTCGTCCGTGTCCGGCTTGCGGGCTGGCACATAGATCAGCAGACCATCGACGGTTGGTTCTGGTTTGCCAAGTTCAAGCAGCGCGGAAAGGGCTGCTTCGCGCGCCTCAATGCCACCCTCCGATACGTCGACGATGACAATGCGGTCACTTGCCAGGCTCAGGCATAGATCGCGGTACCGATGGTCGGGATCGTAAACGACCATACATCCCGCCTTTACCAGGCGTTTCAGAAGGATTTGCTCCCTGATGAAATGTGCAATGCTCATCGGTTCAAATCTCTTCTAAACATCCGTCGTTCATATCGTTCAAGCGACCAAAGAAACCGATCGGCGTGGCACTATTCGAATATCGCCTCATGTCCCGCTGCCCTTCTTCTTGCCGCCCTCCGTCGAGGGCACCGGCTCGTAGAGATCCTCTAGGTCGTGGGCGATGGCGAGCGACTTATCGGTCTTGCACTTTTCGCGTACGCGGTCGGGCCAATAAGCCATGGCCAGATGAGCCCAGTCATAATCGCCCTTTTCAAGCTTGGCCCAGGTGTCTTTCAAGACCTTCTGCCAGGGCTTGTGGCGGAACAGCGGCCACAGGGGTGCGGCCGTGATCTGCACACCGTCGTCATGGTTGGGACGATAGGTCGGGGCTATGTCAAGCAAGGTATCGCGCAGCTCGATCAGCTCTAGCTCAAGCGCTTGAAGCGCTTCGAACGCCTTTTCGTCATCGCGGGTGCGGGCAGCGCCCTTATCGCGCAGGATGGCCACGTCGCGGCTGACCTGCTTTAGTTTCGGCTCCACAAAATCGTTGACGGCCGTGTAGAGCGTCTGGCTGGTCAGGTGGGAGTAATAGAGCCACAGCGTGTAACTGCCCGAAATGGTTGAGAGCGGCCAATAGATCGGCGCCTTGCGACGGCTCTTGCTGTATTGCTTCACGTGCAAGGGGAAGAAATCACGCTGCAGCCAACGGCGCACGTCTGCCGGCACATCCGTCTTGACGCGGGTTAGGACTTCTTCGATCAGCCGTGCCAGATCATGCGTGTGGCCCTGGTCGTCAACAAGGATTCCGCTGTGATCGTGGAACGGTGCGGCACCGTCGGGCAGCATGCCGGGGCTCTTGGCCGGCAGCGGGTCAAAGGGTTCTGGCTCGGGCGGGGCGTCTCGTTCACTGGTTGCGAGACGCCAGTCGAAGCGGCCGAACACGGCGCCGATCGCCCAACTGAGAAGACCGTCCGTCATGTTGATAGGCTCGGCAAGATCGTCTACTTCACTATCGTCGACGTCTTCGACACTCTCGCTGTCGTCACCGCCATCCAGTTCGGACGTTCCAAGCATTACGGCACGATCCGCGTTGCTGAACCCGTACAAGTCGAAGGCGATATTCTCGATTTTAGACAGGATATCCGCCATCTCAGCTTCGATAACCAGTGGATCGTAATCTCCAAGGCGTGCCCGTAATGCAGCTGGTAGCAGGAACGCGTGAGAGGTCTCGTCGATTGTGTCGAGGTTGCGTCGCGAAGACCAAGCACGGCGCGCCAGAGCAGCCAATGTCGCGTGCTGATAAGAATTGAGATTTGGTATCGGGGTTCGTTTGATGACGCCGACCTCGTAAGATCCAAACGCCATTTGCAGCGACACTAAAAGACCAAAGGCACGGCTGTTCACTAAAGCGAGCATCGACAGCAACTCAACAGGTGAGTCGCCGTCAAGGAATGCTGATGGGCCTTTGTCAGCAAAAATGCAGCCGCGGGGTAATGCGCGGAAACTCAACCCTCCCTGTGTGCGGCGAGGCCACGTAATGCCGGGTCGCCCGAAAAAATTCGTTGCGGTATCTCTAAGCATCCAGATGTTTGAGCGAATTTCGCCTTTTTCATTCAGATTGTTCTCAATTTGCGTCCTGTTCGCTGGCCAGTTCACTAGAAGGTAAATGTCAGCATAGTGCGGTGAAAACGCGCCGCCTTTAGCAAAACCAGACCAACTGTCACTCAATGGCTCCCACCAAATACGGACAAAGCGGAAGTCGTCCGCGGTCGCAAGGCCTTGCTTTGCGCTACGATGTTGCGCTTCAACTGCAGGCATAGTTTGGAAAATTTCGCGAAGGGCATCGCTCACCCAGTAAGCGAACGGAGCGGTAGGAACGGACTGAAAAGATTCCGGATCTACCTGAAAAATCCAAGCATTTTTGGCGCCTCTTCGAACCGCGCCGCAGGTATCGAGAAGACGTGCGGCTTTATCTTTTTCAGTTAGGAGCCTTAGAAACGTACTCATGCTTGTTTCTCCAGAACATAAGCGGCGGCCTCGACCATCGCATCGTCCATTACTCCGTTACCTAGGTCCGCCATAACTTCCGGCTGGGCAATCCCGAGAACCACATCTTCACGCCATTTTTGAAAAGTCGACAAGAAGAAGCAGGTCCTGGACGTAATTGCTCCCAGCCGGGCACCTCTACGTATGATTTCTAAACCACGATCAACGAAAATGGCCAGGAGGTCGTTTTTGCTCTTTGGGTAGGCTTTCCCGAGGTTCGTCTTTGTTCCCGCCGAAGGAGCCCCGAAGGGCGGGTTCATTAAAACCACGTCGAACACCTCTCGGCAGTGGTCGATCATCCGCAGCCCTTGCAATGCGTCCTCGGCAAACAGCCGGCCCTGATAGGTGGATCGCGCCGCGCGGGCATAATCCATTAGTGCTTTGCGCAGCCGCGTCTCCGCCTTCTGCCACTGCGCCATGTCTTGAGCACGAAACAAATCGCCGTGCTCGCCAAAGACCCGGCGGATGAGTGCAGGCAGCTCCTTTTCGACCTGCAACAGCACACCAAGCTCCGGCAGACCCTTGAGCATAAACAGCGTTTGCTCGAAAAGTTGGGCGTCCAGCGGGTCGAGATCCTCCATAAACCGTTTTCGCAGATCCACCTCGGCGGGCGGTGCCACTGCGGCCACCACCTGACCCTGGCCCACCTGCGGCCGGTCCTTGGCCTTCACCCCCGTCTCATGCCAGGCCCGCTGTGCCCGTAGCCACAAGGCCAGAGATGCAATCTGCGCCGCGCGCGTGTCGATATCGACGCCATAGATATTATGCTCGATGATCAGACGCGGTACGTCGCGAAGCAGCACATCGATGTCGGCGTAGGTTTGCGCCAGAGGTTTCAAATCTGGGCTGCCGCCGGTTTCTCGATCCAGCGCCGCGGGGCCATGGGTCTGCTCCCAATCCCAGGCCTCGCGATAAATCTCCTCGAACAGGTCGAAGGCATAGAGACCGAAATGCATAGAACCGCAAGCGGGATCGAGCAGCTTGATCGTGCGCGGGTCGCGCAGCCTTCTTGCCGCTTCAGGCTGTTCGTCCGGTTTCACCAGCAGATATTGGCAACGGTCACGAAGCTCCGTCTGCCCCTCTGTCCAGTTGAACCAGAGCCGCCCCAGTGTGTTGTCGACCAAGAACTCCACCACATAGCGCGGGGTGAAAAATTGGTTGCGCACCGCCAGTTCGCGGCTGTTGCGCGGCGCCTGGGACGCGTCGCGCATAGCTTTGCGCTCTTCTTTGGAGTTGAAATACTGGTAGATCCAGCCGATCGTCTCATCCTCGGCCCAGAGCGGATCGATTTCACCGTGATTGATCAGAGACAGGACCTGCACAAGTGCTGCTTCGCGCGGAAATAGGCGCCCTTGCGGCGAGTAGCGATCGAAGAGAGCCGGCAGATCCTGCGATAGCTCATCAAACACACTGAGAAGATAGGTGCGATAGGCATCTCCGGTTTCGCCAAGTCCCGCTCCCGCCAGCCGGGCATAAAGCTGAAAGCCTTTTGCCTGGTATCCATTGCCGACAGATTCGATCAACAGCCCGCGCGCTTCCGCCATGCGCAGGGCTGCCAATCGGTTCAGAACCGTGAAGGCCTGCTCCCGCACGATGCGGTCAAGCCCGGAGGCCGGACTTGTCCCTGGACTTGCGCAATAATGCGCCAGCGTGTCCCGCAGGATACGTGCCGTTTCCCTCTGCGTGTCGTTGAGATGACGCAGATTTTCGATTGGCGTTACCGTGCCAGAGGCAGGGTCAAGGCCGTAGTCGAGCTGAAGTTGGCGCGTAAATTCGTCTTCGAGCGCCTTGCGGGCCTCATTCACGAACCGCTGCAAACGGCCCCGTGTTGCCTGATCGAAAGCCATGGCTATTTCTCTCCCTCAATGATGAGCGAGAGCTCGACATCCTGATAGGTTGAGAACTGACCGCGAAGCTCATTCAAGCGCAGAATGAGCATTTCCAGATCGGCAAGGGTCGTCAGCTTTGCCGGCAGCGGGATCGCCTCGGTCCGCTTCTTGGGGCCGCCGTCCTCCACACCCTTCGGTTTCGCTTCAACACGTTGCAGGATGCGCTCTTGTCCCTGGCGCTGAATGAAGCGGCGCAAGTCGTCAACCGTCCTGTTGATGTCGTAGTCCCGCGTCAGAAGCCGCTTTAGGCCTGCGAGATTATGGTCAACGCTGATCTCCAAGGCATCAAGCCGAGCAGCAACGTTACTCCGCTCTTCCTGGGTGAGCTCGCTCCATTCGGGAACACGCTGCAAATCGTCCAGGCCATCCTTCAGCCGCTGCTTTTGCTGGTCTGCCAATGTCGCGACGGCATCTCTCACGCGCGCCTTTGTCTCGGTCAACTGGGTGCTGAAATCGGCTGCATGACGATAAAAATCATCCGTGGCGATCCAGTCCGTGACAGTTTTCAGGGCATCTTCCGAATCCCGACGAAGGTCGCCCGGAACCCCGGTGTTTGGCAGTTGGCTGATTTCGCGGCAGTGATCCTGGAGTTCGCTCAGCGTCTTTTCCAGACCATTGTCGAGCGCGCGCTTGACCTCGTGCGCCCACTTCAAATTGGTGTAAATCGATGACTCCTCTGCGCCGAGCCGTTGCGGAGCATCGGAGGCGTCGGTGAACAGGATATCGGCGATCTCCTGGTTCATTCCTTTGACGCGCTCGCTGCCGCCAAGCGCCAGACGGCTTAGCCTCTCGGACAGTGTTCCGTATTCCAACTGCAACTGTGTGAAGTGTTTGGCCGTCGCTTTGGTGATCTCTTGCTCCAGCGGGATAACGACATCGCCAAGGAGATCCGTCAATCGCTGCGCTGCTCGGCTCAGTGTCTCGTTCGAGGGCCTTTCATGACGAAGAGAAACACCCACCTGGCGGAAGCTATTATTTGTCTTGAGCGCCTCGATCGCCTGAGCGCCCGCCGCAGTGACTTCTCGACCCGATACGGTTAGCTTGATTTCCCCAGCCATCAGCATAGCGGCCAAGATGTATCGGGTGGTGTCTGGGGACCAGCCGAACGGATCATTGGAGAAGTCATCCAACAGGCGCTTGCCGTTGGCACTGCCATGACGATCAATGTAATCGCGGATGCTGATCATCGCGCGGTGATCCGTCCGGAAGCTGGCTTTGCCGGCAACCGTCTGAACCAAGCTCAATGGGTCGAGCGTGCTTGCAAGAGCGGCGGGATTGGCGACTTTGAGGAACTTCTCCGCATTGTCTGTTGGCACACGAACCGGGGCTTCCGCGTAACGGTCGAAAACCTCTGCCGCGACCTTACCAAGCAGCTTTTTCGCGGCTTCCAGGAGATCAGCGTCCAGCGCGGCAACGGCGGTTGCTTCACCCCGGAAGACAAAGGAACCGGCCTGGAGCGCCTGCTTCATCTTACTCTGAAGTTGGAGCGACAACTTTGCAGCGCGTTCCAACTGACCGGTGCAATAATCTCTGATCTCCTGCTCCGGATCATTGCGGTGAAGTTCGGCAATGCGCTGACAACGATAGATCTCGCCATTGAGATCATCGAGGTCTGTGTTGGTTCGCGCAACAAGGCCAATGACATTGCGGTTCTGGCGTCCGCGCGACTCGTCGATCATCCTCGTTCGGGCGGTTTTGTAGTCGTCGGCCTTAACAAATTCAACGATGGTCTGGATGGCGTTCTGATCGCCCGCCACGCTCGTTGCGATACTGCCTGATTGCAGTTTCACGCCTGTGGCAACAGCCATCGACCCGTGCAGGGTATAGCGCGGGAGCGGGTCGAACACTTCGCGCAAGTTCGATGCGAAGATGCTCTTGAGATCAACAGACCGAAGGGCAATTCCGCCCCGCTCTTCCTCAATGTCGCGCAGGAGTTCACTCAAGAAGACGAGATTGCCGTCCTTCTCGCCCAGCGGCACACGCACATTGACGAGCATCTCTTCGACGGCTTTTTTCACATCCTCAAGCCGCGAGGGCGCCGTTACGCCGGGCTGCATCAGCGCTGCAACATTTTGGGCGGTCACCGGTAGATTGCCGAGGATCTGAAGAATGGCGATGGCTTTTGCCACCTCCTGGTGGAGCTCACTGCCAAAATATTCGATCTGCACTTTCCCAACAGATTGGAAGATTGAAGGGAAGGCACGCCTGATATCCTTCTCAAGGTCGTCGTACAGTGTAACAGTTGTGGCGAGCCAGCCGACTGGCTGGTCGGCCATTGGCTTCGAGCCGCCTTCGCCCTTGAGAACGTCCTGAATGACCTTGATCGCTGAGCGCAGGCCAATGCCGCCGGTTGATTTCGCAAGCGCGCCGAGCAGATGGAGGAGGATATCAAAATGAGCCGGCAGGAAGGGATAGAGGTTGATGAAGCTTTCACGACTGAAGTCAGCGTCGTAGTATCTCGCGTCGTGAAGCTTCGTGTTATGGCGCAACGCTTGCCCGTGTGTGTCAAAGATCTTGCCCAGTTCTGCTGCGCCGGCCGCAGACTTTCCGAGAAGACGACGATAGCAAATTTCCTTGATATCATTCGACTCAAGGTCAATCTGGATCGGAAAGCGATCCTTCAGTTTGAACAGCTTGTCGGAATTGAGGGTCGCGCGGGGGTCGTCCTCCGTCAGTGTTTGTTGCGCAGTCGAGATGATCCAGACTTTGCCGTCTCCCAGTCGCTTGAGGTTTTTTGCAAGCCCGTCAAGATTGAGGATCAGGTTGTCTCGTGACGCCACATACTGGCCGACCTCATCGACCACGAAAATGATGTTCTCTTTTCCGCTTTTCTCGCGAACAATGTCGATCATCGCTTGGACGCGCTGATCTTCAAACTCGTAAAACCCCTCAGTGCTGGATGAGAACGACTTGAGTTCCGGGAACAACGCCGGATACATCTCATGCGCAATCTTCGGGATCAGACCATCGATGGCGAGCGGGTTGTTCTGAACTCGTGACCAATCTGCGCCTTTCAGAGCGCGGCCTACGCACTCCTCCAATTCTTGCGTACGGCCATCTTTTTCGACCATACGCTCGAACGCCGCAACCTTCAGGTTGCGAGAGTAACCTGCCCACTGCAGGACCTTAAAATACAGGACAGTTGAGACGTCCTCCATCGTCGCGCCGGCAAGCATCTCGCTTGCCAGATCCAGCATCACGACTGCAGCCGGGAAACGTCTAGCAACCGTAGTGAGGAGAGCTTTCGTTTGGGCCTTGTTCAGCCGGTCCTGAAGGTGATTGATGAAAGGCGTTCCATCAATGGTGCGTTTGTCATCAAACGCCATACCAAGATACTTCGTGAAGGAGCTCTTGCCTGATCCGTAGAAGCCTGAGACCCAGACGCCTATTTCGTTCTCGCCTCCCGTCTCCATGGCAAGTTGCATGCGATCGAGAAGCTTACGAAATTGCTCTTCGATGCTATCAGTGACGACGTACTCAGAGATTTCGGCCTTCAGACGGCTTTCCTCTGAAGCGCCGTAGCTGATGACCTTCTCAATGGTTCTTTGAATGTCTTTGTTTGGGTCAAAAAGCGCACGGATCGCCATGTTCATCTCACTGCATCAATTTGTTCATCCGCCCACATGGACGGAACGGTAATTGCCATCTTCAGGATAAAAGCCCAGAAATTTTAGTCGGGTTTTGCCAGTCCTCACACCGGGATAGAGGAAAACGGTGGGCACGTGAAATTTGCCCTGCAACTGGCTCTCGATTGCACCGATGCGCATAAAGGGATGCAGCGCTTCTAGGTCCGTGACCAGGACAAGAGAATTCGGTTTGCCCTCTCGTTTCGCCAGAACTGACTCAAGCCGCGACAGCAATCCGTTGCTTGTAGTAATTATGTCCGCCAGGGCCCGGTTCGAGCGCTGCCAGTCGGTCGGCGCCGACCTATCCTCTGCGACGCAAAGATCCCAGAACGGATCATCTCTTAGAAGCGCCCACAGATGCTCCGCGACAGAAAAGACCTCAACTTCCCACTGATCTTGTCGTAGCTTAGACGTCCAAGCGGGTGTCTGTCGTTTGACATCGACAATCTGCTCTGGGGGGAACACAAGGTAGAAAATAGGCTCGAAACTGGCGTGACCGAGTTCTCGGCCCTGCTTTATTCGTTCACGCAGCTCATCAAAATCAGCCTTTAGAGATGTCATCGCAGAGCGCCTCTATGCTTCGGTGCTTCCAGCCGATACGCACGACGTCCCCGGCTGCCTGCACAATCAGGTGGCCCTTCAACGCCAGACGCTTGAGTTCATTGATGACATCCTCGCGCGCCATCCCGAAAAGTTGCCAATCCTGGTGAGTGAGCAGGGCATTGTCGCCCAAGCCCTTAAAGTGAAGGTCGTGCGCCAGATAAGCCGAAGCTGTTGTCGTCGCTCGGTATGGAAGAATACGTCTATTCGACCTAAGCCCCTTTTCCAGGAGGCCGTAGTCTGCGCAACAACCTGTGAGGTAGCCGGCGACTCTCCGAACGGTAGTGTCTGACCAGCGCTTTGAAGTAAGGCCGTCATCGATCGCTCGCTCGACAAATGCGCGCGCCTCTTCGTTACTGACCTGTTGGTAGCCACCAGCGTAACGAGACCAGTAGATCTCTCGTACGAAATCTCCCAGGATAGGGTTTGCCCTGCTCGTGAATAGCAACATTAGTTGCACAAGGTCAGCTAACGGTACGGATGCCATTAGCATCTTAAGGTGAGACGCGGGAGATGCTCCCGAAACGAGGTAGCGGGGCGCAAAACACTCAGTGACGATATTGCGAAGCCTCCGTGCGGTGATCATCGGGAAACTTCCGGACTGCCGTGCGACTTCCTGGAGTTCCCCAGCGCTCATACTGGGAACCCAGAGGTCCAGCAGTGCCTTGGTCTCTGCCACTAAGCCCAACCCTGCTTGAAGCTGCGTTGTGTAGATTGCACCGGTCACTTCAGGTCCGAGTGAAATAGGGGAAAGCCTTGCTTCCCCGCTGAAATGAAGCCGCATAAATGCCTGCCATTTGCGCGATGGAGTGTGATTTACTTAAAGCGTTGATTTGTCCTAGCGAGATGGGGCCATCTGGCGGGGAGATCGATTTGTCGCCCATCTCCCGCAGCCTCTCGAAGGCAGCATCTTTTCCGTGTATTGAGACATCTTGAATCTCTGGGTCCTCAACTTCAGCAAGAGCTGTATGCAGATCATGCTCTAGCTCTTCTGGAAGTCGAAATAGGTGATATGATCCAGCACTTAAGCTCTCGTCATGAACGAGCCGCGCCGCTTCTGCCACACCGTGATACTTCGCGACATGCCCGGTACGTGGAAAAATGGGCGCGAGAAACGCTTGGCTTGCTGGCTGGTAGAACGAGGTTTTCCACCAGCCAAATTGATCAATCTCACCGAGATAACCGACGAGCAGCCGCATTTTCAGCAGATCACTCAGTGGGTCATTTTGCACTACTATCTCCTCCACACCGGATACAACCATCACGAAAAAAAGGACGCGCTTTAATCTCGCAACCCTTTATGTGCTATCATTGCTTTTTCTTTAACTAAACAGCTCTCGGCGTTTTAATCGACATCGTGACTATGTTCCTCGCCTTTTTTGCCAGTATTATTTCCACGAAAGAGGTTTCGGCTTCGATACTGCCTATAGTAGTCAACCAAACTCTAAGCTGCAACCACGAGTGCCATTCGCTTTTGATGAATCCGACTATCCTCACGAACTTGTATTGCATACGATAGGCAAATGCTCTGCGAACGCGGCCCCATCCGCGCCCCGATTACCTCCGCTTCAGTCACCCACTAGAGTTGAAAATCCGCAGCCTTGAGCGCGTCATCCGTTTCGTCGCGGTTGAGCGTCACGATATGCTGTGTTCTCGCGCTGAGTTTCGTAGCGTCCCCCAGGAGCCCAAGACGCTTGAGGACATAGAAGAGCATGGCGTAGCGAACCGTAAGGACCGCCCGCCCGTCCTTCATGCCGAAATCCTTCGCGACCACATCCTTCTGACTTTGCGTCAAGTCCGGGTGCGGCCCTATTTCGACATCGAAGGTCTCATTCCACTGCCGATCATCAACGCCGGATGCTCCGGGCGCGCCTGGATTTCGAACGCCGAGAACGCGCGGCAGCAGAAAATCTTTGAACTTGTTGTCGATGTGGCAATAGGCGCGTGCGTGCCAGCGGAAGCCGTCATAGCCAAGAGCATGCGGCGTCATCCGCCGCCATACGGGCGCAGCCCGCTCCTTGCTCATTGACTGGTAATGAACCTCCAACGACTTTTTGTCTCGTACGGCGTCGAGAACGGCTCGCAGCGCGCCAGAATCAACACGGCGTCGAGGAGTCAGGGCAATGTCCGTATCGGGCGGACTGGCGATCCACGATTCGGTTGATTCGCTAAGCCCCTCGGCCAAGGAGCGAAGGCGAGACAGGTAACCGTCCGGATCCGGCTTGAGGAAAATCGGTGAAAAGTCGGGCGCAGCAACGTAGCGCTTTGCGCTTTTGTCATAGACCGCGTTGCGGGGCGCACGCTCCTGATAAAGGGTCAAGTCCTTGGATGCCTGAGGCACAGAGACATCAAACATATCGATAATGTCCGAGCGATTGACACCACCTTCCCAGAAGAGCCGGAACTCGATGAATTCCAGCCGACGCTCCACACCCCATTTCAACGCCATACCGCTTTCCAACATCGCACTCCGTCTCCAATCGCCGACACAGATAAAAAGTATATGGACATATCGACGCGATCCGTATAACTATTATTCACGTCGGGGCAGATCGTCAATGGTGACGACGCCAAAATTCGTGAGAGGAAAGGCAATGCCCAAGCGCAGTCTGAACCGCGAAGTGACCGGCAAGAAGGCGGCCAGTGCCGCCTCTAAAGTTTTGCGGGACCCCAGGCGCAGCAAGGCCGCGAAAAGTGCTGCGGCGTCGGCGCTGACCCAGCGCCCGAACAAAAAGTGATCCGGGAGGAAGAACGAACATGGCCGCCGCAAGTCGATCCACTCTTGTCATCCATGGTCGTCTCGCGATGCGGGAAGCCAGACTCGCGGCGGCCAGCGACGGCCGCCACGGGCTCCAAATCATGTCGTTTGAACAGGCCGCCGTTCGACTCGGGGGCGGCTTTATTCGTCCGATTGATGAGGAGAGCCTGCGCGCGGCGATTCAGGCGGTTCTCCCCGCCACACCGATGGGTGAGCTGGAAAGTATCAAGATGTTGCCTGGCATGATTGGCGCGGCGGCGGGAACGCTGCACAAGGCTTGGCGCGCCAGCATCGATCTCGATGCCCTAGCTAGCGGCCACCCGAGGCTTGAGGCCCTCGCGCGATTGGAGGCGGCCGTACTCGCCGAACTTCCCGGAGAGATGATCCGTCCGGCCGACATTGTCGCGGCCGCTGCCAGCCGCATCGCGCATGCGCCTGCCATTCTCGGCGCAATCGACATCGTCGGGCTGACCGAACTTTCGCCGTGCTGGCGGCCGCTCTTGAAGGCATTGGCGACGCATATCCCCGTGCGGTGGATCGCTGGCCCGCGCTCAGTCCCGGTTTGGCTGGGTGGTTGCGACGTGGCGATCGTCCCGGCCGAAGCGGAACGGCCGGCAGTCCACAGCATCAGTGCCGCAACAGCCTATCATGAGGCCGTAGAGGCCATGCGCTGGGCGCGGTCGCTCCTTGCCTCTGGCGTCTCGCCCGCGGAGATCGCCATCGCCGCCGCATCGCCCGCCGACTTTGATGATCACTTCGTCGCGCTACGCGCCGATGCCAACATCGACCTGCATTTCGTTCATGGCGTCCGGGTCGTCACCACACGCGAGGGACAGGCAGCTGCAGCCCTTGCCGACATCGTCGTGCGCGGACTGAGCCACTCGCGCCTGCGTCGCCTAGCAACCTTGTGTCGGGATTCCGCTCCGTTCGCGTCCCTTCCAGAGGGTTGGCTGCGCGTCCTGCCGAGCGATGCGCCTTTGTCGACTACCTCAGCCTGGAACCGGCTCTTGTCCCGTCTCAAGCCGGACAGCTGGCCCGACGGCTTGGATCATGTGCCCACTTTGCGCACGGCAGTAGATCTGCTGATAAAAGGTCCGGATGTCGCGCTGGAAATCGGCGAAGCCTTCCTGAAAGGCCGCTCCCTGGCGATCTGGCGCAAGGCGCTGATGGCAGGCCCTGCCGCCTCGATAGACAGCACGCTTGAGGCACTGAAACAGGATGACGGCCTGGAGGCTTGCGTTAGGGTCGCCTGGATGCCGGCGAGCGCCTTGGCTGCCTCGCCCCGACGCTTTGTCCGGCTGATCGGCCTCAACGATGTGACGCCTTCGAAGTCGGCCTGGATTGGGCTGGTCGATCTGTCCATCGCCGCGCTTCCCGCTATCGATGCCTCGCATTTTCCGCTCGATAACTTTGTCGCGGCTGGCGACACGGACAACAATCAGACGCGCGAGGGTTTCGCTGCGGAGGCCAGCGCGATCGGCGCTCGCCAGGTTCGCCTGAGTTGGCTTGCGCCGAGCCGTGACGAAAATGCAGCCGGCCAAGTGCTTCACGAGGAAGAGATCGATATCTGGACCGGCACAGGCGATGAGCCGGGCCCGGAGCCGGACGTGCCAACGCCTATTCAGGGTGGGCGTGAACGTGGCCTCATCCTGCACAAACTCATGGAAGAGGTGCTGACCGGCGAATGTGAAGATAGCTCGACGTCGCTGCGGGCTAGGGCAGAAGTCCTCATTCTGGCGCTTGGTATGTCCCCCTCCACGGATCCGGCGAACGGGCTGTCTGCCGATGAACTTGCACTTTGCGTCTCCCGAACGTTGACCTTGCCAGAGATCGTCGCCTTGCGCCCCGCGTTGCTCGCTGAGTTTCCGGTCTACGCCCTTCGACAGGAAGACGCCGGATTGGTCGCGACCGCCGGCATCGCCGACGCGTTGACGATCGATGCGGCCGGCCAGCCGGCTGTGATCGTTGATTGGAAGAGTGATGTGGCGCCTGCCCCGCAGACGCTCGATCATTATCGCGCACAGGTCCGTGCCTATCTCGACATGACGGGAGCCGTGCAGGGTCTGATCGTTCTGATGACGGGCGCCACGATTATTTCTGTCTCGCCTTCACCAGCCACGATGGTGGCCTAAGAAAGTCTCGCATTGATGTGGCAACCCGTCCGCCGGTTCGCACTTCGATGTAACCGTATCCCTAATTGGCTGCTTTCCTCGCGAGGCCCAATTGTCCGTGCCCGCAGTTGGAGCTTGCTATGCCAATTGTGCGAAAGGCCAATCGAGATCAACCGGTGCTCGCAGAAAACAAGAATATTTTATTGACAGAGATAGTTTCTATATCTATATATTTTTTATAGTCATCCAGCGGGTGTCAGCAGCTCTTGCTCGGATTGCATCCTAACACCCGCCGCGTATGGAGATGAGCATGAGCCGTGAGCATGTAGGTCATCGTGAAATACTGAGCTTTGCCGAGGAACGCGTGAATCTTCCTCAAGACAAAGCAAATGAATATCGCGCGCAAGCACGACGGCTGCGAGAAAAGCTCGAGTCGTACCTTGACGAGCACCCTGACTTCACACTTCGCAAGATTATGCTCTCGGGTAGCCTCGCAAAGGGAACTGCCCTGCGTTCGCTCAACGACATTGACGTGGCTTGCTATATCGGTGGCGCTGATGCGCCCCAATCTGTGAGCGCACTTCTCACCTATCTTGCCGAGCGACTGCGCAAGGCTTTCCCGAATTTTGCGGCCGATCAGGTGACGCCCCAGACCTACTCGGTAACGGTCTCTTTCCGCGGATCCGGGTTGGACGTCGATGTCGTGCCGATCCTCTACCATGGTGACGCGCAATGGTACGGAAATCTGGTGAGCCAGGATGACGGGTCATTCCTTAAGACCAGTATTCCTCTTCATCTGGAGTTCGCGAGCAAAAGAAAGAAGGCCCAAGAAAAACATTTTGCCCAGGTCGTCAGGCTTGTAAAATTTTGGGCGCGCCGTCAGAAGCAGGAGCGCGACGGTTTCCGTTTCAAATCGTTCATGATTGAGCTGATCATGGCAAAGCTCTGCGATGATGGTCTTGACTTAGCCGACTATCCCGAAGCGCTGCAGCACTTCTTCACTTACATCGCGACGAGCGGCCTCAAGGATCAGATCGCCTTTTCCGATTACTATCCGCTTTCTAGCATCGGCGGTTTCTCGGAGCCAATGCGGATCATCGATCCGGTGAACAATGTGAATAATGTCTCGCGCCTCTACACGGGCGTCAATATGAGCGACATCGTCGATGCTGCGCTCGATGCTGGCGACGCGATCGACGCCGCATTAGCTGCCCCCAACAAGCAATTGACCGTCGGCTACTGGCAGAAGGTCTTTGGAACAACGTTTCAGGTCTGAGGCTGCCATGTCGAGTTATAGCTATACGGAAAGCACGACATTCACCGTCACGCATGCGCGCCACATGGCCGCAAAGATCGCGACTGACCTTAAACGCATTCAGCGCTTTTACGGTAAGCCGAGCGATCAGGCCATTGCCGACTATGAGGCGGAGGCCGTCGCTATGATGAAAGCGGGCTATTTGTCGTCTGTCACCTATGGATTCAAGCGTGATGGCTCCTGGATCGAACCTACGTTGAAATTCACCGCACGCGATCTCGCGAATGGTACAGCAAGTGATGACGATCCCGGCAAAATTCGACCGGGGAAAGATGTCTCCGGCGCAGCTTTCACCAGTTTTTTGGCTTACACCGACGCCTATTTTGCGCTGCCTCAAGGCGATCGCGATGCGTTCAGAAGTGGGCTTCCCTTTCAACGTTCCACCGGGACCGAACCGCCGGTGAGCGGCTATTTCGCCTCCGACCATACCTACTCAGCCGGTGGTCGGGCACTCGATCGCTCGTGCGTAAGGAGCTACTGATGCAGAACATGCCCGGACTGGACGAACTCTTCGAACGTCGTCAAAGTTACCCTGATTTCGAGCCGCAGGAGCGCCTCGGCCGACTTGTCGGTCTTGATGATCAAAAATCGCGCCTGGGGAAAATCCTCGGCCTGATGGTCAATCCGCAAGGACTTGAGAAGTGGGCGGCCCGATTTCACGCCACGGAAGCGCGGCCCTTGCTCGACGTTATTTTGCGCCGCCCTCCCCTTGTTGTCCTTGCTGGAGACGTCGGATCGGGCAAGACTGAACTCGCCGAGACGATCGGAGATGCCGTTGCGCGCCAGGAAGACATCGAAATCACCCTCTTTCCGCTCAGTCTGGCCACACGGGGTCAAGGTCGCGTCGGCGAAATGACTCAATTGCTGTCGGCGGCGTTCGAACACACGGTGCAGGCGGCAAGCAGGCTTAAGGGAGATCGCAAAGCCAAGGGCGGAATCATCCTGCTCGTGGACGAAGCCGACGCACTGGCACAGTCACGTGAGGCCGCGCAGATGCATCATGAAGACCGGGCCGGGGTGAATGCCTTTATCAGAGGCATCGATCGGCTTGCAAACCTCCGACTACCCGCAGCGGTGATCATGTGCACAAACCGGCTCAATGCACTTGACCCTGCAGTGCGCCGCCGGGCAGCGGACATCTTAACATTTTCCCGCCCAAACAACGAGCAGCGGCATCACATACTTTCGCTACGTCTTGGACCTCTTGGGGTCACCGGAAGCCAGCTGCGAATGCTGGTCGAAGCCACGGGCGCGGCCGGGGACGATCTCGGTTTCACGTTCTCTGACCTGACCCAACGTCTCCTGCCGGCAATTGCACTGGATGCCTACCCCAACAAGCCGGTCGAGGGCGTGCGCGCGCTGCAGATCGCCAAGGAGATGAGGCCGACGCCGGCGTTCCGAGACGAGGTTATTGCGGGAGTTGCAAAATGAGCAATTGGTCAATTCAGACGCTCCTTTCGGAGTTGCATGACGATATTCAAGAGCGCCTCGGCCGGGCTCGTAAGGCTTTCGGTCATCCTGGAACGAAGGGTGACGCCAGCGAAGCCGTCTGGCTCCAGATGCTGCAGACATATCTGCCTATGCGCTATCAAGCAGCTTCGGCTCACGTCGTCGACAGCACAGGCGCTTTCAGCGATCAGATGGACGTCGTCGTATTCGATCGCCAATATTCTCCTTTTATTTTTTCTTTCCAGGGACAAACCGTCATTCCTGCCGAGAGCGTCTACGCTGTCTTTGAGGCCAAGCAGTCAATTAACGCTGAGCAAGTCGCATATGCTCGTAGTAAGATCGCGAGCGTGCGATCTCTACATCGAACAAGCCTGCCAATTCCACATGCCGGGGGCACATACCCTGCCAAACCGCTGCAACATATCATTGGCGGCTTGTTAACCCTTGAGAGCGACTGGTCTCCTGGCCTTGGTCACGCTCTTACCAAATCGCTGACTGAGGGCGCGGAAGATAACCGCCTCGATCTGGGTTGCGTTGCAGCGCATGGGATCTTTGCGCGCGACTTGGACGGCCTAGACACGCTGACGCCAATGCGCAAACCGGCGACTGCGTTTCTATTCGAGTTGATCGCTCGGCTTCAGGAAAAAGCGACTGTCCCGATGATAGATATCCGAGCGTACGCACGTTGGCTGGATGTGGAGCTACCATCTTAGGCAGTGACTGCAAGCAGACGGCCCGCATGAGAGCTTATAAAATTCCCCACGCCCGAAACCTTCCCCTCCCCGTCATCTCCCTGAGCCCCAGCTCCAAAACAATCCGCCGCGCCGCCTGCGGCGTGACGTCGAGCGTCTTGGCCACCATCCCGGCCGACACCAGCGGTTTCGCCATCACCAGCTCGACGAGCTCCGGCAACTTTGACGACATCCGCCTACCCTCAAGCTTTCGCTCGAACAGCTTGCGCGCCAAAACCAGCCGGTCATGCTCTTTCATACCAATCTCGGCGGCCGCCAAAAAACCATGGGCGATGGCGAGCAATCTCGTCTCCCGGTCGCGATGCCGGCGTCGATCAACGAGGATGGTTTTCAGGCCGAGATTGATAGCGGCGAGATAGGCACCTGACGTGATGCCGGCCTGGCGCAGGATCGAGGCGGAAAACAGCCGGCCAAGCCACGGCGCGTGCTGCAGTACGGAAAGCTCGTTCCAGGCATCGAGGGTAACGATCGCCTGCAGCACCGCCGGCAGATGGTCGGCCTGGTGCAGAACGCCGCGCCATTCGTCGAGTCGGGCATCCTCATCCCAGTCGAGATCATAGACGAGAGGGTCTCGTTCGCTGGCGTCGGCGCGTCCTGGCCGCTTCGCTTGCTCGATTGCCGCTTCAGAACGGGCGAGCAGAGCATCGATGGCGGCGTAGTCGACGCCGGGGAGATCCTCCGGGGCATCACCATCATCCCCCTCCCCATCCGGATCTATAGTGGCCGCGGGCCGAACGACGCCGGCCGTCTCCGCCGCCGCAGCGCTGACCGGATTGATGTCCGACGTCTGTCGCAAAATTCTGATACCCTCTACGGACAAAGCCCAGTCCGGCGACTGCCCGGCGATGCGACGGCGGGTTCGTAAAACGTCGCGGGCGATGGTGAGCTCGTGGGTTGGGGTGCGGATGTCGCGGGTAGCGTCGTGCAGGACGAGGTCTTCGAGATGGACGAGCTCGCCGTCGATCCACAGCGAGGCGCAGGCGTCGGCGAAATTTTGCCGCTCGAGGAAGCCGGCGCCAACCGGCGAGCGGGCAACGCGCTCATCGAGACGGGTGAGAGCGACAGCGGTGTCGAAAGCCGGCCGCATTAAGGTACTCATGCTGATTTTCGCGAGATCGTAAGCCATTGAAATCATGGTAAATGATTTCTTTCAAGAACACTATCTTAATGTTAAGGTTCCTCACATGGTATGATTGGTAGGTGAGGCTATAACCATCGATAAGTACCCCTTATCGATGGTAGTTGATTTCGCGGCGCAAATCACCGAAAATCGTAGCAAATCCCGGTCCTGACGGCCGCCAGAACGCGCATTCTTTTGGAGCACCCCGTGCCAAAAACATCGCTGACCGCCGTCGAGCGCCGCGCCGAAGAACTCGACACCATCGCATCGGTGTTGCCGCTGGAACGCCGCGACGAACTCGCCGAACTGTTGACCGATGAGGACGTCGAGACGCTGCGTCACCTCGTCAACCAGGGCATGGGCGACAATACGCTGCGCGCACTGACATCCGATCTCACTTATCTAGAGGCCTGGGGGCTGGCTTCGACCGGACAATCGCTACCATGGCCGGCACCTGAAGCCCTATTGCTCAAATTCGTCGCCCATCATCTGTGGGATCCGGAAAAGCGCGCAGGCGACCCCAACCACGGCATGCCCGCCGATGTCGACGAGAATCTCAGGCGCCAGGGTTTTCTGAAATCCATCGGCCCGCATGCGCCTGATACGGTGCGCCGCAGGCTGGCTAGTTGGTCGACACTCACCAAATGGCGCGGTCTTGACGGCGCTTTCGCCTCCCCTGCCCTCAAACAGGCGATCCGGTTGGCAGTTCGTGCTGTTCCCCGAAAGCGCCGTCGAAAAAGCGCAAAAGCGGTCACAGGGGACATCCTGCAAATGCTGCTAGCCACGTGCGCAAGTGATAGCCTGCGCGACGTTCGCGATCGGGCGATACTGATGGTCGCCTTTGCCTCGGGTGGTCGCCGACGCAGCGAGATTGCCTCATTGCACGTCGAGCAACTGACTGTCGAGGCTCCGATCGAAGTGCCCGACAGCCCTCCCCTCCCCTCTCTCGCCATCCATCTCGGCCGGACGAAAACAACCACCGGCGAACAAGATGAGATCGTCTACCTGACGGGCCAGCCGGTGGAGGCGCTTAATGCCTGGATGGCAGTCGCAGGCATTGAAAAAGGCAGCGTGTTTCGGGGGATTGGCAGGTGGAATACAGTTTCGAAGCGGGCGCTCGACCCGCAGTCGATCAATGCCATTCTCAAGCAGCGCGCCAAAATGGCAGGGTTGGAGCCAGGGGAGTTTTCGGCGCACGGGTTGCGGTCAGGGTATCTGACGGAAGCCGCCAATCGCGGCATCCCCCTCCCCGAAGCAATGGAACAGTCGCGCCATCGATCGGTGCAGCAGGCTTCGAGCTATTATAACAATGCTACGCGGAGAAGCGGTCGGGCAACCAGACTCCTAACATAATTGATTTTCCTCCTTGCAATCACGGAACACAACTCCATGAACGCATGGCTGATTAAACGAGGAATTGAAGCCGAACTCCAACACATGGTCAACGAAAGCCCTGCGGGGCGCTGTTGGGACGTCGTCAGGTCGGTAAAGCGACATCGGCAGGCAATATTGGCGAAAGCCGGCCCTCGACTTATCTCGATCTGGAGTCGGAGGCGGATTGGGCCAAACTGGCGGAACTAGAACTCTATCTTGCAAGCCTTTGTAACAAGCTGGTCATCCGTGACGAAGTTCATCGCCTGCCAAACGCATTCCAAATTCTGCGGGGCTTGATCGATCGCAATCGCCCTGCCGGACGGCGAACTGGCGAGTTTCTGCTACTTGGCTACGCTTCGATCGACCTCAAACAATCCGGGGAAGCAATGGCTTGCCGCATTGCCTATCCTGGAATGCAACCCGTCGATGGGGTAGAAGTGCCGGACCACACGCTCGACAGGCTTTGGTCACGTCGAGATTTACCGTAACCGGTGTTCTGCCCCCACGTTGCCTGCACTCACCTGATCTGTGATCGACGTTCCATGGACGAGGGACAAGGAGTTTCTCCATGGAGACTACACCGGAGGTTCTCACGACGCGGCGCGGGCGACGTGAGGCTCATCGCCAATGGCCGGCCGCGGAACAGGACCCACTTGCGGGCGTGAAGACCTCCAACATCCTATTCGCAAGCGACGGAAACGGAAGAATTCAACAACACTGAAGCCCATTCTGCGGCCATCGCGCAGCTCGATCTTCTGGGTGGTGCTTTGACGCGCTTTACTAAATACGGGGATGCTTGTTGCCGATGCAACGAGCCCCGCCCCCTCTCCTCCTCCGCAAAAAGCGGCTTTGCTATATGGCCAGTTCCGACGCTTGCCTTGAAATTTAAATTAGCTCTGGTCTTGTCCGGGAATAGGTCCGAGTAGCAACGTTGAAAGCAACCATTCCTCCCCTGGCGGACCGTCCGCAACCTCCAGAGCCAGCACTCTAGTGTAAAGCGCAGTACCGAAGTCCCGCGCGGTCACGAACGAGTTCAACCCGGATGGTGGAAACCTTGTCAGCTGACAAGGTTTAGGCGTAAGTCGTGTCCGTGGTGCACCGTCAGAGAACCGAGCGACCGCGAATATTGCATTACTTCGGTGGCAAAAACCTTGCCAGCTGACAAGGTTTTGGTGTCCGACCTAAACCGGACTATCCTAACGCAGTGCGTCCGGGCCTACTTCAACAGGCTTGCCGTGAATGGGGTCGCTGGCGCGGTTTCCTAGATCCCACAGGCGTTGAGCAAAGAATCTCAGCAGTAGCGCCTCGGGCGCCGGCAGGGCAGGGAATGCCCGGTAATAGCGAGGGCGGTTGGTGTGATGGCTTTGATATCCAAAAGATCAGACCGGATCGGCGTGCAGATCGTCTGGAAGACGGACTTGTGAGGTGGCGTCGCTGGTTCTCCAACAAGATGTTTGCCTTCATGGAAGAAGCGACATTGGCCAATGGCAATATCATGTTGGAGAACCTGCGTGGCAGGGTAGGGGACCGGTTGCGCAAACGGATTGAAGCTGTTGGAGCGGCGGAAGCGCGGAATTTGATCCGGTCAACGCGGAAAGATGAATAGACGCCCGAAAGCCGGCGGTGTGTTGTCCTTTGCAAGGCTAGGAATTCCGCATCATATTTGATCTTCCGGACCCTGACACACTCTACGCAGCTTTACTGGCCCGAAATGAACGTTTCGATGGTCAAGTGTTCGTGTGTCGCTTCAACCGGCGTTTTTCGTCATCTAACCTTCCCTGCGCGAAAACCTAAGCGCGAAAACGCGTCAACGGCGGCTCCGCCAAGAATTGGAGACGCTGGCCGTTGGCGGGAAAGTTGTTTTGGCTCAACACGAGGCCAGCTTTGAATCTGCCAGCGCGTTTCGCGCCGCTTTAGCGCGTCTACTCGGCCAATCTCCATCGCAGTTGCAATCGGACAAGCAGCGACGGGCAACATGGATAACGACGCCGCTCGGCGACATGATCGCCGTGAGTAGTCAGAGCCATCTGCGTCTTTTTGGAATTCGTGGATCGAAAAGGTCTGCCTGCAGAGCTCAAAAAGCTCCAGCAGGTGTCCAACGAGGGTATCCGTATCGGTAGCATGCCCCTCTTGGAGCAGGCCACGGCAGAACTCACTGAGTATCTTGCGGCGCGTTGCGACAGGTTTTCAACACTACTTGCGATGTCCGCCAACCCCTTCACTCAACACGTGTGGGACGTATTGCGCGAAATACCAGCTCTCGAGCCCGAACCTATTCCGAAATTGCACGTCAGATCGGTCGCCCCACCGCAATTCGGGCGGTGGCACGTGCCACTGGTGCCAATCAAATAGCTCTCATGATTCCATGTCACAGGGTCATCGGAGCAGACGGATCTTTGACGGGATATGACGGAGGCCTCTGGCGCAAGCGGCGGCTGATCGAATCGAACGACAACATAAAACAGTAATTAAGGAATACCCTGCATGACATCCCAAATCTACAAAGCCCAGTATTTTCGAAGCTTACATAAACCGTCGAACCCGCTGTTTCTCTACAATGTCTGGGATGCCGGAAGTGCCCTTGCGGTGGCGCGCGCTGGTTCAAAAGCTGTTGCGACCAGCAGCTGGTCCGTTGCTGCTGCCCAAGGTTACGCAGATGGCCAACAGCTTCCCTTTGAGGAGATGCTTGCAGTTGTCACGAGAATCGCAAAATCGGTGAAGCTACCGGTCACCGTCAATTTTGAGGGTAGGTATGCTGCCGATCCTGAAATTGTCGGGCAGAACGTCCGAAGGTTACTAGAACTACGCATTGTCGGCTTCAATTTTGAGGACCAGATCGTGGATGGCCCCGGCCTCTATGGTGTTGAGGATCAGGCTGCTCGGTTACTCGCGGCTCGCCGTTCAGCCGATTCTACCGGTGTTCCAGCATTCATCAATGCCCGGACAGGCGTCTTCCTAAAAGCCGATCAGGGCACCGCACACGCTGATTTAGTCGAGGAGGCGCTTGTCCGCGAGAAGCATATGCAACGGCCGGCGCTGACGGCTTTCTCGTTCCTGGATTGACAGATGATGCGTTGAACCGCCGAGTCTGTGACGCGGCAACAATGCCTGTTAATTTGATGACAACTAGCAGCCAGGACGTCCATAGGTTGACCGAGTTGGCCGTGGCCGGCATCACTTTAGGACCGGCACCATATATCGCTCTCATCTCTGCCGTTGAAGAAGAAGCGAACGCTCTTCTGTACCTTGGAAGAATGTTCCGGAAATTAGCTTACCCCTTGGCCCTTTAGTGCTCAGCAGCCACTTCGTCGATCTGCACCTCATGGACCTGTCGTCGGTGGAGAAGCGTGGCGTAGTCGATAGGGCATTTTGTGGCGAACTGATTGGCAGATGCCGCTTGCCATGATTGTCGCACGCGTTCTTCAGGTGTTTTGTAAAGAACGGAGGCGAATTGGTCAGTTACAGGCGCGCTACATGATTCAAACGCAGCCTCACCAGAGGCGAGAAGCGACGCCAGATGGGCGGGAGACCAGTTAGTTGCGCAGATGTACACTGGTGACCGTGCGCGGCCGCAAAGGCTGGGATTAGGGGCGTAGCGGGGACGCAGATTTGCAACCCATCGGACTGCGCTGGAATTTGTTGAACGTGGCGATACCTTCGGCCAAGAAAGGCCGGTTCTACCTTCGCCCGCGACTGAGGTGCGGGAACCGCTTCAGGGAAGGACCAACTGCCGTCAAGAATTTCTGCTGCGGCCCACGAGCCTTGCCGCGCAATTCCAACTAGCGGTAATCGGGATACAATTAGCGGTCTTGCCCGAGCAGTCGCCAAACTTCACGTGAACCGGTCCGTCACCCTCCTTATTGGCGGTCAGATTGTTGGGGGTATATAGGTTGGTGTCGTTTTTCTCGACATAGCCTGCGGCATTGTAGGCACTGATGATTTTCGCGCGCGATCTTCGGAGTGCTTTGTGCAGATAACGAATGCGCGAGAAATTGAACAGTTGCAAGCGTGTTTTATGACCTAATGCAGGCCCGCGACCCTCGAGATCCGAGGTCGGACGGCGGTCTGGTTAAAACCAGCGTGAAATGCGTTTCGGTGGCCGTCTACGGCGAAATTGCTTGGCGTATGGCGTCCGGGGGAGGGTACGTGTTGGTCTCCACGCGGGACGGCCGTGCATGATGGACGAAAACACAGGCCGCCAAATCAGAAACACCGGATAGCCATCAAAATGGCAGATGCCATCTTGATGGCTATTTCGTTCTAAGTTAAATTTGATCCAGAGGAAGGAGCACTTAATGGTAACCCCGCAACTATCTGTCCGCAGTTCCAAAGCGCGCGACCTTGCCCATAAGCTCGCCCGCCGAGAAAATCGCACGATTGCCGAAATCGTCGAGCGCGCGCTCGAATCCTATGAGGCTCGAGAGGCGGGACGTGAACCCGCTGCGAAATTCTATAGCCGTCTTTCATCCCAGTCGGGTACGGATATGGATTTCGACAGTATCATCAATGAAAACAGACGCGCGCACAAAGGCGTAGAGCTTTGATTTTTCTGGACACGAATGTGATGTCTGAGACTTTTAAGAAAGCTCCCGATTCTGCGGTCATAGCATGGCTGGTTCGCCACGATGCCGAATTGGCATTGCCGACGGTTGCAGTTGCTGAGATCGCATTTGGTATTCAAAAGATCAGGCCGGATCAGCGAGCAGATCGCTTGGAAGAAGGACTTGTGAGCTGGCGTCGCCGGTTCTCGGACAAGATGTTCGCCTTCACGGAAGAAGCAGCATTGGCCTATGGCGATATCATGGGAGACGCTGCGCGGCAGGGGAGGAGGATGTCGGCTCCGGACGGCATGATCGCGGCGATAGCGCGGATCAATGGTGGCCGGTTGGCGACCAGAAACCTCAAAGATTTCGAAACAACAGGACTTGAATTGATCTCGCCTTGGCAATTCTAACAGTGATAGCGGATCCTACAACAATCGGGCCGCACGCCCGCTTCGCTTTGTCGCGTTGTTGCAGTAGCTGGACGCCTGTTGCACTGATCGATGGCGCGACTGTATCCATCGCCTCAGGCAGCGGAATGCCGCGATCGGCGGCCTCCGTCAAATATCCTGACCGCAAACCGTGCGCAGAAAACTCCCCGGGATCCAACCCCGCCATTTCCGCCCGATGTTTAAGGATCGCGTCGATCGACTGCGGATCGAGCGCCCGGCGCGAGACCGTTCCCCACCTTCCGATGCCCCGAAACACGCTTCCCATATCGATCCTGGCGGCCGTCAGCCCGGCATTCAATGCCTCGACAGGCCGGCCTGTGAGATAGACGACTTCGTCGTCCTCTCCGGTCGTCGTTTTGGTCCGCCCAAGATGAATTGCCAAAGAGGGTAGGGGAGGGCTGTCAGGCACCTCGATCGGTGTTTCCTCGGTCAGTTGCTCCATGCGGAGGCCTGCGATCTCGCTGCACAGGCGACCATCAAAATCGCTCTGTCCCCGATGTCACGCAAGCTGTCACTTGCGCACATGGCGAGCAGCATTTGCAGGATGTCCCCCGTGACCGCTTTTGCGCTTTATCGACGACGCTTTCGTGGAACGGCGCGGACCGCGAGCCGGATCACCTGTTTGAGGGAAGGGGAGGAGAAGGGTCCGGATAAGCCGCGCCATTGGGTCATGGTCGACCAACCCGCAAGCTGGCGCCGCAGAGTATCGGGGGCGTGCGGGCCGATGGATTTCAGGAAACCCTGGCGTCTGAGGTTTGCCTCAACGTCATCAGGCATGCCGTGGTCGGGGTCGCTGGCACGCTTCTCCGGATCCCACAAATGGTGGGCGACGAATTTCAGCAGCAGCGCCTCGGGTGCCGGCCAGGGGAGTGATTTTTTGGTCGCCGCCAATCCCCAGGCTTCGATATACGCCAGATCGGAGGTCAGCGCCCGCAGCGTGTTGTCGCCCATGCCCTGGTTGACCAGATGTTTTAGCGTTTCGACATCCTGGTCAGTCAGAAGTTCGGCGAGTTCGTCCCTGCGCTCGATTGGCAGCACCGATGCGATCGTGTCGAGCTCGACAGCGCGCCGCTCGCTGTTAGACAGGGAAGCTTGGTTGCGCGGTTTCGACATCAATCGATCTCGACGTCCGGCCGCCAGCGGCGAATGATTTGAATGATCTCCGGTTTGTAAGCCTCGGGGTAAACAAGATCCTCTTCGCGCGAGAAAAGTGAAGACTGTCACCATGTCTTCGCAGACGTCGCGATCGACGTCGGCAAGGTCTGTGAGATTAAAGTCGCCATGCACGTCTGCGTTCCACCAGGCAAGAATGAAGTTGGCGACCCTCCAGCTCTGGCCGGTATCGCCATGGGGACGTTGAGCAACTTTTCCAGCGCGAAGCGGACGCGATCTTCCATGTTTTGAAGCCTTTGCAGAGCGTGATTTGGCCCAGGTTAAGTGTGTCGGCTGTCCTAATCGAGCGGATTCTAACTCGCTGATTCAAAAGAACAAGGCGTTCTCCCAATTCGCCGGATTGACCCTAATTGGGCGGACTCAGGAGCAGCACGAGCCCGTCTGTTGTGTTGGGCCAGAGCACGCCGAGGCCTTCCGATTTTCTTCGGCGAGCCATCGATCGTGCGGCTTACAGCTCGCTGGCCGCGGTACCAGGTCTACATGTACCGCACCGCTGTGCAGGGCGGGGGCCGCCGCACAGTAAAGCTGCATCGGCCGGACGCCGTCACTGACTTCGAAGGTCAACTTGGCCGATCCATCGAGCCGCAGATGCTCCGATACCTTGCGGAAGATGGCGGCGAACTTGCCGGCCGGCATATGCGAGCGGTCGTCTTCGTGGATGTCCCACAGCTGTACGAAGATTTCAGACCATTCTTCGTGCTCGGCGCCACAGTCGAGTGCTGCGAACTGTCCCGCCTTCACCTCGGTCACGTGATAGCCACCTTTCACCGGGCGGCCGTCGTAGGAGAAGATCAACGGCAGATCCCGGACGCCGTCGAGGGTGTCGAGCAGGTGGCCAAGGCTGATATCCGTTTCGAGAAAGGGCTTGTCGAGTGCGTTCATTTCGGCTACTCCTGTTTCAATAATTCAAGGATTGTAGAAATATGGAAGAACGTCAAGCCCTAATGTCATTTGCGGCACTGTCGCAGGAAACAAGGCTGCATATTGTCCGCATGCTGGTGGTAGCCGGTCCGGACGGAATGGCTGCCGGTGCTATTGCCGAAAAGGCAGAGGTCTCGCCCTCCAACGTGTCTTTTCATCTGAAGGAGCTGGAACGCGCCGGGCTGATCAACCAGCAGCGGGAATCCCGTTCGATTATCTACACCGCCAATTACGATGGGCTGGGCGCGCTGGTTCGCTTCCTGATGGAAGACTGCTGCGCCGGGCACCCGGAGATATGCGCACCGGCCACCGAGGTCGCCGCCTGCTGCGCGCCAACCGCAAAGGAGAACCTACAATGACCGCTGATCGCGTTTATAACGTCCTGTTTCTCTGCACCGGCAATTCGGCCCGTTCGATCCTCGCCGAGTCCATCTTGAATGGGGAAGGCAAGGGCCGATTCCGCGCTTTCTCCGCTGGCAGCCAGCCCAAGGGCGAGGTCCATCCGCTTGCTTTGGATACGCTGCGAAGCCTCGGATACGAGGCAACGGGGTTCAGCTCAAAAAGCTGGGATGTCTTCGCGGAGCCTGGCGCGCCGCAAATGGATTTCATCTTCACGGTCTGCGACAATGCCGCTGGCGAAGCCTGTCCGGTCTGGATCGGCCACCCGATGACTGCCCACTGGGGCGTTGAAGATCCGGCAGCCGTCGAAGGTTCTGTGGTTGAGAAGGGCCAGGCCTTCTCCCAAGCCGCCCGCTACCTCAAGAACCGGATCACCGCGTTTGTGAATCTGCCCCTCGCGTCGATCGACAAGCTGGCGCTGGAAACTCAGCTCCGCACGATCGGCACGATGGAAGGCAGCACCAGCCGTAAGGGCGACGTCGCGTGAGCGACGTTTTGGATCAGCAGCCGGCCAGCGGGCGCGATCAGGACCTCCAGGCAGCACTGCAGGCGGCGGGACTTCCGATCGACGATCTGGAGCAAAGCGGGCGCACCTTCTTTCGCTTTGCGGACCGGGCCCAGATTATCGGCTTCGCTGGGCTGGAGCCCTATGGAGACTACGCGCTGTTGCGCTCTGTGGTCGCCCTGCCCGACCAACGCAGACGCGGTTATGGCGAAGCCATTTCACGCCAGATGCTTGACCAGGCAGCGCGCGATGGTGCCCCCACCCTTTACCTGCTGACAGAAACGGCCACTGCATTCTTTGATTATTTTGGGCTTCGTGAAGGTCGATCGCACAAGCGCGCCGGCCGCAATCTTGCAAACAGGCCAGGCGGCAAGCCTTTTCCCGGCCTCCGCCGGCCTGTTTGCCAAGACTATCCAAGGGTAAAATCATGTCCACGTTTGAACGCTATCTGACGGTGTGGGTCATCGCCTGCATCGTCGTCGGGGTGACCCTCGGCCACCTTACGCCCGGGGCCTTCCAGACGATCGGCGCGGCCGAAGTCGCGAAGGTCAACCTGCCAGTGGCAGTGCTGATCTGGCTGATGATCATCCCAATGCTGCTCAAGATCGATTTCGCGTCCCTCGGGCAGGTCGGCCGCCACTGGCGAGGGATCGGCGTTACCCTGTTCATCAACTGGGCATTAAAACCGTTTTCGATGGCGCTGCTTGGCTGGCTGTTTATCGGCTATCTGTTCCGGCCTTACCTGCCGGCAGGCCAGATCGATTCCTATATCGCTGGCCTGATCATCCTTGCGGCCGCGCCCTGCACCGCCATGGTGTTCGTCTGGTCGAACCTGACCAAAGGCGAGCCGCATTTCACGCTGAGCCAGGTCGCGTTAAACGATGTGATCATGGTGTTGGCCTTCGCACCGATCGTCGGGCTGCTACTCGGCCTTTCGGCCATTACGGTCCCGTGGAATACTCTTATCCTGTCGGTCGTGCTCTATATCGTCCTGCCGGTAATCTCGGCGCAAATCCTGCGTCGGCTGACCGACGTAAACCGTCTCGCTGCCAGGTTGCAGCCGGTATCCCTGGTCGCTCTACTGGCGACCCTGATATTATTGTTCGGCTTTCAAGGCGAGCAGATCTTCGCGCAGCCGGGCGTGATCGCCCTGTTGGCCGTGCCGATCCTCATCCAGGTCTATTTCAACTCCGGCCTGGCCTACCTTCTCAACCGCGCGAGTGGGGAGCAGCACTGCGTTGCAGGCCCTTCCGCTCTCATTGGCGCATCCAACTTCTTTGAACTGGCGGTGGCAGCGGCCATCAGCCTGTTCGGTTTCGATTCCGGAGCAGCCCTGGCGACCGTCGTAGGCGTGCTGATCGAAGTGCCGGTCATGCTGTCAGTGGTCTGGATCGTCAACCGCAGCAAGGGCTGGTACGAGCGCGGCGCCGCCGTCCGCTCCTCCACTTCCACCATCGAAAGGGCCTGACGACCATGGACGTCACAATATATCACAACCCCGCCTGCGGAACGTCGCGCAACACCCTTGAGATGATCCGCAACGCCGGCATTGAGCCCACGGTGATCGAATACCTGAAAACCCCGCCGACGCGCGCACAGCTTGTGCAGATGATCGCTGATGCCGGCCTGACGGTGCGCGGCGCCATCCGTAAAAAGGGCACGCCCTATGCGGAGTTGAACCTCGACAATCCGGAGCTGAGCGACGATCAGCTGCTCAACGCGATGCTTAAAAACCCGATTCTAATCAACCGGCCTCTGGTCGTGACGCCGCTTGGCACGCGCTTGGCACGACCATCCGAAGTGGTGCTGGACATTCTGCCCGACACCCACAAGGGCGCCTTCACCAAAGAAGATGGTGAGCAGGTCCTCGATGCGGAGGGCAAACGCATTGTCTGATCTTCCTGCCGCATCCCTCTCGCATCTTTGTCAGCCAGATTTGGGCGCCCTGCGTCCTCCATTCTCATCGCACAAGCCGCGCATTCTGATCCTCTATGGTTCCCTGCGCGCCGTATCTTATAGCCGGCTCCTGGCGAATGAGGCGGCGCGCCTGCTCGAACATTTTGGCTGCGAGGTTCGGATCTTCAATCCAGCGGGCCTGCCGCTTCCCGATGCGGCGCCGGTGAGCCATCCACAGGTGCAGGAGCTGCGTGAGCTTTCTGCCTGGTCGGAAGGCCAAGTCTGGATTAGTCCGGAACGCCACGGCGCCATGACCGGTATCATGAAGGCGCAGATCGACTGGCTCCCGCTTTCGGTTGGTTCGGTGCGGCCGACGCAGGGCAAGACCCTGGCCGTTATGCAGGTTTCCGGTGGTTCGCAGTCGTTCAATGCGGTCAACCAGCTACGGGTCCTCGGTCGCTGGATGCGGATGATCACCATCCCGAACCAGTCGTCGGTGGCCAAGGCTTTCCAAGAGTTCGACACCGACGGCCGCATGAAGCCGTCTTCCTATTATGATCGCGTCGTCGACGTCTGCGAGGAACTGGTGAAGTTCACGATCCTGACCCGTGACGTCTCTGCCTACCTCACCGATCGCTACAGCGAGCGAAAAGAAGAAGCCGAAAAGCTGGAGCAGCGCGTGAGCCTGAAATCCATATGAGCGAGCGCGCTCCCGTCGCCGCTATTGTCGCGCTCGGTGTCACGCAGAACATCGGTTACGGCACCCTCTATTACAGCTTCAGCATCCTAGCACCCGACATGGCCGCGGATTTTGCCTGGTCGACCGAATGGATCTTCGGAGCGCTATCGGTTGCGCTCCTGATCGGCGGCCTGACGGCGCCTTGGCTCGGCGGCTTGTTCGACCGCATTGGGGCCGGACGGATCATGACCATAGGGTCGGCGATCGCCGCCGTCGCCCTTGCAGCCTGCGCTTTTGCAACAAGCAAGTCGGCCTACGTCGTTGCCCTTATCGCAATCCAGGTGGCAGCCAACCTGGTGCAGTACGGCGCCGCGTTCGCGCTCCTGGTCCAGATCAGACCGCATGTGGCCTCGCGCAGTATTACCTACCTGACGCTGCTCGCCGGCTTCGCCTCCACGATGTTCTGGCCAATCACGACGGCTCTCCATGCGCACATCTCCTGGCAAAATATTTATCTGCTTTATGCCGGTCTGAACCTGTTCATATGTCTGCCGATCCACGCCTGGCTTTCGCACGGCGTTACCGCGCGCCGGTCGACGACCAAAGCTCCGCCGCAGCGGGTTGAAGGAATACTGCCACCAGAACAACGCCGCGCTGGCTTCGCACTGATGGTCACGGCGTTTTCGCTGCTGTCGCTCTCCAGCGCGGCTGTATTGGTGCATATGGTGCCGTTGCTCTCCGGTCTCGGACTCGGCACCACGGCCGCCCTGGTCGGTACGCTCTTCGGCCCATCCCAGGTTGCCAGCCGCCTCATCAACATGGTGTTCGGCAAGAACTTGCCGGCGCTTTCTCTGGCGATTGTCGCGGCCGTCCTGATTCCCGGCGGCACTCTGATCCTGTTGGCGCTCGCCCCGTCGGTACCCGGCGCCATGGTGTTTGCGGTGATTTTCGGCATGGGCAACGGCCTGCTGAGCATCGTCGCCGGCACTCTACCTCTGTACCTGTTCGGCAGTGATGGCTATGGCAAGCTGCAGGGAAAGACCATGGCGTCCAAGCTGGTGCTGTCGGCCTTGGCGCCGTTCGTGATGGCGTCCGCGATGGCGAATTTCAGCATCCCCGTCTCTCTAATAGTCGTAGCCATACTTGGCGGCGCAGCGATCGTCATGTTCGGACTGATCTTCCCGTTGCAGCGGGCCACCCGGACCGTTCTCACCTCCGGATAGCGCGAGGCGTTGGCGGCAAGGGTTTCGCCATCGTAGTCGCGCCACTTGCCGCCGTGGTCTCTCGGGTTCTCCCGAAGCGACTGACTGAATTTTCTCAAGTCACGCCTGATTGAAAGAGGAGAAACATATATGGAATCAAACAGGATCTACTTCGAAGGTAATCCCTGGCCAGAGGGACATCCAATCAAAGAGCTTTATGGTCAGCAAAAGAGATCGACGGAGAAGTGTGGTTCGACATTCATCTCGAGACGGCAAATTACAATTCAGAGCGTGATATAAAGGATAGTTCGAACTACGCCAGCGACTGGGACGCACCTTACTCTTGGGAAAACTATCAATCCTGCGTATTGTCGTCGGATGACTGGCACAATGGGCGGATTAGAATCTGCTCCAAGGATGAATATACGCCGGAGTTTCTCGACGGCCTCGAACTGCTTATTGACCCCAGCCCGGAAACGATAACAGACCGGAATGATTTCGCGTTTCAGATATACCTGCTCGGCCATGATACGGTTGCCAAGCACAAAATCAAATTCGACCGGATCGGCAATTCCAATCGTTTCAAGATCACGTGGTTTGGCAAGATCGCACGAACATACGTTGGAGACCACGATTTCAAGCACAATTTTTCGGTCATGGTGACATCGGCTGAATTTTCCTCGGCTACCCGAAACACTATGATTTCAGCCAGCAAAACGAATTTTGGTGTTCTTGCTTTGCTCATCGGCAGTCTTGGATCAACTTCGGCAGAATCCGGAAGGCCCATGCCTGGCGGGGATGTCGATCGAACTCAAACGATTCGCTTGTTGGAGGCCACGCCCGCTCCGTGCGCCGAGGCCTCATTCGGTCTAATTTCAGTGGCGCTATCGCACGCGGATCTTGAGACTCTCGCCAACTCGTCTCCGCGTCAGCCGCGGAGCGAAGCTGACCGGCTCGGAAAAATTCGGGGTAAGCGCGCAGAAGAGCTGCTTGAAGCGCTCAAACCGAAGGCTCGTTTAAGCGATTGTGTAGGAAGAGCCGATGGAAATGCCGGGGTCGACTGGACGTACCTGGTGCTCGAGCTGATCGAGAACGGGATAGCGGCAGTATTCACCGACAACGGAAAACCAGTTCGCACCGTACAAATTCGCTATTTGGGAATGCGTTGCGGTGACCATTGCGGCCGCGGTGACATATTCGTATCCACCCCCGATGCCCCGCGCCCATTTCTGATATTGAACTGGTGGGCTTCATGAGCCTGTTATCAATCCTCATGCTGACCTGCGTTGAACGGCTCGTTCTTTCGACGCGCTACCCCCCTCGGGAGCGACATTGACGATTCTGTCGGGTGAAGGTGCAGTTCATTGGCGCAGCAAGCGCGGCGAGCGCAGGTCGTACCGGATGAGCATGGCGCTGGGGAACACTCGGCCCGAGAAGCGGGATATCTCGTTCAAGTTAGGTGCGAATGAAATCCTGTCGCCAGCGATACCTGCACGGTCGCTGGAAGCGAGGAAACTGTCGGTAAATCATAAGCGCTGTGTCGCCCGCACTTTGTCCATCATGCTCTGTCTTCTCGAAGGCTTGCACCAGAGGAGACGACAAGTTCGCGCCAATGGGAAGATTTTGGTTTACGCAAAACTTCCCGATCTCCGACGTCGCAACAGGGGGCCAAACAAGTGTCTGGCACGGTCGGCCTAGATCGAGGCTCTTGCCGCCCAGCGCCTAGAAAACGAGAACAGCTACGGGTCACCAAGCAGCGCCCGGCCGCCTGCCGACGTGACATTGCCAGGCTGAGTCCCCGCAGGGATAGGCGACGAGGGTCGGGGCTGGGAGCAGATTTCGGTCATGTTGAAACCAATGACGGTACGACATCCGAGCACGCCTTGTATCGACGAACTGAAATTCATGGGTGTCCGCGATCGCGCCACCGTGGTTAGCATCGATGCATTCTAGTCCGCGACAGAACTTGGCACTATGTGCTGGTCCCCCAACTACGATCCTGCGCGTCAATTCTCACCTACGATTCTGGCTCAGTACAGCCACCAGTGTCTCCTCGACCGAGGGTATTCGCACAGTAACCTGCGCTCCGCCTAGAATTCACGGTCCGTTTGGCTTCAGCTTGCCTGGAGGAACAATTTTTGTTCCCCCCGCACTTATGTTGCCTCAACATTACCCAGTGGCTTTGACGTTGTGGCCCCCGGCACGCAGCAGAGCCATTAGGACCGGACCAAGTGAAAATTCGCCTCGCTTAGCCTTGCTTGTCAAATCTCTGAGATATCCGCCCGGTGAATTAATGTGACCACCGCGCTCCAAAATGCAGGCAATCGTCACCGCCGCGTTCTCTGGGCCCATTGCCTCGCAGGCTTCCTGATATGCAGACGGGCTGACCCCAAGCATGGATCTGACGACCACTGCGGCTGTCATGAGTTCACGCCAGTTCCGAATTTGACCATCGGGCCCATAGTTTGAAATTTCGGGGCAGGCCCGCAGCACAAGTCCGATTGGGAAAGCCTTGATCGGCACATGCTGGGGCTGCCCGTCCTCACTCGGCTTCGCTCCCTGCTCGTTTCGAGAGCTAGGTTCAAGTTCATTAGGAGGGTTGGTATTTGAATTCTGTATGTGACGCTCAATATGAGCATCATTGGCGTTCATTTTTGACGAAAAATCTTCAGAATTCAGGAGTTTGACGATATCCTCACGTAGACGGCTCATCCTGAGACCGAGGTCCTTGAGTTCAGCCAAGGTGGGATTGCGCGGAATTTCTCCCACGATCGCGATATAGCGCTCCTCTATTTCGTCCCAATTGCCTGCTGCCCCTTCCTCAACAGCCGCAGTGATCAGCTTGCGGATATCCCGCCGCCAGATCGTCAGATTTTCCTTCGCCTGTCTAAAGGCGATCCGATCGGCAGCAACCTGCTGGGCGAGGCACGCAAGCTCCTCAGCTCTCATAAGAAGAGGTGATATGTCGAATCCGTACGCATGCTCGATCGAGCCATCGTCGCCTTTTCTCGCGTAGCGTTTCCCGTTGGCGCTATCCTTGCGGATAATCAAGCCGGCATCAACGAGGGCCGCAAGATGCCGACGCAGGGTCGCGCCTGCAATGCCATGGGCACGAATTGACAGCTGAATGTTCGAGGGAAAGACGACGAGCTGCGCGTCTTGGCGCAGTTCGTTCTCCGGATAGAAGCTCAAAAGCGCATCGAGAACCGCGAGGCTTCTATCCTGCAGACCAAGCACCTCCCGAGCTTCAGATGCATCGCGAAAAACCTTCCACTTGTTTGCCGATTTACCTTCCTCAATCCTGCTCGTGGCAATTTGCCGCCTCACAAGCGCAAGGGTAACCTGTCGCCGCCCAAAGGGCGTCGATACTTGTCCACCTTCCATGTCCTCGCCTCTCAAAAGGCAAAAGAAATACGCTCACCAAAACGGTGCCAAAGACTCTTGACTAGGATTCATGGAAATGCGATTCTCAAGCTCTCACACAACGAGAAGGGCTTCCATGACGGCAACGTTTCGGGGGCCTTTTTCTTTTGCGCGCTTTCCTTCCGTAATTAGTGTCGAAATCCACTTGCGGCTTCGATCAGTTCCTGGACTTCTCACGACTGAAGCGCTCAGCCAGCGTCGGCAATTCCGATTCAATAAAGCTCAGGAATTCCTTCGCGGACGCTGTGTGCGCTGAAATACGAACCTCGTTCGCGGTACGAACAAGCCTGCCCAGTTGCTCGCCTGCGGGTCCAGCAATCACCTCGCCAGTGTCCTTCTGGGGGGCCTCAGGTTTGAGAGCATTGAATGCTGCGAGAAACTTCTGGTCCGATCCCAGGCGCTTTTCGGCGCTGCCGGATAAAACATTCCTCAATGCATCGTGGAGATCCGGCCTTTCGGAATAATTCTTTGCAAAGTCGGCCCACCTCGGGCGACCGACCTTGCCCGCCCGCCCGATTGCTTCGATGATTTCGGTCGGGACGACACGGTAGACGGACCGCATGCGAGCGAGTTCGGGGTCATCGATAGACAGCGCAGCCTTGATATCCCGAGGCTTTACACCAGCATCATCCATGCGGCGGGCGAAGAGGGCGCGCTCGATCCAGGTCAGATCCTGGCGATCAGCATTTTCAATACCCTGTGCGATAGCAAGTTCGATGTCGGAAATCTCGACCTCGATCGCCTTGACCGGAATTCCAAGGTCTCTGGCTGCCTGGAGCCGGCGGTGGCCGTAGATCACCTGATAGCGGTCAGGAGACGAAGGTGATTTTCGGACCTGTATGGGAACCTTCTGACCTTCGGACCGTATCGAGTTCCTGAAAGCCTCGAAATCGGCCGCATCATCGTCAGGAAGACGATCAGGAAAGGGCGAGGGGTCGATACTTAAGGGATCGAGTTCGCGGATCGTGCCTCCGCCGGCTTCGACCAGAGCCTTCAGGCGGTCGCGTTCAGATTTGATGTCGTCGATCGCCCGATGCGCCGCACCGATCACGCCTGCGCCCACTCGCGCAGTTGGCACGGGCTGGGGAGCGGGGGTCGGGTTCTCGGTCGAGAGCCGGTTTTCCAACTCGGCAGAAAGCAAACCGAAGTTTGCCACAATCGATTTGCGCGACTTGCTCGTCATGTACGCCCCCAACTTGTGTTGATGAGTTTCACGATCGCTTCGTTCACGGCGTCAACCGCCTCGCGAGCACGTTTATGCGTGTCACGACCGATTTGGCCCATTTCGAGTTCATAGATGGAGCGCTTCGCAAGCCCCGCTGCTTCCACAGCCGTGCTCTCGATCAAGGTCGGCAGGAGGACATCCGTGCCAAACAGATGACGCATCATCGCGACTACCTGCGACTGCGGCGCGTCGTTCGGATCGTGGCGGGTAACCAGATAGCGAATGAAATCCTGATCGAGTTGTGCGCCGCTTTCGTTCAGCACGCTGATCAGGTCTCCCATCATCAACAGGAACTGGCTCATCGAAGCCACGTCAAGCATTGCCGGATGGACGGTGATGATCATGCTGGTGGCGGCGTAGATCGCGCTGAGGGTGAGGAACCCAAGGGAAGGAGGGGTATCGAGAATCACGACGTCGTAGTCCTGATCCACCTCGGCCAATGCCAGTTTCAAGCGCTCGAAGAAAATTGCCCCTGAGCCGGATTTCTGCGCCAGAACCCTGGGCGTCTCGTGCTCATATTCCATGACCTCGAGGTTGCCCGGTATCAGGTCGATGCCGTCGAAATATGTTTTGCGAATGATGTCGCGGATCGGCCGACGCTCTGCATCGTCATAGCGCAACGCCGCATAGATCGTCTCATTGGCGCCTACGTCAAATTCAGGCTGGGCGCCGAAGAGAGCGGAGAGTGACGCCTGCGGATCGAGGTCCAGTGCAAGGACACGATAGCCCTGCAAGGCGAGATAGTGCGCAAGGTGGACGCAGGTCGTGGTCTTGGCACTGCCGCCCTTGAAGTTGGCGATTGCCACCACCTGAAGGTGTTCACCCTCGCGGCGCCGGGGCAAGAATCTCAATGCATCTGCAGGCTTCTGGCTTGCGAAAAGCTCCCGCAATTCGTTGATCTGGGCCAGGGTGTAGACGCGATGATTGTTTTCCAGCCGCCCGGGAATCGGACCACGCCCCTCACTCGAGAGAAGTTTCAGGGTGGAATCAGGAATGGACGTCAGTTTGGATACTTCGTTGGTCAGGAAGGGGCGCAGGCTTTTTTCTGACTTAGGCGGATACATGCGTGTTCGCAGTTCCTGCAATTGCTGCGACAAAAGGCTTGCGTGACGTGCTATCTTGCCGCCCGCATCTTCCTTCTGCACAATCGCCGCTTCGATCTTATTCGCTATCGCCATATCGTCCCCTTGGCGGGCAAAGTTCGGTTTGCCGACTAAATCCCGCCAAAGATACAACATGATTCTCGCGCTACGTCCAGAGATAAGGGTTGACCGACCCTCAAGGGGATCATCTGCCGTTGAGGCCGTGACGCTGAAACGGCTACAACCTGTCGCGTAAATTGCTGGTCGCCGCGGCCTGTCTAAAAACGCGTTGCGGTCATCTATCCAAACTTATGTTTTCACTATTGCCTGCATTGCCTCGGCCGCCCAATACATGAGAGCAAGATTCCAGGCCGTGACAGACTATTGCACGATCTGGCCGAAATGGCGCTTCCTGACGAGAGCCCGCGAAACCGGCGCAGCGACCGCCGAAGATACGTCTCGTCCGCGAACGCCCTTGGCGACGCTACTACTTATCAAAAACGGCAGCATCAAAAACGACAGCTTTCGCACGGCTCTCGGCCCTGATGCCGGGGTGCCGGGACGAATGCACTCCATGTCTTCGTGTCGCCGCCGTCTGTGTTGTTGACGGCAAGTCGGCGCGCGAAGTCAGCCGTTGCAAGACCGATCACCATCATCGTGGGTTCCCTGGCATTCGTCGGTCAGCTTCTGTCGGGGATTGTCTCGCGGACGGGTTAGTGGCGCGTTTAGTTTTTTAAAATTCGTGCACTGGACGCAACCGGGCCCGCGGCGGATCGTTTTCTGAAATGGACGACGAACAAGAGCATCAGCCCAACAACCCGGTTTTGGAAACGGTGTCGTTTCCGTTCGACCGCATGACCGTCGCACGGTTCCGAGAGACTTTTCCCAAGGCGCGATGGAGTGACCGCCTACAGGCGTGGACGGTTCCCGGCAGCACCGCGCGGCGCCGAATTGACCGGTGGCTGGCGTCGGAAGCCGACCGCAAGGCTCCCTTCGAAGAGGAGAGGGGACGCGACCTCTTCGAGTTTGAGCCTATACTGAGCCCATACCTGGAGGTCCACAACGGCGGTTTGCGCGTCCGAACGCCCTATTCCCGTGAGGTCGTTGACGAACTACGACAGATTCCCTTCGCCCGCTGGAACAGTGAAGCCAAAGCTTGGGAAGTGCCCTTTGCATTCTATGAGGAACTACAGCAGCGATGGGATGCTATTGAAGATGCTGCAAAACGGGCAGAACCAGAGGAAAGACGCAAGAGAGCCCAAGCCAGAAGAGGCACGGAGGAAGAAGCCAGGACAAAGCGGCGCGCGGCGGAACGCAGGAAGAAAAGGCTTCCCGTTGCAAGTGACGAAATGCCGCCCCTAGGACGACCGGTGGCTACCCCTGCCTATTGCGTAGTTGTCGCCACCGAAGTGACCGGAGAACTTGTCGATCCGGCAGAGGTCGCAGAGCACCATCCTGGCGTCAGCGATGAACATGTGTGGGTACTGTGGCGATTGCCCACACTGGAAGAGCTGATTCACACCTGGCCGGCACAACACGAGCCGATCCAGTTTGATAGGAACCGCGGTTGGTGGCAGCCGACACTGGACGAATTGCGGGCTGCGAGACGGCAGGCGAAAATGCGCGAACGACGCAGGCGCAAGGACGGCCACGCCCACGACGGGGCGCGGGCGGGGCAGATTTAATGTCTGGGGGAGGCATCCTCGACGTTTCAATAGCAACAATGAAAGGAGCCTCACATGCACATCGATGGCGCATGCCAATGCCGAAAGATCACGTATGAAGCCGAGATTGACCCGCAGGACGTCGCAATCTGCCACTGTACCGACTGCCAGAGGTTGACCGGCTCCGCGTATAGAGTGACCGTCAGCACACACCGCAACCGGTTCCAGATCACGTCCGGTACGCCCAGACTTTACGTAAAGAGCGCCGACAACGGCCGCCGGCGCCTCCAGTTCTTCTGTGCCGACTGCGGATCGCCCGTCTACACGACCGGAGAGCACGAGGATGCAGAGCAGATTGGGATCAGACTGGGAACGGTGAACCAGCGTCAGGAACTGAGGCCCCGTTCGCAGATCTGGTGCTCTTCGGCTTTGCCATGGGCGCAGAGCCTAACCGATCTTCCGGGTCGAGCCAAAGACTAAGCGTCGGTCAAAAAGGCTTGTTGCGGCATCCTGGTCACGGGCCCGGGGATGCTCGACTTGCAGCGCGAACTGTTGTTAGGTGAAGATGCGTCGGAGCGAATGTGTCGGAGGGGCCGCATGAGACTCAGGAACCAGATCCTTGCACTGGCAATAGGGCCCCTTGTTCTTGCCATTATCGTTATTACGGCGCTCATCACCTGGCAGTCCATGACGCTGGCACGCACCAGTATCGATGCCTTCGAGCGAAACATGCTTGCGGCAAAAGAGGCTGAACTTCTCAACCTCACCAATCTCGCCCTTTCCGCGATCCGTTCGGTCTACGATAAAGCGGGACCGGATGACGAAACCGCCAAGGAAGAGGTCAAGCGTATTCTGACAGACCTCGATTATGGCAGGGACGGTTATTTCTTCGTTTATGACTATGATGGGATAAATGTCGTTCATCCGCGGCAGAATTTCCGCCCCGGCAATAACTGGCTTGATCTCTATGATCCTGACGGCAACAGGGTTATCTACGACCTGATTCAGAAAGCCAAGGAGGGGGGTGGCCTCGTCCAGTACAAATGGGAGAAACCCTCCACACGCAAGATGGCTGACAAGCTTTCTTTCGCCGCCGGCCTCGACAAATGGCGCTGGATGATCGGCACAGGGGTCTATCTGGATGATGTTTTCGCCGCGACGGCGGCGGCCAAGGAAGAACTACGTCACTCCATCACATGGAATTTCCTGATTGTTGCCTTGTTTTCGGTCCCTGCGGTGCTGCTGGTGTTTGCCACATGTATGGTGCTCAATCTGCGCCAGCAAAGGCTGGCAGACGGCCGTCTCAAAGCATTGATGCAGAGGGTGATCGATACTCAGGAAGAGGAGCGCCTGCGCATCGCTCGCGAGTTGCACGACGGCATCTCTCAAAATCTGGTCGGTGTCCGGTTCGCAATCGATCTTGCGCGGCGCAAAGTGACGCCGGAGAACACGGGCGCTGTCGAAGCGATTGGCAAGGGTGCGTCGGCATTGACCGAGGCGATCAAGGAGGTCCGCCGTATCTCTCATGATTTGCGACCCCGCGTTCTCGACGATCTGGGGTTATCTGCGGCGCTGGAAGCACTGATTTCAAGCTTTTCAGAACGAACCGGCATCGCCGCCACGCTCGAGTCCGTGGCTTTCAAGCACATGCTGCTTCCTGAAGCACGCGTCGCCCTTTATCGTGTTGCCCAGGAAGCGCTCACCAATATCGAGCGCCATTCCGATGCAACGCAGGTGACCATCAGGTTCTCCAGTCGGGATGAAAGGGTGCAGATGGTCGTCAGCGATAATGGACGCGGATTTCCGGCCGCCCGGACAGAGAAGGAGATGCCGGCCAGCAAGGGCCTTGGCTTGAGAAACATGCAGGAACGCATGACCCATTTCGGCGGCAGGCTTGAAGTCGAAAGCTCCGCAAAAGGCACTGTTCTGCGCGCGGTCCTGCCGATTACCGCCATGAAGGATCGAGGCCAACGTCTACAGGAGGCTGCAGAGTGAACCGTCATTCGATCCGTGTCCTTCTTGTCGATAACCACCCTCTGGTTCTGGACGGGTTGAAGGCTGTGCTTGAGACTTATGAGCATATCGAGGTCGTTGGGACCGCGGCCTCTGCCACGGCGGGTATTGATACGGCTGTCGCCACGCAACCCCATGTCGTACTGATGGATATAAACATGCCACAGATCAATGGCATCGATGCTCTTGAGCTCTTCAGGGAGAAGCACCTTTCCTCTCGGGTGCTGATGTTGTCCATGCATGACAGCCGGGAATATATATCGACGTCGGTCATGTATGGTGCTGCCGGTTACATCCTCAAAGACGTGGCGACCGAAGAAATTGTGGCAGCACTCGAGACCGTGGCCGCCGGTGGAACTTATTTTTCCTCAGGTGTCCGCGATGTCCTTATGGAGGGATCATCCGGAAGGCTGAAGGAGCTGACAACACGTGAGCAGGACGTTCTGCTTCTGATCGCACGCGGGAAAAGTAATCGCGATGCTGCTCTTACGCTCGATATCTCGGAGCGCACGATGGAAACCCATCGCAAGAACATCAAGCGGAAACTTGATATCGCGACGACCGCCGGCCTCATTCGCTATGCGGTAGATAACGGACTTATCAAAGAGTAAGACGAGGCTGAAAATCGGGTCCCGAAATGTCGCCATCCCGGGGCCCGAAAGACGTTTATGCAGGCTTATTTGCCTGCCGTCTGCATCGCATAGCCGTAGCTGTCATAGGTATATTCGGCCACGCGGAACCACTCAAAGCTCTCATCTCGAAACTTCTTCCAGCCAGGATAGATCTTGGCCCATGCCGGGTGCTTCTGGGTGTATTCGTCGTAGAGTTCGAAGGTCGCCCTGTAGGCGGCGTCGAGTACATCCCGAGGCAGCGGTCGAAGCTGCGTGCCCTTGGACACCAGCGAGCGGATCGCGTCCTTGTTCTTGACATCGTAGAGCGCCTGCATGTTGATATTGGCGGCCTTGCAAGCGGTGTCCAGCGCTGCCTTGTATTCTTCGGGCAGGGCCGCATATTGATCCTTGTTGACGAAGAAGTGGATCGTCAGTCCACCCTCCCAGAACGCGGGGTAATAATAATAGGGCGCGATCTGGTAGAAGCCGAGCTTTTCGTCGTCGTAGGGACCTACCCATTCAGCAGCGTCAATGGTTCCCCGCTCCAGCGCGGGATAAATGTCGCCACCCGGAAGCTGCTGCGGCACGGCGCCGAGCTTGGCCAGCACCTGTCCAGCAACGCCGGCAATGCGCATCTTGAGGCCCTTGATGTCCTCCAGACTCTTGATTTCCTTGCGGTACCAGCCGCCCATCTGGGCACCCGTCGCACCACCGGGAATGCCGATGACGCCATAGTCGGACAGGAACTCGTTGTAAGCTTCGTTACCGCCGCCGTGATAAAGCCAGGCATTTTGCTGGCGGGCGTTCAGGCCGAACGGAATGGTCGAGCCGATGGCGAACGTCGGATCCTTGCCGGTGAAATAATATCCGCAGGTATGGGAGATTTCGACGGTATTGGCTTTTACGGCGTCGATCGCCTGAGCGCCGGGGACGATCTCGCCTGCCTGGAAAACCTGGATTTCGAACTTGCCTCCCGTTATCGCCTTCAGGGCGTTGGACATGACTACGGCACCGCCGTAGATCGTATCCAGATTATTCGGGAAGCCTGACGTGAGACGCCAACGAATGTTGGGCAAAGATTGGGCTATGGCCGGCGTTGCCAGTGTGGAAACGGCCGCAGCCGCCCCCGCCAGCACGCCGCCCGACAATAGTTGCCGGCGACCTGGATTGACCTTCATGAATTACCTCCTCCTTCTTTAGACGTCTCCGGCGTTTGGCCCGCCGGCAGGCTGTGACGGGCGCCTCCGCGCCCGACTGATTTCAAGGTGTCGAGGGCTTTCCAAAGCTCGGCGCGCTGTTGCCGGGTGCCAGGAAGGGATTTGCGAAAGGATCGGCGTCCGTCCCTGCGCTCGGCATGGGAACGTTGATATGGACGGCAGACGGATCGACCTGCTTGGCGCCCGATTTGTAGTGCATCACGATGCCAGGGAAGGCGATGATGATGACGACCATGGCAAGTTGAATAAAGAGATAGGGGATTGCTCCCAGATAAATCTGGGTTGACGTCACCGGCTGGATCGTCTGCCCGGTAATGCGATCCCTGTAAGCGCGTGTCGGCGCCACGGATCGCAGGAAGAACAGCGAGAAACCGAAGGGCGGATGCATGAACGATGTCTGCATATTGACCGCCAGCATGACGCCGAACCAGATCAGGTCGATGCCGAGAGCATCTGCGACAGGTGCCAGGAGCGGGATGATAATGAAGGCCAACTCGAAATAGTCGAGGAAGAAGGCTAGGAAAAAGACCAGCAGGTTCGCGACAATCAGGAAGCCGATTTCTCCGCCCGGGACCGACGTCATGAGATGCTCGACCCAGACATGCCCGTTCACGCCGTAAAACGTCAGCGAAAAGACCCGCGCGCCGAGCAGGATAAGCAGCACGAAGGACGACAGCTTCGCGGTGGCGTAAAGCGACTGCTGTATGAGACCGAAATTGAGTTTGCGGTTGGCGAGCGCAAGCGCAAGCGCGCCCACCGCTCCCATCGCGCCGCCTTCCGTCGGCGTTGCGATGCCGAGGAAGATCGTGCCCAGCACAAGGAATATCAGCACGAGAGGTGGCACCAGAGAGGTGATGACCTTCAGCAGCAGCTTGCCGCCACGCAGGGTCCGCGCTTCCAATGGCAAGGCCGGGACCTTTGCCGGGCTGATGATCGAGGTGATGATGATGTAGAGCGTATAAGCCCCTACGAGCATCAGGCCGGGAACAAGAGCGCCCTTGTACATGTCACCAACCGAGCGTCCGAGCTGGTCGGCGAGTACGATCAGGACGAGGCTCGGCGGTATGATCTGCGCCAGCGTGCCCGACGCTGCGATCGTGCCGGCGGCGATTTTGCGGTCATAACCATAACGCAGCATGATCGGCAGCGAGATAAGGCCCATCGAGATGACCGAGGCTGCAACAACGCCTGTGGTAGCGGCCAAAATCGCTCCTACGAAAATCACCGCAAAGGCAATGCCACCGCGGACGGGTCCGAACAGCTGGCCGATTGTGTCCAGCAGATCTTCCGCCATACCGCTCTTTTCGAGGATCAGCCCCATGAAGGTGAAGAAAGGTATGGCCAGCAATGTTTCGTTTGACATCTGGCCGAAGATGCGATCGGGAATGGCCTGAAACAGGGTTGCCGGGAGCAGCCCGAGTTCGATCCCGATGAAACCAAAAAAGAAGCCGACGAAGGCCAGGGCGAAGGCTACCGGGTAGCCGAGCAGCAGGACGATGATGAGCGCGGCGAACATGATCGGCGCGAGATTTTCCGCAATGAATGCCATTATTGTTTTCCTTCGATCAGAGCATCGCCGCTTCGGCGTCTGCCTCTGCAACCGGATCAGGAATAACGCCGCGCAGGATGGCGACGCGCTTGATGAGCTCCGAAACACCCTGCAGGGCAAGGAGGCTGAAACCGATCGGGATTAGCGCCCAGACCGGCCACTGGATAAGGCCGCCCGTGTTGTTCGAAACTTCGCCGGAGGCGAATTTCTGCAGGAACACGGGCCAGGAGAGATAGACCGTGATGATGCAGAAAGGCATGAGAAAGAAGATGGTGCCGAGCATATCGACCCATAACTGCCCCTTGCGCGGAAGATTCCCGTAAACAAGGTCGACCTTCACATGCTCATTGTTGAGGAGCGTGTAGGCGGCGGCGATCAGGAATACGGCAGAAAAAAGGTACCACTGTGATTCAAGCCATGCGTTTGAGCTCATGGAGAACGCCTTGCGCATGACCGCGTTGATGGCGCTGATGAAAATAGCCACCAGAAGCAGCCACGAAATACCTTTGCCGATCGCGGAATTGGCTGCATCAATGGCGCGCGAAACGGCCAACAGAAATCTCATGAGATCCTCCCCAGAAAGCGGCCGCGTACTCCTCAATACACGTGCTGCCGCTCTAATGCGGGCAAGATATCAATGGCCGGTTCTCGCTCAAGAGCTGCCACGGTCGAACTTGTTCAGGCATACCGAGAACTGGGTATAAGAGCGTATCAAAGCAGAAACGTGCCGTATGTTGAGACAAAAGCGCGTTGGTGCTGGTGGCGTCTTTTCAACTTGAACGCGCGCCCAAGATGAAGGTTAGGCGGCTGCCCAATGTTCTGCCGCCATCATCGGCCGATCTCCTCAGGAAGACCGTCGCATGGCTTTTTGCAACCTTGATCGCCGCTAAGATCTGAGAGCGGTTGCGACCCCTGAATCGTCGACTTGATCGCCTCTCTACAAGCAAGATGGACGCCGGCTTTTCGGACGCGTTACGATAGTCCAAAGTCGTCGACATGTTCTCGATTATGGACAAGATCTTTCCAGCCCGGCCGCGATGACAGCGCTCATGCGAAATGTTGGTCCGCCAATCGCCGCCAGCAGGGAGGCTGCGAAGCACCCTGATCCTCTCTCTATCGGTCGTCCAGCTCAATCCAGGCGGGGGCGTGATCACTGGTGTGCTCCCACGCACGCGCAAACTTATCGACGCCACAAGCCTGCAGTTGTTCGACTAGTGACGAACTCAGCAAAAAATGATCGATGCGCAGACCCGCGTTACGAGCAAACGCGTTCCGGAAGTACTTCCAGAACGTATAGATTCGCTCATTTGGATGCAGCAGTCTGATGGCGTCCGTCCAGCCCATAGAGATCAGGTCGGCATAGGCTGCGCGAACCTCGGGGCGAAACAGAGCATCGTCTCGCCAGCGCTCAGGCTTATAGACATCGAGATCGGTCGGCATGACGTTGAAGTCTCCGACAAGGGTGCATGGCACGTCCAGCTCAATCAGTTGACCTGCGTAGGAACGCAGCCGCTCCAACCAACGCAGCTTGTAGTCAAATTTTGGGCCCGGTGCCGGGTTACCGTTCGGCAGGTAAAGGCATCCGATGATCATGCCATCGATGGCAGCCTCGATATACCGGCTGTGGCTGTCGTCAGGGTCTCCGGGAAGCCCCCGGCTCGTCTCGAGAGGTTCCTGACCCCGGGCGAGAATTGCAACGCCATTCCATGATTTCTGCCCGTGCCATATGGCGCCGTAGCCCGCGCGCTCAATCTGGCGGCGCGGAAATTTCTCGTCCGGTGCCTTCAACTCCTGCAGGCAGACGACATCGGGTTTTGCCTGATCGAGCCAGCGAAGCAGGACTTCGAGCCGGCCGTTGATGCCGTTGACGTTGTACGTGGCGAGCTTCACCGGGTTCGTCAGTGCTTGCGATCACCCCGGTCACCCTGGCCCGGTTTCGCATCATGCTTCGCATCGTGGCGTGCGTCGGCGGAGAGCGATCGCGAGACGTCGACGCTTTCCTTGAACTTGCCGTCCTTATCGCGGCGGACATAACGCTTGTCGGTTCCGGTATCGATCAGTTCACGTTTGCTCATAACGGGCCTCCTCTTCGCGTTTCGTGACGGGGAAACGTTCGTCGCCGCAAAAAGATGCACCGGAATCAAGAGTCTAGCGCAGACTCGTAATGCGAGTGATGATCGTGGCCTTAAGTCCTTGAAAAATGATTCGTTTTGACTCGGAACAAATGCACGCTGATTCGCTTGAATCGCATTGGTTGTGGCAGGAGTTTTGCGTCATGGTTGCCCCGCGAGCGAACTGGAAGGGCTTTATCAAATTCGGAGAGGTCGCGTGTCCTGTGGCTCTCTACACTGCGGCATCATCATCGGAACGGATCGCTTTCAACACCCTCAATCGACGAACCGGCAACCGGGTGAAACGCGAATTCATCGACAGCGAGACCGGCGATCCTGTGGAACGGGACGCCCAGGTCAAGGGCTATGAGATCGAGAACGGCCAGTACATCGTTCTCGAGCCGGATGAGGTGGCTGCCGCCGTGCCTCACAGCGACAAGACGCTGAAGATCGACGCCTTCATCCCCTGCAGCGAGATCGACAGCGTCTATTTCGACAAGCCGTATTATCTGGCGCCCGACAGGATGGGGACGGAAGCTTTCGTTCTGTTGCGCGATGGTATGAAACGAGCCAAAGTTGCTGCGATCGCCCGCACCGTGCTCTTCCGACGCCTGCGTACGGTGCTGATCAGGCCACACGCGAAGGGCCTGATCGCCACGACGCTCAACTTTGACTATGAAGTCCGCTCGTCGGCGGAGGCCTTCGAGGAGTTGCCGGACCTTAAGATCGAAGGCGAGATGCTTGAGCTCGCCGCGCACATTATCGGCACAAAGAAGGGGACCTTCGACGCCAGCACGTTCGACGACCGTTATGAGGCCGCCGTTGCCGAGCTGGTGAAGGCCAAGATCGAGGGCAGGGCCCTGCCGAAGAAGAAGGCCGCAGCGGTCCCCAAGCAAAACGACCTTTTGCAGGCGCTGCGTGAGAGTGCTGGCATGGGCACCAAATCCAGCCAGAAACGCGCCGCTTCTAACGCCAATAAGAGTGGTGGCCGTCAGAAGGCTTCAAAACCGGGTGCTGCTGCCAAATCAAATGCGGTCTCGTCACAGACGCGCCGCGCCGGCTGACGGAGGAAATCATGGCTGTCCGTCCCTATTGGAAAGGTTATCTGAAACTCTCGCTCGTCACCTGTCCCGTGCAGATGATGCCGGCAACGTCCGAAAGTGAGAAGGTCCGCTTCCACACCCTCAACCGCGATACCGAAAACCGGGTCGTCAGCCACTACGTCGATAGCGTTACCGGAAAAGAGGTGAGGGAGGAGGATGAGGTCAAGGGCTATGAGCGTGGCGAGAATGAATACATCATCCTCGAAGACGAAGAACTGGAAAACGTTGCGCTCGACAGCACAAAGACCATCGACATCTCGACGTTTACGCCCCGTGACAGCATTGAGTGGATATGGCTCGACACGCCCTATTATCTTTCACCCAACGATGCCGTCGGCCAGGAAGCATTCTCGGTCATCAGGGATGCGATGGAAGCGCAGAACATGGTGGGGATTTCACGTCTCGTAATTACCCGCCGCGAGCGCGCCGTCATGCTTGAGCCACGCGGCAAGGGTATCGTTCTGTGGACGCTACGCTATGGGGATGAAGTCCGTGACGAGGATACTTACTTTGGCGGGATCGAAGAAGATGAAACGGCCGATAGCGAGATGATGCGTCTCGTGCAGCAACTGATCAAAAAGCAAACGCAGCACTGGGACCCCAAGATGGTCATCGATCCGGTTCAGGACCGGTTGCTTGACATCATTGCCGCCAAGAAGAAAGCGCTGAAGAAGTCTGCAAAACCCAGGACATCCACACCGACGAAGTCGGCACCCAGCAATGTCATCAATATCATGGACGCGCTGAAGAAGTCGGTTGCGGCCGAGAACCGGGCGGGCAAATGAAACGCCCCGCCAAGCCGCTCCTGCAGAATGACAGCCTGACGGCAAAATCGCAGCCGCGCCGCAGGCGCGATCCGGCTCAGCCCAATCTGCCGTTCGACCCGATGCCAGATCGCGTCGAGCCATGTCTGGCGCTCCTGAAGACGGCCCCGCCGTCCGGCCCCGAGTGGGTCTATGAAATGAAGTGGGACGGCTATCGGCTCGCGGTCCATATCGAGCCGAAGGGTGTGCGGATCATTACCCGGGGCGGCCACGACTGGACGCACCGGTTTCCCGCTATCGCCGCAGCGGCCAGGGACCTTGGAATTGCAACAGCCATCCTTGACGGCGAAGCGGTGGTGTTGAACGGCGAGGGTCGCTCCGATTTCGGCGCTCTGCAACGCTCGCTCGGCGGGCGAGGCGGCAAACGGGCGTCGACAGAAGCCGTACTCTTCGCCTTCGACCTTATGTATTTCGATGGTCACGATCTCACTCGTACCGAGCTTTCGGTCCGCCGGCACTTGCTGGGGGACCTGCTGGAAGACGCGACCGGCGCAATCCAGCTGTCCGAAGAAATAGAAGCGGACGGCGCTGAATTATTGGCGAGCGCGTGCTCCCTCGGCATGGAAGGAATCATCGCAAAACATCGTGACAGCCCTTATCGCTCGGGCCGGACCGGAGACTGGCTGAAGATCAAGTGTGTTCAAAGCGAGAGCTTCATGATTGTCGGTTACGAGCAGTCGGCGGTGGCGCGCGGCGGGATCGGCAGTTTGCTGCTGGCGGCGAGACGTGGACATGACTGGGTCTATGTTGGCGCCGTTGGAACCGGGTTCAAGGAGAAAGATGCGGCGTATCTGAAGAAGACCCTGGATAGGCTGAAGACGAAGACACCGGCCGTTCCGCTCAAGGGCAGGAATTACGTCTTCGCGCAGCCGACGCTCATCGCCGAAATCGAGTTCCGTGGCTGGACCGACGATGGCAACCTGCGTCATGCGTCCTATAAAGGCCTGCGCGAGGTACAGGACAATGCCGCGGTCCATGAACTCGACTGAGTTGGTCTTGGCCGGCGCGTGGACGTCAATTTTTTTTTGACGACGAACTTGAATCGTAAATTCCCGAAAACCAAATCGATTGCCGCCAGCTGCTGAGACAGGGCTGGACTTGCTGGAAGCGCCGCCTTTCGGCGCTTCTGTACCCATGTTGCTTCAAGGAGGATATGGCTATGGCAACATCTTATGACTACGCACCCCTGTTCCGCTCGACCGTCGGCTTCGACCGGATCTTCAATCTTCTTGAAAATGCCCAGCGCGCCCGCTCGATCAGCGACTGGCCGCCCTATGACATCGTCAAGACCGGCGATGACAGCTACCGGATTTCGGTCGCGGTCGCAGGGTTTGCCGAGGACGAGCTCGACATCACCTTTCAATCCAACCTTCTCACCGTTACCGGCAAGAAGCAGGACGCTTCCGCCGATGAATACCTTTATCGCGGTATAGCCGGCCGGCCCTTCGAACATCGTTTCGAACTTGCCGACCATGTCAGGGTGAATGGCGCCGATCTCCGCAACGGTCTTCTGTCGATCAATCTCGTTCGTGAGATTCCTGAGGCCTTGAAACCGCGCAAGATCGATATCCAGACCAGCCCGGCCCTTCAGCATAAGGTTGCCCCGGCGCAGATCGAAGCGCAAAAGGCTGCCTGATCGATTTTTAAAAAACGGGCGCCGCTGCAGCGGCGCCCGTCAACATCGGGGGTAGGAAGGAGATCGCGATGAAACCCGATATGTTCAAAGAGCCCGTAACCATCCTTATCGGCCTTGGATTTCCGACCGAGGTTCGCAGCGTCATCGACGCTTACCGGCATCTGGCGGAATGGCCGGCATCGATGCGCGATACGGCGCATTCAATGGCGCTGAAGGCCTGCAGCGCGGCATTGCGCGGTGAGATCGAAGCGGACACCGCCCGGGGTCTGTTTGCAGCCTTTGCCGCCAAACACGATCTGCTGGCCCCGGACGTTGATGTCATCTCCGCGCCCCGTCACCCGCACGACAAGGATCCGCACGTTCGCTGAGGAAGCCGACATGCATGAGAATCCGCAGCTTACCGCGAGCGATATCGCACTGATGGGCACGACAATCCTGTCCACGGGTATGAAAATTGCGCGGCCGGTCGATGTGGTGGATGCAACCACGCTCCAAGTCGACGAAAAAAGGACCATTTTGGCCGCCTGGGCTTCGGACCCCTACACGATCGACTCAAGGCCGGCGTTCCGCCATATGCCTGGAACGCCGGAACCTGTCCAATCGATGAGGTTCAGGCTGCGCTGAGCGACCTTGACCGGCGCTACGGGTCTTGATCCAGGCCGCTCTCAGGCGGCCTGTTTCATCGACTTCGTCAGCCGCTTGATGGCCTGCTCCAGCGAACGCTGCCCGTCGCAGTAATCCTCCCAGGCGGTTGTCTTCGACAAAAGCGCCGGTACGGTGCGAATGGTGAAGCGTTTCGGATCAAGATCCGCTTTTACCTGTTTCCAGGTCAGTGGCATCGATACTGGTGCGCCTGGCCGGGCGCGCGGTGACAGCGGCGCAACAGCAGTCGCCATTCGGTCATTGCGCAGGTAGTCGAGGAAGATCCGGCCGTTGCGCTGGTTCTTCGCCATCTTGATCAGGTAAAGGTCAGGGTTGTCACGGGCCATCTGCATGCAGACATCGTGTGCGAAGCCTTTCGCCTCCGGCCAGCTCAGCTTCTTTCCCTTCGGTACCGCAAGCGGGGTGACGACGTGAAGGCCCTTGCCGCCGGTGGTCTTGCAGAAGCTGACGAGGCCAAGCTCCTCCAGCCGGTCGCGCATTTCCCGCGCGGCTTCGACCACGGTGGAGAAGAGTACGTCCGGACCCGGATCAAGGTCGAAGACAAGACGACCGGGCACCTCCGGTTCGTTGGGCTCGCAATTCCAGGGATGCAGTTCGACGCCGCCGATCTGGGCGATGGCGGCAAGGCCCTCAACGCGATCAATCTGCAGATAGGGTTTCTTGTCGCCGAACACCTTGACAAGCTCGAGCAGGTTCGACGTTCCCGGCATCGCGTGTCTCTGGAAGAACTGCTCACCGCCGATGCCGTCAGGTGTCCGGATGATAGAGCATGGCCGTCCCTTGATATGGTCGATCAGCCATGGACCAACGGCCTCATGATAGTGCGCGAGATCTTCCTTGGTGACCGGCTCACCGTCATTTGCATCGGGCCAGAGTGGCTTGTCAGGGCTGGAGATCATCACGCCCATAACTTCTGCCTTGGTGTTCTTGCCGCGTGCCGGTCGCGACGGCTTTGGCCGGGCCGGCGTTGGCGTTTCAGTTTTCCCGGGCGATGCCGGCGTTTCGGCCTCGACCTCCTTCGCCGGCTTGTCTTCGCGCAAACCCTTAAAGGCTGCCTGACGGACCAGTCCATCCGCGGTCCAGCCAGCGAACTGGATCTCGGCCACCAGTTCGGGCTTGACCCAGACGATGTTGGGTTCCTTTTTCGGAGCGCCTATTCCGGTAAAAGGCGATTTTGAGGTTTCCAGTTCCCGAAGCTTCGGCAGGATTGTATCCACCGTTTTGGCACCATAGCCGGTCCCGACCCGCCCGACATAGACGAAGTGATTGTCCCTGAAGACGCCGACAAGAAGTGAACGAAACTTGCCGTCGGTTTTGGCGTAAGCGCCAATGACAACCTCATGTCCGGCGCGGCATTTGGATTTCGCCCAGGTATCGGTACGCCCCGACTGATAGGGGGCATCCGCCTGCTTCGAGACAATGCCCTCCAGCGAGAGCTTGCACGCCGATTTCAATACTGCATCGCCGCCGGTCTCAAAGTGTTCGACGAACCGCAGGCGCGGATCTCCCCCCGCCTTACTCAGCAGCGCTTCGAGCCTTTTCTTGCGTTCCGTGAGCGGTAGTTGCCTTAGATCCTCACTCCCCTCGAACAGCAGGTCGAAAGCAAAATAGACGAGCGCATCCGTTTTACCTTCTGACAGCGCCGCCTGAAGTGCGGCGAAGTCCGGGGCACCGTTTTCATCGAGCGCACAGATCTCACCGTCGATGATGGCATCAGGCAAGCTTGCGGCCGACGTCGCAATCGCCGGATACTTGGCCGTCCAGTCCAGCCCCTTGCGCGTCTTCAGCGTGACTTCGCCGTTTTCAATGCGCGCCTGAATACGGTATCCGTCGAATTTGATCTCGTGGATCCAGCCATCGGCCGAGGGTGGGCGTTCGAGCGTTTCGCAAAGCTGCGGAGGTATGAAGTCGGGCATCGCGGACTTCACTGCTTTCCGCGCTGCCGGGCGCTTTTTCTTCGCATCCCCCGCACGTTTGTCTGCCGCCAGTCCATGATTGCTGTCCCAGACGGCGTCGGCCTGCACATCGCCGCTCTGCACCATGAACGGTTTTGGTTTCTTTCCTTTACCGGCAGCGATGGCGGCCATGGTTCTGCCCGAGGCAACCGACGTGTCGTTTTCGTCAAGGATGGCGGCGCCGTTTTCATCGACCGAGAAGTCGTCGCGATGCTTGATCAGCAGCCAGTTCGTCCGTTTGCCCCCGTCACGGTCGTTGCGCATCCGCACCAGGACGAAGCTGCCATGCAGCCGCTCGCCTTCAAGGGTAAATTTGAAGTCGCCCTTGGCGAGAGCCTGCTCGGGCGTCCTGTTGCCTTCCGGCTCCCAGTAGCCACGGTCCCAGAGCATGACCGTGCCGCCGCCATACTGACCTTTTGGTATCGTGCCTTCGAAGTCACCATAGTCCAGTGGATGGTCTTCGACCTCCACGGCCAGGCGCTTGTCCTGGGGATCGAGAGACGGTCCCTTGGTGACAGCCCAGGACTTGAAGACGCCATCGAGTTCGAGGCGCAGGTCATAATGGAGCCGCGTGGCGTCATGTTTCTGTATAACAAAGCGCCTGCGGTTTGAAGCTTTCAGCTTCGCTTTGCCGCTCGGCTCCCGCGTCTTCTGGAAATCGCGTTTTTGCTTGTAGGTTGAGAGCTTGTCGCTGGCCATGAGCATCCCCGGTAAATAATCAGCCTGCCGTCTCCCATGGAATGGGATGAGGCGCGGGCGGGACAGAGAGAGGCGCTCGACTGCGGCCCGCTGAGAGCCGGGAGCACTGCACACTGTCTCAACAAGCAAAATCAATAATTCCAGGTTTTGTTCCGAGGGGAGGAGGGAGGCCCGTCCCCGGTGCATCGTCCGACCGGCTCAATCGCTGCGCAAACGCGTTCTCAGGCCGTAGCGCCTCCCGCGTTTACGGTAACGTACTTTCCAAGCGCCACGATGATATCTAGCGTTACGCGATCAGCTCGCGGAGGCTTTTGCGATGATGGGCAGGAAAAACGGGGTGGCTGGAACAACGAGAGATTCCGCGCGGAGAGGACTGTGGCGACTGATGCTGAAGTTGCCCGCATTACGAGGCCAGCTTCAGATCATCGCAGCACAGACCACCGATCTCAATGAACTCTTCGAAGCCTACGAAATGGCTGCCAGCGCGCTTGAAAGGTTCCGGAAAGAGGAAGACCGCGCCCGCGTGCGGGAGTATGAAACAGTCTGTTCCGCCATCGAAGAGGACATAATTCAGCATTGGCGAATGTCTTCAGAGGCCAATAACTCTCCCAAGCCACCGTGGAGGTGAGAGGCCGTTCGATTAACAACCACGCATGAAGGTGGGAAGGCTTGAGCCAACCTCTGGATCAAGGCGAGGCGACCGCTGATGAATGGGAACGAATTTCGCATCTGGTCGCACATGATTGGAGATCCGGATAAAATACCTTTATAATCATGGGCCAAGACGGGAGCCACACAAGACCTCAGAGATTGAGGGCGAATATCTGGACCGCGTGAGTGTCCAGTCGTCACTCCGCCGACAGTTCGGGCTAAACACTGATGACAGACAGATCCGCCCCCAAGAGCGGGGGATCGCCGAGATGATGGCGGATGTCTATCGAAGTTGGTATAGGCCGCTGCGTCACGAGGGCCTGTTCCACTGGCATTCAATGCTGATGGCCGGAAACCGATATATCGAAACGGTTGGCGCTTACCGCACGCATGAAGACGCCATGCAGATCGTGTCAGGTCGATTGGATAAGCCGACAATCCACTTTGAGGCTCCCCCGTCTCGCCAGGTTACCGATGAGATGGAGACTTTCATCGCATGGTTCAATCAATCCGGGCCAAATGGTCAAACGTCGCTTCAAGCTTTGACGCGCGCAGCCGTAGGCCATCTTTACTTTGAAAGCATACATCCATTTGAGGATGGCAACGGCCGAATTGGGCGCGCGCTCGCTGAGAAATCCCGGCGCAAAACATAGGGCAGCCAAGTCTCATTTCTCTCGCCTTCACAATCGAGAAGAGCCGGAAGGCCTACTACTCCGAGCTTGAGCGGCACCAGCGCACGCTTGATATCAACGACTGGATCATTTTCTTTTCGGAAACTATCCTGGATGCTCAACGAGCGACGCTTGAGCGCATCGATTTCTTCATTCAGAAAGCAAAGTTCTATGATCGTTTTCGAGGCAACGACCGGCAGAAAAAGGTAGTTGCGCGCATCTTCAAGGAAGGCACGGCAGGCTTCAAGGGGGGACTAAGCGCCGAAAACTACATTTCGATCACAGACACATCGCGCGCTACAGCAACACGCGACCTTCAGCAGCTCGTGGAGATGGGTGCACTGACGCGTACGGGTGAACGCCGGCATACACGGTATTCGCTGTCACTGCAGAAATAAATTTCTGCTAGGCAATGCACTAGGTGAACGGCTGTTCCGCTCAAGAGCTTAAAAGCGCTTCGAGCGGAATATCGATACTCTGGTCTGGAAATCGTCATGCAAATGCACTACATTCTCACAGAATGTGGGAGATTAGCCATGGCCGCAAACGCTCTTGTACAAACACGTATCGATTCCGAAGTCCGGGACCGTGCTTCCGCCGTGCTTGAAAGCATGGGGCTTACTGTATCTGATGCGGTTCGTATCATGCTAACCCGGACTGCTAACGAGGGCGCGCTGCCTCTTGAACTACTTTCCGGCAGTGAAGCACATGACGCCTGGTTTCGGACCAAGGTGTTCGAAGCGTTGAACGATACTCGTCCGGATTTGTCGGACGACGAGGTCGAAGCGCACTTTGCCAGACGTCGAGCCGCGGCCCGCCTTAAAGCTGGTGTGCCAGAAGCGTGAAACTGACTTGGTCTGCGTTTGCTTTGTCGGATCGCGACGCTATTTTCACGTACATCGAGGCAGATAATCCTGCGGCAGCTATACTGATCGATGAACGGATAGTAGCCGCCGCCCGTCGCTTGCTCGATTTTCCTGCCAGTGGGCGCGTGGGTAGAATTGCCGGGACGCGCGAACTTGTCGTCAATGGTACGCCTTATACCGCCGCCTATACGATCACCGAGACAACAGTTCGAATTCTTCGCGTACTCCATGGCGCGCAGGAATGGCCAGAACAGCTGCCGCTAAGTTGATGATCGCGTTCGCCCAGGGCGACGGTTCGATTCCATTCAAGGGCGAGACGACGGCAGTGCGCCCGATGGACGCCGACATTTTGCATTCATGCCTGCAATGGGCTGAGGGACGCAACCACCGCACTATGCGGCCTCCCACACCTGATTAAGGATCCGCGCCGCCAATGCTGCTTTGTCCTGCGGCAGAAAGCGCCCGTAGTGCTGCTGCACGACGTCTGGCGTGTCCTGGATGGCATAACTTGCCTGCTCGTAAGATCCGGTCTGCTTCAGGATGTGAGTGGCGAGCACGTCTCGCACATTGTGGGGGCCATGCGGTAGCAGACCCTTAATCGCGCCGCGGCCGGTATACGGATTGTAAATGCCGTAGCGCTGAATCGCCAACCGCCAAGCCTCGTAGAATGTTGTCTGATTATACGCCGCATCGATACTGCTTGTTTTGACGGTTTTGACGAAAAGCGTGCCCGGATCGGGTGCGCGCCCCAGCAGCACCTTCCGATGCCGCTCGATGTAAGCATTGAGATAGGCGTAGAGATCAAGAAGATCCGGTAGCACCAGACGAAACGGCTTCTGCCCGAAAAAAGATGAGCCGGAGTTCTTGAACGCGTTGGACGGGATGAAGACCTCCCACCCACGCTCCCGTTCGTTCCAACGCAGTTCGCCGCGCTTCATGTCTTCGAGCCGGCGTTCTGCCGTCGGGAACTGTCCGCGCGGGCAGACCAGCAATTGCCTAAGGTTTTTCTGCCTGAGGCCAAGATGTGGGCCAAGCCTCAGCATAAGGAAGGAACGGACGGCCTCAGCGGCCGCTCTCGGATAGCGGTGCTCATCCGGCATCCGCTTCAAAATCTCCTCGGTGATCTTCCGGTATTCAGCGAGCGGGCTCTCCGCTTCCAGCACGCACATGATCGGCTCGAATGGATCGCGGTGGACCCGCATCACCCGCTGGATTTCTTTTGAACGGTTGGCGGCATGGCGGTGGAAGTCTTCGCATGCACCGTGCCAGTCTCGGCGAGCAGACGCGATCTCGTCTGTCGTGATCAGTCCTTCGATCGGCTTCACATTGCGCAGGAGTTCGGGATGTTGGCGAATCCAGCCGACTTCAGCGCGAGTAAGGGCCATGGCCACCATCAGCATGTCGTCTTCCCATTTAGTAAAGAAGCCGCGACGGCGCTCGCGCCACTGCAAATACCAATCCCACACGCCCGGGAAGATCAGGAGGCCGAAGGTAAGTTGACTGAGGGGCACGCCTCGGCCTTTGACAACTCCGTTCGGGGATGCTGCAAGTGCCCCAAACATAAGGCCGAGATGTTCGATTTTCTGGCTGGCTGTCTCCTCATTCCAGACGCCATTCCTGCGGAAGCCTATCTCGGTGAGAGTGGACGTTTTGAAGCGGATGAGATCTGCCATCTCCATCGCAAGCCGAGGGGGTGCATCGACCACACCGGAGAGCAGATCTGGATCCTCGAGCGCCTCGGTCGAGCGCCCGTTTTCGTCCCCATCTCGCAGCCAGCTAGAAGCCGCTGGTCGAGGAGTAAGTGCACTCCCGCCATATGTGATCCCAGGGAACCGGATTGCGTAGCGCTGCTTCGTTGCTGCCGCCCGGAAACGCCTGTAATCGGTCGACCCCGAGATGATGACGCGCCGGACCCATTCCAGGATCTCTTCGCGCTTCGAAAAAGGCAGGCTGCCGAAGTCGTCAGGAAGATGCCAGGCAAGCCGGCGCCGCTCTGCCGGGCTGATGTCTTCCAGATCGTGGCCATATAACGATCTGGACTGATGTGGCAGTTTCGCCTTGAAGTAGCCGTTCGGCAGGCCGTATCTGCGCTCAATGCGGCCGAGGATGTTGAAGCTTGCGACCGAGCGAGGCACACGTTGGCCCTCTATCCACGACAGCAAGGTTTTCGCATTGAAAGATTCGTCTATGCGAACGACCGCTCTATGGAGTTGCCAGCAACTCTCGCCAAAGCGACGCATCTGATAGGCGAGTGCATCGGCGAATGAACTCGGGTCTTCGTTCGCCTCGAACAATGGTTCTGGTTTGTCGGAACCTGGTCTCGGCCTAGGGCCGGGGCGGCCATCTGAACGGGAGCTGCCGACCTCTTCGACTCCGTGATGTTGGTCCATCGTGGAGGGGGCAAACTTGCTCGTGGCACGAGCTCCGAGCCTCGCTTGCGGTCTTTTGCCTTTTTTTGCGTCGTCTTCTACAGGCGGCTCCTTCAGCCAGCGCATGATCGCATCCAGTGCTGGTCGCAGTTCCTTCTTCAACGCTGTCGTGAGTGCTTCATCGATCCCGCAATCGTGTGCGATCTGCCGCCAGTCATAGCGGTTGTTCGCGAGAGCCGGTTTCTTACGAAATGTGATTAGCGCCAGAAGGTAGGGGCGGACGCTGTCCACCACCCAATCCGGCGCGACGGGAACAATGCGGACATCGCAGTAGGTCGAGATCTTTTTCTGGAAATGGCGTTTGGAAAGGTCTTCGTTTGGCATGTGTCATCCCATATTTTCTCGGGGCCTCAGGCCGAGGGCGTGCGGAATTAAGGGCAGACGGTTAAGAAGCCGTAAAGTTCATAGGGACGACCCTATGGCCCAAGAAAGTTGTCGGGCGGTCTTGTCAATTTTTCAAGGATTGCGCGGACTCACGTCAATCCGGTTATGTTCCGGCGAAGCATCCCTGAAAACTTCTTCAACCCGCCTTGATGAAGCGCGTCGACGAACGCCTCAACCGATGGGATCGACTTTCGCAGATTATGCCTCGCACTCTTGACACTGGAGATTAGCGCTTCCGGAAACGCCGCATGGAGATCGGTGAGGAAATCATCGGGCGACTTGCTGGTCACACCATGGGCGAGAAGGTTGCTTGCGGGAAAGTCCTTCAGGTTCCAGGTGACGATTACGGAGGCTTTGCCCGCGATGGCTGCCGCGAGGACATGTCGATCGTCGGGATCAGGTAGCGTGAGATCCGCAATAAGCGCGCGATGGTTCCCCACCGCTGCCTCTGGGAGGACCGCGTTCATCCGGTCGCGCGTAGCTTCCAGGCGGTCGATGGACAAACCTGGTGTGTTGACGGCGAGATTGCGCATCCATTCATCATGTATATCGTCGGTCCAGCGCGCCTCGACGAGACCGTCGAAGGCGCACTGGATCAGAATGTTGCGGAGGTGGAAGGGGTAGAGGACGCAGGCATCATAGACCGCGACGGGCGGATTAGAGGCCATAGGTCTCGATCAGGTCCTCTGTGTCCTCGGCAAGTGCTTCCATTGCCGTCTGTCGTTTGTCGAGCTTCGACTTTAACGCGAGCACATCCTTCAGGAGGGCGCGGCGGTGTTTGCCGACGTAGCGGAATGGCAGATCGCCCCGGTCCATGCGCAAGACGACGAGCGGACGAGAGATGCCGAGAATTGCTGAAGCGTCACTTGGGCTCACTTCCTGGTCCTCGGCCAGCACGGCAACGCGCTCCCCGCGCAGCATATGCGCCAGAAGGGCTTCGACAGCTGCAGCGGCCGAGGGCGGGATCGGGAGCGTGCGCGCCTTGCCACCTGCATCACGAACGTGGAGTTCCAGCCTGTCGCCGGCAACCAGCTTCGGCAAGGGCATAGCTATTTTTCGGTCGCGATCTGACAGTCTGGCGAAATGAACAATCTGGCTGGCCATGATGATTTCTCCTTGGCAGCCAATATAGTAAATAAGACCTGTAACTGCAATAACTGAAAGTGCGGATTGATCGCGATGATGGTGATGGGCTTTGATTTACGGAACGCTGGTTCGATTCCGATCAAGCGCAAAGCTTTCAGGAAAACTTATCAAGCGCCATCAGGAACGTATGCCGGTCGCCCTGTCTCTTGGAGAGGCGAACGCGGGCCTCGACGTTCCATCAAATCTTGCGCCTCAACCAGGTCCTTGGCTCTCAGGGCGCTGAGGATTAGGCGGTGATGATCTGCGCAGCAATTATCCTTCCGCTCTTCCTCGTAGAGCGTGACCAGCGGAACCGGGCGACGATTTTCGACAGCAATTCCGTCAGGACAACATTTTCGCACGGGCCACGCCTGCCGCCGCGGCGCATAGATGGCTGTACGGTTAAGGTAACCTCGGTTTTGACGCTGTAGTTTAGTAGCAGGCCCAGACGGTTGATCGCGCTTCAAAGCAGGTCTGCACCGATGCGGTCGTGACAACGCAGGGCATTGAAGCCTGCACCGCCAGCCCTCACGCAAAGTGCTTCGGATATGGAAATATCCACCTTCAGGCGCGCGCTGCCGATACCGTCGCGATAAACGTGCGCAGATCGGCCAGCATCAGTTCCGGCTCTTCCATCGCGGCGAAATGCCCGCCCCGCGGCATGTCGGTCCAATGCAAGATGTTGTAGGTCTTCTCCGCGAACGAGCGCGGCGGCGGCAAGAATACCGGATCGGGGAAGGCCGCAAAGCCGGTCGGCACCTGGATGCGGGTGCCGGCCGGAAGCATCCGCGACTCTTCAAGCCGGCTGCCGTAGTAGATCCAGGTTGCAGTTACGAATGATGCCGGCGCGATGTAGAGCATGATGTTGGTGAGAAGTTCCTCCTCGGAAAACTTGCTCCAGATGTCTGGGGCGCCATCGGCGGTTGTCGGAAGATCGGCCCACTTGCCGAACTTTTCGAGTATCCAGCCCGCCGCTCCGACCGGGCTGTCGGCCATCGCGACGCCGAGCGTTTGCGGACGGGTTGCCTGCTCATGAAAGTATGCGCTCTCCCGATCGGCAATCGCGGCCCGCTTGGTGGCGAAGGACTTCTCCTGGTCGGTCGTCGGAGCGGTATCCTCCGCACGCACGGTCATCATGTTGATATGAATGCCGAGCAGAGCATCCGGTCGATCATTCGCTGCCCAGACCGCGAGGGCGTGGCCCCAATCGCCACCTTGAATGAAATACTGCGCCTCGCCGAACAGTTGGATCATCAGCCCGTGCAGGAGCGCAGCAGCCCGCCGTGGGCCGATCGGGGCCGTGATCGGGGTTGAGAACGCGAAGCCAGGAAGCGAGGGGACGACAACGTCGTGCCCGTCCGCTGCAAGCGGCCCCCAGAGCCGCTCGAATTCGAGATACGAGCCCGGCCAGCCATGGAGAAGCAGGACGGGCGGCTTGGAGCCGTCGCCCTTCACATGCACGAAGTGGATGTGCTCGCCTTCCACGTCGGCGATGAAATTGGGGAGTGCGTTGAGGCGCCGCTCGACCGTACGCCAGTCGTACCTGTCCCGCCAATACGCGACAAGCCGCCTGAGGTCTTCAACCCCAACCCCCGCTGACCAGCCTCCCGCATCCGGCAGCTCGCTCCAGTCATAGGCCTCGACCTTGGCTCTGATCGTGGCAAGCCGTCCGTCCGGGATGTTGATCGTGTAAGGTGAAATCATGATGTTCTCCGCTTAGACTGAAAGAAATCCGCTCTAGTGCTGCGAATTCCTAGAAACATCGCGCCATTTCTTCGATATCTAGGTTACGAGGGGGCCTGCGTAGGCGATCGCCGGGAAGATAGGTACGGCTCCGTCGGTCACCAAAGCACCTCGCCTTCGAGCCCGGCGTGCCGCAAGAACAGTACCGCCGCGGTTCCAATGTTGGGCAGCGGCACGTTGTCATAGAGGACGTCATCCGACAGCATCGCAAGTGCGTCCTCAATGCGATTTGCACTCCAGTGGCCGAAGAAAGTAGTGGCGATATCGATAGGGTTGGTGGACATGACAGCTCTCCGAAGAAGGTTTAGGGAAACTTGACGAAATTTTTTGCCGGTAGCGGGCGGCTAGGAAACTGCGTGAGCCGGCCACCGATCGAGATCGGTCCGATATCCCACTCAGGAACACACAGAGCAGGGCAGCTCGGGCTGAGTTGGGCAGTCGGCTGGCACGACGCGCCGGTTGAAGCCAAAGATGCGCACGTAGTCGCGACTGTTTTGCGAGGGGCTGCCATATTCTCCTCGAACAGCCATTCACAAGTGCGCTTTCCGTACAAATCCATTATGTCCCATATTATGCAGCGATCGATGCACAAATAGGTAGCGGCATTGCAAACCACCGTCAATTTATTTATACAGTGATCGATGCAAAATAAAGTTTCGATGCCTCAAGTGAACGCACCATCAATGCGTGCTGCACGCGGGCGGCCGCGGGAGTTTGATCGCCAGGCTGCGCTTGCCGCGGCGACACGGCTGTTCTGGATGAGGGGATACGAAGCGACCTCGATCGCCGACCTGACGGAGGCAATGGGGATAGGAACCAAGAGCCTTTATGCGGCCTTCGGTTCGAAGGATGCACTGTATGCCGAGGCCCTCCGATACTATTATACGACCTACGAGGGGATGGTGTGGACCCGCTTCAAGGCTGCTTCGACAGGGAGGCAGGCCGCGCTGCACTATCTCCAAGATTCCGCGACCGCCATGACCGGTGGAGATCTCGATCTACCCCACGGGTGCATGTCAACGCTCGCGACCGTGGAAAGCGAAGGGCACTCAGAACTCGGCGAACTCATGCGAGCCACTCGTGCAGGCGGTTTCGATCTGCTCAAAACGCGCTTCGATCGAGCGAAGAACGATGGTGATCTAAAGGCTACGGCGGACACCACCAAACTGGCGAGGTTCGTGCAGACAGTCCAAAGCGGCATGGCGATCCGTGCCCGGGATGGAGCGGACCGCGCCGAGCTGCACGATGTGGCGGAAATTGCGATTTCCGGCTGGGACAACATCACCGCCAATTGATTTTACCTGCGCGGCGAGGCCCGATCCCATGCGATTGAAACAATGGCTGGGTAAGGGGCTTCAAGGAGTCGGAACAAGAGCAGTCCGAAATCGTGCGCTGAAGGCCGAAACTGAATGGGAACTTAGGCGACCCGCCGCAGCTTGTGAGAACAACATCAGCTTGATGAACATCGTGACAGCATCGACCGTAAGCTTCTGGCGAGCTTGATGACTTGAGCCCCTATCAGAGCGTGGCGACGGCTGGCGTTGAATTCGTTGGCAAGCCAGGCCGGCTTTGCGCTCCCGGATCATCTTGTTCCACCGTTTGGACGATACATGCGCCTGCAGTCCCGGCGAACCTCCACCCGACGGAGAAAAGCTATCCGCTCGGTCAGCGTCGCGAGGTTCGACACAGCCGGCGCTTCTGGCGTTGAACGCAGCGAATGAAAGTTCGTCTAGCTGATCGACATACCCATTGAAGCAGCGAGTTGTAAGTTCAATGGTTCAAGAGCGACTATCGCCTTATTTCCGATCTTCGCGCTACCGGCTGACTAGGCGCGAACTTAATTCCAATAGGCTGGATATCCGCATGAAGCGAAGGTTTGCCCTCTTCACGAAACGCCAGTCCGCAAGGCGTCGATAAAGGCACGTAAGGCTGGAGACATCTGGCGCTGCTGCGGATAGCAAATAAACAGCCCTGGGAAGGGCGCTGACCATGACTGAAGCAGCGGGACTAGTCGCCCTGCGGCGATATGATCTGCTACGGTGTCTTCAACTGGGAAGCCGATCCCGATCCCTTTAAGCGTCGCGCTCAGGGCGCTCTCCTTGTCGCTGAAGATGAGAGGGCCATCAACGGTTACACTGAACCAAGCTTCGTTTTCGAAGAACTCCCAGGCGTAGGGTGTCGCCCGACCCGGCCACCGCCACCGGATACAGCGATGATTTACGAGGTCTCGCGGATGCCTTGGCTGTCCGTGGAGCTTCAGATAGTCGGGCGCTGCGACGGCAATCTGCCTTAGCTCTGGCCCGAGGCGGACCCCAACCATGTCCTTCTCGATTACCTCACCGATCCGGAGCGCGACGTCGTAACGAGCGGCGACGATATCGATCACCTCGTCGTCCAGCGTTATATCAAGGACAATCTCAGGATAGCGATCGGTAAAGTCTTTCAGGATCGGATCGATGTGCTTGTGCGCCGCCGATCGGAATGTGTGCACCCGAACGGTTCCAGCGGGCTTTTCGCCCGCCTGCTTAACCTGCGCCACCGCGCCGCCAAGGTCGAGCGCCGCGATCCGAGCGCGCTGAAAAAGGTTCTCGCCCACTTCGGTCAAAGACACGTTTCGAGTGGTACGATGAAGCAACCGCATGCCGAGGTGATCTTCAAGGTTGCGAACCATCTGGCTTAGGGCAGAGGGCGAAACCCCGAGCTGGTCGGCTGCTCGGCTGAAACTCAACTGTTCCGCCACGACGATAAAGGCGCGAAGCTGATTGTAATCCTGACCGTTTAGAAGGGGGCCCAAGATATACCTCATCTTCTTTAGCTGAGCTAACAGCTTCTGTAATTTTATAGCGTATTATCAAGCTATACGCGACACTCCATCTTTGCACCATCATTTGAAGGAGCAAAAGATGAAGACTTGGCTTATCACAGGTATCTCGCGTGGACTGGGCAACGCCTTGGCAAGGGCAGCGCTCGCGCAGGGCGACACCGTTGTCGGAACGGTCAGGACTGGTTCCATTTCGTTCGACAATGAGACAGGTACCCTGCATGTTCTAAACGTCGATCTCACCGATAGTGCCGCGACCGAAACTGCGGTTGAAGAAGCCTTTAAGCGCCTCGGCCAGATCGATGTCATCGTCAACAATGCGGGATATGGTCTGCTCGGTGCCCTTGAACATGCGACCGATGCAGAAGTGGAACGGCTTTTTGCCGTCCACGTCTTTGCGCCGTTCCGGATAATCCGGGGCGCCCTGCCTTATCTCCGCAAGCAGGGATCGGGGCATATCATCAACATCACATCGATCGCCGGCAGAGCTCCCTCCACTGGATCTGCATTGTATTCGGCTGCCAAAGCAGCCCTAGAGGGCCTGTCAGCTGCGCTTTCTCCAGAAGTCGCTTCCCTTGGCATCAAAGTGACGGCAGTCGCGCCTGGCGCGTTCAGGACAGACTTCCTGTCGGCACATTCGATACAAAGGAGTGGCACGGCGCATAAAGCCTATGCCGGAACAATCGGAAAGAGCGATGTGGCCTTCAACGCGGCAGCCGGGCATCAATTGGGTGATCCGCAACGTGCCGCAAATGCGATCATGGCTCTGGTTCGGTCCGAAAATCCACCGCTTCACCTGCTGCTGGGTAGCGATGCCTTGCGTCGTATGCGCACCAAGCTCGATCAAACCGTAGACGAAATCGATGCCTGGGAAACGACGACCCTCAGCACGGATTATCCGGAGGACGGAAAATGAGGACCATACCCCAAGGATGGAATCTTTCCGGAAAGGTCGCCGTCGTTACAGGTGCGGCACGCGGGATCGGGCTGGAATCGGTGAGGCTGCTGCGATCGAGAGGTGCACGCATTGTCGTCAGCGATATCAATCCAGTGGTGAAAGAGCTCGCTGGAGACGACATCGCAACGTTCTGCGGTGATGTATCGGAGGAAGCGACCGCGGTCGGAACCATCGCGCTCTCACTCCAGCGCTTCGGGAGCATCGATATACTCGTCAACAATGCCGGACGGACAATGAACAAGCCTCTGATCGATATGAGCGCTGCCGACTGGGATGCCATCATGGCGATCAATGCCCGCGGAAATTTCCTGCATTCGCGGGAAGCGGTAAGGGCAATGATCGGCATGGGCGGCGGCGCGATCGTCAATGTCGCGTCAATCGTCTCTGCGGTCGGCATGAAAGATACAGCCGTCTATGCCGCGTCAAAAGGCGCCATTACCCAACTCACGAAGGTTGTTGCGGTCGAGTACGGTGATCGCGGCATCCGCGCTAATGCGGTCGCCCCTGGCGTCGTTGAAACCGACATTCTCGAAGGGATTGTCGAGGACAGCAAGGCCACGCTTGCGAGTTATGGTGGCGCCCATCCAATCGGACGGGTCGCACAGCCAATCGATATAGCCGAGGTGATCGCATTTCTGGCCTCGCCTGCATCGTCCTTCATAACGGGTGCTCTCGTGATGGCGGACGGCGGCTACACGGCTCTTTAGGGGAAGGTAAACGTGATGACAAAATCAATTCTGATCGTGGCCGCCGAACGCGGCCTGGGACTTGGCCTTGCCGAGCAGTTTTTCAACCGTGGCTGGAACGTCGTGGGGACGGCTCGACCAGGCACCGACATTGATGAGCTCAGGAGAGTGGGCGCGACCGACCCCGATCGCCTGACCGTTGCAACCATAGACGTGACCGACGCCGCACATATCGCGCCGTTTCTGGCGTCGCTCGGGGATCGTCTGTTCGATGTTGTCTTCATGAACGCCGAAATCTGGGGTGCTGAGCATCAAAGCGTTCTGGAGGCGACAAACGAGGAATTCTCCCAGATCATGCTGACAAATACATTCGGGCCGATCAGGCTCGCCCGCCATCTTCTCAACCAACTCGTCATGCCAGGCGGCACGCTGGCGTTCATGTCTTCGCACCGCGGCAGTATTGCGATCAACGTCGAGGGTGGGCTCGAACTTTACCGGGCAAGCAAGGTGGCGTCGAACATGCTCGCGCGGGGGATCTATGCGGAAAATCGGGCATTAACTGTGCTGTCCATACACCCGGGCTGGGTCGACACTGCCATGGGCACGCTTGGCGGCACGGTGAAGGCCGAGATTTCGCTCGGACCCAGCGTACGCGGTGTTGCCGATGTAGTCGAAAAGCATATGGGCTCCGGCGCAAATCTCTACCTCGACTACCAAGACAATCGTCTCGATTGGTGAGACTCCGAGGTGTTTTGCCCCACCGCGTCCAACGGAAGCAACAGAAGGTGTAACACGCCAGAGGTTTTCACACATTACGTTCATCGCAGGTACGTTTGCCAAGGCCGCGATACGAGGCATTGCGCTTTGCTCCCGGCGATGCTAAAAATTGATTGTCGAAAAAGGCAGATTTGGTGTGGTCTAGCCCAAGTCCTTTCTGAAACGAAAGCTCTGTCCTTGCGTAACGCATGAGTCCCACGACGAGCAACGGACGCTGAACGGCGTCCCTTTGGTCGTCCGTGTGGTTCTCAAACGACGAACTGCTCCGGTCGAACGACAGTTTTGGAGCAGATTATGAAAGACCTTCCTTCTACTTATGATGTGGTGATTGCCGGCGCAGGTCCCGTCGGCCTTTTTCTCGCGTGCGAGCTTCGGCTCGCGGGCGTGTCGGTTCTGGTACTGGAACAGGCAGAAGACCCTGGTGCCCCGCTAAAGGAACTCCCGTTTGGAATGCGTGGTCTTTCCGCGCCGGCCATCGAAGCTTTCTATCGTCGAGGGATGCTGAGCGATCTCAGCATGTCGAATCGCTCGAAAATAAATCCGCACGAAGAAAGCGCTGCGCCGTATTGGGAGAACAATGCGCGTCGACCTGCGGGGCATTTTGCAGGCATCCAGTTTTTCCATGACAAAATCGACGTTGGCCAGTGGCAGTATCGCCTGCCTGGTTCCGTCGCTACGAACATAGCAACCACAGTGGCGACCGTAGAAACCGTTCTCGCCTCTCGTGCGGATGCGATGGGTGTCGAGATAAGGCGCGGCATTCGGGTCCAATATTTTGAACAGTCGAGCACGGAGGTGACTGTTCACGTTGGTGGAGAGGTTTTGCAAGGGCTCTGGCTTGTCGGCTGCGATGGCGGGAGGAGCACGGTGCGGAAATCTGCCGGATTCGAATTCGTTGGAACCGATCCGGAATTCACCGGCTATTCCGTGCAGATCGACATCGCTGATCCCGACGCACTTGCAACAGGTCGCTACTACACGACCACAGGCATGTTCACGTATCAAAAACCCGGCACGATTTCGATGGTCGATTTTGATGGCGGTGTTTTTCACCGCACAAAACCAATCACGATCGACCATGTGCAGAAGGTATTGCGGCATGTTTCCCGCACGAAAGTCACTCTCACGGCTCTACATCAGGCAACAACATGGACCGACCGTGCCTTCCAGGCGACGACATACCGAAAAGGGAGGGTACTGCTGGCGGGTGATGCGGCGCATATCCATTCACCGTTGGGTGGCCAGGGGCTCAATCTTGGGCTTGGGGATGCAATGAACCTCGGGTGGAAGCTGGCATCGACCATTCGCGGCCAAGCCCCCGATGGCTTGCTGGACAGTTACACCGTTGAAAGACACCCGGTCGGAGCTCAAGTCCTTGATTGGTCGCGCGCGCAGGTGGCCATTATGAGGCCCAGCCGAAGTTCAAGGGCGCTCAAGGCCATCTTTCGTGATCTTATCGACACGACCGGCGGTGCCACCTACTTCGCTGAACGGGTGTGGGGAACGCGCCTTCGCTATAATTTTGGTTGCGGCGACCACCCCCTGGTTGGCTGCAGCGCTCCCGACTTCGAGCTTGTCGATGGGACGAGACTCGGCGAATACTTAAGAGGCGGCAAGGGTGTATTACTAGACTTCGATGCTCATTCTCCGTTGCCAGAGTATCGAAATCTATTCGGCGAGCAGTTCATATACATCGCAAGCGACGTTAAAGAACGACTTGGTCTGTCGGCCGTTCTTGTGCGACCGGACGGCTATGTGGCGTGGGTCGCGGCAGAAGACGACGAAAGCTTTGTCCAAGCCGCGTCGCGCTGGTTTAGGACGGCTCGATGATTTGTTCGCGATTACAAAGTGGTCATAGGCTTTTAACGAGGCACGACCGAATTCCTCGCTTTGCAGGTCTCCTTCACATGGTCGATGAAGGCCCGAAACGCGGGCGAGATCCTTCGCCGGCTCGGGTAAAACAGGCTGAATCCCGGCAAATCGGCGACCCAGTCGTCAAGGACCTGCACCAGTTTGCCGGCTTCGAGATCGGCGGCCACCTGGGAGCGAAGCAGAAGGCCGAGACCTAGCCCGTCTATCACCACATTTCTGATCGCCTCGCCGTCGTCAAATATCAAAGAGGGAGCAACTTTGTAGTCCATCTTCTGGTGCCCTTTTGCAAACGGCCATCGCAGGAGCCGCGAAGAGCTAACGTACCGGTATGATACGGTGCGATGGGTGATTAGATCTTCTGGGTTGATCGGCACGGGGTATTTCTCGAAATAAGACGGCGCACCGACAATGACGACAGGGGTTGTTGCGGTCAAAGAAAGCGCCACCATGTCCTTGTCGATAAGGTTGCCAAAGCGGATCCCGCCATCGAACCCCTGCGCCACCACATCATCCAGTCCCTCGTTCGTGGAAATTTCGATCACAACATGAGGATAGCGCTGACAGAAGCTCGACAGCATCGGGCGAATAATGCTCTCAAACGCGACTGGGATCGTTGTCACGCGGACGGCGCCTGTTACCGTCGCCCCTTCCTCCTGTAAGGACTGCATTTCCTCTGCCAGATCACGCATCGCCGGGCCGAGGATTTCCAGCAAGCGCCGCCCAGGGTCGGTCGGGGCGACGCTCCGAGTGGTTCTCGCGAGCAGCGGGACCCCTATCTTCTTCTCCAGCTGGCTGACCGTATAGCTAAGGGTAGATTGTTTTATTCCCAGTTCCGAGGCGGCCTGTGTAAAGCTTCGACAGCGTGCAACCACTTCGAAAACCGCTAAATCGCGTAGGATCATCCGGTCCATTTATCGATCTCATCTCTAAGTTCATTCGAAGCATGGCAGTTTATCCATACCCGGTCGGGCGTCTATCTTTTCTGGGAAGTCTGATGGAGAAGCAGGGTGGAGCCGGCATCATCGTGAGACGACTATGAATTTGGTTGAAGGATAAGACCATGAAAGCAGCTGTGTACGACGAGCCGGGGGCTCCTGACGTGTTGAAGTACCGGGAAGTTGCCGACCCCAAGATTGGTCCCGACGATGTTCTGATTGCAACAACTGCAATTTCGATTGAAGGCGGTGACCTGATCAATCGCCGAGTGGTTCCTCCTGCTTGCTTGCCGTGGATTGTCGGGTACGCGGCCTCAGGACGGGTCGTGGAGATCGGCTCCAACGTCCGCAACCGCGAAGTCGGCGACGAGGTCACGGCCTTCAACATGCAAGGCTCGCATGCCGAACTTTGGGCAGTTCCGGCAAACCGCACCTGGATCGTGCCATCGGGCGTAGATGCAGCGTCCGCTGCAGTCGTGCCTGTATCGTTTGGTACAGCTCACCATTGCCTTTTTGCCAAAGGCGGTCTTCGTTCCGGGGAGACGGTCCTCATACAGGCAGCGGCCGGAGGTGTCGGGCTTGCAGCAGTGCAACTCGCAGCTCGAGCCGGAGCAAGGGTGATTGCCGTTTCCAGCGGCGAGCGGCGGCTGGAAGGCCTTTCCTCTCTCGGTGCGGACCACGTCATTGATCGCTGCTCCGGCGATATCGTTGAAGCGGTACGACAGATTACGACAGGGAAAGGCGTTGATCTGGTGATTGATCCTGTCGGTGCCACTTTGCCCATATCGCTTGCGACAACGGCCAACGAAGGCCGTCTCGTCTTTGTCGGCAACGCGGGCGGCAGCGATCTCTCAGTGGATCTGTGGCCCGCCGTGCAATCGAACCAAACCTTATACGGCGTGTTCATGGGGCAGCTTCTGGAGCGCTATCATGTCCGCTCGACAATCGACGACCTTTTGATCGCTCTCGGGAGGGGAGAGATTCAGGTCATAATCGCAAGGACGTTCTCCCTTTCGCAGGCGCGAGATGCGCACGATTTTGCCGAGAAAGCGAAGCCACTTGGCCGGGTCATCATGGCCCCTTAGCCGAACGTAAATACACGGAAATGAGATTACGGCCCATACTTGGGATCCCGCAGAAGGGTGAGAGTTCACCTCTGGTCGACAGCCGGATGATCTCGTGAATACTCCCTCATCGCAAGCAGGACCGGCATGAGCTGATGACCCGCGCGGGTCAGGTGATATTCAACATGTGGAGGCTGCTCATAGAAGTCTCGCCGCTCGACCAGACCGTCGGCTTCAAGATCCCGCAGGTGCTGTGTAAGTACTTTCTGCGATATGCCGTACAATTCTCGTAAAAATTGGGAACTACGCAGCGATGGGCTAGCGAACAGGCGAAACAGAATCTGCAGCTTCCACCTCCCGGTCAGTATTGCCAGAATACGACTGACATGGGCGACGGAGCCATCCGGCCCGAGACAGGCGGAACGTTCGTTCACGGGCACTTTTAAGTGCGTAATTGCCTCAGTCATCAACTTCCTTCTTTGTGGGTTCCGGATTGAGTGTCGGAGTGATTAGAATGAATTTGAATCTCGACGGAAAGATCGCATTGGTTACGGGTAGCAGCAAGGGGATAGGTGAGGGAATAGCCCGCGGGTTGGCGCGCGAAGGTGTAGTCGTCATCATCCACGGGCGCGATAAAGCAAAAGCGGAAGAGGTCGCGAACGAGATCTGCCTTGAGGGCGGGCGCTCGCATGTCGTCACCGGTGACTTGACCTGTGAAGACGACGTCCAGTGTCTGGTCGAAAAGGCACAGGCCTTTGTCAGGCCGATCGATATCCTCGTTAACAATGCCGGAGGGTCAGGGGAGCAAGAAGATTGGGCCACAACGCAGTCTCGCACATGGATAGACGGGTATGAGCGGAACGTTATTGCTGCGGTAAGGGTCACGTCGCGCGTGTTACCCGCGATGCGCGTCGCGAGATGGGGACGTGTGATCAACATCTCCAGCCTTGCAGCCATGATGCCTCCGGCAGCAAGGCCAGACTATGGCGCAGCAAAAGCCGCGATGCTAGCGATGACAGCATCTCTAGCAAAAGATGTCGCGGCGGACGGGATTACTGCGAATACCGTATCTCCGGGCACGATCCACAGCACTAGCCTTGAAATGGCCTTTCGCAAAGTTGCTGTTCAGAAGGGGATTGCGCAAGACGCGCCTTGGCCAGAGGTCGAACAAGGGGTGCTTTCTCAATTCGCCGACGTTCCGGTGCGCAGAGTCGGGACGCTAGAGGAAGTTGCTGACGCGGTTGCTTTTCTTGCCAGTCCACGCGCAGCTTACATCACTGGCTCAAACCTAAGGCTCGACGGTGGGCTTTGGCCAGGGCTGTGACGCAGGCTGTTTCTGCAGGGCTCTAAGTTGGCCCCATGCCGCAGGCATCGGCAAATCTCGGTCTTCAACTAAAGGCGGCCCATCAATGGCTTGCTGAGACCAGGTGTCGGCGCCGACATGCCGACGCCGACCCGCGCTGATATGTATCAGTGGAGCGTTTGTTTCTCTTCCGTCCGCTGAGGCTTCCGCCACGCGTTTGGCGTTGTACCAAAGGTGCGGCGAAACACCTTGCAAAGATGAGCTTGATCCGACATTCCGCAATCAAGGGCAATCTGGCTGAGGGAAGCGTCTGTCTGCGCCATCAATTGCTTAGCGAAAGCCATCCGGCGACCTAGAACATAGTCGTAAGGCGATTGGCCGGCCGTTGCCCGAAAAGCACGAGAAAAGTGACTGCAGCTCAACCGGGCAAGATCTGCGAGTTCCTCGATCCTGATCGTTTCAGAAAGATTTTCTTCGATGAACTTCAACACCTTCTTGTACTGCCATGGAGCGAGACCGCCACGAACAACTTCGGTGCTCGCGTCCGGGAAGAAGGCGGGCACCTTGGCGATGTCGGCATCCACAGCTGATGGGTGAACACCGGTGGCGATGCTGGGGCGCACGGCGTCGGCATTGATTGTCCAAGATATATTTGCGGTAGCGATCATCTCGTTAACTCCTTGGTTAAGCTCAATGATCTCTTTTTGCCTAGCGTACCTCGATTTGGCGATTGAACTCAGGTTGGCGCAACCCCAAACCTTTGGATGGGGTGGCGCTGCCAAGGATGTTAGTCATTATTTTCGATGGTTTGGATCTGCATATCCCGAACCGGGCCACCGAAATTTCTATGGCCATGCACGATCTCCTTTGGCTGAAGGCAGACCTCGACCGAAGTGACTTTGACGACGACAACAATATGGTTCACGGGGGCGCCCGGATGATGCGAGTATGCCTCCAGGGTGGGAACCCGACTTGGCGGTAAGTTCGATGATTGTGCTCGCCAAGGCGGTCCATCTTCACCTTACGAGCAGTGAATGTATCGTCAAATATCACGAACTGCATCCGCTCTAGCTTTCCGGTGCCATTCTTATCGCCCCTGAAAGGAGTTTAAACATGAGCACCGAAAACACGACCGCGGTCATCACAGGCGCATCCTCTGGTATCGGCGCGACCTATGCGGAGCGGCTGGCGAAGCGTGGTTACGACGTCATCCTGGTCGCGAGAAACAAGCAAAAGCTCGAGGCCGTCGCCGAGCGTATCCGCAAGTCTCACGATGCAAGGGTAACGGTTCTGACCGCCGATCTTACCAAGGACGCTGATCTCGCTACGCTCGAGGCGCGTTTCTCAGGCGACGAGAGCATTTCTGTTCTTGTCAACAATGCCGGCTTCGGTGGCGCCGGCACGCTTCTGGAGAGCGATATCGGCAAAATGGCCGAAATGATTGCCACCAATGTCACAGCCCCAACGCGTCTGACCTATGCCGTCGTGCCTGGCATGGTCAAGCGAGGTGGCGGCACGATCATCAACATTGCGTCCATTGTGGCGATCGCTCCGGAGCTGCTCAACGGCGTCTATGGCGGCACAAAGGCATATATGCTGGCCTTCACCCAGTCGCTGCAGCATGAGCTTTCCTCCAAGGGCATCCGTGCTCAGGCGGCATTGCCGGGCGCCACATCGACCGAATTCTGGGATGTCGCGGGCGTCGGCGTCAGCAACCTTCCGAGCGAGTGGCTGATGAGCACTGCGGATCTGGTTGATTCCGCCCTTCTCGGCCTCGACCGCCAGGAAAAGGTGACAATTCCTTCGCTCCAGGACGGTGCGGAATGGGAGGCATATGAAGCCGCCCGTCAGATCATGCTGCCGCATCTTTCAAATGTTCATCCGGCTCCGCGCTATGCCGGCGCATCCGAACTGGCCGCGTAAGGAGTTTGTCATGCCCACGAAGACAAACGCGCGCTCGGCCCGTTTCGATCTTGCGTCGATCATCGCGAAATTCCCGCAGACGGCCGATACGCTTCTGATGGACGAGTATCTGACCGACACAGCCGCGGCGAGTTCACGCGTATTCCGTGTCTACAGAGGAACGCCCCCGCATTTTCACCGCGGCTGTGACGAGTACCTCTACGTGCTCTCTGGCCGAGGGACCTTCTGGATGGAAGACCCTTCAACTGAGGCGGAATTCAAACCGGGAGATTTGCTCTTCTTCGAAAAGGGCACGGTTCATGCGTTGCCGAAGATCATTGAGGAGCCGGTCGTATTTCTGTCCGTGGACACACCACGCCGGGAGCCGAAGGATATCTTCTTCGTCAACAGCGATGACGGAACACCCGAAACCTTCATCGCGCAACGGGAACGCCCAGTGGTCTGAGCCCATGCAAGCTTTGCATCTGTCTCGGATGGCACTGTGTTGAATGCCGTCTGAAGCAGCGCCTCGTTGGTTGGCGCGGCTCATGCATCCGCCGCAAGCGACGCAGTGTCTAGGACACTGTCCCGCTCCAAGCGTGAACCGTGATGACAGCGTCGGCAAACTGCTGTGGTGCCTCCCAGGGTAAATTGTGCCCACACTCAACGACCCGATGCTCGTGTCGAGCTTTGAACATGGGGGCATGATCCGCCGTTCCGCCTGGTTTCAGCGGGTCTTGCGTCCCGTCAATGGTGATCGAAGGAACGGTGATGGGTGGTTTGCTGGCTAGTCGCGTCTCCAGGTCAGCAAGCGCTGGGTCACCCGGTTCAGTCCCGAAATCGAAACGGTAGGAGTGGATAACTACGTCAACGAAATCAGGGTTGTCGAACGAGGCTGCGGTCCTGTCGAACGTTTCGTCGTCGAATGCCCACGTCGGCGACCACTGCTTCCAGAGAATCTTGCACAAATCGCGGCGATGCAGGGACAGGCATTCACGCCCGCGCTCGTGCTGGAACAGATGTTGGTACCAGACTGCCTGTTCGAGGCTGGGCTGATAGGCATGGCCAAGACGCTTTACATCGATGATGTCGTAGCCAGCATAGGACACCAGTCCAGCCACTCTTTCCGGCCACAACACTGATGCGACACAAGAGGCAAGACCGCCCCAGTCGTAACCCGCCAGGACAGCCTTTTCGATGCCAAGAGCATCCAGCAGGTCGATGACATCCTTTCCAAGAGCGGCTTGTTGGCCACTGCGCATTGATGAGCGCGATAGAAAGCGCGTTGGACCAAAGCCGCGCAGGTAAGGGACGATCACTCGCGCTCCTGCGTCTGCCAGGCGAGGAGCAACCTCGTCATAAGCGTGAATGTCATATGGAAACCCATGGCTCACCACCACAGGCCAACCTTCCGAAGAACCATGTTCGAAATATGCGATTTCTAGCGTGCTGGTATTGGCCGTCCGCATGAAGATCCTCTTTCTCGAATTCGTTGTAGGTAATCCCGATCGAGTGCTCGTTAGGCTACAGTGTAAATTTCCTCGAGCAAGCTCCCGGGAGGCGGCTATGGTGCCCTGTCAAGTGGTGGCGCATCTGTGGAGTAGAAACCGACGCTTGATCATTCTTCTTGCTGCAGAGTGGTTTCGCCCGTCCGGCGGGCCGATCGTGACGCACCGTTCGATGGGACGACCCGGAAGGATTGTTGGCCTTGTCACTGTGGACGGAAGCCTCAGCGCGCCCGAAGCAGGTGCTTTTCCCGCGAGATCTTGACGTCCGGACCGCAAATTAATGCATTAACGTCTGCTGGCCGCGTGGATCGTCCCACCGTAGGGTCGCGGCCAGCCAAGGCGGGACGAAGTCAAACCCGGCTAGATGTCTGTGAACGGCTCCTCCGCGCGCCACAATAGGAGGCGCGCAACGGACAAGTCAGCGCTTTATCACGCGGCCTCGATTTCATCGGCGAGCTGCGGGCGCGCCAGAAGGTCGTAGCTGGCAGCCGTCGTGACGTCAGCTTTGGGATTGTCGATTGCGCCGTCGAAGCGACCGACAACCTTGCCGCCGCTGATAAGAGATGCGAAGCCCGTTGGCGATGCTGCCGATTGCTCGTAGCCGACCATGAAGGCTTCACTCTCAACGCATTTGATCTTCACCCAATCGCCGGTTCGGCCGGAGCGATAGGGCTGAATGAGAGGCTTGCCGACGATGCCTTCGAGGGGCGATGTCACCTTAACTTGACATCGGATGCATGAGAGACTTCTGCCTTTCTGATTGGTCTCAGGCCATGGCTCCGGCCGCAGCTTTCCACTCTACGATCGCCTGGATGCGGTGAACGCGGTTTTGGAATGCGGAGCGTTGGGAGCGGGGCGGGACGAAGAGGTTACGGAGAGCGGAGAAGGCAGAGACGAAGCGCTGAAGACCTCCCGGTGATCGGAAGCCTTGCATCATCCGCTCCCGTTTCCGCAGTGGCACATGCGAATTCTCGGCCCGGTTGTTTAAACCTTTGTGGGATCGGTGTTCGACGTGCGGCATGACCTGCCGTCGGGCTGCTCCATAGGAGCGCAACTTGTCAGTGATCATCCGCTTCTGTGCGATACCTGCTTCTTCAGAAGACGGGTCAACAATCGTCTGGCAGCCTTGGTGTTGCGGCGGTTCTGAACGATTTCGTCGAGCACATACCCGTCCTGATCGACGGTCCGCCATACCCAGTGTTTCCTGCCGGAAATGATGATGACGACCTCGTCCGAGTGCCACACATCGTTGCCGCTGGGCTTCTTGCGGCGAAGGCGGCGCGCATAATCCGGGCCGAACTTTTTTCCCCAGAGGCGGATCGTTTCATGGGAGACGGCAATGCCGCGCTCGAGCAGCAATTCTTTGACAAGGCGCAGGCTCAGCGGAAACCGAAAGTAGAGCCAGACCGCGTGGGCGATGATTTGGGCTGGGAAATGATGGCGCTTGTAGCTGACTGGCGAAGTACTCATGAACGTGCGTCGATCGCGGTCGCTCCTCACAAGACGTTACCGTGACATCGCTGCGCGCACTGATGGGTTGCCAATGGAGCTGATGGGTAACTGTACGCCCTAAGACTGCAAGACGATACATTATTCCGTATAGGTCAGCAATTTGATACAGTTTTGTATATCGGCGTTGCATCGCTCCTGAGAATCCTCTATATATTATCCTGTATGTTTCGCATCGAGCGATACAGGATAATGATATGGCATATAAAACAGAGCATATAACGCAGCAGTTGCGCGCTGCGCGCGAAGCGCAGAAAATGAGCCAGCGCGAGCTGAGCGCACGATCGGGCCTGACGCAAAGCCATATTTCTCAGATAGAACGGGGCACCATGGAGCCCGGACTTGGCAGCTTGGTGGATGTGGCACGCGCGCTCGACCTCGAGATCGTCCTTGCCCCGAAAAAACTGATGCCGGCAATCCGCAATATCCTCGATAGCGCATCGGCATCGAGTGATGTCCTGACATCCGACCAGCGCAAGCTGGTGGGGCGCCTTGAGCGGTGGTTTGCCCAGCACAGGGACGGGTTCGGTAGTGCTTCCGAGGCAGATACATTCAAAGATAGCCTCGCGCTCTTACGGCATCTTCCTCTGTCGGCCGAGGAGATGGACACATTCAATGAGGCGACTGCACGCCTCGACCGGTGGCAGGCTGATCCGCCGTCCCGTCAGGAACTGAGCAGGATCGCACATGCCGTAAGACACCTACGCAATGCCGCGGTGCACCGCGACCGTGACGACGCGGTCCCTCGCTCGGCCTATGCGCTGGATGAGGAAGATGATAATGCCTAAGGTCACGGTACTCGATGTCAGGCTGTATGGGGAACCGGTTGCGACCCTGACGAATCTGCAGGACGGGCGCACCATCTTCGCGTTCAACGATGCATATATCGAAGACGAAAAGCGGCCGACGCTTAGCCTGTCCCTGAAAGACCCGTTCGGGGCGCTCATCACGAAGTTCAGGCCGTACAACACGGTGGTCCCGCCCTTCTTCTCGAACCTACTGCCGGAAGGACCGCTGCGCAAATACCTCGCTGATCGTGCGGGTGTGAAGCCGTCGCGGGAATTCTTCCTGCTCTGGATGCTCGGCCGCGACCTGCCTGGGGCTGTGACGGTGCATCCCTCCAAAGGGGATGACGCGCCTCCGGATGACGAGCAGGCTATCGTCGAAGCGCGGCCGAACGCGCTGCGCTTTTCGCTGGCGGGTGTGCAGCTGAAGTTCTCGGCCTTTAAAAACGACAAAAAGGGCGGCGGCTTGACCATTCCGGCCGAGGGCACGGGCGGCTCGTGGATCGTGAAGCTGCCGTCTCAACAATATAGTGGCGTGCCCGAGAATGAGTTCGCGATGATGACCATCGCCCGCATGATGGGTATGGACGTGCCTGAGCTCCAGCTGGTTGATCTCGACGCCGTGAGCGGCCTGCCTCAGGGGGTGGGTGAACTGCATGGGCAGGCGCTGGCGATCAAGCGTTTTGACCGCACGCCGGAGGGAGCGGTGCATATCGAGGACTTTGCGCAAGTCTTCGGCGTCTTTCCCGACCACAAATACGATAGGGGCAATTACCGGATGATCGGCCGCGTGCTGGGGATCGAAACCAGCACGGCCGACGTGGCGGAATTCATCCGGCGTCTAGTCTTCAGCACGCTAATCGGCAATGGCGACTTGCACCTGAAGAACTGCTCGCTCATCTATCCTGATCGCCGCACCCCTGCGCTCTCGCCAGCGTATGACTTGTTGTCGACTATCCCTTACATCGAGGGGGAAGATACGGCGGCGCTCAATTTCTCCCGCACAAAAAAGATGGCGGCGCTGTCGAAGGATGAGCTGACGCATCTGGCTGCGAAAGCGGAGCTTTCCGAGAAGCTGGTGATCGACACCGCGCGCGAGACGGTTGAACGCTTTAGAACGGTATGGGAGGCGGAAAAGAAAAACCTGCCGATGGCCGCCAAGGTCACCGACACGATCGATACGCACGCACCGAAGGTCGAGCTGTATCGTGAGTTCGCGAAGTAGTGTCTTGCGGCTCGGCATTCAATTTATCAAGCCTTGCTGCATATTCAAGGCGTTAGCCCATCCAAAACAGGATGGCCGTTGGTTCGAATCCCATCAAGAGCAAACGAGAATCGTGAACGGGGAATGACAGCGTGAAATTCTAGCTGGAAAGCGTCATTCATTTGCATTACATTCTCCTTGAATATGGAGACAGCCATGGCCGCAAACGCTCTCGTACAAACACGTATTGATTCCGAAGTCAGGGATCGTGCTTCTGCCGTCCTTGAAAGCATGGGCCTCACGGTATCTGATGCGGTTCGTATCATGCTCACCCGGACCGCTAACGAGGGCGCTCTGCCTCTTGAACTTTTATCCGGCAGTGAGGCGCATGACGGTTGGTTTCGGACTAAGGTGCTCGAAGCGTTAAACGATACTCGACCGGATTTATCGGACGACGAGGCCGAGGCGCACTTTGTCAAACGTCGAGCGGCAGCCCGCCTCAAAGCGGGTGTGCCAGAATCGTGAAGCTTACTTGGTCTGCTTTTGCGTTGTCGGATCGTGACGCCATCTTCACATACGTCGAGGCAGATAATCCCGCCGCTGCCGTGTTGATCGATGAACGGATAGCCGCTGCCGCCCGTCGCTTGCTCGATTTTCCTGCCAGTGGGCGCGTGGGTCGAATTGCCGGGACACGCGAACTCGTCATCAATGGCACGCCTTATATCGCCGCCTACGCCGTTGCCGAGACGGCAGTTCGAATTCTTCGCGTACTCCATGGCGCGCAAGAATGGCCAGAAAATCTGCCGCTAAGCTGATCGACCACGTTTGTGTAGGGGGTTGACGGTTCGATCCCCATCAAGAGCAAGACCGCGACAGGTTGTCCCGTTCGGGCGGTCGCCAGCCCCGTCGGGAGACACCTCAAGTGCGAATATTTCGTTCGAGCATTGTATGTTCCATCTGCAGAACAGACCAACGGTGACAATCAGATTGTGGCGACGTGAGCAACGTTATCGAATGAGATCCGCAGCTCAACTCGACCGCAAAAATCACGATCGAAGATTGAGCGAGAAGCCGAGCAGCTTTCCTGCCGACCGCTTCAGAAGCGCGCGACATAGCAACCGTCGCCGCGGTGAAGGCGTCACTGGGCCTAGAGAGCAACCGGTGGTGGTAGGTAGATGTGATTCTTAACGAATATAAAACATTATTATCGTATATTTCGTGTCGCTGAGATTGAAGCGGTAATCTTGATCGCTTTAGCAGGTATTACGTCTCGGAGAAAATTCTCGTGTATTCGGAATCTTCATCATGCGTCTGCCATCATAGGTACACCCGGCGAATGAATTGCTCGTGGTTCCTCCTGATAAACGTTAATTATTGCGAGAGCGGCACATGAAACACATTTCTATCGTCGGAAAATTTCTTATTATTATGGCATGCTTCGGCTTGTTCTCGCTTGGGGTCGCCCTTTATTCCGGGATCCAGATTGCCAGAGTTGACGAAGACTATGCTGGCCTGATGGAAGGCGAATCAACCGCCGCCTTGTATTTGGCTCGCTCCAATCGCAACCTCCAGGCAGCACGAGCGTCCATCGGGGAACTGTTGATGTCGCGCTCGGCAGACCTGAACGAGCGGGCGGAAAAGGGTATCAAGGATGCTGAAGCCGGTTTTGTGAAATACATGGACACCGTTGCTGGCGCTGTCCCGCAGCACGCCGAGATTGCTCTTCTCAAGGCCGAAGGCCTCAAGGTCATGAAAGAGGTGTGTGGCCCGACCATTGTGGCGGCGCGAAACGCGACGACGGAGCAAGACATTGCGGCGTCACAACAATTGTTTCTGAGCCAGTGTCAGCCGGCTTTCAGCGCGCTCACTCCGAAGTTTACAGGTGCGACGAATGAAATCGTTGATAGTGCTGCGAAGACGGGTGAGGAGCTGTCCGCGCACGCCAGCAGCACCGCTACCAAGACCCTCGCCGCTGTCATCGTCGGCTTGATCATCGTTCTCGCGGTCGGCTTCCTCGCTATCCGTTCCTGGTTGGTACGTCCGATCCAGCGGATGTCGGTCACCATGAACGTGCTCGCCAATGGGGATTTGAACGCCGGCGTCGATGGAACGGATCGCCGCGATGAAGTTGGCGGCATGGCGAGGGCCGTCCAGGTATTCAAGGAAAACGGCCTGCGGGCAAGGGAGCTTGAACAGGAAGCGGCCGCGACGCGCTCCGCTAGCGAGGCGGAGCAATTGCGGGTCGCGGAACTTGAGCGTGAGCGCGCCCAGCAGATGGCACAGGCGACGTCAGGCCTTGCGGAGGGTCTGAAGCACCTGTCGAGCGGGAACCTGACTTTCCGACTGAACGAACCCTTTGCCACAGATTTCGAGGCATTGAGGTCTGACTTCAACGCAGCTGTTAGTCAACTGGCAGAGAGCTTGCGATCTGTCGCGAACGCCACAGGATCAATCGATAGTGGAGCACGTGAAATCAGCCAGAGTGCCGAAGACCTCTCAAAACGGACCGAGCAGCAGGCCGCGTCGCTTGAGGAAACGGCAGCCGCTCTCGACCAGATTACCACCAACGTTGCAAACTCCTCCAAACGCACCGAAGAAGCACGTCATGTGGCAATCGAGGCCAACAAGTCAGCGCGCCGCTCGGGCGAAGTAGTTTCGAATGCTGTAATGGCCATGCAGCGCATCGAACAGTCGTCGAACCAGATCTCCAGCATTATCGGTGTCATCGATGAGATTGCCTTCCAGACCAACCTGTTGGCGCTGAATGCCGGTGTCGAGGCTGCGCGGGCCGGGGAAGCGGGCAAGGGCTTTGCGGTGGTCGCTCAGGAGGTGCGCGAGCTTGCTCAGCGGTCGGCTCAAGCAGCGAAGGAGATCAAGGATCTCATCCGAAACTCCGTGGATGAAGTCAGCGCGGGTGTAAAGCTGGTTCAGGAAACGGGCCAAGCGCTCAAGGTGATCGAGGAGCAGGTTGTTTCGATCAACACGCAGCTCGACGCCATATCAACGTCGGCCAAGGAGCAGTCGACTGGTCTTGCCGAGGTCAACACGGCCGTGAACCAGATGGATCAGGTGACGCAGCAAAACGCGGCCATGGTGGAAGAATCGACGGCTGCCAGCGCGTCTCTTGCCAGCGAGGTGCAGCGCCTGCGTGAGATCATATCTGAATTTCGCGTCGGCGCGGAAGGAAGAGCTGAAACCGGCAAGCCGACGGCGGTGAGAGTCGAACACAAACCTGTCATTTCTCCTGCCCGCCGCATGCTTGCGAAAGTAGCAGGAGCTATCGGAGGCCGCGCAGCCGCGGCTGAAAGCTGGGAGGAATTCTGAGGCCCGGGGACTCGACTGTTATGTCATGTGATCGTGACCGGGCGACTACTAACCCGGTCACGAGCAGCATGGGAGCCACAACTTCCGCCAGATCGATGCGTGTTAGCCTCGACAAAAATCATTGACAGCCGACGCCTCATGTCGAGCTGATGCATGCTATCCCGCAGCTCGGCCTCGACCTAGGTTGCTGTGACCGCGAGGCCACTGCCGGATTCCGACAACACAAGGCATGAAGAGGGGCGTCCAGGACTTGTCAGATGGCTATTGAAAAACGCTTTGGTCTCGTCAACATCCTTCCAAAGCCTCCTGGGTCTTCACCCCTTTCACCACGAAAAACATCGTCCAGCGCGCGGCACGCTTTGCTGGCACTGGCCTGACCAATCTGAAGGCCGGCGCCTTCGATTCGCGAACAGAAAAGTCCGCCGGAAAAATTTCGCAACAGCTCAAAAAAAATCGTTGAAACCCAAAATCGCCGCAGGGTCGCTGGTTCATATCCGCTCAAGGCATTGGGTTCTTCCATTGTAAAGCTCAGCATCGTGTTCAGCGTAAACACAAATTGTCCTCCTCATCATTCTCGACCATCCTCTCGGCGCGTTTCAGCTAAATCAGTTCGGATAATTGATTAGCGACAGGCGGTGCCTGCGTACCTCTCGCCTACCTCGTGCCACCGAGTTCGGACCTCAATTTTCAATCAGCCGCCAAATGAATTTCAAATGGTCAAACTTTGACTTTCAATTAGTCAACAATGTATTTTCAAACGGTCATTGAGAGGAATAAGGCCGTGATGCTCATCCAAGACTCGTCGAGCAACGTGTTGCCGATGCCATGTTAGACACAAGGGTGATTATGATCGTCGGTCCCCGACACTCGAGCAGAGCATGTAGGGGATTCGAGTCTTCCAAATAGCAAAGCGCTCAAAGCGACATCGGTTAAGCATCGGCGGTGGCCACAACGCTACATATGTGTGAATGTGGGCTTTTCTGAGTTCAGGAGTGCGTCAGATGAGCCGATTGACGATCGACATAACGGACCAACAACATCAAAGCCTCAAGGCGCTGGCAGCATTGCAGGGCAAGACAATAAAGCAGTATGTGCTTGAGCGCCTCTTCCCCGGTGACACAGACGCAGAGCGAGCCTGGGAGGAACTGAAGGCATTGATGAACACCCGCGTCAATGAGGGGCTTGCCGGAAGACTGTCGACTAAAACCGTGAGTGAGATCCTTGACGAGGAGATTTCCGAGGGTCGTGCTTGACTGCCTATATTCTTACCGCGGAAGCGGAATCAGATCTACGTTCGGTAATCCGTTACACGCGTACGCAATGGGGTGGTGCGCAGGTACGTCGCTACGTCTCAGGTTTGGAGCGAGGTATCGCAAACCTTGCCGAGGACAGAGGTTTGTTCAAGGATATGAGTGCGCTTTATCCGGCGCTAAGGATGACGCGATGTCAGGACCGTTACGTCTTTTGTCTGCCTCAACAGGATGCGCCCGCCCGCATCGTAGCGATTTTTCGCGAGCGAATGGATCTGATGAAGCGTTTGGTCGATCGTCTGAAGGAATAACGTTTGGACGGAGGCAAGATGTGAGCGCAAGACAGACGAAATCGTCGTTATTGAGCGGGTGAAAGAAGGGGCCGTCAGTTCAGATCCTATCAAGAGCGAAATTGCACTCAAGGGTTTGTAACTTCGTTTCTAATGAGGAGTATGCGGAGAGGGATAAAGCGCCGCCCCAACCTTCCGCGCGGCGGCCGCTAGGCGCTTATCCCTCGTCCACAAGCTGGATCGACGGTCCAGGAGAGTTGAAGTCAACAAATGTGCATCAGTATAGCCGATCCCCATGCTGAATATCGAATGGCGATCAATGACTGTCATCACCTCTGCATGGGTTGCAACTACTGCTTCACGCTGAGCTGTGAGAAACGCTAATACCGCATCCCGTTCTCGCAGACTACCCAAGGCCAGTTCACCTACAACGAAAGGGTGGCAAAGCAGCTGATCATCTCCGATGATTTTGACGAGCTCCGGGTCCCCGTGTCGGAAATGATCAATCCAGATTGAACTGTCGACAAGGATCACTTCCCCACTTCGCTCCGGCGGCGAGGCGCTGCCTCAGCCTCAGGCATAGTGCCTCCAAGAGCGATTAGCCGCTTGCCAGACTCGACTCGCACCAAAGTCTCTAGTGCTTGACGCACAAGAGCCGCCGTTTCCTTCGTGCCCGTTAGGGACTTTGCTCTTTCCATAAGGCTGTCGTCGAGATTGATGGTTGATCGCATAACTAGCTCCGAAACGTTGATATGCAAATAGCACCAATTGGTGCAGAAATCTACGCCCATCAAGCACGCATTTTTTTGCCTATTGCAGTCGCCGGTTCGATCTCTTCAAGAGCTTAACCCTAGCAATCGTTTCAGATAGCGCTTGTACGGAGGGGGTTGATGATCTCAATCCCCTGGAAATCTCGCTCATTGTCGGTGACAACAACACAGTTGTTCGATTGAGCGATTGCATCCACGGTCGTGTCCAACGCACTACGCGGGCGGCCGGTTGCCCTTCCTTGTGCCATCATCTCTCCCCACACGAGAGCTGCCTTCTGGTCAAATGAAAGAATTCGACCAGCGAAGAGTGACTGCGGGCCCTCTTTGCTTCCAAACCAGGTTTCGAGCGCACTCGCTTCTTCCCCGCCGGCTTCTCAAGTATCCCACGGTGTATCTCGGCGATAGTGAGTGATGCGATGAACAAATCATCGTCGACCTGTTCAGCCATCCACGTCAACAAAGACGCTGAAGGCTCTGGTTTCGTAATATTGCTTAGAATGTTGGTGTCGAGCAAATCCCGCATTAAAAATCTATCTCGCGACCTTCTTCGCGTGATCGGGCTGTGTCTAGCTCTGCGCCAACCAGTGGCGATCGACGGAGTGCCGCGAGAATCCCACCCTTTTTCGGCGGCTCTCCGGCGACAGTTTCGCTTAGGAAGGCGCGCAGATTGGCCGCCTCCGGGCCATCTTCGGCCAGTCGGCGGGCAAGCGATCTAATTAAGCTGCGATCACTCTCACGCCCGAGAACCTCAAAACGAGCGAGACCACGGTCGCCCAGGCGGCTTCGATAATTCTGAATTGCGCGTGTCTGCGAGCTAGCCATGGTACCCTCCGGATATTTCCAGTAATATCGCCAGATGCTGAGGTGTCTGCAAGCCGCCCAAGGAATGGTCGTGGGGTAATTGACGATCTTATTTGGTCAGAATAGCTGTGTCTTCGGTCCGTAACCCTTCAAGAGCGGGTTGTTTCATCGCTCGAAGGGAGTCAACCATTTCGAATGTCTAGGGGCAAGCCCCGATGAGCGTCGCTCGATAAAGGTCGAGGCGATAAGAATGCGTTTTGCGACGACCGGCTGCCCTCTTGTTTCAATGCGTTCCAACAATAGCCGCATCGCTGTAGCGCCCATCTCCCCCCCTTGTACTCTGATGGTCGTCAGTGGCGGAGATATTTGGGTCGCGGCGGAAAAATCACCGAAGCCGATAACGGACATATCGTCTGGTATGCGGTAGCCACGTGCTAGTAGCTCGGAAACAGCGGTCAGCGCCAGCCCATCGTGAGCGCAGAACAGAGCTGTGGGCCCGATCCCTGCAGTGTGAAGAGTTTGCAGCGCAGGGATAAAGCCTCCATCTTCGTCAAAGCGCAGGACATGCAGTCTTGCATCGGCATGTTGCTCT
>NZ_JACJIT010000012.1:0-73723 GCF_014138475.1 Agrobacterium sp. RC10-4-1
TTCTTCTGTAAAACGATTGCGCTTCATTCCCTGGTCCTCTCATTGGGCCAGACCTTACTTCAAAATGGATTATTTCAACGGGGCAAGGTCACTTGGTCTAAAATTGACGTGCCTGCGTATTGCGCTGCGGTTGCGCGTGGCCACGCGGGCTGTTCAAAGCCACCTCGACGTTCAGCGGATACAAATTCCTCTTCTGGCTCGGCAAATCTGCAAGATGCGCTTAAACGCTGAACTCGAGGTCCAAATTGTTGACCTTCGCGATCGCATTCGTTCCGCTCTTGGTGTAGATGACCTAGGTACCGGCCAGCGAACACATTCCCAGACCCTTCCCGTACATCCGTGATCAGCCCTCAGTGGGGTCATCCGCCATTACCCGATGGTATAGTTCGATGCTACGCCGCGAAGATGTGTGACCGTCGCTTGCGACAAAACACCACTGCCAAGGTACTCAGCAAAGCTGTATGAGAAAATATCACTTCGTTCTATCGCCTGGACCAGATTGGTATCACCAAAGACAACGAAGTATTCGTGATCCTCCGGCGCCCAGATCCAGAGATCATGAGCTGAAAAATGGATCAGAAGGCTATAGGGCGAATTTTCAAACAGTGCATCAAGCATCAACCCGACCGGTTGCGGTGCAAAACGGCGCGGAAGCTGACCGAACTCGTAAGCAGCGAAATCAATCTCGTCACTACTGATACGCGCGGCGACAAGAGCGATTTCCTCCTCGCTCGGAAATTCGGGGTAAATCCTCGCCGCGAAATTTCTGTTTCGAATCGCCAGATGGTCCAGCGTGCAATCTTTTCCAATGAAGTCCATAATTAAACCCCAGGTCCGTCATTATACCGAATCTCGGTCTGACGACCGTTTGGCCTACGTATCTGCAACGTCGGACGACCGTCAGAGCTTCCCGGACGGACAGTAACTTTGCTGCCGTCTTCCAGTTCCCCCGTGCGGCCCGGCCCGTATTGGGTTTCGATACCTTTCTCCTTGTCCGGTTTCAAGGAATCGAAGTCGCGTTCGGCTTCCGCCATACCGCCATCCTTTTCGCCGTGTTTTGTCTTGCCCTTGGTCTGTTGACTGACGCCCGCTTCATCTTCCAGTTCCTCTTGCCGCTTCTTCTGTTCTTCCGCCTTTGCCGAATCGCAGTTCCCAGTGCAGCTTCCCGCCTCGCCATCGGCGGGTTCAGAATGGCTCTCATTGTACATCTTGTAGAGTTCGTAGCCTTCATAGGCCAGCATGGCGAGGCCGATTGCTGCACCAACTGGCCCAAGAAAACCGAGCGCGGCGCGGGCACCGAGCCTCGTTGCTACGCCTGCAGCCGCACGGCCAAGCAGAACCTCCCCGCCAGCAGCAGCCACGGCAGTCATGCACCCCCCCGTTCTTTCGCCGCATTCGCCATCAGCCGCATCATTTCATCCAGCCGAGCGTCAGGATTGCGGCCTTTGAGGTTCTGGCGAATATCAGGTGCTTCGATGAAGCGCCCGTTGCTTGCGCTCATAAGGTAGGTCCACTGAAAGAATCCGCGCTCGGTTTTCAACCCGTAAATTCGTGCCTGTGTTTCATATCGTTCCATGAATATGAGCGCCTCGCGCTCGTCCATGCCTTGTAGCAAGTGCGGCGCGGACCTTTGAAAGGCCGCCACTCGGCGGCGACGCGCGGCGACCATTCGCGATGCACTGATGGCCTCAATATTCTCAGGAGTCAGGCGCAACATGCCGCCTTGCGCGACGACATCAACTGGTCGATGAGCGCGCTTGATGCTCCCACCCCATGCCTCGGACGGAGCGAAGTAGATTTCTTCGGCCGGGCCCATGAGGCGCACCACCTGTTGCGGCGAGAGCGCCGGCAACACCTGCATCATGACATTCGGGTCGGCATGGCGGAAAACAACAATTTCGCTACGCCCCCGCGCCTCTTCAAGATCAAGGGCGAACGATGCCCCTTCTTGCGCATCGCCAGCTGCCAAGGAGATATCTCCGGCGTCTCCGGAAACCGAACCGCTCAATCCCGCGAGCGCGTCTCGCTCAAGCGGCAGAAGGATACGGTTAATACCACGAAGATGCCTGTAGATTGTTTCCTCAGAAAGGGCGCGATCACCGACCCAGAATACCACAGCCGGCCTGTCTGCGATAAGCTCGAGCAGGGCCTCTATTCTGCTCTTTACCCGCCCAGGCAAATTGATCTCGTCGGCTGGCATCAAGCCGCGGCCACTTTCATCACCATTGGCCACTGCTTTCGCCATGTCATTCGACAATTTCGCTGCCAGCGCCTGCAGTTCCTCGTCGCTTGGCTCCGCCGTCTCGACCAAGCTATCCGGCCCACTTGAGACCGGCGGCGAAAGACTAAGTGAAACGAGCCACGGCCCGCCGAGCACGATTGCGGAATTGGAACCAGCCGACCGATAGAGCGGCCTGTGGCACAAACCAGCCGCCGAAAGATCCGCTGTTAGGTTACCGAAGAGAGCTCCGTCCAGCACCGCATAGATTCGCCTGTCGCAACTGTCCGCAATCCGAGAGAGGCGTTTCAGATAAACCTGACCGACCGCTGGCACCTCCGCTCCGTCGTTAAGCTGACTCTGCATCTTATCCTCTAACCGTCGGAACGGACCGCGCGGCCATGCTTGTCTGGCACGAGGTGGCATCACTGCCGCCCTTTGGCTCACGGTCGCCGATGTAGACGTCGGTCGAACCGGTTTGCGCATTGCCGCCACAGTCAATCGCATCGCCTACTCGACCGGCCCGCTTGCCGTTGATGAAGACGGTGGATGCTCCAGCCGCCAAAGCCCGCGGATGTGAGGGCTTCGGGCAGGATGGGCAGCCATGCGGCAAATAGGCATCCCCGACGCGCATCAGCGGCCGACCATTCACATAGACATTATTACTACCACCGGTCGCCGGTGTGGGTGGAAAATGGCAGGAATGGGAGGAACCTATATCGGCGCGGCGATGAGCTTTGGGCATCGGCTGTATCCCCTTTTCAGCGCGCCTGAAGCATGGCGCGTGTCAGTAACCCAAGCCGTGCTCCCTGCGGCGGGACAAACGATCCAGGGAGCCGTTCGGGCTTCGAGGCCAAGGCGAGCGCAACGGCAAAATCGTCATCCTCGGTGCGCAGAAGCGCACTCAGATCTACCGGAACAATAGCGGGATTGAGCATAAGGGCAGCAAAATCGCTGCCGATTTCAGGGTCGATCTGCCAATGCAAACTTTTGCCGCGTCCTGCGACCTCGGAAAAGGTGACATCCCCCTGACACCACGACAAAGCGGAGCAGCCCACCGGTGTCCAGCCTTGGCCATCGCACAGCATTCTCCATCTGTCGGCAGGGAATTGTGCTAGATTTGCCAACAGCTCATGTTGGGTTCTTATCGCTTTCAGAGCTATGTCACGGCTTGAGCCACCCGCATTGAGCATGCGTACATAGGTATTTTTCCACTGGCGCTCGGTGGAATGGAGCTCTAGCCAAATTCCCGCCGGATTCGACCCGTCGTCAAATTTCACTGGCTTTGATACCATGCGGCCTCACCTCCCCTCATAGAATATATGTTGCTTGTCCATAGGTACCCAAGGCATGAACGGGTTACTGTCAGGGGAACGCGCACCCGAATAGAATTTCTCGGTCATTTCTACCGACCTCTGCAGTGCATAGCCGGAATCAGGGAAACCGTATTTAGCGGGATTTATCTGCATGTCCCTAGTGATCGAGTTGATGATACGGTCCTGTTCCGCAATACGATCAAGCTGCTTTTGATAGGTATATTCTTCCGACTTCCATTCACGGAAAAATGGATGAACGTTGTAGGCTTGGAAAGGGTATTCCTCGCGTTTTGACCGGGACAACTCGTTCCACAACGAGTACCATTTTTTAACTCGCCAAAAGCCCATCATGGAACCCAGGGACGCGCCAACCAAGGTAGCCTCGGTTTTGACATTGAGGGCCGTCGCCCCTTTGAAAAGATTGCGGGCGTCGGCAAGGTAATATGTCCCGACCCCTATTGCCGCATCAACAGACGCCCCTGAGACCCACCCCATGGTGTAATCCAGATCGTTGATACAAAACGGTTTGAGAGCGCTCATTCCGTTCTGTTGCGCAGCAAGAAAACGATAAATTTTTTCAGCGGAATCATACTGGTCGCCCGCTGTCGGGATGTCCGATATGTCCTTTGCGGTTTTCATATCCTCTATCGTCTTGAGTTGTTCGGAAGCACCGCCGCCCTGACCGATCCTCATCGACTGCCCTCCGCCGCGTTCAACGCGCTTAGCGGCATTGGACATGCCATAACCTGCTGAGAGGCCGGCCCCGTAGAACGAGGCGACACAGGCGCACAGGTTCTCCCGGCCGAACAACAAAAAGGTGTGCGCACCAAGAATCAGCGATGCGCCACTGTCATAACCAATCAGCCATGACTGGGATTTGGTATGTGCCAATCCAGCCCAGGAGTCGGGAGTTTTCAAGTCGTTGCCATAGGGAAATGCGCTGTCGCTCATTGCTCCGCCTGACCGTATTTGAATGGCACATAGGGTACGAACGGTTTCGACGGATCGAAGTTCTGCTGTCCCGGGTAAAGAAGGCAATAGAGCTTCTGTTTGTAAACGACCGCCAGTGGATAACACGCGTCCTTCTTGGCCATGCCGCCCGCGCCACATTGCTGGAGCCCCTCCAGAACCTCCATCGCTCGGCACTTTTCGTCCCTACAGTCGTAGTCCCTGATGTCCTCATAACCTTTAGAATAGAAAATGCGCGTTTTCGTATAGCTGTCTAACGGACCAAGACGGGCCGCAAGCCCTGCATAGGCTCGGTCAACATCCTGCTTCTCTCCGATATTGAAGGTGGATGGCGTATCCGATGTGAAGGCGAATTTGGCCGGATCGGTTTCGCATTCAAGTGCAAAGGAAAAAGAGCTGGAGGCCATAAGGATCACACATGCCGGGGCCAGGATTCTCATCATATTGCTTCTCAATTCAAATCTATCCTTCCGCCATTGACGACAACACGCTGTTCGCCATTGATCTCGATCTCTGCAAAGTCGAGAAAGAGCTTCGTACCGCTCAACGTGACAGTTCCATCCTCATGCATCAAAACATTGGCCTTTCCGCAAGTCAGGTGTAATTCGCCGCCGCTATGTACGGTCGCGCTGTTTTGCGCAGATAGCGACATTGTGTCGTTGCTCATGAGATTGACACGCGTTCCTGCATTGACGCTGTAGGACATACCGACATTGGTAGCCATTCCGGCCCCTACGTTGACGGCTTTGAACACACCCACGCTTTCAGTATTGTTCTTCTCGACGATGACGGACATATTGCCCTCGCCAGGATTGAGAAGCCCTGGGAAACCGAGGTTCTTTGCAACGTCGCCAATCCCGCTCACAAGCGAATTCAGCACCGAATTCACGACCCTTCCGATCCCGCTCGGCCCAACTGTAACCATCATATTGCCACCAATAACCTCGTGGTGGTTGTTGCGAACTTCGATCGACTTATTGTGGCCAACCGACTGGACCCAGTTATTATCAATCCGTTCGCTGTGATTGTTTCGGATTTTTTCATTGCGGTCTTTCTGGGCGTGAATGTAAATTTCCTCGCGGCCATTCTCGTCTTCGAAAGTGAGTTCGTTGAAGCCCGAACCTTTGTGCGTGTTAGTCCGGAATGTACTCTTGGTCTTGTTGGCAGGGAGGTCATAAGGCACCGTCTGACGCGCATTCGGCACCACGCCGGTTACCAGTGGCCGGTCCGGATCGCCATCGACAAAGGCAACCATCACTTCCATGCCAATGCGGGGGATGATCTGACCGCCCCAGGTGGAGCCCGCCCAGTTCTGTGCTACTCGCACCCAGCACGTATCCGTGCCATCCTTCTTCGCCTTGCGATCCCAAGGGAACCACAGCTTGATTCGGCCATATTGATCCGGATGGATTTCCTCACCCTCGGGGCCAGCGACGATCGCCACCTGCGTGCCTTCGATGCGTGGGCGCTTCGTTGTCCGGTGCGGCGTCAGCGGCACGCGGGACGGAATCGCCTCGAAGTGGTTGCGATACTCAGGTTCGTTACTGTTTGTCTCATAGGAGAGATCGACAATGCTGTGGCTTGCCCTGATGATAACGTGTTCTTCATAGGCATGTTCGGGATGGGCGACCTCGTAAGGCGTAAAGCGACGGCCGGCTTCGAGAATGCGTGAGGTCGAGGACCCGAATACCCGGTCGTGGTCGGCCTCGATCGCCTGGGTGCGCAGTTTCTGCGCCCGCTCCGCCTCCTCCACTGTCCTGATGCGAGCCGGATATTCGTAAAGCTCGCGCTTCATCGCATCCGGCATTTGCACCAGTGATGGCGTCATCGTGCCCGGCACCATGCCCGGCGTCTCGAAATTCCAGTCCGCACCCGCCCGCTGGCCGGAGACATAGGAGAACCGCCGCGCCCAGTCATTGATGTGGTTGCGATCCGACGAACCCTGCGCCAGACGCACCGTCCCCTCACCCTGCGCGGCCGGCGACGGCCCGAGCCAGCCGCTGGCGCTATCGGCCACATGCAGCTTGTGGCTGCCATCCTCGTGGCTGAACCAGTAGAACAGGCCATCCTCTTCGAAACGGCGGGTGAGATAATCCAGATCGGTCTCGTTAAACTGCACGCTGTAGTGCTGCGCAGGAGGCGGCGAAATGATGCCTGACGTATCGGGTGCAGGAATGCCGTGTTCTGAAAACAGCGTCTCGACGACATCCAGTGCCGTCTTGTCCATCCAGATACGGCAGTCGGAACGCCGTGACAGCAACCACATCTGCGGCCGGATAGTCATGGCGTAAGAGCGCAAACCACGCGTGATTGGTGGGCCTTCGTGCAGCTCCGTCACTAGGCCGTTAAAGGGACGGCGGACGCCGCCGCCCTCACCCTCGCCCTGGCTGATTTCGACCGAGACATCGACCAGCCGCCCGATCAATTCCTCGGGCTTAACCGCTTCCTTCTTGGCACGCACCGTCAGGCGAATGTCAAAGAGCTGCGACACGCCTTCCTCGACGGTCAGACGCTCCGGCAGAAGCTGATCCTCGCCAAGGGGCGACTTGACCTTGAGGACGCGGCTTGCCTGAACGAAATCAGAAAGTGACGACTGGTCGTCCATGGAACACTCCTAATCAGGACCCGCGGCTGGACTGAAGTGGCCAGAACCAGATCGTTTCCGAATTGTAGTAGCAGGCCGATGCGCATTGGGTCGCCTCTGATCCGCCCCGCACAAGATCGATATGGCCGCCGCCGGTGTAACCAGGGATATTGTTGAACGCCACAACACCGTTACGCGCACCGATGCCATTACGCGCCGTCGCAGGTGTAAACGGCTCCGGCTCGCCGAGATAGCTCGTCCGTTTCATCAGATTTGCGAGGCGGCGCATGTTCACCTCTATGCCCTTGCCCGCATAGGGACCTTTCTGGATGCGATGCGAGGCCGGCACGATGTTGATTCCCGATTTCACGAAAGCGATACTAACGCGGATGGCGCAGGTATTGTGATAGTTCGGGTTGCCGATGAAATCGTCCCAGCCGATTTCCGTGAAAAGATCACGCTGGCTGACATAGTTCGGGTGCGACGGGTCGCTGCTCGGATAATTATTATAAAGGGTGTCAAAGTTAACGCGCATGATTCGTCCCACTAGTTACTTTTCTGCTCACAGGGAAAGGAGACCTTGAGCGCCTCCTGCACGAGAGTGGCTGCCTGTTCATCTAGTTTTTCCGCAGGAAGATCGCCGAGATAGGTGTAGATTCGGTCGGTGAGTTCATGTGGCGCCACGGCGCCTGCACCACACCAGTCCGATCCGCTCGTCAGATCGGCCACGCCGGCGATATAGGCGCTCGATTTTGCAACTGAAACCAGCCGCCGCATTTCCGGATCAGACACCTCCGGGGCAAGCTTCCCCTCGATGGCCTGCTTGAGTTCGGCACCAGAGAATATCCATGTCCGTTCCGCCGCACCGACCGGCGAAAGACCGGACGATGCCAGAACAACCGGCACGGAAACAAAAAACGCATGTAGGGAGCGCATCAAAAAACCGCCTCGACCAAAGTCGACGTGAAACATCACGACGTGAGCTGCAAAACTGCAAGGAAAACGTTCCGGTGCCGGCAACGCCGGCACCGGGTCGCGTCACGATCAGGCAGCCTTCGTCGTCGCCAGATCGTAGGAGGCGATCATCGGAGACTGCGGCGAGTTGTTGTCGTCGAACGGCGTGTACTTCACTTCCATCTTCGTGAAGTTGAGCTTGACGGTTTCCACCGGACGGTCACCGCTGGAATCCACCGAGTAGCTGGCGATAAGCGTGTTTGTCAGCAGATATTCGATATAGGTGTTGCCCGGATTACCCGTGGTCACCAGATGAATGGTCGCGAGCTTGCCGGTCCGGCCGGCGCAGGCTTCCTGGAAAAGCTTGGTGGAAGAAGAATCGCTAACCTTGGTCAGAATGACTTCCGAAATGGTCGGTTCGGATGCCTCGCGGTTTGCAGCAGAACCAGCAGAGGTGTTCATGTTGCGGGCCACGTTCCAGTGAATGGCTTCAATATCCATCCACTTGCGATGTTCTTCATGAGTGGCGTCGCCCTGGATACCGTCAATCTGCAGATAAATTGGCATGCTGTAAGCTCCTGTAGCTAAAATGACCTCTTGCTCCGAGGCCGAGTTACCCTTCGTTTAATGCCGCATGCGTCGAGTAGCCCCATCCGACGCGGCAACTTTATCCACCCCAACCTCTTCGGTTACGGCGAATTCATCTGCTTCCCCAGCCTCTTCGGCACGAATGCCGAACCCGTTTTCACCAAAATCGACAACAATCTTCCCGACACGCTCTCCCGCGATGACCTTTTCGAGGAAAAAGCTGGAAAGCGGCGGCAGGAGGTCCTTGCCGATCATGATTTCAATGGCGCGTGCGCCAATCTCACTTGCACCGGCGCGCGCCACCAAGGCGTCTCGCGCCGCATTGGACAGAGCCAGGCCGGTGCCATATGTTGCGAGCACACGTTCCCTGATCTTGCCAATCTGCATATCCACGATCCTTGCAAGCGCCTCCGTACCAAGCGGCATGAAAGGTAGAATGATCGTGCGCCCGAGGAACGCGGGCTTGAACTGTTTGGTAAGCTCCGGCATCAGAAGCGCTTCGAGCGCTTCGCCTTCCGGCATCGTGTCGGGATCGGCCGACAGCGCCGAGAGCAACTCCGAGCCTGTATTGGCCGTCATGAAGATGGTGGTGTTCTTGAAATCCACGTCGCGGCCTTCGCCATCGCGCAACACGCCCTTGTCAAACACCTGATAGAAAATATCCTGGACGCCGGGATGAGCCTTGTCGATCTCATCCAAGAGCAGAACGCCGAACGGCCGGCGGCGCACCGCTTCCGTCAACACGCCGCCTTCGCCGAAACCGACGTAACCGGGCGGCGAACCGAGAAGCAGCGAAACCTTATGCTCTTCCTTGAACTCCGACATGTTGATTGTCGTCAGATGACTGTTGCCGCCGTAGAGCATATCGGCAAGCGACAGCGCGGTTTCTGTCTTTCCCGTTCCGGACATGCCGACAAGGAAAAAAACGGCCGGCGGGCGGCGCGGATCGGATAATCCGGCCCGCGCCGTGCGCATAGCATCGGCGATCCGGGCAATTGCAGCATCCTGCCCGACCACGCGCTGCCGCATCCGCGCATCGAGTGTCCGGGCACTTTCGATCTGGTCCGCCAGAAGTTTGCCGAGTGGAATTCCGGTCCATCGCGAAACGACGGCGGCGATCGCCTCACGATCAACAACTGTCGGGACAAGTCTTTCGGCATTTGCCGGTCTCGTCTCGACCGCAGGCCGCAGGGGCGAGACATTGGAAACATCGCCTTCAACCGGCTGGTCTTCGCTTAGCTGAGCCATCTCCGCGTCGTAACGGCTGCGCAGATCATCGATCCCGCTCTCAAGCTTTTCGACTTCGCCGCGTATCGACTGAATACGGCTGTCAATCTCATCATCCTGCGGTTCACGCAGAAGCCAGTTCAACTCATCGGTGAGAAGGCGCCGTTCGCTTTCCATAGCGCGCAGCCGCTCCGGCAGGGTCTGCCGTGCCAGTGAGACGGCGGCCGCGGCCGTATCGAGAAGGCTGACGGCCTTGTCCGGCAACTGACGCGCGGGCATGTAGCGTGCGGATAATTGCACCGCGGCCACGATCGCCTCGTCACGAACGACAACGTTGTGATGGCAAACGAAGCTGTCAGCGACACCGCGCAACATGCGTATGGCGGTCTTCTCATCCGGCTCGCGCACGTGCACAGGTTGGAAACGGCGGGTTAGCGCCGCATCCTTTTCGAAATATTTCTTGTATTCGCTCCAGGTCGTCGCCGCGACAGTGCGCACTTCACCGCGCGCCAGAGCGGGCTTGAGAATATTGGCCGCATCGCCCTGCCCGGCCGCACCACCCGCACCAACGAGGCCGTGGGCTTCATCGATGAACAGGATGACCGGTTCGGCCGAACGTTTGACCGCATCGATCACGCCATGAAGGCGGCGCTCAAACTCACCCTTCACGCCGGCACCGGCCTGAAGCAGCGAAATATCGAGGTTCAGCAGGCGGACATTGCGCAACTTTTCCGGAACGTTGCCAGACGCGATTTCCAGCGCCAGCGCCTCTGCAACCGCCGTTTTGCCAACGCCCGCCTCACCTACCAGGATGGGATTGTTCTGTCGGCGGCGCGTAAGAATATCTACGAGCTGGCGCAACTCGTCATCGCGGCCGATAACAGGGTCAACCTTGCCATTGCGGGCATCTGCGGTCATGTCCTGGGTGTAAAGGCGCAAGAAATCACTCTGGCCAGCAGACTGTCCGGTCCCTGCCTGCCCTGAGCCTGCCAACGCGGACGGAACATCCAAGCCTGCGCCGTTTTCGGTTGAGCTGCGAAGACGCTCTAGCGAGGTGCGATCCATCGCCTTGAGAGAGGGAAATGCCGAACGGACATAAGAGCGAAGTGAGGTTTCCTCATCCATCGCCAACAGCAGATCGCAAAGCGTGACACGGTCGCGGCCAGCCTCCAGCGATGCGAGAATCCACGCCTCCCGGGTCGCCGTGAGGATGTTCTGGGAGAGCGATAAAGCCTCTCCGTCGCCGATGATGGCCTCCTCCAGACTGCGGCTGATTTCAGCCTGCAATACCGGAAGTGGAATTTTTAATTCTTCGAACGTTTTCGCGTAGATGCCGGAATCCACAACCGCAAGCAGCCAATGCGGGATATCCACGTATCGGTGCCCCATGCGCACCGCAACAGAAGCCGCAGCCTCAAGGGTAATGCGCAGGTCTGGCTCAAGCGCTCCAACAAGGCGGTTGAGATCGATATGCGACATGCAAATGAGCCTCCTGCCCGGGTTCATTCCACAACGTTACGTGGAGTAAATATGATGATGAAACCAACTTGTCCACCCCGAAGTTGATTTTTTGTCAGGTGAGATTAACCACTAGACGCCACAATTTAGACACATTTTGAATAAGTCTGTCGTATGAATAGCCTTACGTAAGGGAAGTAACTACAAAAAATCCATTACTATTTCTCGGAGATAGACTGACGTTGACTGCGCCAAACGTTAAGACAGATATAGACTTTTCGAATGATTGCGGAGAAAATATCCGAGTCAATGCAAGAACGCGTGAAATATACTATAGAATTAAGGACGAAAGAAACCAGGCTCGTACAGAAGAGCGCGCCGCTTCTCCGCAGGATAACCTGAAAATATCCAGTAGCTGGGATAATGTCAGCAATCTTGGATTGCAGATTATATATTCGGAAAGCAGGGATGTAGAAATATTGGCGTGGCTTGCGGAAGCATCGCTGCGCTTGCGTGGCTTCCATGGTCTGCGCGAAATCTACGATCTCGGAAAAGAGCTATTTTACAACCACTGGGACTCGCTGCGGTCGATCAGCGACGATAACGACGAAGAAAAATTTGCACCTTTAGCGGGACTTAACGGTGTCGGCAGCGAAGGAACTCTTGTTCAGCCTTTGCGCCTCGCCTCATTGATCCCGGGCGGCAAATTTGGCGAACACAGCCTCTGGGACTTTCAACTCGCGCAGCGCCCAAATGAGAGCAAACGTCGCGAAGAGCTATATCGGCTTGCATCTGAAACTGGCGTTGCGGCGATGTCATCCCAGTTGGCAGAGGTAACTGCGTGCCTCTCCTCGTTTGATGCCATCATGTCCATCCTTGCCGAGCGCTGCGGGCAATCCGCACCCCCGAGTTCCCATATCCGCAACACGCTTGTCGAAGCAGCGTCTGCAATTCGCTCGCTCGGCGGGCGTGACCAGGAGCCGGCACCCGTCGTACAGGAGCCTGTGGGCATCAGCGGTTCAGACGAGAGCGGCCTGGCGCCCGCGCGTCCCGCCGTGCCCGCACCGGAAGGCATATTGTCGCGCGACGAAGCATTTGAAACTCTTCTCTCGGTTGCGCGTTACTTCCGCCGTACCGAGCCGCATTCACCGATCTCCCTTGCCATAGAGACACTGGTGCGCAGGGGACGCATGGATTTTTCGGAACTGCTGGCCGAGCTTTTGCCGGAAGCCCAGGTCCGCAACGCGGTCTTAACCGCCGCCGGCATCAAGCCAAGCGGAGAGAGCAACGGAAAATAGGAAGCACGGAGCGCGACGCCGCTCCGTAACAGTCGTCTGTGCCAGGGGGCACCAAGGAGGTTGAAATGGCAAGTGTACATGAGAAGCTGGAGCGTGTTCGCAAACCACGCGTTCATATCAAATACGAAGTCGAAACCGAAGGCGCGATGGTGGTCAAGGAGCTGCCTTTCGTGGTCGGTGTACTCGGTGATTTCTCCGGCAATCCCACCCAGCCGCTCAAGCCGTTCGGGGAGCGGAAATTCGTTCAGATCGACCGCGACAATTTCGACGAAGTCATGCGGCGCATGACGCCCGGTCTCAATATTTCCGTTGCCAATACGCTACAGAAAGATGGCACGGACATGCAGGTCAACCTGAAGTTCGAAAGTATGGATGATTTCGAACCCGGCGCTGTCGTGCAGCAGGTCCCGGCGCTCAAGGCGCTTCTGGATGCCCGCAATGAACTGCGCGACCTTCTTTCCAAGGCCGACCGTTCGGAAGATCTGGAGCGGATGCTGGAGGATATTTTGCAAAACAAGACCGACCTCGCAACGCTGGTTTCCGAACTCAAGGAAAAGAACGGCGCGAGCGAATAATCGCCTGTGCGGAGGAAAACCTCCTCGAACGGCCCCGCCTGGGGCTTCCAACTGTTCAAGCGGCATTTGCAAGGCCGCATGTGGAAGGACTGAAACATGAGCGCTGAGAGCCTGCTGAAAAATGAAGCACAGGCAACGACCGCCGAAGATCAGGGACTGCTGTCCAAGGTGGTTGCCGCTACCCGCCAAACCGAACCGGACCGCGCGCAGAACCTCCTGCGTACGCTGACCGATCAGGCACTGAAGGGGACGGTAAAATATGACCGCAACCTCACCGTCACCCTTAACCACGCGATCGCGGAGCTGGACCGCACGATTTCCGAACAGCTCGCCGCTATCATGCAGGCACCCGAATTCACCAAGCTTGAGGGCACATGGCGTGGGTTGAACTATCTCGTCAAGAACTCCGAAACGAGCGTCAATCTCAAAATCCGCGTCATGAATGCCGGCAAGCGTGAACTGGCGCGCGATCTCGAAAAAGCCGTCGAATTCGATCAGTCCCGCCTCTTCAAGGCGATTTATGAAGACGAATTCGGCACCCCCGGCGGCGAACCGCTCGGTGCCATCATCGGCGATTACGAATTCGACAATTCCTTCGATGACGTCCAGCTGCTGCAAGGCTTATCATCGATCGCGGCGGCATCCTTCGCGCCCTTCATCTCGGCTGCCAGCCCGCACATGTTCGGTTTCGAGGACTATCGCGATCTCGCCCGACCGCGCGATCTGGAGAAGATTTTCGACACGGTCGAATATGCCAAGTGGCGCAGCTTCCGCGAAAGCGACGATTCCCGTTTCGTCACTCTCGCTCTTCCGCGTGTGCTGGCGCGTATGCCCTATGGCCCAAAAACCAACCCGATCGATGACTTCGCCTACGACGAAACCACGGGTGCGGTGAATGGTGACCTTGAACATGACGAATACTGCTGGATGAACGCCGCATACGTGATGGGCACCAAGCTGACCGATGCCTTCGCAAAAAGCGGCTGGTGCACGGCTATCCGTGGGGCTGAAAACGGCGGCAAGGTCGAGAACCTGCCCATGCATGTCTTCTCCAGCGATGACGGCGACCTCGATCTGAAATGCCCGACCGAAGTCGGCATTACCGACCGCCGCGACGCCGAACTCGGCAAACTCGGCTTCCTGCCGCTCTGCCACTACAAGAACACCGACTATGCGGTGTTTTTCGGCGCCCAGACCGCACACAAGCCGAAGCTCTACGACAAGCCGGAAGCAACGGCCAACGCCGCCGTTTCGGCCCGCCTGCCCTACATCATGGCGACGTCGCGTTTCGCGCATTATCTCAAGGTCATGGGTCGCGACAAGATCGGCTCCTTCATGGAAGCGTCCGATTGCGAAGTCTGGCTCAATCGCTGGATCGCCAACTATGTCAACGCCAATGACGAGGCGGGTGAGGAAAGCCGCGCCAAGTATCCGCTGCGCGATGCCAAGGTGACCGTGCAGGAAGTGCCCGGCAAACCCGGCGCCTACAATGCGGTCGCATGGATGCGGCCCTGGTTGCAGATGGAAGAACTGACGACCTCGCTTCGCATGGTCGCCCGTATTCCGTCGAAGAACTGAGCCTGGTCCGGGGTGCTCCGCCACCCCGGCCCCGTTCATCATCCGGAGCCCGCTCATGGCGCATCAGTCCTTTCCGGACGCCCGCATTTTCGCCGACCAGCTCATCGCCCTCATCGACGATGCGCTGACCGGCCAGGTGAACGCCATTCTCCACCATCCCGATTTTCAGGCGATGGAGGCGAGATGGCGCGGGCTTGCCATGGTCGTGCGCGAGGCGGGCCGCAGCACCGACGTGAAGGTGAAACTGCTGAACGCCAGCTGGCGCGACCTTGCCCGCAACACGGAACGCGCCACCGACTTCGACCAGAGCCATCTTTTCGAGGTCGTCTATAACCGGGAATTCGGCATGCCGGGCGGCGAACCGGTCGGCCTTCTGATCGGCGACTACGCCTTCTCCCCTGATGATCTTGATGGTGCCGATTCCATCACAACGCTGTCACAGATCGGCATGGTGGCTGCGGCCGCTTTCTGCCCTTTCGTGGCGGCGGCTTCGCCCTCCACCGTTGGGCTGCAGGACTTTTCGGAACTCAGCCGGGTCCATGACTTTTCCTGGCTGAAACAGGAGAAATCGCGGCTACGGTGGAATGCGCTTCGCACACGCGACGATTCACGCTTCGTAGGCCTTGTCGCACCGCGCGTTTTGTTACGCTCTCCCTATAAGCCCTATGCGCGCGGGCGGGATGACGGATTTCCATTTCGCGAGCATGTGGCGGAAAGCGGCGAAACCCTGCTGTGGGGCAACGCCGCCTTTGCCTTCGCAGCGGTTGTGGTGCGCAATTTCGTCGATTCCGGCTGGTTTGCGGATCTGCGCGGCGTGACACAGGACGCCGTGGATGGCGGCATGCTCTCTGCCCGGCAATTGCCGCCGCTCGATCTCGGCATCGAGAGCAACGGCCTGTCCGCTCAGCCACCCGTTGAAGTGCAACTGACGACGGGACAGGAACAGCAATTTTCCGATCTGGGCATCGTACCCGTCTCCACCACCTATCTTTCCGGCATGGCGATCTTCAACGCCAACCAGTCCCTGCATGCACCCGGCCATTATTCCACCGAAGCGGCGAGGCAGAACGCCCGCCTTGCTGCCATGCTGCAATATGTGCTGTGTGCCTCCCGGTTCTCGCATTACCTGAAGGTCATCATGCGCGATGACATCGGCCAGCTCAGCGATGCCACGACGATAGAGCGCAAACTGGAAGGCTGGCTTTCCTCCTATACGCTCGGCAACGACGATGCGGATGCGGCGTTGCGCACGCGCTATCCGCTGCGCTCTGCGGGGATCAATGTCTTCGAGGTTCCCGGCAAGCCCGGAACATTCTCCTGCACCGTGCGCCTTCAGCCGCATTTCCAGCTCGATGACGTTTCCACGAGCTTCCACCTCATTGCCGAAACCACGGTGCCGACCACAGCCGCATCCCGGTCTTCAGCCGAGCCGCAAAGGATATCCGCATGACGCTGCGCGACGATATTTCCCGCCTCCTGGACGACAACCAGCTGCAAGACGCAATCGGGCTCGCGCGGGACCATGTGAAAACCAGGCCGACCGACAAGGATGGCCGCCATTTCTACATCGACCTGCTGGTCCTCGCCGGCGACTATGAAAAGGCCGATGCGCAATGCAATCTGGCCGCAACATTTTCACCGCAGGACAGCGTCGGTTTTTCCCTCTTCCGCCACCAGCTGCGCGCCATGGCCGCACGCAATGCGTGGTTTGAAAGCGGCGCCGTACCGGATTTCCCCGGCGGCCCCTCCGAACTTGACCAATTGGCCATCCGGGCGAACATTGCCGCGCGCAGTGGCGATGTCGCGGGCGCGAAAGACGCGTTGAATGAACTCGACGAAAAACGCGGCAATGTGCCAATCGGTCACGACGGCAAGTGCGCCGCCGACATCCGCGATCTGGACGATCGGGTTCCGCATGCGCTGGAAGTCCTGACCAATGGCGGCCGCTATCTCTGGATCGATTACGGACGCATCGAGAGCCTCAGCATCGACCCCATGAGCCGCCCGCGCGACCTCGCCTTTCGCGGCGCCGAACTGACGTTGCGCGACGGGGCAGTCGCATCCGTGCTGCTGCCGGCGATCTATCACGGTGCGGGCGACGATGTCGGTCTACTCCTCGGTCGGGAAACGCACTGGAATGAGGGTAAACCACTGATAACGGGTCTCGGCCAACGCTGCCTGCTGATTGGCGACGATGTGGTGCCGTTCCACGAAATCGGCGCGCTTTCCGCCCTGTCCGACGAAGAAAGGCAGATCGCCCGTGGTTGAACCGCTTGAGCAATATCGCGCACGGCAAAGAACGCTCTCGCGCTCGGTTCTGGACCGGCTGCTCGATGACGCGCCAGATGCGGAAACGGATATGCTCGTCAGCCTGAAGGATCAGGCCCGCGAGATGCGCGAGGTGATCCGCCGCGACCTCGAGGCGTTGCTCAATACCCGCCGCAACCCGGCCGGCCCGCCGGCAGCACTCAAGGAATTGTCCGATGCGCTCGTGAGCTATGGCGTTGATGGCATTCTTTCAGCCAATCTGGTGACGGATGCATCCAAGGCACGACTTGCTCGCAGCATCGAGCGGCGGATTTCCCTGTTCGAAACACGCCTTGCCGACGTGCATGTGACGATCCTGAAAAACCGCACGGATGGTGACCGGGCGCTTCGCATGCGCATACAGGCAAGCTTCCGCCTACAGGAAGGCATGCCCCCGATCAGCTTTGAATCCCGGATCGATCCTTCCACGCAGCAATTCCTGGTGGAGGCGACGAATGTCTGAAGGCTTCCTCGAAAAATACAATGACGAGCTTTTTGCGCTGCGAAAGCGCGCATCCCGTTTTGCGGCGGCTTTTCCGAAGATCGCCGGCAGGTTGCGGATGACGGGCGATGTCGCCGACGACCCGCATGTCGAGCGTCTGATCCAGAGTTTCGCCTATTCTGCCGCCCGGGTGCGCCAGAAGCTGGATGACGAATTTCCCGAACTATCGGACAGTCTGCTGGAAACGCTCTATCCACATTATCTTGCCCCGATCCCTTCGATGAGCGTTGTGCAATTCGCTCCGAGCCCGGCGCTGGCAACCGTGCAGACGCTTCCCCGTCACAGCGAAATTCTCGCCGAACCGGTTGGCGGCGAAAGCTGCCGTTTCCGCACCACGCAGGACGTCGAGATCGTTCCACTGGAGATCGCAGCTGCGACGCTCACCGGCCAGCCGATCGACGCCCCTTTTTCGGCGTCCTTTACCGGCACGGCCAGCTGTTTGCGGCTTTCGCTGCGCAGTACGGCCCCGCGCGGCGGTACTTTCCCGGAAATGGGACTGACGAAACTCCAGATTTTCCTGTCCGCCGCATGGCAGCAGGCGACAGCGCTTTACGAGCTTTTGACCAACCATTGCGTCGGTATGGCGCTTGCGCGTCACGCCGAGGACAAGGAAGCCGTTTTCCTGCCCGCCGGAAATCTTACGCCGTCCGGATACTCTCGCGATAAAGCCATGCTGCCATATCCCGCCAACAGTTTTGATGGATACCGGCTTCTCACCGAATTCTTCGCGCTGCCACAGAAATTTCTATTTCTCGACATTGACGGGTTGCAAAAATGGAGCGGCGGGGACTGCGAGCTTTACATCTATCTGGATGCGGCGGACACGCGGCTTGAGCGCATGGTGTCGGTCAGAGATTTTGTGTTGAACGCCTCACCTGTGATCAACCTGTTCAAACAAAGCTGCGAACCGCTCAGTCTTGATGGTACGCGGACGGAATACAGGTTGCTGCCGGATGCACGGCGGCAGCGGACGCGCGAGATCTATGCCGTTGAAAACGTTCAGCTGACCAGCCGTTCCGGACAGACCGAGAAGACGTCTCCGTTTTTCGGTCGCACACAGCGCAATAATGGCGCAAACGTTTACTGGCAGATACAGCGCCGGTTCGATGATGACGGCTCTTCCGATACGGACATCGCCTTCGTGGATCAGAAGCGCGGCCCGCTTGGGCCGCTCGACATGGTGGCAAGCATCGATACCCTTTGCCTCAACCGTGAACTGCCAAGCCAGCTTCCCTTTGGCGGCGGGCACCCCTTCCTGCAGCTTTCCACCGGCAACGAGGCGGTGAAATCCATCCATGCACTGATGCCGCCGACGGAGGCGATCCGCGTCAACGAGCGTTCGGCGCGCGAGTGGCGGCTGATCTCACATCTTCTCCTCAACCATCTTTCGCTCACCGACAACGGCGGCGCGCCACTGAAGGACATCCTCTCGCTTTATTCCTTCAGGGACAGCCCGGAAACCCGACAGCTCGTGGACGCGATCAGCAATGTCGAGGCGCAGAATTCTCATGCCCGGATTGGCTCGGCCATGGTACCGGGAACGGATATCACAGTGGAGTTTGACCCGGCACTGATCGCGCGACCTGCCGCATTTGTTTTCGCCGGCGTCCTCAACCATTTCTTCGGGCTCTACACCTCGATCAACAGTTTCACGAGGCTGACGGCGACGATGCGCGGCCACTCCAAACCGATTGCCCGCTGGCCAGCCCGCGCGGCCGACCGGCCGCTGCTGTAGGAGACGGGCATGGAACAGCAGACGCCAACCATCAAAGACCGGCAGGCGGCGCTTCTCAGCGACGATCCCGGCCGTTTTGACCCTGCAACCGCGTTTCGCGTCGCCCAGTTCGTTTCGGCGGATGACGGGATCGTGATCGGTGCTCATGGCGGAATACAGCCGACACCGCTTGCAGTCAGCGGTTTCAGCCGCAAGCGCGGTCATGCCGAACTGAAATCAGCCTTCGCGCCCATCGTCGGGCCGCTTGGTTCGCTGCCGCCGGCCTATGGCGAACTGCTGCAACGGGAAGAACGCAATCGTTCAGGCGCGCTGGCCAGCTTCTTCAACCTATTTGCGGCAAGGTTCAGCGAACTGTTCGTATCCGCGACGGAAAAATACCGTCTTGCAAGGGGTGTGCGCTGGTCGACCGAGCAGAGGGACAACGGTTTCCGCAAAACACTGCTCGCTCTCACCGGTTTCCGCACTGCCGGTCTGGTCGAGAAAGCAGGCGTAAGCGAAGACGCGCTCCTGCGTTTCAGCGGTCTTCTGGCCGGCCGCAACCGCAATGTTTCGGCCCTGACATCAATGCTTTGCGAATTCACGGGACTTCCGGTCAATATCGAACAGTTTCGCCGGCGGTGGGTGACTTTGCCGCGGCATGAACAAAGCCAGCTGGGGCACGCATCAGGACTGAGGCTCGGACAGAACACGACAGCGGGAAGCGCTGTAGAAGATATGAGCGGCGGCTTCCGGGTCGTGATCGGTCCTGTCGCCTATGCGGATTACCTAGCCCTCACGCCCGGTTCGAAACGGCTTGCGGAAATATTTTCTATGACACGCCTGTTCGTCGGAAGCGCATTGCACTTCGATGTGCAGGTGATCCTGAAAAAGGAGGACATTCCGTTTTGCCGCCTCGGCCAGTCCGATGCTCCCGCCCGTCTCGGCTGGAACAGCTGGGCTCGCGTGGCACCCGCCCGACAAGACAGCGCTGACGCTGTGGTGACCGAGCGGGAAGGCTCGGCGATTTCCGCGTGAGGGCATGGATATGAAGCTTGCACTCAAGGACACACGCAATATCGGAGCAGCAAGAGCCAGTCAGTGGACCTTCGAGCGCGGCCGCCGCGTCATTGGCCGATCGCGGGAGTGCGACTGGCAGATCGACGACAATGAACGGCGCGTTTCCAAGCTGCACTGCACGCTCAACCGCGATGGCGAGGGCTTCACGATAATGGACCAGAGCGCGAATGGCACGCTGGTCGATGGCCGCCTGCTGCTCGAAGGCGAAAGCGCACGTCTCCGCGACGGTTCGCAAATCAACATTGGCGGTCAGATTTTTCAGGTCTCCATCAGCGGCGATGCCGAACTGGATTTTTCCGATCCCGACGCATCCCTGCGAATGAGCGACGAGCCGCTGACCATTTCGGCGATCCTCGCGGATATCGCCCCGAACGGCCGTTCGGCCGGCGGCATGATGGGCAATACTGCCTCCGTCGAGGACTGGTCCGAAACATGGCGCGAGGGCGCGAAACGGAAGGCGAAATCCATTTCGCGAAATGTCGAGATCGGCTGGAGCGAACCGCCCGCGGCGCATGGAATAAGCGCCATTCTGCCCGATAACTGGGATGAGGAGCCGGTTGCAAGCAGCGAGCACGAACATACCGACGCTCTAAACACGCCCGTCATGATCTCTCGTCCGGTTTCGACCGCCCGCAGCGAAGATTTCGACAATGTTTTCCCGGAGACAGAAGAAGACTTACATGTGGAGAACGCTTCGGCTGCAGGCGTTTCTACCCCGCCAGAGATTGGCGATCTTCTGACCGCGTTGGAGCAGGAAAGCGCCGATTGTCTAGCCGTTCTCGACCTCGAGAGCGAGCGCGCTGGCCAAGGTTCGTCAGCCTCCCTGAGCGAGCGGATGGAAAGGCTCATCCGCCAGCAGCGGCAACTTGCCTACGCGCTTGAAACTTTGATCCATGGTTGCACGCAAAGGCTCGAGCCGAGGCTTATCGAGGCGTCTGTCGATGCCGGCAACGATTTCCGGGCAAAGATCGGCCGCCGGGACTGGCAGGGGCTGATCGTCAAAACAGACTATTGGTCCGCCTACAAAAAGCAATTCGAAGAAAACGGCCGTCCATTGCCGGTCAGGCAGTTCCTGCAGCGCGCAGCGCGTGGTGAAGCCGCGCCGAGACAGGAGACTGACGCGGCCACAGCCGATGCCAAGGGGGTAAATGACCACGATGAGACATGAGAACCGTGTAGCCTGGACCGAGGGCATGTTTCTTCGCGTCCAGCATTTTCAGCAGTCCGACCGTTGGACCGAACGCCTGGTGCGCAACACCACGCGCAACATTTCGCCCTATCCCTGGGGCATCGTCGAGATAGCGGTCGATCGCAGCGCCTTGTCGATAGGGCAATTTGCGCTATCGAACCTGCGCGGGATCCTCCCCGACGGCACGCCCTTCGAGGCGCCTGAAGATTCCGACCTGCCGCCGCCTCTCGATCTCGATGAAAGCGTCAAGAACGCTATCATCTTTCTTGCCCTGCCGGCCCGGCAGCCGGGCAAGGCCGACACGTCCGCCAGCGGCCACAATGACACCAGTAATGTGCGTTTCACCGCATCCACTTATGAAGTCTCCGATACGAATATAGAGACGGATTTCGTGGCCCCCATTGATGTCGGCCGCCTGAGCCTGAAGTTCCTCAAGACCGGTGACGATCTTTCCGGTTATGACCTCATCGGGCTGGCGCGGGTAATTGAAGTCCGCTCCGACCGTGCAGTCATTCTCGACCCTGATTTCATCCCTCCAAGCCTTAGCTGCGCGGCTGCGCCCCGTCTCAACGAATTGCTGACGGAGCTTCTGGGGATCGTGCGTCACCGCGCCCAGGCGATCGCCGAACGCATCGGTGACCCGACGATCCGGGGGACGGCGGAAGTGGGCGATTATTTCCTGCTGCAGATCCTCAACCGGGCCGATCCGCTACTCGCGCATCGCTGTGCCAACGCCACCCGGTTTCACCCCATCCGCTTTTACGAAGACTGCATCCAGCTTGCCGGCGAGCTCGCCACCTTCACCACGGACAGGAAGCGGGCAACAGATTTCCCGCCCTACCGACACGACGATCTGAAAGCCACCTTCGGGGCTGTGTTTGATGATTTGCGTACCTCGCTGTCTGCGGTTCTGGAGCAGGCGGCCGTCGCAATCGAACTGGTGGAACGCCGTCATGGCGTCCGCGTCGGCACTATCCACGACCGCACACTTCTGCGCGACGCCGGCTTCGTGCTCGCCGTGCGGGCGGATGTGGCTGCCGAGGATATTCGCCGCCGCCTGCCGGCACAGATCAAGGTCGGTCCGGTGGAACGGATTTCCGAACTGGTCAATGTGGCGCTGCCGGGCATTCCCGTGCGGTCCCTGCCGGTTCTGCCGCGGCAACTGCCCTATCGATCCGGCACCGTTTATTTCGAGATCGACACGCAGTCGCCGCTCTGGAAACAGCTCGATACTTCAGGGGCCATTGCCCTGCATCTGGCGGGCGAATTCCCTGGGCTTGAAATGGAAATGTGGGCGTTACGCGAATGAGCACGGAAAACCCCTCTTCCTGGCAAGACTTGCCGACGGTGGTCGAGATCACCGAGGAAAGTCGCCGGCGCAACCAGAACGCCCGCAACATGGCGGCAATCCTCGAGGACATCGTCGAGACCGACGAGCCGGCAGGCCCCAGCAGGGCAAAAGCGACTGCCATGCCGGTCGAACAGCTGCTGACCGGTTTCCACTTCGGCGGCGAGGATGTTCCGACACTTGTGCAATCGGCGGCTCCCCTTCTCAACCTCGCACATCTGCTGCGCTTCAGCGATGCCGAGCCGGACCCCGACCAGCTCCGCCGCGGCTGCGTTGAAGCAATAACCCGCTATGAACGCGATCTCGCCTCCGCCCGCATCAGCCCCGAGCGGGCGAGAGCTGCGCATTATGTCGTCTGTGCGACGGTGGATGACGTCGTTCTCAGCAAGCCCTGGGGTGTGCGAGCAGGCTGGGCGCGCTCCGGCCTCGTTTCCACCTTCCACAATGATGTCACTGGCGGCGACCGGGTTTTCGACATTCTCGACCATTTCCACCAGTCGCCCGGCGCCAACAAGGATCTGCTGCTGCTGATCTATCTGTGCCTGTCGCTGGCTTTCGAAGGACGAACCCGCGTTTCACCGAAAGGAGCGCTCGAGCTTTCACGCATCCGCGACAGTCTCTACAAAACGCTCATCGGCCAATATGGCGCCTTCGAACGCGAGCTTTCTCCGCATTGGAAAGGTGTCGATGCCCGACATACGCCATTGCGCGCGATGACTGCGCTCTGGACCCTGCTGTCGCTGATGGCGCTCGCCTTCGCGCTTGGTTATCTCTTCTTTACGCTGTCGCTCAACAGCGCATCCGATGTCACTTTCGAAAGACTTGCTCATCTGCCGCCGAATGAAACACCGAGCGTGTTGATCGCTAGCCCTGCTGCACCAACGCCGCCGCCAATTGAAGTGGAAACTCCCCGCGTCGTCGATCCACCCAAAATCGTGGAGCCGAGACAACCCTCCCGGCTTGAAAAGCTGATGGCCTTCCTGCAGCCCGAAGTCGACAGGAAGCTCGTGACCCTTGCGGATGTGAACGGTCGGCTGCGGGTTCGCATCAACAATTCGGGCCTGTTCACGACCGGCAGCGCCAATGTCAGTCCGCAGTTCCGCGATCTCATCCAGCGTATCGGCGGCGCGCTTGCGGCTGAAAAATTCCGTGCGGTCGTCATCGGCTATACCGACACCGTGCCGATCAAGACGGTGGAGTTTCCATCGAACTGGCACCTTTCCGAAGCGCGCGCCAAGGCCGTTGGAGACATTCTTTCACAATTCACCGGTCCTGAAGCGATCCTGACCGAAGGCCGGGCCGACAGCGACCCGATCGCCGACAACAAGACGGAAGAAGGCCGCCAGATAAACCGCAGAACAGAAATCATGGTCCTGACCAATCCCGATGAAAAACTGAGCGATGCCGGCATTCTCTCGCCGCCCATACAGAACAGTCCGGGACAGCAGCCGGGAGAGGCCCAGCCATGAATCCATTGAGCTATTTTTATACGATCCGCTCCTATGTCGAGAGCTATGCGGCCCTCGTCGGACGGCGTTTCCTGTCGCTTTTATGGGTGATCGCGCTCTGCGTCGTCATCTGGTTCTACGGTTATCTGATCGCGCTCGGCGATTTCAAACCGCTTGGCACGGTGCAGGCCCGGCTCCTCGCCATCGGCATCATCGTCGCCATATGGCTGGTCTACATCGTCGTCACGATCTACCGCGGACGCAAGCAGGACAAGGAACTCGTCGACAGTATCGAACGCGAGGCGCTGGCCAATCGGCAGGCGGAAATCGGCGAAATCCAGACACGCCTGAAGGAAGCGCTCGCCCTCTTGCGTCGCGTCACGAAAAAGCGCTTCGGTTATATTTACGACCTGCCCTGGTATGTGATCTTCGGCGCCCCCGGTTCCGGCAAGACGACGGCACTCACCAATTCCGGCCTGCAATTTCCGCTTGGCGATGCGCTTGGCGAAAATGCGGTGAAGGGCATTGGCGGCACGCGCAACTGCAACTGGTGGTTCGCCGATGAGGCGATCCTGATAGATACCGCCGGCCGCTATACCACGCAGGATGATCTCGACGGATCCTCGAAGGCCGGCTGGGAAGGTTTTCTCAGCCTCCTGAGGCGATATCGCCGTTCGCAGCCGATCAACGGCGCATTGGTTACCCTCTCCATCCCCGATCTTCTCAACCGTGATCCCGAGGAGCAGCGGCAGGAACTGCGCTCCATCCGTCAGCGGCTTTCGGAACTCGACGAATATCTGCGCGCTCGGGTCCCGGTCTATATCGTTCTGACGAAGGCCGACCTGCTGCACGGTTTCGTGGAGTTTTTCGACGGTTTCAACAAGACCGATCGCCAGCAGGTTTGGGGCACAACCTTTAAGCTGGATGAGAGCTACTCCGCCGAGAACCTGCCGCAGCGCCTGACGGAAGAATTCGAGCTGCTGCAGCAGCGGGTCGATGCCATGCTGATCGAACGCCTGCAGCAGGAACAGAATGCGGAGATACGCGGACGCATCTTCCGTTTTCCGGCCGAGCTGGCGCGTCTGAAAGACCGCCTGCACGAAGCGCTTGGCGAGCTTTGCGCAAGATCGCCTCTCATTGAAGCCCCGCTTCTGCGTGGCGTTTATTTTGCGTCGGGAACGCAGCCGGAAACGGAAAGATCTCCCGCAGCCCCCAGAACCCGCCGGAGCTACTTCCTCTCGCGGCTGTTCAAGGATGTTATCTTTCCCGAAGCCGCATTGGTGATGCGCGACAAACGTCTTTCCGGGCGGCAATTGCTGGTGCGCCGCATTGCCTATGGCGCATCAGCCGCGGCGGTCGCCATTGTCTTCACTGGCTGGATTTTAACCTATTTCGCCAATACACAGGCGCTCGCCGAAGCGGATCGCAAACTTGGCGCTTATGTGCAGCTCGTTCAGGGAATTCCCGTACGAGAGGTCGCAGATGCGGATTTCCTGCGCATCCTCCCCGCGCTCGACAATCTGCGCGATGCCAATTCTGGCTTTGCCCGCGAACGCATTTGGAATGTCAGCTTCGGTCTCGATCAGGAGGACAAGATTGCCGGGCGCCAGCGTGACGCCTATCAGCGCGCGCTCAACGCCTTGCTGCTGCCGCGGATGATCGTGCAGCTGCAAAAGCAGCTTAAGGACGAGAAGGATGTCACCCGCACGTTCAATTCGCTGAAACTCTATGGAATGCTGGGCGGGATGGGTGCACTGGACCGCGATTTCCTGACCGTGCAGACGCATCAGATGTTCGCATCGCTTTATCCCGGTGATGGAAGGGCAGCGGTGCGAGAAGCGCTTGACCAGCACGCAAAGGCGCTGGCCGACGGCGTGCTTGCCCCGATCGAGCTCGATGCGCGGCTCATCGCTACCGCCCGCGAAACGATCCGCGATCAAGCGATTGGCACACGCGCCTATGATATTCTCGCCGGTCTTCCGCAGGTGCGCGAATTGATGGAGTGGACACCCGCGACGGCTTTCGGTCCTCTTGGGGAGCGGGCTTTCGAGCGTCGCAGCAAAGCGCCTATGGCGGAGGGCATAGAAGGCCTCTTCACGGCGGATGGGTATCACCGTGTCGTCATTCCGCAAGTCGCTCATGCCGCCCGCATCGCGCTTTCCGAAGGCTGGGTGCGCGGTTCTGATGACGCCATCAAGGGCGCGACTGTGGAGCAGGTGGCGCAGGCCGCGCTACAAATCTATTTCGACCGTTTTGAGAAAAAATGGGCTGACACGCTAGCCGACCTTCGGGTCAAACCGTCCCAGACCCTCGGCGACGCAGTGGAAACCACCCGCGCGCTTGCCAATGAGCGCAATATCGTGATGGAGGCTGCAAGATCGATTGCGGAGGCGACCGATCTCCGCCCCGGAGCAAACCCCGCCACGCTCGCCTCCGCTGCGGAAGGCGACGCAACGACAGCCGTTCTGGCGGCCTCCGTGAATGCGTCCGATCCCTATGCGAGACTGCGTGACATGGCGGCGACAAAAGGCGCAGCCACAACTGGCGAGCAGGCCAATGGCGACAAGACCGTAGGTTCGCCATCGGAACAGTTGCTCGCGCATTTCAAGCTGCTGAACGAACAGCTTGCCCGCTCGGCAACAACCTCCGATGACGTCGCCAAGGTGTTCGACGTGGACAGCCAGCTCACGAAGGCCAATCAGGACCTGCTGCAGCAGGCCCGCGAATTGCCGGCGCCGCTCGATGTCTGGGTGGCAGGCGTGGCGGCGGATGTCGGCTCGCTTGCGGTGAAGTCCGCTCGCAGCCGCATTGCCGAACTCTGGACATCAGATTCAGCCTCCCTGTGCTCTTCGATCGTGACCGGTCGTTATCCCTTCGACCGGGCCTCCACCCGCGACGTCGCCATTGCGGATTTCACGCGTCTCTTCGGGCCGGCAGGGGTTTTCCAGAGCTTCTTCAAACAGCGTATGGAACCGTTCGTCGACAAGACGACGACCCCATGGAGCTGGAAAGGTACCTTTGGCGCGGCCGGCCTTCCGAGCAGCGCCGTCGCCCAGTTCGAAAATGCCGACAAGATTTCGCGCGCCTTTTTCCCGAATGGTAGCGAGACGCCGGCGGTTTCGATCAATGTCAAACCCGTCTCCCTCACCAATGCCTCCAGCGCGGTGATGCTGGAGATCGAGGGCGAGCGGGTCGTTTATTATCATGGTCCGATCCAGGCGAAATCGATCACCTGGCCCTCGCGCGAAAACACGGCAAGCCTGTCGCGCATCGCCTTCCAGCCCGGCGGCTGGCAGCAGGCAAAAACCGAAAATGGCGACTGGTCGCCCTTCCGGCTGTTTGACGGTGCCGATATCGAGAACCAGTCGGGTGACCTGCTGCGGGTGCGGTTTGAGAATGGCGGACAGGCTGCCGAATTCGATATTCAGTTCGGCTCGGTTCTCAATCCGTTCAAGCTCGATGCAATTGCCAGCTTCGCCTGCCCCGCGCAGTTTTAGTGACGGAACGGAATGGTGATGTTTCAAAGGAGGGGATTAGAATGAAGGCAGGCACGAGGACGACAGCGGGTCATCGCAACTGATGGCCGATCAGGCATCAAGGTCCACGCAAACAGCGACGGAAAGCGATCGCATCGGTTTCTTCGGCAAGGTCCCAAGCCATGGCGATTTCATCTCCGATGGGCTTGAGCGGGAATTAATAGGTACCTTTGACGGCTGGATGCGATCCGGCATGCACGCCTGCGTGGATATGTTTACGGGCCGATGGCCCGAAATATTCTCTTCGTCGCCACCCATACGCTTCATCATTGAGCGCGGCATATGGGGAAACTGCGCCTATGTCGGTGTACTGGTGCCGAGTGCGGACCGGGTGGGACGCAAATATCCGCTTGCCATCATCGCCCAGCTCAATGGCTTCCGCGAACATCCACGAAGCCTCTATCTCGACGACACCTGGTTCATGGCCGCAGAGGCGCTGGCCGAGACATCGATGACCGGCGATTTCGATATCTCCCGGTTTATCACTTCGATCAAAAAACTACGTCTGCCAAAGCCGCGGGAAGAGGAGGATGTGCCGGAAATGGTGCGCGGCCGTATACCGACGAGCCTCTGGTGGTATATCGACCCCGTCAGCCGTCGTGCCCGCGGCCTCAAATTTGACGGCAAACCTAAAGCCTCCGATTTCCTGCGTCTCTTTAGCGACATGCCGGGCAAAGGCGGCGAGGACGGTTCAACGCCAGCGCCAATTCCAGCAACGGTGATGGAGAAAACAAAACAGCAAATGCCGCCTGTGGCGCCAATGCCCGCACCGGCAGCGGAACAGCCGTCATCTGTGACCTACAGCTATGCCACACACCCGGGAACGCGGCTTTCCCTGAATGCGGACGCTTTATTCGTTTCCCAGACACCTGCCCTCTTCGCCATAGCGGACGGACAAGGTGATTCACACAGCGCCGCAGAGGCCGCCCGTCTCGCCACGAATATTCTTGCGGAAACGCCAGATGCCGAAACTCCGGAGACGATGGCGCAGCAGATCAGGGGAAAGCTCGGCACCATCAACAGCCTGCTCCTCTCCCGCCAGACGACCGGCGCCGATGTCAGGCCGATGGCCAGCGTCGTCATAGCCTCGATCATCTCGCGCAGGCTAAGCGTCCTGTGGTCTGGTGATGCGCGCGCCTATCTCCTGAAAAACGGCACCATGCACCAGCTTTCGCGCGATCACGTCGTGGTCGGCATGAAAAAGCAACTCTCGCAATGTGTCGGGCTTTCCCAGCAGTTTCGGCCGGACATCGTCTTCGAGGAGTGGGGTTTGCAGGACAGGGTCCTGCTGTGCAGTTACCCGCTGGTGCAGATCCTCCGGGAACGCGCCATTGCCGAGATCGTCTTCAACACCCCGGTCAAGGATTGTGCCAATGCCCTGATCCAGGAAGCGCTGATCGAAAACGCCCGCGAGAATATAAGCGCAATTGTGATTGGAAACCGGCGTGAACAATGAACTTGCCTATCCGGAGATAGCCGCACGCTTTTCCGACCTTTGGCGAAGCATCCGCCATGAAGGCACGCGCGAAAGAAGCTATCAAGAGCAGCAAGACCTGATCAACCAGATCCGAAATGCGCTGGATCGAAAATTGCCAGATATGTCCGGCGAAAAACCGGACTGGATTGCGGACAGCTTTGCCGTGAATTTCACCGCTTACCAGAGCGAGACGACACTTTTGCTGCAATTGCGTCACCGCGATCTCGGCTCGCTGCACGCGCTGAAAACCGTGCCGCCTCCCCGCAGGGACGACACTGTCTCGCTGCAACGCTTGCGGGACGAGGCCGAGATCGGGCTCGCGCTGCGCCATCCCTGCCTTGTGGAAACGTCCGCGCTTCTGCGGTTGCCGGATGGTCGGCCGGGCCTGTTGCAGCCGTGGGTTTCACACTCACTGGCATCGATCATATCTGCGCAACCAATTGCCGCGTCGCAGGCGATGGTGATCCTTCGCCGCGTGCTGCAAGCGCTGAGCGCAGTACATGCATCGGGATATGTGCACTGCGATGTCACCCCAGCTAATATTCTGCTGTCGGACGGCAAGTTCGAAACGGCAAGACTGGGCGACTTCGGCATCGCCCTGCAAATTGGCCGGAAACACGCGGAACACGGCCTTCGTTTTGCGGCCTCGACTGAATTTGCGCCGCCGGAACAGGTCCAAGGCGCACCCGCAAAGCCGGATCAGGACATATATGCCGTGGGACGGCTCGCCCGGCGGCTAATCGAGACGGACAAGGCACAGTCACCGCAAGGCCTCGCAGATTTTGCGCAGGCCTGTTGCCGTGGCGATCCTGCCTTGCGTCCACAAACGGCAATGGAAGCGCTACAGCTTCTGTAGCGCCTCATTTGTCAGTTGCCGCCGCCGGGAAGCGGCGCCGCAGCCGTCGGCACACTCTTCTGGAACACGGTCAGCAGCTTGGCCGAATCCACCAGCGGCGCGTTGCTTGCATAAAGCACATCACCCTTCTGCATCTGGAAGAGCTGCATGAGGGCGATGCTGGAAGCGTCGCGCATGTTGACGTGATAGATCACGGGCCGCATGCTCGTCGCCGTCGCGACCGGGCCTTTCGCGCCCGGCACCCTTGCGGCGGGAACCTGAATAATCTCATTGCGGAAGACATAGACATTGCGCGCATCTGCGCGGTCATCCAGCAAGCCACCGGCGCGGCCGACGGCCTGCGCCAGGGTCAGCTTTCCGGCTTCGAACTGGAATTCACCGGCACTCTTGAACGCACCGAGGGCGGTGTAGCTCGCCGCGTCGCCATCGACCATGACCTGATCATCCGGTGACAGGCGGATGTTCTGACGGTCTTCCCGCATGACGCGGTCAAGGGGCGCGCTGGCCCTTTGCGAGCCGCGAACGACTGTGACCGTGGCCGCGCCCGCAGCGACAGTAGGGCCACCGGCTTGATTGAGCGCATCGAGCACCCGCTCCTGTCGGGCGGTCAGCGCGATCTTTCCGGGATTTTTTACTGCACCGCTGAGCATGACAGCGCTCGTGGGCTTATCGACGACAGTAACGACGGCCTGTGGGTTCACGGCCGACCCCTTAAGGCCGGCAACGACCTGCGACTGCACCCCTTCGGGCGTGGAATCAACAACCCTCTGTCTGCCAACGAAGGGAATATTCACCGAGCCGCTCTGATCAACCGTAAAACGACCGAGATTTAGCGTCTTGCTCTGGGTGGGGGAGAATAGTCCGTCTTCTCCCGTATCCAGCACGGTGATGTCGATCACGTCGCCGCGCCGCAATCTCTGCGCATTGTAACCGGTGTTGCGAAGCGCGGTTAGGCCGGGGCCGGAGGCGTTCTGCGTGCCTCCGGCAGAAACCGTGGTGGCCGATGCATTAGCGAGCTCGATGACGGGGATTTTCTCGTTGGTTCGCGGCAAAGTCGCAGACCGGATATTGCCTGCGCTCGGTCCGTCAGATGGCTTTGCACATGCGCTCAAAAGAGCCATCAGCAAAATCGCCCCCAACTTTTTCATCCCTCATCCCCTCAATGATTCAACCTGACGCAGAGATAACATCCCGACACGTCATCGCAACAACTTTAGCGGTTGCAATTTATGGAAAACCCGTGCTCGAAAGAAAGGGTGTGACCATTCCGCAACCTTTTTGGATCCGCCCGAAGCAAAGTCCCAAAATGCACAGATGAGAAATTAGCAGGACAAGGCCCCGACGGCGGCGATTGGTTCACCAAACCCGATGTAGGAGCAAGGACTTGAACAATCGCAGAGCGCCGAAATCAGTCCTCCCTCAAAACGATCCCGGGCACTCGTTTCCTGTTGACACAAATGGAAAGCACTACCGCCAGAAAGAGGGTCTTCCTTAGCCAACTCTCTCCCCTATATATGATTGCCCGAAAACCTGTTGATCGGACGGAGACTACAGCCGTTGTTCCATTGAGGAACCTGCCTTTTTGCAGCCGCATGTGGTTTCATCCAATCTTGTGATCATTTTATCCACTGTACTGGCGACCGAAGAGCCACCCGTGATCGTGTACTTTCAAGGCAACGATCCAGCAGCAGGTCGGGCGCATGCTTGTCTTTGCGGCCGACACCAGGCGACACACCGCGCTGCCATTAAGCTTCGAGTCGTGGAGGATATACGGCCGCAGGGTTTCCTTTTGCCGGCATACCCGAGTTCCGCAACGCCGGGGCCGTCGACGTCACGCCGGCAATTGCCTCACGGTCTGTTTCAGGGCATCATGAACCGGCAGTACCCGCTGCATATTCTTCATTTGCCAACCTGAAGGAGGACCAAATGGAAGGTGCACCCGTACGTTTTAGAGCCATTGAGGACTGTGAGGCCTCAGGCATTCCCATCCCTGCCGGAGCATATTTCGGCAAGGAAAAAATCCAGACAACAGGCGACCATACCGCCAGTCGAGCATTCCTCTACAGCCTCGAACTGACAGAAAAAGGCAAAAACCTCGACGTCACGCCGCTGGTCGAAGTCGGTAAAATTACCGTCGTCCGGCAAAGCGCGCTCTAGCAACGCGACCAAAACATTCAGTTCGATTAGAAACCCTCCCAGGCGGAGGGTTTTCTTTTGTGTCAGGCGGGAGAATGCAAGCAAGGCGCAGGGAGCTGCAGGAGTAAAGGCGCGAGACGCAGCAAAACTTTTTCCTGTTATTCCGCGCGTTTTTCAAAGACAGCTACTTCCCCACCAGCAACACCTCCCTTTCTTCTCGCGACCTTGCCATACGCTGACGGGCCGCCGCGACGATTTCCTTACGCGCCTGGCCGGGCAAACCGGCATTGAAGGGTGGTGCCGGTGCATATTCGAGCGACAGCTGGATTATCTCTGCCTCGTCCTGTCCCATCAGCTCGGCGATTACAGCAAGCCCGAAATCGATGCCCGACGTGACACCGCCTGCGGTGATCAGGCTGCCATCACGAACAACACGCTCATTCACCGCGTTCGCTCCAAACCGCTGCAGAAAGTCCATTGCGTTCCAGTGGGTAGCGGCCCGTTTCCCGGCGAGCAATCCCGCCTGACCGAGCACAAGTGAACCGGTACAGACCGAAGTAACGAAGCGCGCAGTGGCGGCCTGGGATCGCAGGAAATCCAGTGTCTCCTTGTCAGTCAGCAAAGGATTTACGCCACCGCCGCCAGGCACACAGATCACATCGTAGGCTGGCGCTTCCTCAAAGGCTCTGTCGGGTGTCAACCACAGTCCGGTCGACGCACGTATCGGCTCGGTCGTCTTCCAGACGAGATCGACCTGCGTATCGCGCGCCGAGGCGAATACTTCATAAGGACCCGTGAGATCGAGTTGCTGAACACCTGGAAAGCAAAGGATACCGAAACGAACGGTCATTGATTTCTCCTGTCTTGACGCGGTTAGTATCGCAGTAAATGCTGTGGCACGAATGCCAATAATCCCTCGTTTCAGGCCAATCTCGATGTTACGTCAAATCGAAATCCTTCTTTTCCCCGATGCTCAGGTGCTCGATGCTACCGGCCCCGCCCAGGTGTTCGCATCCGCCAACCGGCTGTCGCGGGCAACGGCTGGTGGGCTCTACGAAGTCACTTTGGTTGCGGAAGAGACGCAGGTCACATGCAACTCTGGCATAACGTTGGTGTGCAAGACCTTGCCAACGAACAAATCTGCGCCTGACACCGCCATCGTTGCTGGTGGCAGCGGCGTGAATGCTGCCTGCGACCGCGCACCGCTAATCGAATGGGTTCGCGATCGCGCACCCCGTGTCCGGCGAATGGCCTCGGTTTGTAGCGGCGCATTCCTGCTGGCGGAGGCCGGCCTACTGGACAGTCGCCGTGCCGTTACCCACTGGGGCCGGTGCGACGAGTTCACAAAACGATTTCCAAAAGTTCGGCTAGAGCGCGACCCGATTTTTTTGCGTGACGGTTCGATATGGACGTCAGCGGGCGTGACGGCAGGGATCGACCTTGCTCTGGCAATGGTGGAGGAAGATCATGGCCGCGCACTCGCTCTCACCGTCGCACGCGAGCTTGTGGTCTTCCTCAAACGGCCGGGAGGCCAGTCCCAATTCAGTGTGCCGCTCGGACTTCAGACAGTCGATGACAGGTTTATGGAACTCCACGCATGGATCGCCACAAATATTGCACGCCCCATCACGCTCGATATCCTCGCTGACCAGGCCGGAATGAGCCGCCGCTCCTTTGTCCGCCATTATCGGCAACGGACAGGTCGAACACCCGCTGAGGGCGTCGAGATGATCCGCCTGGAGAGAGCGCAGGGACTGTTGGAGACCGGCAGCTCCGTCGAAACGACTGCCCGGAAGTGCGGCTTCGGATCACCCGAAACGATGCGGCGGCTGTTCCTGCGCAGGTTGGGTGTGGGACCGAAAGAATGGCAGGAAAGGTTCCGCGGCTGATGCGGGTCTTCCTCCGGGTGAAGGCATTGGATCGGTACACGCCTGTTCCCTGACTTCGACGACGGCAATATCGCGACCAAGCAGTGGTTAGCTGAGAATCCCCTTAAATTGCTTTACCACGCCAACCGCGGGTCGGAACAACTCGGAATTTACATAAAATTTACGCTAAATCTTATCGGTTTGAACCGATCCGCCCATGCTACCGTTTCAGGCAAGTCGAAACGGGAGCCCGGCTGCGATGATCTGGAACTTGGAGAAGCTCGAACAAGAACGTCTCGACCTCATCGAGGTCATCGACAATCTCAAGAGGTGGGAACGTTTCTCTATAGACGACCGGCACATCATCTCATTGCAGATCACTGCACATATGATGCGGCTCAGCGAAATGGACGAGGACTTGGCACAGCTGCGAGGTCAGGACCATTCCAATGCGGACTGTCTGATCGCTATCTGACCCGCCATTTATAAAAATAGAGAAGCTTGATTGGCTAATCGGATAAAGGCTTCTTTAACTCGTTAATTACCCACTGCCGCAGATATTCGCCTCCTCGCCTGCCTCTCTGACGACCTTGAAACAAAGTTCTTCGGTAGCAATCACTCAGCTACGGTGCTCCAAGACCTCTTGCGGTTGAGTTGCCATAAAACCATAAAGGCCGTCGCACTGAGAACCCCAAGCGCCGCAAAGACCGCATGCGCTCCCATCCCCGCCATGAGCGCAGCCAATACCGGCGGCGCCAGTGCGTTGATCAGATTTATTGGCAGGGCAATGGTTGCCATTGCGGCGGCATAGTCGGCTTTCTCAAAGAAAACGAGCGGCATCGTGGCTCGGGCAACAGCGAAAGCCCCGCTTCCGACGCCGTATATTACCAGAAAGCCGGCCTCCGACAGGAAGCCGTGGCCGCCTATCAACATTACAGCGAGGCCGATTGTTATCATTGCGCCGGACACAATCCCGGTGGATAGCCCATCCCATCGTTGCCCACCCAGCAGGTCAACCACGCGTCCGCCCACTTTGAACACCCCCAGAAGCGAGGCAATCGTGACGGCTTTGGCAAGGTCCATTCCGGTCGCCTGCAAAAGTTGAATGCCTACAGCTTCAATGCCAAACGTCACGAAGCTGTTCAGAGCGATGGCGGTCACAAGAAGGGCAAAAACAGGACCCTTGCGAACACTTCCATTGTTGGTGGCCGGCGCGGTCACGGCACGGGTCGCTGGCAGGCCGATTAAAACAAGTGGGCAAATGACCAATGCCATGATGCCAGCGTAGACAAGAACTGTCGCACGCCATCCAACCACACCGTCGAGGAAGGCAGTGATGGGCCAGAAGACGCTACCCGCCAGACCCGTTACCAGCATCAGTGTACCGATAAGGCTTCGCGCCCTATCCCCTGCGTAATCCGCGATATAGGCATAGGCTGAGGTCGTCAGAAACATCGCGCCTGCAATCCCGATCAACACCCAAGCGGCCCAAAATACCCAAAGGTCCGGAGACAGCGCCAGCAGACAAAGCCCCGCCGCGATCATCCCGGCTCCGGTAGCCATAACAGAACGCGGTCCAAGTCTGCGAAACGCACGGCCTGTCCAAGGGGCAGCGAACCCCATAGCGACGAACATCACGGAGGTTCCGACAAAAATCATCGGCAGCGAGGTTCGGAATTCTACCGCGACCGTCGTCGCGATCACCGGCAAAACGCTCACCACGCCCCAACCGGTGATCTGGGTCAGCGCTAGGAGGAGTAACACAGAGAGGTGACGTTGCATCATTCACTGGTAGAGCCGAAGTGTGACGGTCAGATAACGACTACGGCAAAAGCAAATCGCTTACATCAGACATCAACATCCGAACCCGTGTGGAAAAAACCGCCTCTCCTTTCACTTACGCCACACAGTCCATTGCGACCTTGCTTATCGGTAAGTAGCGACGGCACTTTCAATCCCACGCACCAAGTCCTCATCAAACCATTTGATCATCTGCTGGATATCTTGTTGGGCGGGGGTCACTTCACCAGCATCCACCAATTCAATTGCAGCTTGGGACATTGCCAACAGAATGCGCGCTGCCTCCGGCTTGGGAGATTGACGCCGGTGTCGTGGCGTTCGCGTATGATCTGGTAGCGGAGCTTCTCCGGGGTGTCCACGCGGTCACCAGAAAATCATGGACGCTGACCTTTTGTCCGCCGATATCGATCATGGCCTCCCAGTCAGTCTCGGCATACTGCAGCGCCTCGATGCGTTCGCAGGCGTCGATTGGTGCATTCAGCATGCCTCTGACCGACTTCCAATCGGTTTTCATCGTAACCTCTTTACAAATGACGAAGCTCTCCGCTCTCAGCTTCGGTCCACCACCGCCTCCGACGTCACCCCCTCATCTTCGGGAATGAAGCCACCAATCTGGCGTTTCCAGAGCTGCGCAAACAATCCATCCTGCTCGACCAGTTCCTCGGGCCTTCCCTCTTCGACAATCCGGCCGTGATCCAGCACTATGATGCGATCCATCCGGGCAATGGTCGACAGGCGATGGGCGATGGCAATGACCGTTTTGCCCTCCATCACAAGATTGAGCTTGTCCTGAATGGCGGCCTCGGACTCGCTATCAAGGGCGGAGGTGGCTTCATCGAGGATCAGGATCGGTGCGTCTTTCAACAACACGCGCGCAATGGCGACCCGCTGGCGCTGCCCGCCGGAAAGCTTGATGCCGCGGTCTCCAACGAAGGCCTGATACCCTTTTCGTCCTTCGCTGTCGGTAAGATCGCCAATTAAGCCCTCCACCTTCGCCACTTTAGCCACCTTCTCCACCTCCTCCTGCGTTGCCTCTGGGCGCCCGTAGCGGATGTTGTCGCCTACCGACCGGTGCAGCAGGGCCACGTCCTGGGCAATCACCCCGATATTGCGGCGCAGGCTCATCTGCGTGACCTCGCGAATATCCTGCCCGTCGATGCGAATGGCGCCCTCCTGAATGTCATAGAAACGCAGGAGCAGATTGACCAGCGTCGTTTTTCCCGCACCTGATAGCCCCACAAGGCCGACTTTCTCCCCGGCGCGCACGGTCAGCGACAGATCATCTATCACCGGTCTGCCTGACTTGTAAGCAAAGCGGATATGGTCGAACTCGATGTTCCCATGCGAAACGCTCAGTTCCGCCGCGTCGGATCTGTCCGTAATCGTCGGCGGCGTCGTCATGACAGGCATGGCATCCTTGATCGTACCGATCGCCTGGAATATCTGCTGGCCCATCTGCAGGAAGGTGAATGTGTGCCCGGACAACCGCTGCAATATATAAACCGCGCCGACGAATTCTCCGACCGTGATGAAGCCTTTCACCAGACCGGAAAGCCCCACCGACAGGATCGCCAGCCACAACGCCATGTTGAGCGCAACCACCGCCAGCTCGGATGCGCGATAGACACGCTGTTCCCGATGCTGCGTCTGCACGGCTTTCATCAGTATGCGGCGGATTGCGCCTGCCTCGCTGTCCTCGGCGGCAAATTGCTTGATCATCTGCATGTTACTGTAGAGATCGGTGATCGCCCCCGAGACAAGGCTCTTTTGTTTCGCCGAGCGCCGTGACCGCTCTGAGAAGACCGGGGCAAGTTTGACGGCGAGAACTACATTGAGCACGATCCAAATGAACACCGGCAGCGCCAGTTGCCAGGACAAGGCGGCAAGGAGCGCAAGAGAGCCGATCATTTGCAACAGGAAACGCGGTCCGATCTGAAACGCGTTGATAATCTGCTGCTGAACGGCTGACGAGACCTGCGAAAGACGCGAGGCGACCTGCCCCGCATAAAGCTCATGGAAAAATGCCAGATCCTGCTGCTCCACGGCCTTGTGGCCCTGCCACTGTATGGCCGCCGGCATCGCAATGCCAAGCGTGTGGGAATTGAGCGTATTGAGAAGGAACGACGCTATGGGCATAGCGGGGAAAATCAACAACCCAAGCACGGTCAGCAGCGGCCATTCATTGCGCAGGAAAGCCGTTGCTCCCTGCGCCGTCACCCCATCGACGATAACGGACAGACCCCAGATGATCGAAAGATTGATGGCTTCCACCGCCATGGACGACAGGGCAAGAGCAATCAGGACGCCACGAAACATGGCAATGAAATGCAACAGCACCGCGACGGGGCCTTTCGACGGCAGTGGCCGAAAGGGAATGTCGAGCGGCCGTATCAGCGTCTCGAAGGGGCGGAAAATCGTATCTGAAATCGACATGGGCCTCTCGGATCGCGGTTTGGCATCGACGGGGAGGAATCAGCTACGCGTCCGGCATGGAACCATGCATGGCGTTCAATCTCAATTAGCGGCTTTGTTTTTTAGGATTGGAGCTCGTGGTTTGGGCTCGGTGTAATAACTGTTGGCCCAGTGAAAAAACTTTGTACAGCCGCGTTTCGTGACAACGCGCGGACCGGATGTCACGGTGGCAAATGCATCCGATGCCCGACAGTCCGATGGAACATGAGACACACCTCCGCCGATCCCTAGCTCTTGATGGCATTTGAACCTTGAAACTTCTTCGGCAGGTCTAGCGAAAGAAGCTTCGAAAGCGATCACCATCGGCGATAGTCGCCTTTGCTGGAAAAGGTGCCTCGTTGGAGCCGAACGGCATTTGCGCGCGTAACCGCCATGTCTCCGGTATGTCCCAATGCCTTTTGATCTTTGCGTCAACCAGCGGGTTGTAATGCTGAATACTGGCTCCAATTCCCACGCCGGCAAGCGCGATCCAGACCGAAAGTTGCGCCATCCCGGAGGCTTGCTCGGACCAATCTGGAAAGTGATCAGCGTACAAAGGCCACTGATCCTGTAATATCCTGACCACATTTCGGTCCTCGAAGAAAAGAACTGCGCCTGCTCCGGCAGCGAAGCTGTCGATTTTTCTGAAGGCGTGCATCTTAGGCTCTCCTTCAACGATATGACTCAACTCCGATTTCACGATGTTCCAGAGTTTCTGATTTTCATCGCGGTGCAGGATCACAACGCGCGAACTTTGCGAATTAAAGGCTGAGGGTGACAGGCGAACCGCCTCGCGAATAATTGCATCAATCTCTTTGTCAGAGAACGCGATGTTTTTGCCCAGAAAATACTGTGTCCGACGTTTAGCAAGAAGTTGCACCGTCATACTGCGGCTATCGGGATTATGCGTTGGGAGGTTCAATTTTCTCTCCTGGCTTTTCTATCAATTCAATCATGCGACCCCGATCGTGGAAAAAATAGGCTGCCAAAGCGAAACCCATTGTTGCGGAAAAAAGAACGATGCCAGCACCCTATGCAGCGTTATGCGATCCGCCAAGGTGAGGTCGATGCGGCAACGCTCCAATGAGCCGCTGCAGCCATACTGCTCGGTTTCCAGGGCGACGGCGGACACCGAATTTTACCAAGCACGGAACTTGCCCGTTTCGTTTATTCAGCTCGACCTGCAGGGGTCGCTGTAGGACGTCAGTGTGAGCACCGAACGTGGAGACTTGACAATTTCGCGCACCCGATGTTGCAGTAGCCGCACTTACCTGAGGGGAGAGTTGCTAATGTCGGAACCTGAGTCTGTCGAGATCTTGGACTTGATCTCCTTCATTCGGGTGGTCGAAACTGGGAGTATCGCTGGTGCGGCTAGCCGTTTGGGTATCGCTAAATCGATCGTCAGCCGCCGGGTCAGTCGGTTGGAGAATTTTCTAGGCGCAACGCTCCTCACACGTTCCCAAAAGGGAACAACCCTTACAGACGTCGGCCGCGAGTACCATGTACGAGCAGCATCTGGGTTGGCCGAACTGGAATCAGCGCAGGAGATGGTCGTAAGGTCGACGACCGAAGCATCTGGTCAGGTTAGAGTTTCGGTTCCCGTCGCTTTCGGAGAGTTCTGTCTCGCTCCGCTGCTGGCAGAGTTTGCCCTCCTCCACCCAAGGATCCATTTCGATGTCCGTTTTGAAGACCGTCAGCCGGATCTTGTCGCAGAGGCGTATGATTTGGCCGTACGGATCGGAAGCATACCCGATTCCGCGCTGATCACGAGAAAACTTGCAAAGGTACGTTGGGCTGTCGTCGCCAGTCCATCCTATCTGGAAGCCAGAGGGCGCCCCTCAAAGCCCGCTGAACTGGCTGCGCACAACGCCATACTCTACTCCTTCGATACGGTCAGCTGGCGTTTTCAAGGTCCGGATGGATGGGAACAAGTCCGCGTGAACTCACAATTCCGCACAGACAACGGTCAAATGATGCTTGCCGCGGCGCGCGGCGGACTTGGTATCGTGGTACTGCCCCTCTTCATGGTTCAAGAGTCGCTTGCCAGAGGTGAGCTCGAAGTCGTCGTCCCAGGCTATAGTCACGCGGGAGCAGATTTGCACATATTGATGCCACCAGCGCGCGCAGGCATCGCTCGAGTGCGCGCGCTGGTGAACTTCCTGTATGAGAAATTCGAACGTGAAATCTGATGCGTTCGCGGTCCTTCAAGGTCGATATGGCGACGGGATGCTAAAGACGAGGCACCCTTTCGAGCGACGAGCCTGAGCCTTAGAAAGCGGTTGGCGCTGCCATGGATCTGAGCGTTTCGCTGCTAAAGGTGGCTATGATAGCATGCTTTTACGGTCATTTGCCCGGAAGGCGACCGGCGGCGATCCTATCGCCGTTCTCTAAAGGTCATGACCTGCGATGAGAACCGAAAGGCCAGATGTGGTCATCGGAGAGCGCGGCCAAATGCAACGTATTGCAGAAGGTTTTCAAGAGACTTTTCCGATAAGGCGGGCGAGCGAAACCTTAGCCAAATCGCGGAATTCCTGCCCGACTTGCGAAAGTGGATCGGTGACGCTGACACGCGGCTTGACGGAGGCCGCTATACGATCGCGCAGATCGGGGTCGGAAATGCTGGCATGTTCGACCAGTGCGCGGATAACAGTGTCGGTTGCGAACTCCCGAGCGCTTTGCGCAAGGGCAGATTTCTCGCGTCTCTCTATTTCGAGCTCCGCATGGCTCTCTGCCTTTCGGCGTCTCGACCGAATTCCGCGTTCTTTTTCCCAATAGCGGGCCGTGCCGCGCCCCAAATAGAGTATTTCCCATGCGTGGTCTGGATCACCACCCTTGGCCGTGTCCGCATTCGCACCACACAGGTGCAAAAACAGCTGACGCATGGCGGCATCCGCGAAGTAGGCTTGGGCGGTGGTTGGTGGTCCAAGTGGCTGAAATGCAGCCTCCGATTCCTTTGCCGCCTGGATGATGGCTGCATGTATCGCATCCATCATAGTTCTTTCCGCCTGCATCAAAGCGTCGACCTTGTCTTGCAAATCATTATCCTCTCGGAAGTTGCTGTATTCAATCAGAGGAGATGCCGACCAATTTTGTCAGATGTCTGCATCGGTCAGCCAAACTGGATTGGTAACATTAAGTGGAGATTACGCCGGAAGACCGAATGCGAATTTCAATTGAAGCTCCAGCAATCGATGCGCTGCCTTAAAGGAAGCACACCTTCTGACCAACTGGCTCCTTTTATCGCAACAAACCCGGCTTAAGAGCGATGTGCTTGTACTCGATAAAGTCCTCGATTGCGGCAACGCCGTTCAGCCTCCCGAGACCGGATTGCTTGAAGCCACCCTCCTCCGTCCCGTCATACACCTTGGCCCAGTCGTTGATGAACACGCTTCCCGCTTCAAGCGCCTGTGCGACCCGTAGCGAGCGATCCAGGTCGCGCGTCCAGATCGAGGCGGACAGGCCATAGTCGTTATCGTTTGCCAGCACGACGGCTTCCCGCTCATCTGAGAACCGCTGGATGGTTATCACAGGACCGAATGTTTCCTGCTGGACGACCGGCAGGCCGTTGTCGGAAACCTCCAGCATCGAAGAGCGAAAAAAAGCACCTTTCGCCAAAGGGCCTTGTGTCACGGGACCTCCTCGAACGACTGCAGTTGCACCCGCTGACAGCGCATTTTTCACCACGTTATCGACGCGGGCGACGTTCTGCTTGTCGATTAGCGGCCCCATGTCGCTCGCCGGATCGGATGCCGCCCCGACTTTGACGGCACGCAGCCGTTCGGCGAGGCCGTCGCGGACCCGTTCGTAGATCGAATTCTGTACGAGCAGCCGCGAGCCCGTCATACAGAACTGGCCGGCAAAGATGGTCAGTGCCTTTTCGAGAACCGGTAGCGTGGCGTCGATATCAGCGTCGTCAAATACGATCATCGGAGCCTTGCCACCGAGTTCCAACCCGAACCGCTTCATCCTCTTCGCACCGACGGCGCCGATGGCACGGCCGGTTTGCGTGCTTCCCGTGAAGCTGATTGTCGGCACATCGGGGCTTTCAACCAGACGCGCTGCGCCCTCCGAACCGCTTTCGATGAACATGTTCAAGATACCGCCCGGCAGGTCGTTCGCTTCCGCGAGGATCTCGGCAAGGACGCTGGCGATCTGCGCTGCCTGGCCGGGCATCTTAACGACGACCGCGCAGCCGGCAGCAAGTGCCGGAGCGAAGGAGCGGACCGCAAGAATGACGGGAGAATTCCAGGGAACGATAATCCCCGCTACTCCCATCGGCTGGCGCAGAATCACGGAGAGGCTGCCGGGCTTGGGCAATGTCGCCCGCCCTGCCTCCGTACGAGCCATAGCAGCCCAGTATCGAAGCTTGCTCGGACTACCATCGATCTCCAGCGCCGCCTCGCCGAGCAGTTTGCCGTTTTCAAGCGAGAGGATGTCGATCAGGCGCTCGCGATTTCGCTCGACTGCCGATGCCATCTGATCGAGCACCCTTGCACGAAGCTCAGCATCGTCGCGCCAGGCGGTTTCGCGGAATGCGCGTTTTGCGGCTTCGATGGCAGAGTGCGCGGCCGCTCCGCCATCATCGGGATAATCTCCGATCGTCTCATATGTCGCTGGATCGATGGAGCGGCCGCGTTTGGAAGACGAGACAAAGGTGCCGTCGATCCAGTTATGTGCGGAAATCGTGGTCATTGACTTGTCTTTCTGACGTTGCAAGGGTGCGCGAGATATGACCCGCCCTTTGAGTGGCGACCTCCGCATATATCGGGGCAGGCCTTGCCCGCCCGATTCCGGGTTGGGGTGGCGGACGAACCCGGTTAGGTCAGGAACGGTGGCGGATTTTCGCCCCGCAAACGATAATTCGGCCGGGGCCTTTCCAGGCGGATAGATTCCAGCACGGTATAGGCGTGGTATTTCGTCTGGGTCGTCACGCCGGCAAGCCGCTCGGACCAGAGCTGGCCATTGCTGCTCTTCTTTTCCAGGACGTATTTCGTGGCGAAATTGGCCATAGAATTGATCCAGTTCTCGGTGCCGGAAAACACCTGGTCCCAGCCGGCGCCCTCCAGGATGCTCACGAGCGCATCCGACCGACTGAATCGAGCCACGGCCGCCTGCGCTCCGTCGAGGACGTCCTGAAAATATTCGATTGAAGCCGCGACCGTTTCCGGCGTCCCGTACTTCATGTGATGGCCGGCGACGAGGAAATCGAAGTCATATTCCATCAGTTGCTTCTGGGCTTCGTACCAGCCAGTGATATTTTGCGATGCGTCGCAATGCATGAAGGTGGCGCTGCCGGGGCTGACGATATCGATGACGGTCAGTACCTTTTGCGCCGGCGCATAGATGAAGATATTGCCGGGGCAGTGGTTCTCGCCCTTGTAGGAGAGTTCCAACGTCACCCCGCCGACGACAAGCAGATGATCCTTGTGGAATGTCAGGGTTGGCACCGGTCGGTTTGGATCGGGGAACCGCTCCAGCAATTCCCTGGTGATGTCGTGCGCGACGATCTCGACATCCGGCCCGAAAACCGAAGCGGCACCGATGTGATCGGTGTGCCAATGGCTGTAGATCACGTGCGTTACCGGCTTGTCAGTAACGTCTTCGATCGCGGCCAGCATGTTTTCACCGATCGTCGGCGGTGCGTCGATAGCGACGACACCATCGCTGGTCACGACGAAGGCCGCGTCATAGCCGCCGCTGGTAACCCAATAGAAACCGCCACGAAGCTCCTCGACATGGTAGCCGAGCCTCTGGAAGCGGTCGGAGGAGAAATACTCAGGATAATATCCCGGCGGATCAGCCGGGTGCTCCCCGGCCTCCGGAAAGCCGTAATGGTCGATCCCGAAAAAGTTGGGCTCGTCGGTCGCTCTGATCAGCTTCTGGTGTCGGTCGCACATTTACTCAATCCTCAATGTTCGCAATATCGAAAGAAGTGGGTGGTTAAGCGGCTTGCGGGGGAAAGCGCAGGACAGCCTTGATCACGCGCCCCGCCGCGACATCGTCAAACGCCCCGTTGATGTCGGCGAAGTCGTAGAAAGTGAGCAGCCTGTCGAAGGGGAAACGGCCGCTTCGATAAAGACCGACCAGTTCCGGGATCATCAGGCCGGAAATGGCATCGCCTTGGATAATCCCGATGAGGCTTTGCCCTACCGTGAGCCGGGATGCGTCGACAACCGCGCCCGAATGGCCGTTGAAGGCGACGAAACCGAACTGCCCCATCGGAGCAAGAGCGCCGATGCCGGCATCGAGGTTCTCCTTCCGGCCGCTCGTGTCGAGGACGTATTCGACGCCGCGAGAAGCGATATCCCTGATCGCCGAGGCAACATCGGTTTGCTCACGCGGGTTGACGCAATGCGTCGCGCCGAGGTCGGAAGCGAGTTTCAGCCGTTCGGTACTGACATCGACGGCGATAACGACAGCCGCATCGGCAATCTTTGCAGCCATGACCGCCGCCAGGCCGACTGCCCCTACACCGAAGATGGCGATAGATGCGCCTACCGGCACGTTGAGCGCCTTCAAGACGGAGCCGGCGCCGGTCTGAAAGCCGCAACCGAGCGGCCCAAGCAGTTCAAGCGGCACGTCGTCCGGGACCTTGACGGTATTGCGCTGGTGAGCGAGCGCATATGTGGAGAATGAGGACTGACCGAAGAAGTGCGCATTGAGCCTGTTCCCGTCGGACGCTGCAACGCCGATCGTTCCATCGAGCCTGGCGCCGGCGAAATTCGTTTCCCAGACGTGGTCGCAGTAGGCCGCATGGGAAGACATGCAGGGCTTGCAGTGGCCGCAGGAGTGATAGGAAAGAACGACATGATCGCCGGGCTTGAGATGCGATACGGTCGATCCGACGCGTTCAACGATGCCGGCGCCTTCGTGGCCGAGGATCGCGGGGAGCGGCGTCGGCATGAGCTGTTGCCTGACATGCGCATCGGTTGCACAGATGCCCGTAGCAACCATGCGGATGAGCACTTCGTCGGGGCGCGGCGCCTCAAGCTTCACTTCACGGAGGATGAAGGGGCCGTTTTTTTCTTCCAGTACGGCTGCGGTGGCGGATTGGGTCATCTGTTCCTCCATGGGCTGATTGTGGATGCCGGGGCGAGTGATCCCGCTCACGGACCAGGGGCGATCCATGTTCGGAAGGCTTGATGAAATCCGCTTGAGTTTCGAACGAGTGGTGGTGAAGCGGCTTGTGTTCTCAGCCCGTTTGCGGGTCTGCTGTTCGCAAACATATCCGTGCTGTCGAACGGCTAAAGACAGCAATGGCGGAACGTCGGGTTGCTGATAACGAAACCCCTTGTGGTTTCGTGGCGGCTGGAAAGCGAGGTCAGGCAGGTCGCATCGTGCCGGCATTCGGGAATTTGCCTTGGCGGTATGCGGCATAGTAGCCGGCAAGCTCCTCTTTGGAGCCTGCGATAAATGGGCCTTGTGCTGCGACATGGATTTTTTGCGGTTGGCCTGCATACAAAAGCACGCGCGCGCCATCTTCACCCGCTTTCAGCCTTATGGCGCTTTCACCGTCAGTTGCCACCGGATTGGTCCAACCGACCTTATCCGTCGTTAGCGTCGTCGCTCCGGTGCCTGCTTCGATTTCGCCGGCGATGACCACCACAAAGCCATTATAGGATGACGGCAAAACCTGCTCAAACTCGGCTCCCGCCTCAAGCCGAATGTCGACCAGGGTTACGGGCACGGCATTCTTCGTCGACGCGACGATCCCTGCCGAGCGGCCGCTGTAAACGGTCGCCACGAAGCCATCGCCGCGGTGTCCCGGCATTTTATCGCGCCTCAGGATCTGCACCCTTGGCGCCATATTGCGGTCCTGCTCGGGAAGAACCAGCCATAGCTGAAACAGACGCATTCCTGTCGAGACCTGGGCATCTTCCGAATGGACGATGCCGCTTCCGGCGGTCATCCACTCCACATCGCCCTCAATTAGACGCCCACCGGTATCTGCCATCGTGCCGTCAAGCATGAACGTAACAGTCTCCAGGCCGGCATGTGGGTGGGCCTCGCCGAATTGCCCCTCTCCGGTCACATGGTCGTCCGCCATCAAGAAGAACGGATCAGTTGCGGAAAAATCTCCTGGCGCGACGACGAGGGCCGCCTTGTGCCGCTCGCCTGCGAAACCGGGCCCGAGAGGCGGTGTCGTCGTAATCCTGCTGATGGACCTGTGAAGCATCTTTGCCTCCTGAAGTTAAGGGCGCCCATCCGCTCTATTGCGAGTGAAGGGCGCCTCGAATGATGTCGCTGATTTTGAGCGAATGGCTGCTCGCAGCAAGTCGCGATAGTTCGAACCTTATGTTGCCAAACCAGCAACGCCGCAGGCCATCGAAGTTGGGTTAGACTGCGGCGGATTGATGCGGTCAATCGAACAAGAGAGCACGATGATGAGACTGACGCGACGAGTTGGCAGCTTTTTCCGTGAGGAAACATGGGACTTTCCCGAGCATGAAAGACCAGTCGTCGCTGGGTCGCCGGCGACGCCTGAGCATGCCCTGACGCTGCGGACCGCCTATGCCCTCGTTGCAATTCTGGTCGGCCTGACAGGCGGGCTTGGCAACGCGCTGGTCATGGTCAACATCACGGAACTACAGGCAGGCTTGGCGTTGAGCTCCGTTCAAGCGGCCTGGCTGCCAATGGCCTATGCCATGACCAATATTTCCGCCAATATGCTGCTGATCAAGCTCCGGCAGCAATATGGCCTGCGTGTATTCACGCAGCTTGCCCTTGGCCTGTATGCCCTCCTCTCCCTTACCCATCTGTTGACCGCAGATCACTGGCTCACACTTGCCATCCGGGCTGCAAGCGGCTTTGTTGCGGCGGCGTTAACGCCGTTGTCCTTGTTCTACGTGATGCAGGCCCTTCCAGGCCGTTGGCGCATCCGGGGCCTCATACTTGGCCTTGGTATCTCGCAATGCGCGTTCCCGCTCGCAAGCGTCGTCTCGCCATGGCTGTCTGTCAGCGCGCATTGGCAGTCGATATTTCTGTTCGAAGCCGGGCTTGCATTTCTCTCCTTCGCCGCCGTCGGTGCATTCCGGTTGCCACCCGCCGAGCGAGAGCGAGCATTCGAACCTTTGGATTTCCTCACCTTTCTGCTCTTGGGTGGTAGCCTCGCTATGATTGCAGCAGTGTTGGGGCTCGGACGACTGGAAGGATGGTTCGAGGCGCCTTGGATAATCTGGTTTCTGTCGCTTGCGCTTCCAGTGATCATCACCGCGCTAATACTCGAGAACGGCCGGACCACACCTCTCCTCAACCTGCGTTGGCTTGGGAGCGGTGATATTGTCCGCTTTGGTTTTGCAATTCTCATGGCCAGGATCGTCCTTGCCGAACAGAATGTTGCAACCGGATTTTTAACGGCGCTGGGAGGCAGCGACGAACACCTCAGAGCACTTTCGATCGTCACCTTTGTCGGCGCTGTTGCGGGCGTGATCGTGAGCGCAATAACGGTAAATGTCGAAAAACTGGCGATCCCCATGACGCTGGCGGTCACCGCGATAGCTGCTGCGACACTTGCCGACAGCTCCGCCACGAGCCTTGACCATCTGCCCTGGTTTTACCTGTCCCAAGCGGTGATCTCATTCGCCGCCATGTTTTTTCTTGGGCCAGCGCTGGTGTTAGGCATCACGAGCGCGCTGCAGAAAGGCAGCCGAGAACTCTTGAGTTTCACCGTCCTGTTTGGGGCAGTCAATTCGATGGGCGCTCTCACCGGCCAGGCCCTGTTCGGCGCCTGTATCGACGGCATCGCGATTGCTTCCCAAAATTGGGTCCTTGCCCAACAAAACGCCTTGCGCCTGGCGGCGGTGTTGGCTTTCTTAACCGCGGCCTATCTGGCTGTGCTCCTCGCAATTCGCATTCGCCATAAGCTGGCGGAAATTCGCCGTGATAAACACATGTCCACTAACGGTGCTGCCCATATCGATCCGGTTGGTCCGACCAAGCGGCAGTCAGGAATGCCTTGGCACCCGCCGACGCTTTCGTTTCAGGCGCGAGTGGTCTTGAGCGCTATTGCGACAACCGGGGCAATACTTCTTTTGGTCGCAGTGTGGCCGCAGGAGCGGTAGGTGATATCCACCGCGTGGATGTTCGCTCATACTATTTATCGATTTCATCGCAGTGCCGGGGGTCGATTACATCTTGCCCAGGACGCCGGGGAGCGTTCGGTAACGTGACCTGGAGCATTACAGATGTCGGATAAGAAATTTCGCGTGGGTATTATTGGAGCGGACACTCACGCAAGTTGGGCGGGCGCATCGCATGTGCCAGCCCTGGCGTCACAACCTCACCTGACGCTGGCGGCAGTCGCGACCCGACGCGAGGAAAGCGCCAAGGCGGCGGCCGAAGCATTCGGCGCAGAACTCTGGTTTGCCGATCCCTATGCGATGATAATAGATGAGAGCATTGAGGTCATCACGGTCGCCGTGAAAGTGCCGGCACACAAGGAGCTCGTGATGGCCGCCCTGCAGGCGGGCAAATCGGTCTATTGCGAAGCGCCTCTGGGCGCAACGCTGTCGGAAACAAACGAGATGGCTGCGGCAGTGGGGTCTTTGCATACCGCGATCGGCCTGCAAGGCCGGCATAATCCTGCGGTCCGGCGTGCGGCCGAACTGGTCGGTTCAGGAAAACTCGGGCGCTTGATGTCCGCACGTGTCGGCGCGACCACATTCGGCTACGGTCCTCAATCTCCAAGCGTGTACGACTATTTCAACAAGGCCGCTTCCGGCGCCAGCTTCATGACGATTACGGCAGGCCACGTGCTGGACGTCATCGAGGCAGTGCTCGGTAACATTACCGAGGTCGATGCGCGCACGGAGTTGCTCTGGCCGGAGATCGAGATCGTCGATACAGGTGAGACTTCGAAGCGAGAGGTTCCGGATCATCTCGATCTGATTGCAAAGACGGCAAGTGGTGCGCCTGTATCCGTGCAGATTCTGGCTGGCGTCCCTGCAGAAGACGCGAGTTTCGTTTTTGAGATCCGTGGCTCGCAGGGCTCGCTTATGCTCACCGGCAATCACCTGGCAGGCGTACAGGTCGGAGACATTTCAATTTCGTCAAGCCTGGAATTTGCTGCGCCCGACAGGCCGGTCTCCAATGGTGTCGGCCCAACAGCCGCCGATTTCTGGGCAGGAGCCGCTATCAATGTCGGGGAGGTTTATGCGTCCCTGGGGCGGGATCTGACGAATGGTACATACACCACTCCAGGTTTCGACCATGCCCGCCATAACAGCCGTTTGATCGCAGCCGTCGAGCTTGCGGCAAGAACTGGCGAACGGCAACACCTTGTTTGAGGTGTCGCAGAATGGCTCGGTTCGCACAGGATGTCGAGCCGGCCGTTAGCGCGCCAATTGGGAATACGCTCAACAAAAGCCATCGCCGCCGGCCAATCTCGGAAATTAAAAAGAAGGACCACATCATGCAAATGCGCAAGCTCGGTGAGAGCGGGTTGTTCGTGTCGGAATTGTGCTTCGGCGCCATGACGTTCGGCGGGACGGACGGATTATGGGGCAAGGTGGGAAGACTGGGTCAGGAGGATGCCGATGCACTGGTCAAGGCCGCTCTCGACGCCGGCATAAACCTGTTCGATACAGCAAATGTCTATGCCCGCGGACGTAGCGAAGAAATACTGGGACGCTCGCTGAGGAACCTTGGCGTGTCGCGCAGAGATGTCGTGATCGCCACCAAAGTCGCCTCCGCCATGGGTGACGGACCGAACCATCGCGGCGCTTCGCGTGGTCATATAATCTCCGAATGCCGGGCAAGCCTCGGCCGGCTGGGTGTGGATTACATTGATCTATACCAGATTCACGCCTTCGATTCCGCGACGCCGATCGAGGAAACGCTGGAGGCGCTCGACACACTCGTCAGGGCCGGCGATGTTCGCTACATCGGCCTTTCGAACTGGGCCGCGTGGCAGGTCATGAAGGCGATCGGGATAACACGCGCCAGAGCTCTCGCGCCCGTTACATCACTGCAGGCATATTATACGCTTGTCGGGCGCGATCTGGAACGGGAGATTGGCCCGCTGCTCTCATCTGAACGTGTTGGCCTCATGGTGTGGAGTCCACTTGCCGGCGGCTATCTCACCGGAAAGTACTCCGCCGGTGGTAACGCAGCAGGCGGCCGACAGACGGAATTGGATTTTCCACCCATCGATCGCATCCGGGGGGAGCCCCTGATCGCGATCCTTAAAGCCGTCGCGGAGAAACACGGCGCTAGCCCGGCTCAGATCGCGATCGCCTGGTTGCTGAAGCAAAGCATCGTCTCGACCGTCATCGTCGGTGCCAAGCGCGTCGAGCAATTGCAGGAAAACATTCGGTCCGCATCGATTGCGCTGGACGATACCGACTTGGCGAAGCTCGATGAGGTCAGTCGTCTGCCTGTCGAGTATCCGGGTTGGTTGCTGAATGACGGAAACGGACATTCGCGCTGACGCGGAAAAGATGCTTGAGATCGATGAAGGATGAGTTTAATTATCCATTCCATGAATTTACACGGTATCGATCTCAATCTTCTCGTTGCCTTTGATGCCCTCAATTCCGAGCGCAATGTGACACGCGCCGGAAGCCGTATTGGCCGGACCCAGCCGGCCATGAGCGCGGCTTTGTCGAGATTGCGGTTTCTGCTGCGGGACGAATTATTCGTTCGCGGGCCTAACGGACTTCAACCTACACCGCGAGCGGTAGAACTTGCCGAACCGATCTCACTTGCTCTGCGGGACATCCAGCGGACATTGCAATTCACGCAGGGTTTTGATCCCGGCAAATCGACCGTATCTTTTTCCATTGCCGTTTCGGCACATGCAGGTTCAGTCATATTGCCGCGCCTCCTGTCGCTGCTTGAGGAAAAAGCCCCCGGAATTGATATCAAGGTCAGGGATTATAGCAGCCGTGATGACGCGGTTTCCCTGCTCGACAGCGGCGGCGTTGATCTGACGGTCGGCATTCCCCCCACGCCCACGAGCCGAATCCTGAGTGCCCGGCTTTTCCAGGAGCGGTTCGTTTGTATCCTTAGGAAGGATCATCCAATCCTCGGCCGCCCTTTCGATCGCGAGACTTTTCTGTCTCTGAGGCATATTCTGGTGGCACCCGATAATGAGGGACTGGATGTCGCCGATGCCGCACTGGCTTCGAAGAATTTCAGGAGGCGGGCGGCCGTGACTATTCCCCATATGCACGCCGCGCCGGCATTGGTTGCATCGTCGGATATGGTCGCGACCGTCATCGAAAGCGTGGTTGCTCATTCAGGCTTTGCGGAGCGTCTTGCAGTCTTCGATTTCCCGCTCCCCCTAAACCCTGTCCCATTCGTGCTGTCCTGGCATCGTCGCAATGACGGGCACCCGGCCCAGCAATGGCTGAGAAACGGTCTGCTCGCGGCGTTTCCCCACGTGTGGCTCTCTTCAGAAAATATCTGCAGCGATCTTGCCCCGCAGTATTACTAGGCGGCCATCGTACCGCGGCAAGCAGCTTAGAACGCGTCACGATCAGTTTGCCATCACACGGCCATCGGCGTCTGATGCACGACTATTGGCGCATGAAACGGAACGCGGTCGTAAAGGTCAACGATGTCCTGGTTCATAAGGCGGACGCAGCCGGATGAAACAGCCTTGCCGATGGATTGCCATTCGGGATTGCCATGGAGACGATACAGCGTATCTTTTCCGTTCTGGAAAATATAAAGGGCGCGAGCGCCGAGCGGGTTATGCAGCCCAGGATCCATCCCTCCGTTTGCGACAGAGTATTTTTCCAGTTCGGGTTGCCTTGCAATCATCTCGCTTGGCGGCTTCCATCTTGGCCAATGCTGACGCCAGTGGATATACCCGTTCCCTTCCCATGAAAATCCGTCGCGCCCGATGCCAACGCCATATCGTAACGCAGTTCCGCCGTTTTCCACCAGATAGAGAAATCGCCTTGGCGTATCGACGACAACAGTTCCCGGCGCCTCGCCGGTCGGGTCGGCAACGCGCTGCCTGAGATATTCCGGGTTCATTCGCTCGAAAGGAACTGCAGGAACGACATGTCCCCCGTCCTCAAATGCAGCGTAACGGGAAGCGAGATCCGGGTCGACCGGTGAAGGCTGCGGAGTGGCAATGGGCTGGGGCGAGCCTGACGCCGATCTTTCTTGGACTGTCGTGCATCCGCCGAGTATGACCGGCGCGGCTAAAGAGCCGACTATGAACGTACGACGGGATATGAAACTGTTTCGGTTCTGCATCATGGAAGGCGACTTTCGGGTTGCGGCTGGCACACGTGCTTGCATCGCACGGTATCCTCCAACAGAGGGAATATTCCATATCTGCATGAGTGATAGCCGTCATAACCGTTGGCTATGCCATGGGCCACTACCGCTGCACCGGGGAGATCCCGTCAATGTTCCTGAGCCGCGGCATAACAAAGTCCGTAAATGCCCGGACGACCGGTCGCATGAACTTTGTGGACGGATAGGCGAGAAATGCTTCGGTAGATCGCAGCCAATATTCGGGAAGCACCCTTACAAGCTCGCCGCTGGCCAACAAGTCCAATACGAGGTTCTTCTGCACAAGTCCCACACCCCGTCCTCGTAAAAGTGCTGCAATCATGACATGCGCATTGTTCGTTATGAGCAATGGCCTGACGGTGACGTCTTCGGCCCGCGCATCAGGTCCCAACAGGGAAATAGTATTGCGCTGGGCAAGCATCTTCGGAGTGCCAATAACCTCAAGCTCTGAAAGTCGTCCCGTGTCGTCAATCTGCCCTACCTGTTGCAGGTAGAGAGGGGAAGCGACGAGAAATCGCTCCACCCATCCGATGCGGCGTGCGATGACGTCCTGATCCTCGATTTTCCCGTAGTGAACTGACAAATCGAAATTATCATAGACCAAGTCGACTGTGCGCTCGTCGAGAGCCAGTTCGACGGAAATCCCGCAATACTTATCCTGAAATTCCCCGACTATCCGTTCGAGATGACCAACACCAATGCAGGATGGGGCGTGAATTCTCAGATTGCCTTCGATTTCACCCGTGTTGATGCGAACGCCCTCCAGCGCCGCGTCGATCGATGCGATCGCAATGCGGCTGGCTTCGTATAATTCGAGTCCATGGGCCGTCGGGCGAACGATTTTTGAAGAGCGCTCCAGAAGCCTGGCTTGAACGTGCCGTTCGAGGTTCGAAATATGCTTCGTGACCGCCGGCTGCGTTACCCCCAGGTCCCGTGCCGCAGCAGTAATCGACCCCTTCTCGACGGTGCGGATGAAGGCTTTTAAAGCAACGTTGATATCCATGATATTGCTCTTGATTATGATTGACCCCAGCCATAACCAGATGTTTGGAATATGGCTTGATGATGTCTGGGCACGGGACAGGGGCGCATTTCAACGTCATGGATCCGATTGCCGCCCGCGACCGGTCAATCATCTCGCGACTATCAGCGCAAACCGCGCAATCACCGCTTGGATTTCAGCCCGCTGTTGATTTCCCTCAGTAATTGTTTCTGCTGATCGTTCGTATTCTCCAGGGCATGAAGCCAAAGCAGCGTTGCCGCCTGACGCTTCCTGCCGCCGCTCAGCGCGTTGTCGAAGTCTCTCATCCATGATCCAAGATGGGCGATGTAATCTTCGGCAAGAGCTGAAATCTCGACGTCGTCACTATCTGGCCCCAACGCGTCGAAACGATCCCCCAGCTCTCGCACGGTAGCACCATATTCGAGATCCGCGAGTTGATCATAGAGCCGGGCCAGTTCTGCGCGCTGCCCTTCATCCAAAAGGTGTGACAGGAGTACGGATTGTTCCCGACCAGCCCGCACCGCTTTAGGGTCTCGCCCGACCTCCAGCGGCATCAGAGAGGCAGCAAATTCCGGCGCCATGTCGGGCGGTCCTTTGCCGTCACGCAGGGCTGTGACAGTCCGGCGTTGACGCTCCAGAAGTTCGATCTGCCGCGTGAGCCCCTCAAGAAGGGCGTCCAAACTGTCCTCGCTCATTTCGGCACGACCGTCGAGAAAGGCTGGGATTTGCGAGAGCGAGAAACCGAGCGCTGTCAATTGACCGATACGCAGCAGTCGGATCAAATGCGGCACGCTGTAAGCGCGATACCCATTGTTCTGTCTTGGCGGCTCCGGCAAAAGTCCGATCTGGTGGTAGTGCCGCAGCGTGCGGATGCTTACACCCGCCAGTCCTGCAATCTCCTTACTGCGCATGCGCCGCCCTCATTACTCGCCCCTCAAATGCCGTGCAAGAAAGCGCTCGATCCTCCGATAAAGCTCAATATTGCTATCCTCGTTGATGAACCAGTGTCCTTCGCGCTCGTTGAGAAGATAGTCGACCTCCACACCATTCGCACGCACCCTTTCCACCACCAGATCCGCCTGTGCCTTTGCAACGCGCACGTCGTTCGCGCCGTGAACCACCAAAAGCGGTTTGGAAATGCAATCAAGCCGGCTGACCGGCGAGCGTGCAAGCATGTCCCGGTTCTGCGTCTCAATATCAGGATCGCCCATGTAAGAAAGGTAGGTGTTGATTAGCGCAGGTCGTACGAACGGGACGGCCCCATCCACCAGCATCCGGAGATCGGACATGCCGGAGTAGGAAATGGTTGCGGCGAAGCGCTCCGGCGTGAAGCTGGCGCCCACCAGCGCGGCGTAACCGCCATAGGAGCACCCGTAGATCGCTACCCGTGCCGGGTCGGCAATACCCTGCCCGATTAGCCAGTCGAGCCCGTCGATCAGGTCGTCATGCATGCGCCCGGAGAACTCCCCTATAGCTGCTTGCATGAACGCCTTGCCATAGCCGGTCGAGCCGCGAAAATTCACCTGCAGCACGGCATAGCCGCGGTTGGCGAGGAACTGCACTTCCGGATCATAGATGCAGGCGTCGCGATACCAGGGCCCGCCATGGACCAGAAGTACGGTCGGCAGCGCACGCGGCTCATCCTTGGCAGCGAACCAGACGGGCAGCGTGACATGGCACGGCAACGTCAATCCGTCGCGCGACAGCACATCGACGGGTCGCACGCTCGCCAGCCGCTCGGCTTTGAGCGCTGAGAATCGCTCGCCAAGCACATACGCTTCACCGCTCTCATGTTCGTAAAGCCATGTCGTGCCGGGATGCCGGTCATCCCAAAATTCCGCCACCCATTGTCGCCCATCGGCATCGCAGGAAATGTACCCTATTTCCGCCTCTGACAGCCGCTGTAGGCTGTCTAGCACGGCGGCAAAATGCGCGTTCAGAGGCCGTATCAGCTGTCTTTTGCCAAGATAACGCAGTCCCAGCAGCTCGCCTGTCACAGGATTGGTTATCAGGCTCGAGGGAAAGCGCGGATCGGCCTCTGGCCGCGGCGTATCGAGGCTGAAATCGGGCTGGCTGTCGACTACCCTGTGCGTGCCCGTCGCAAGGTCAATGGCAGCAAGATAGGTGTGGTCGCTGCCCGCGTTGCAGCCAACTAAGATGCTCTTTCCATCCGCCGCCACCATAAGCGGCATCGGGCCGATTGGCTGGTCGCGTCCGCTCAGCTTCGCCAACGCGGTGAAAGCACCGTTCTCGTACCGAGCCAGTTCGTGGTCACCCCCGTCGTTGATGATGAAGGCATGCAGTGCGTTCGGCGTAATGATCCAGCGTACGAACCGACCGGGACTAATGGCAGCGACCCTGGTTTCAGCGCTTTCGATATCGACCTCGTACAGGTCGATCAAACCCGGACTTCTGAGGTTCATCTGCACGAAAGCCTTGCCTGGAAACGCGGCGGACAAGTCCAGTCCCATTACCCGCACACCGGAATAGGGCGTCAAGTTGACAGTCCTAGCCTTCCCGCCCACCGTCTCTGCCCCGTCCACCTCCACACGATGAAGGTGCCAGTTCTCGTCGCCCTGGGTGTCTTGTACGAAGAGGATGTAGCGAGCATCACGCGTCCAACTGAAGCCGTCGATATTGCGCATGTCATCGCTAGTCAGTCGCCGCCCCGCGCCTTGTCCGACTGGCCGCACCCAGATATTCAACCGCCCATGCCAGGGCGCCAGATAGGCCACCAGCCGGCCATCGGGCGAAATCTGCGCCCGCGAAAATTCTGGCATTCCAAAAAGCGTTTCAATCGGGATGAGATCAGGTGCAGTCATGTCGAACCTCGCATCGCCGACGGCGCCATCGCGGGCCGCCAGACCCAAACAATATCGACACACTGCCTGAACTATGACGTCGCGTCGGGGTCAACCGTGAAAGCCAGCTTGGTGCGGAATCACGTAATTTCTGCGTAACTGTGAGATTCCATATGGGTCTGGCGGGATCGCGCTTCGCTCTCGCAATTGACTGACTTGCCTAAAAAAAAGGTACACCAAATGAGCAAAGCCTCCCAAGATCACATCGTCATTCGACGCCTGTCTGCCGGAACAATGTTCGCAGGCCTCCTTATCCTGACCGGTTGCCAGACACCGGAACAGGAACGCTACGCCGATCTCGACACCTGCTCTGGAATGGGCGCACGATACGGATCATCGTCACATACCGCATGCATGCTCCAGCAACAGCAGCGTCGCGACGACGCGCAACTGCGGGCCCTTGAGTCGGCAAGGCTAAGCCAAATCATGGCAGAAGATGCACGCCGGCAGCATGAGCGCATGAGAAGAGAGCGACGACGGGACTAGTTCCGAGTTCGGTGTGAGGCTCGAGCGGAGACGTTTGCGCCCAGCCTCTCACCAATGATGCGCCCCTTTACGCAAACCGGATCTCGTCAAAGCCACTATATCGGAAAACGGTGGCTCAACTGGTTCTGATCTTCGTATTCGATAAAGGTCCGCGACGTGTTGAAGCCGCTTTCCAACACCGGACACACGCTGGGACCCGACCACACCACTGTACCGAAGTCGGACTTCGTTTGCATTGCCGGGCGCCCACCCGCCGATCTGGAGCGTGATACGAAAGCACGCCGGTGCTTACGCGGTTGCTCGGCCTTTGGGTTGCACGCGCAAAGATGAGCCACAGCACATGCTGGAACCCTTCCTGGGTTTTTAGGGGTTGAGATGCTGGCGATGACCCGTCAGATTGGCCTGTGTGATCGCCTCAAGCACCCGGTGACGATCGAGCGCGACCGCGAAGTCTGGCGCATCTGCGGTTCCGTCGCGAAGGTCGGCGGCGAGCTGGGCATAGAGCCGCGCGACACCCGCCGCAGGCGCTTCGAGTTGCAGGTCGGGAGCCGCATATCGTGTTGGAATCTGTAGCTGCTGGGCAGGCTCGCTGCCGCGGCGCAAAGTGATGGTCATATCACCGAAGTGGATGTAGCCCGATGCCGTCTCCACGCGCAGACTGCCTTCCGTGCCCTGGATCTCCCACACCAAGCCAGCGGACTGTCCGGCGCTGTAGTGCAGAGAAGTGACGATCCCACCTTCGAGAGCGCCGGCGACGATGATCTCGTCCGGCGCATCCTTCGGGAGGGACGAGCCATCCGAAAGGCGGACGCCGTCGCCGCGCTGATTGGCAACGATGGCGGACAGGCTCTTGAATCCGCCGAGCACGTGGGCCAATGGTTGGAGCGCGTGGCCGAGCATGATGCTTTGAAGCGTCGCGCCATTTGCTGCGCGAGCCATGTACTCGAATGGCGGGTCGTATCGGCCGACCCACATGTCATCGTTCAGATGCGCTCGGATGCTCGTGCTGAGCGGCATGCCGATCACGCCCTGACGGACGAGGTCATGAAGGTAGCGGATCGGCGGGTGCAGGCCGCCCTGCAGGCCAATAACCGTACGCAGCCGCCGTTTGCGGGCAAGCCCCTCTATCGCTCCGGCTTCCGATAGATTTCGCGCGAGCGGCCATTCGCAATAGACCATCTTGCCCGCGGCGAGCGCGTCGGAAACGATCTGCTGGTGATCCGGCACCTTGACCGCAACCACCACCAAGTCGACCTCCGGCCGAACGACCAGTGCCTGATGTGTGTCAAAGGCGAGATCGGCGCCCAGTCGGCTAGCGGTCGCGTTCGCACTCTCCATACGCGTCGTGCTGACGGCGCGAATCTGGAATGCATCGAGCGCCCGCAGTGCCGGGACGTGCGCAACTCCGCCCCAGCCTCGATCGGCACTGGCGCCGACGATGCCGACGCCGATCCGGGTGTTTGGTGAATTGGTCATGTAGGCGTGCTCCTGTCTGGTGCAGCCCGGGCAATGCTAGCCTTGCTGCGTCACATGGTTTCGTTTCCCGACAAATGATTGGGCGCAAGCGCGGGGAGTTAAGCGTGTCTCCAATGGGCCTCGAGTTCGCGCGCGACATCGGCCGGACGCTCTATCATCGGCCAATGCGAGGCGCGCAGCTTAACGACGGCGCGTGCGTGCGCGGCGTTGCCGAGCTCGTCGGCGAAGCGGTGCGGCAGAAACGGATCGTCCAGGCCCCAGATCACGAGTGCTGGCGCCGTTATCCTGCGTAGATCCGGCTTCCACTCCTCCCCGACCTCGATTGCGGAACGGTAAAGTGCGAGAATGCTTGCCCGCATGGTGGTATCGAGATGCCGAACCGATTCATCCGCCGCATCTTTCGGCATCTGCGCCTCGACGAGTTTCGCCGCAAATTCCTCGAGGTCGAGATCCTTCATCCATTGCTCGCCTTCACCTGGCGTCTGCCAGATCTTGGCGAGATAGTGCCACGGATATTCCGGATCGATCGGCCCACTGATGCCGGTCCAGGTCCGCACCAGATCCGGCCGGATCGACGTCAGACGGCCTGTCAGCAGGCAGCCCCAGTCATGACCGACCAGATCTACGGGTTCGCCGAACTCATCGATCCGGTTGATAAGCCAGTCGAGATATTCTTCCTTTGTTGACCTGAAATCCGACGGCAACGGATGACCGAAGCCGGGAAGATCGATCGTGACGATGTCACTGCGTTCAAGATGAGAGCGAACGGTGTCCCAGATCCGGTGGGTGTCGGGTACGCCGTGGACTAGAACTGCAGGCATGTCGCGATCTCCTTGCTGGTTGTTGCCAGGAGAATAGGGACATGGTGGCATCGCGGAAGTCGGCGTCAGAGAAACCCGGCGTTGCTATTAGCGCAACCCTTGCCGTTGTGCGCTCTAAGCCGCGCCGCTTTTCCCAGGAAGATAGTCACGCGAGCCGCTGTTGTCGTCCTCGAGATGATAGACCGTCGGTTCCCCCGAGAAGTATTCCTGTATGGCTCCCATGAACTGCTCATGGTCTTCGCTCGCGTCGAAACGCGGAGTATGATCGTCAAGCGACCGCCATCGCACGATCAGATTGAATACCTCCGGCGTTTCGATCCCCTGGGCGAGGACATGACCGCGGTAACCCCGCGCACGTGTGAGCAAAGGAACAACACCTCCGAACGCTTGCCTGAACTCGCTGATCTTGTCCTTTTGGACAGGCAGCACAGCGATCTCGTAAATCATGATTGCACCTTTGTGTCGGCTTGCGGGTCAATGGCAATCGCGATCTTGCCGCGCAAACCGTTGTTTGGTTTCTCGAGCAGCGCATGGGCAAGCGGAAGGTCGGCGAGCGAATAGACGGCGCCAATATGCGGACTCAGCTGACCGCGTTCCACCAGAGTGCTCAGCTCGTTGAGCTTGCCTTGGTTCTGCCTCGTGAAGACGAAGTGGTAGCTCGCGTTCCTGCCCCATGCCTCAATGAGATTTTGAGGCTGTGCGATGTCCACGATCGAGACGACGCGGCCGAGTTGTGCAAGCGCCTTCGGGCTGTGGGACAATGTTTCGCCGCCGAGGGTGTCAAACACGACGTCTACTCCGCGGCCTTCGGTCTCCCGCATGATGGCGGCGACATAATCCTCTTTCCTGTAATCAATGACGACGTCCGCTCCCACATTTCGCGCAAACTCGAAGTTTTCTTCGCGAACGGTCGTAAAGACCTTTGCTCCGATGGCTTTCGCAACCTGGATAGCGACGTGCCCAACCCCTCCAGCGCCGCCATGGATCAATATGCTTTCACCCACCCTCAGGGCAGCACGCGAGACAAGCGCTTCCCAGGCGGTTCCGCCAACCAGGCTAAGGCTCGCAGCCTCAAGATGGGTCAGCGAGCTGGGTTTGCGCCCGATGATGTTTTCGTGCGCAACGTGGTATTCGGCGTAACTGCCTGGCCCGTCGAAGATCTGCGGCGTGTACCAGACCTCGTCCCCTGCAGCGAACATTGTTACGCCCGGACCGGTCGCTTCGATAACGCCCGATACGTCATGACCGGTAATTGCAGGCAACGGCACCAGGTCGCGATAGTCGCCTCGCCGAACCTGGTAGTCGAGGGGATTGATCGATGTGGCATGGACCCGCACCAAAACCTGCCCCGCCTTAGGAACTGGCTTTGGAATTTCGACGAGCTCAAAGGCTTCTGGACCGCCGAAGGATTTGAGTGACATCGCTTTCATTTCAGGCTCCTCTTTTATCGAAGGTAATGATTCTTGTCGCCGGCGTCGGCGTGGGACGAGAAACCTGCTCCGCCGTCGCAGCATTGCGGCCTCGAAGCGTCGACGCCGTTTCGATGTTCTATGTGATTTATCGCGATTGCTTTCGGTAGTGGCCCAGATTAAGGATCACCTTCAAGAAAATTTTGAAAGTCGGCGAATGGACGTGGACGAATTAAATCTCTTCGTGCGGATTGCTCAACTTCGCAGCATCAGTGCCGCAGCTCGCGACTTGGGTCTGACGCCCGCTGGCGCTAGCGCCAAACTGTTGGTTCTCGAGCGAAAACTAAATGCAAGGCTCGTCCATCGCACTACACGGCAAGCAACTTTGACGGAAGACGGTCTGGCGTTCCTGCCGCATGCGGAACATATTGTCGTCGCTGCGGAGGCCGCCCGAGCGGCACTTGGGCGAGAGCAAGCAGCGCCTCGCGGCACATTGCGAATAGCGGCCCCTGCCTCGTTCGCGCGAATGCATATTGTGCCGGGCCTGGCTGAATTTTGCAGGCAATATCCCGGTTTGGCACTTGATTTGCGCATTTCGGACAGCATCGTTGATCTGGTCGAAGGTGCTTTTGATGTGGCGGTTCGTTATACCGAGCTCAGCGACTCATCCTTTGTCGCGCGGCGGCTTGCTCCCGACAATCGGGTGCTGGTCGCGTCACCCGAATATCTCGAAAAACGCGGCCGGCCCAGCACGCCCGACGACCTCGCGGAACATACCTGCCTCGTCGTCGGCACGCTCGATCTCTGGACATTTCGGGGGAACGGTTCGATGGTGATCGAACGACGTGTTACTCCGGGTCTCCGCATCAATGACGGCACTGCAGTGCGCGATGCCGCTTCTGCCGGGCTGGGCATCGCGCTGATGGCCACGTGGTGCGCGTCGGAAGAGCTACAGTCCGGCGCGCTGGTTCCGGTCCTTCCGGAGTACCCGCTGGTCTCAACCCAGACGCTTTGGGCCTTGTATCCAAGCTCTCGCGAATTGGCACCGAAAGTGAGAGTGTTCATCGACTGGCTTGTAAATCGCTTCGGCAATCAACCCTACTGGGATAAAGGACTGGAAAACATCCTCGATCACCGTCGATGATGCGTGTTTATTGTCCGGTTCCGATACGCGCGAACACGAGTTCATATGAAACGGTGCGGTTTTGCGCTTGAACGGCGGCTGGGCGCGCATTCCAGATCGAGATCGCAACGGTGAAACCACCAAAGGCGACCCTTGTTTTTGATCGTGCCAAGCCGCTGCGGCGTCTTGCAACCGCGTCGTTCAAGCCCGCCTTGAGCCGTTGATTATTGGTGAGGCGTCGAATTCGCTGCGCTTGGCGCAGCAATTTTGCATTTCGCCCCGGGCATTTTCAGGATGTGAAGCCACCATCGGCCCGGATGTCGGCACCTGTTACAAACGAGGCTTCCGGACTTGCAAGAAATGCGACCACGTCCGCAATTTCCTTGGGCTTTCCATAGCGGCCCACCGCGATACGCGAGATCTGCATAGCGGCAAACTCGCCATCAACAGGGTTCATGTCAGTGTCGGTTGGGCCTGGATGCACCGTGTTGACTGTAATGCCGCGTGGCCCGAGGTCATGAGCCAAACTCCGGTTGAAACCGGCGACGGCCCCTTTTGTGAGGCCGTATGCTGACAGCCCGGGCACCCCGGCATATTTCGTGATCGAACTGCCGATCTGTATGATACGGCCGCCATCCTTCATATGGCGCACGGCCTCCTGCGTGGCAACGAAAACGCCGGTTACGTTGACAGCGAGCATTGCCTGATAGTCATCGAAGGCGATTTCGTCGATGGGACCGGCAAGGGCAATACCGGCATTGTTCACCAAAATGTCGAGGCCGCCGAACTTATCGACCGTCGCAGCAACGGCGGCGCGTATCGCGTCCGGATCAGCGGCATCAGCGGCAATAGCCAGCGCGCGCGCGCCCGTTTTTTCTATGGCGACAGCAACTTCCTCAGCCTTCGCAGGTGATCCACGATAGGTGAAGGCAACCTGAGCGCCATCCGCTGCGAGACGCTGTGCGATCGATGCGCCGATAGATCGCGATCCACCGGTGACAAGTGCGATCTTCCCGTTCAGTGGAAGATATCGAGACGAGGCTAATTCAGTCATTTTTTCACTCCTTTTGCGTGTCCGTGGAGTGATATATTTGCCCATCCCTGTCCTAGAATATTAGCATCATATCGGTTGGATCATCTTCAAGCATGTGTTGAATATGGGATATTCGACGCAGTCAAACGACCACGGCTTCAAAGGAAGCTAACAAGGCGTTTGGACATCAGCCTAGACTGCCTGCAAGCCGGGCACTGAGGCGCTCACGACGGAAATACTCAGTATAGAAGTCGATGAAAGCGCGTGTCTTTAGCGGTTGGAGCGCGCGGCCGGAGTAGTAGAGCGAGATAGATCCGGCATCGGCATACCACTTCGGAAGGACACGTTCGAGCGCGCCACTTTCCATATGTGGCAGCACATCGGGTACAGCCAACAATGCAATGCCCAACCCCGCGATCGCCGCCTGCACCATGGGAGCGGCGTCGCTCATCACAATCGTCTCGTTGAGGAGCGCGCGCTCTTCGCGTCCTTGAGCGTCCCGCATCATCCATTGCCTGATCCGGCCCGAATTCGAGGACCGCATCAAGATTCCGGCATGATCGGCCAGATCGGCGGGGCTGGCCGGCCGGCGACGTGCAGCAAAATAGCTGGGCGATGCCACCGCGATAACGTGCACGGGTGCGAGCGTCGTGGAAACGATGCCAGGATTGAGTTCGAAACCACCGCCGATCGCGGCGTCGAAACCCTCAGCGATAAGATCGACCTTGCGGCTGTCGAAATGCCAGTCAGGTCGGACGCCCGGATAACGGGCCAGAAAGTCGGGCAGTGCGGGGAGAACGTATCCCATCGCGAATGACAAACTCATGCTGAGCTTCAAAACACCGACGGGCTCGCCTTTCGTTTGTGATGCCCCGTCGATTGCCCCCTGAAGGTGGTTCAGGCTGTCGCCGATGCTTGTCAAAAACGACTCCCCCGCCTCGGTCAGGGTCAACTTCCGCGTTGAGCGGTGAAAGAGCCGTATACCGAGGTTGCGTTCCAGCATTGCAACATTCCGGCTGACTGCCGCCGGCGTGATCGAGAGACGCCGTGCAGCCCCAGAAAAGCTGCTCGCTTCTGCGCTTCGAACGAACGCTTCGAGGTTTGCCAGTGTCTCCATTAAACGTAACCTTCAAGCATTGATTGAAACTAAAACAATCCATCTATGACTTATGCTGGGTGTATTTGCCAGCCATATTCCAATCAACAGCAAAAGCGAATTTCTGCAACGCCACCGGCATCAGGCCCAGGATGTAGCGGGAAAACCGACCGTCGCAGACAGAATTCTCACGAACCGTAAAGGAGTGGGTGATGACCATTGGAATTATCGGAGCCGGCAATATCGGGAGCGCATTTGCCACTGCGCTCGGCAGGGCAGGAATCGAAACCGTGATCGCAAACAGCCGAGGACCGGAAAGCCTCACGGCGCTTGTTTCAAAACTTGGAAGCACGATCCGGGCTGGAAGCGTCCAAGAGGCCGCGGCGCAAGCCATCGTTCTCGTGGCAGTCCCCTGGTCAAAGATACCTGGCGCGCTCACCGGTTTGAACTTTGACGACAGGATCGTAATCGACGCCAACAACTCCATCGAAGCGCCGCTTTACAGGCCTGCGGACCTTGGCGGCCGCACCTCTACGGATATTTTCACCGCCCTTGTGCCAGGCGCGCTCGTCGTCAAGGCGTTCAACCATCTGACGCCAACCCAACTAACGGGCGACCCCCACTCGGAAGGAGGCAGGCGCGTCCTGTTTTACTCGGGCGACGATATGAGGGCGAAGGCTGAGGTCTCTGCCATCATTGATCGCATCGGCTTTTTCGGGATCGATCTCGGCGGGCTTGCAGCCGGCAGCCAGCTGCTTCAGTTCCCAGGTGGTCCCCTGCCCGCTCTCAATCTCGTCAAGTTCGACTGAACATCGCGGCGCTCCAGCCGTGTGCAATCGGTGCGCGGCGCGCCATCTGAAACCCGGAGACAATATCGTGACAAGATTCATTCAAATGGAGTCGGCGGGCGGACCGTCGGTTTTGCAAGTTATCGAGAAAGACCTGCACGCCCCACGTGCCGGCGAGGTCAGGCTCATTCAAGACGCGATCGGCCTCAACTTTGTCGATACGATGATACGGAGAGGCCAGTATCCGATGGCGTTGCCTGCGGTTCCCGGTTTTGAAGCGGCCGGGACGATTTCCGAAGTCGGATCCGGCGTCGAAGGGCTGTCGGTCGGTGACCGGGTCGCTTACTTCTTTTCGGAAGGGGCCTATGCCACCGAGAGGATCATTCCGACCGCGCCGCTCATCCGCCTGCCCGCCGATATCTCGAACGAGACTGCGGCGACCTTCCTGGCGAAGGGTGCGACGGCCTGGATGGGGATGCGTGGTCTCCATGATCTGAAATCCGCCGAGACGGTGCTGGTACTCGGGGCATCGGGAAGCGTAGGTGCTATCCTGTCTCGCTGGGCAACGTCGCTGGGCGCAACCGTGATCGGCGTCGCGGGATCGCGGAACAAGTTCGACAGGGTCGCGGCCGGCTCCACCCATGCCTTCCACGCTGGCGAGCCAGACATCGCCGCCAAGATCCGTGCGATCGCACCTGACGGTGTCGACATCGTCTATGATTTGGTTGGCCGGGCGACCTTTGCTCTGGGCGCGTCGAGTGTACGTGACGGTGGCGTGATTGCCGCGATTGGAGCCGCGACGGGTCAGCCAGCGCCGGCCCCAGATCTTGTGCGTCGGGGGGTAGCTGTCCGCAGTGGTGGGACCCCTCAATATGTCCGGGGACCAGCAGTTGAGACCGCAACTTCCGAGCTATGGGATGCGCTGCGCTCAGGCATTTTCGATGATCTCGAAACCATCCGCTATGAGTTTGATGAGATAGCCCGAGCGCATGACGATATGGACAATCGCCGCTTGAGCGGTCTGCCCGTCCTGATCGCTTGAACCAAAATAATCGTTCGGCGGCAGGCCGCACGATGCCCTGCGCAATGTGGCCGGGCGAACATTTCCCCTATCGACAATAAAAGGAATGATCGATGAGTGAACTAGCAGGTAAACGTGCGCTTGTGACTGGTGCGTCCCGCGGCATTGGCGCCGCGATAGCGATAGCTCTGGCAGAAAAAGGCGCCGACGTTGCGATCACGTACGAACGCGCCGCTGATCGGGCAGCGCAAGTCGTCGCAACAATCGAGGGCAAAGGCCGCAAGGCATTGGCTATCCAGGCTGACAGCATGGACCCAGAGGCGGTTAAGCGGTCGGTTGATCAAGCGGCGCAAGCCTTGGGCGGCCTCGACATCCTGGTGAACAATGCGGCTATCGCGATCTACAAGGATGTGGCGGATTTCACCGTTGCCGATATCGATGCTCTTTTCGCTGTCAACGCTCGCTCCCCGATCCTGGCGTCGCAAGCCGCGATGCCTTATCTTGGCAAAGGTGGCCGGATCGTCACAATCGGCTCCGCAGGCGCAGAACGCATTGTCGGACCATCGACGGTTTATTCAATGACCAAATCGGCACTTCAATCGTTTACCCGCGGTCTGGCGCGAGAACTTGGTCCCCGTGACATCACTGTCAACCTCATTCAGCCAGGATCAACCAACACGGACATGAACCCGGCCGAGGGCGAGTTCGGAGATTTTCAGCGCGCCCTGATACCGCTCGGCCGGTACGGCGAGCCGGAGGATGTCGCGGCTGCCGTAGCGTTCCTCGCATCTGGCGCGGCCCGACAAATCACCGGAACCATCCTGACCGTTGATGGCGGCACGTTGACCTGAACGCACTCCCGCGGGTCCACGATTTAAACATGAAGAGAGTGGGAGCTAACTGGATACTACCACCTAGTAGCTCTCCTTTCTCATTCCACTTTGCAGCAGCATAGCGTGGTCGAACGGAGTGCAGATCGCATGTCTTCAAGCGCGGATTGGCACTTCGCGCTGAGGATCGAGTCAGAGCGGCGGACCCAATTGGAATTCCAAACGGCAATGGCCACTGCTATTCGTCACGACGCCATCACGCATCCTTTCCAGCCATCATTCGCGTGCCAAGGCTTCTATTGGGTCCAGCTTTGCCGCGTTGCGGGCGGGAAGGAAGCCGAAGACAATTCCGATCAGGGTGGAGCAGGCGAAGGCCACAAGGATGGAGCCAGAGGAGAAGATCATTTTGAAGTCGGGGCTCAGGAAATTAAAAAGAGCGCTGATCCCGAGGGCGAGCATCACTCCCATGAAGCCGCCGACAAGGCAGACCATGACGGCCTCGATCAGAAACTGGGAGAGGATATCGCAGCGGCGTGCGCCAACGGCCACGCGAACGCCGATCTCCTTGGTGCGTTCGGTCACGGACACCAGCATGATATTCATCACGCCGATGCCGCCGACAATCAGCGAGATCACGGCGACTGACGAAATCAGCAATGTCAGGGTTTGCGTGGTGGTCTCGATAGTCTCGCGAATGGTCGCTGAGTTGGTGAGGAAGAAGTCTTTCGCGCCATGCCGACGCTCGATAAGGCGCGAAACTGCGGCCTCGACATTGCCCGGATCGACATCGTCTCTGATACGGACCGTTATGCCGTCGACGTTCGGACGACCCAGCATGCGGCCCATAACGGTTGTGTAAGGCGCATAAACAGTCAACGTATCAACCGCCGGGCCGAAGGAGTTTTCCCGTTTCGTCACGCCTATGACCCTCGCCGGCATTGTGCCCAGAAGGATGACCTGCCCCACCGGGTTTGCCCCGTCTGGAAACAGGTCTCGCGCGGCGTTTGCATCGATCACCACATTCTGGCTGTAGGCGATAACATCCTGGGCGTCGAACAGTTGTCCATGCGCCAGCTCAAGACCCCGTACACGAAAGAAGTCCGCGCCAACGCCGGTGACTGACGCATTGACGGCCACCGCGGCGCGCTTGACAGTTACGCTTGTCGTGACGGTTGGTGTCACGCTGTCGACATAGGGCTGGTTCATCAGCGCTTCTGCATCGGCGGGAACCAGGGTCCGTATCTTGCCCGCTTCCAGATCGCCGAAGCCTTTACCGGCCCGCACCTCGATCGTGTTGGTGCCAAGCGAACTGATACTACTCAGGATTTGTTGCTGCGAACCGGCGCCCAGCGCCGAGATTGCCGCTACCGAGGCGATACCGATGATAATACCGAGCATGGTCAGAAGCGAGCGCATTTTGTGCGCCCATATTGCCGCGCCCGCCATACGAAAGGCCTCAGTCATCCGGTCAATTGCGCCGCGCCAGCCAGCGCCCGGCGCGTGCTCGCGGACGGGACGGGCCTTCGCGGCGGATTTGGATACATTGCGCTCGTCGGAAATGATAACGCCGTCGCTGATCTCTACAACCCGATCCGCATGTTCGGCGATCTTCTTGTCGTGAGTGACGAGGACGATGGTGTGCCCTTCGGCATGAAGCTCGCGCAGGATCTTCATGACTTCGGCGCCACTGTGCGTATCCAGCGCTCCGGTCGGTTCGTCGGCCAGAATTATCTCGCCGCCATTCATCAACGCGCGGGCGATCGACACCCGCTGCTGCTGGCCGCCCGAAAGCTTGCCCGGAATATTGCCCGTCCGCTCGGCGAGCCCCAGCCGGGTCAACAAGGAGATCGCTCGCTTGTGCCGGTCGGATCGGCTGCGTCCGGCATAGATGGCCGGCACCTCGACGTTGCTGGCCGCGCTGAGATCGCCAAGCAGATGATAGCGCTGGAAGATGAAACCAAAACGCTCACGGCGTAGTGCCGCGAGTTCGTCCACCGACATCTTCGAGGTCTCGCGCCCTTCGATCCAGTAGCTGCCGTCCGTCGGACGATCGAGGCAGCCAAGGATGTTCATCAGCGTCGACTTGCCGGAGCCAGAAGCACCGATGATGGCCATCATCTCGCCGGCCTCGATGTCGAGGTCAACGTCTTTCAGCACCCGCACCATCTCGTCGCCTGCGGGGAAAGCGCGGGATACCCCACGTACGCGGATCAGTGGTTCCGTCATAGCGCGCCCTACCGCTTCGCTGCGGCCAGTTGCGCCTGGCCATCCGTGCGTTCGTCCGTGGATGCTCCCAGGACGATGGTCTCGCCTGCCTGAAGACCGTCGAGAATCTGGATGTCCGCCCCGTTATCGATGCCGACCTGGACCTGCCGGATCTGGACCTCGCCTATCGCGTCCAGTATCCGCACGCGCGCCGTATCACCTGCCCGGGGTGCCCCTTCCACTGCGCTGAGCGGAACCAGCACGGCGCCGCTGACGCGGCTCAAGACGATGGACACCTGCGCCGTCATGGACGGTCGCAGGATACCGTCCGCATTCGCCACATCGATCAGCCCGGTGTAATAGACCGCGCCATTGGTTGAGTTAATCCGGCTAGCAGCGGCGTTGCTCTCGTTGGCGATGGAAGCCGGGGCCGGTTCCACCTGTCGCAACTCCCCATCGAACCGGCGCTTCGGATCGCCAAGAATGCTGAACCAGACCGGCAGGCCTCGTCGCACACGCACGACGTCAGCCTCGGAAATGTCCGCGCGGACCGTCATTGTGTCCAATCGCGCGATCATGACGATGGTCGGCGCAGTCTGCAGGGCATTCACGGTTTGACCCTCGTCAGTGACGATCGCGACCACAGTGCCCGCGATTGGAGCAGTGATACGCGTATAGTCCAGCTCTATACCCGCAGACTCCAGCGCGACCTGCGCTTGGGCGACCTGAGCGTCCACCGATTGAACCTCAGCCCGCGCGCTGTCTCGCGTCGCAACCGCGGCGTCATACTGGGCGCGCGGCGTGGAACCACCTGCCAGCAGGTCACGCTCACGCTCGAAATCCTTCTCGGCTTTCACCAGACCGGCGCGGCGCGCGGCGTGAACGGCGCGGATGTTGGCCAAAGCGGCCTCGCGGTCCCGCAAGGTGTTGCGCCGGGTCTGGGAATCGATCTCGGCCACCAATTGGCCCGCCTCGACGATGTCACCGATCTTGACAGCAAGATGCTCAATGCGTCCCGACGCCTGGGCGCCGACACGCACCAGCTCGAGCGGTTCGAGAACCCCGGTCGCCAGCACCACCTCTTCAATGTCACCCGTTCGCGCCTGCGCCGTTACCAGTTCAGGCTTCGCCGGCGAACGCAGAAACAGAAGCCAGACGCCCAGCAAACCGACAAGGGTTACCGCCGACAGGATGAGACGCTTGCGGGTGATGTTTCGTGTCATTTAGTCGTGGCCCATGCTATGAAATTTGCGGGCTTTCTCTGTCACGAGAGTTACCTGAAAATTACGGGGAGCCGTCGTCGCGGCTGCTCCGTTTGGCATGCACCTTAAAATCAACCGATCGGCAAAGCGTGTTTGCAGTGTGGGTGGCGTGCCAGAGATTGCCCGCCACATATCAGGCGATCGCGGCCGTGCCCAGCCAACGCCGACGGATACGGATGCCCTGACCCCTTAGCGCAGGCACCGGCCGCTACCGACGCTGGAAAATGCGCTTCTCGCGCCAGCGCACGGCAAATGTGCTGCCCTTGCCTGGAGCGGACGAAAGCTCAACGTAACCGCCGTGACGGGTCACGATCTCATTGACCATGCTGAGACCCAGGCCCGCGCCTGAGCCGTGAGGGCTGACCCGGTAGAACGGTTCGAATATGCGCGATTGCTTATCGCTGGCGATTCCGCAACCCTGATCGGCGACCATCACGCTACCGTCAGCCTCAATGCTCACTGATATCTGTCCTCTTCCGCCTCCGTACTGGACTGCATTACGAACCAGATTGACGAATGCACGCTCCAAAGCTTCGGCATCACCCGGAACGAACAGATCTTCCGCATCGCTGTCGAACGAAATCTCGTAGCCTTCAGAGATCGCCAGGGGAGCAAGATCGGCAACCACCTTCGACACAACGCTGTTGAGATCGACAGGTGCGTTCTGCTGGGGCTTCTGTCGGTACTTCTCGGTGTCGAGAAGCTGGTTCGCGATCGCTGTCAGTCGCTTGATGGCCGTCTGCAGGTGGGTCTTGTCAGAACTTGGCGAAAGCGTATCAATCCTCACCTGCAGGACAGCGATCGGCGTTCGAAGTTCATGCGCCGCGTTGACGAAGAAGCGCTCCGTCGCCTCGAAGCCGCTATCGAGACGACGCAGCGCCCTGTTGATGTCGCGCACCAGGCGAAGCACTTCATTGGGCAGACCCCGCTCTTCCACCAAGGCACCACGTGTGTCGAGATCGATCCTGTCGAGACGCGTGGTCAGGTCGCTGAAGGATCGCAAAGCCCAGCGTGTGACAAACGGAGCGCCAATGAGCGAAATGGCGACGAGGATCAGCGCCGGAATACCGATGGCAAGGTTCCCCAGCAGCACGGTCACACCATATTGAGACATCGGGACACCGCCAGCAAAGATCGTCGCCTCACCGGCCTGGGTGTCGAAACGCTCCATGCGGCCCACACTCAACGGATCATCTAGATCGCCATGAAGTTCGACACTTCTGAACGTCCGCAAGAATGGCATGTTATCGGCAATTTTCCCGGGAGGCACGCCATGTGCCAGAACGATATCTTTGCCCAGGTCTGCCACGAACCAAAGGTTAGGCGAGTCTTCCATAATCTCTTTAAGTTCAGCCGTTGGCATCAGACTTGCTCGGCCATTCGGCTCGAGACGGACTGAATCTGCGATTTCCTGAGACAGCCAGATGGACGTAATTGCCACATCGGGCTTGAGGCCGGAAAGGAGATAGAAAACCAAGCTGAGCGAGGCGATGACCGCACAGAGCTGCAGGACAATAAAACCGAAAGTGAAACGCCAGCGAAGGGAGGTGCTGGTCATCCTATTGCTGCTCATGAAGATAATAGCCTATGCCTCGAATGTTTTTGATAACGATGTTGGCCTCCGCTTCGCCAAGCTTTCTGCGCAGCCGCGACATGTTGGATTCCAGTGAGTTCGACTGGATCTCATCATCAAAGGAATAGACCTGCCCCTCAAGGGACGAGCGCAACACGGTCCGACCACGGTTTCTCAGAAGCGTCTCGATGATCAGCAGTTCCCTGCGGGTGAGCGCAAGGCGGACGCCATTGACATGTACATCGCATGACACACGATTGTAGGTAACGTTTCCGGCAGCCAGGAGGGACGATCCCGTTGTCGGAGCCCTCCTCAGCACAGCGCTCATTCTCGCGACCAGTTCAGCGATTTCGAAGGGCTTTGGTAAATAATCATCAGCGCCGTCATTCAGCCCGGATATACGCTCGTCGGTGGACCTCAGAGCGGAGATGATGATCGATCGCGTGTTTGAACCTGCGCCACGCAAATCCGCAAGAAAGGTACTGCCATCACCATCAGGCAGTTGCCGGTCGATAAGGACGATATCGTAGTCCGCCATGGCGATTGCTTCCCGCGCCGTTGCCAGATCGCCAACGGCATCAAGAACAATGCCATGCTGCGAGAGGGCCACCCTCAAGGCATCCGTCATTTCTGGATCGTCTTCGATAAGTAGAAGTTTCATAGTCGCCTACTCATTCAAGTCGCACTGTCGTTTCCGATAATCCTTACAGCAAAACGACCGCCCGTGATCGAGATAAGCTCAACGTTCGTGACGTCCTGACCGTCAGATTTCCCGATGTCATAGAAGTGGTGTGGCTGCGGAGGGTGAAGAGCCGGAGTTTTTCGATATCACTCTCGCCTTTGACGTGCGGCAGCCGGCTGCAATCTCTAGCGGCAGCGACCGTAATAATCCCGGTATCTGCAGCTATAGTCGCGGTGATCCCGTCGTTCCCAACGGTCCCGGCGGTTCCTGTCGTTCCGTTCGCTGATGTTGCCTATCACAGCGCCACCTGCGCCGCCTGCGGCGGCTCCCACTGCGGCGCCTTCCCAGGTACCGCTTGCCAGCCCACCGATGATAGCACCGCTCGCCGCACCGATGCCGGCGCCCTTCTCCGTCTGGCTGCAGGCGGTCAGTGCCACGCAAACAAGTACGCCCGAAATGATCTTTTTCATGCCTGTCCTTTCGTTCATCGCCACGGCGGCCGTCCATCGACCGCTAAGGCAGAGACGTATGGCCGCCGAAAATTACGGGGAAGTTACGCAAGACCGGCGCCAACGACACCTGTCGAAAGAGCAAATTCCTGTAGGACGCGCGTCTTGGCGATCACCCATTCTCAAGTGACCGCCGCCCATTCATAGGCCCCGGACTATCCGTGTTCTTCACTGCGTTTCAGGACGGAGAGCCGAAATGACCACAGGCAGTCCCTCGCCAACGTTCTTGCGGCCTGACCTAGGGGCTAATCTACTGATTTTGCGCGCTTTACCCTGGATTGCCGACCGTCAATCAGGAGGTCTCGTTTGAACTACAAGGCTTTGATCAACGCCGAATGGTCTTTGTCGCCCAGACCTCTTTCCAGCGCGCCATTCATCAACTGATGAACAATCGCAGTGTTGGGCAGCATAAGCTCGAGCAGACGCGCCGACTCAAGCGCGAGCGATATGTCCTTGTGATGCAAACGTATGCGAAAGCCGGGCTCGAATGTTTCGTTGATCATCCTTTCGCCGTGAACCTCCAGCACGCGGGACGCGGCAAAGCCACCCATCAAGGCCTTGCGCACGATCGAGGGGTCCGCTCCGGCTTTTTTCGAAAAGCGAAGGGCTTCCGAAACGGCCTGAATATTCAGGGCGACAACAATCTGATTGGCGACCTTAGCAACCTGACCGTTTCCAACGTCACCGATCAGGGTGATGTTCTTGCCCATCTTTTCAAACAGGGGTCTTGCGCGCTCGAAAATATCCGGTTTTCCGCCGACCATGATGGTCAGCGACGCCGCTTTGGCGCCAACTTCACCGCCCGACACCGGCGCGTCGAG
>NZ_JACJIT010000013.1:0-46750 GCF_014138475.1 Agrobacterium sp. RC10-4-1
ACTCGAGCGCCTCGCAAATGGCTGGCCTAGTAGCGAAATCGATGTCCTTATGCCGTGGAGCTACAAGGCCTGAACGGCCTCAGCTTGCCGCTTACCTTCGAAGGACTTCCTGAACTCGCGCCTGCTCGATCGAGAACAACATGTTTGTGGAGCGGAACGCTGAAAGAACGGCCTCGGGATCAGCGTCTCCAACCAGGGCCTGCTGAAGCGAGCCAGACTTTTCTAATACCTGCTTGGCTTGGATCTTATAGGGGCGCTCACTGAACGCATCGCTATGGAAGCCGCCTGGATAATAGTGCAGGAAGAGCTTCCTGGCCCCGTCCATCCCGACATAGCGGCCCATTGCTTCACCAACGCTCTGAAGCAACACACGCCATGCTGCGTCAGGATCAGGTTCCTCAGAAACTCTCTTTCTGTTGGCTAGGCCGAAAAACCGGCCGTCTCGTTCGACTAAGTCGAAAGTCACCTTCCCGATTTTCTGGGATCGGATGGTCCTAGGTGGTGCCATCTGCTGCTAGTCACTTTCGTGATCGTTTGTTTGTGCTTCTTCAGACGTACGATCGGGACCGCTTCTGCCCGCTGCGCAGTCTGTGCCACGATAGTTCGTCACGAGGCACAAGGAAAGCCCGGCCACAGGACTACAATCAGGACTTATCGGACCCTAAAGGATTACCAACATTGAAAACCGGCCGCTTAACCGTATGGTTGTCGGATCCACGCGATTCGAGCTCATGCCGCCCGAGGTTTTACGTGCTAGCCGACACATTCGAAACTACGCAATCCGCCGCACGAAGTCCACGCCTTCAGAAGGTGGGAGGAAAAAACGGGATCGAAGGCGAGTTTTTCATTCCTGCCTATCAACGAGGTTACCGCTGGGGGGGCCATGAAGTTGAAGCTCTGCTCAGCGACATTTACGCCGACGGCAGCCGCGCGCCAACCGACAATTACTGTCTGCAGCCCGTAGTGGTGAAACGGCGTGCTGTCGACGGAGCCTATGAACTGATCGACGGCCAGCAACGTCTAACGACCCTCTACTTAATCTATCGCTATCTCAACACCGAAGTCGGGTTGGAATCTGGTCACCGATTTTCCCTGATGTACGAAACGCGGCCAGCGAGCCAGGAATATCTGCGGTCTCTCGATGCGGAGCGGATGAGCGACAACATCGATTTCTACCATATGCACGAAGCCTATGAGTGCATCCGGGGCTGGTTTGCCGCGACGGCGGCTCGCCTGGGTACGTCCTCTAAGCTTATCGCGTTCAAGGTCCTAGACTATCTCGAAAACCTGGTTTACGTCATATGGTACGAGCCCGACAACATCGATGCGACCACTCTCTTCATTCGCCTGAACGTTGGACGCATTCCCCTGACCAATGCAGAATTGGTCAAGGCGCTGCTGCTTTCGAAGGATCTTGACGCGCACAATTTTCAGCGGCGTGTAGAGATTGGGTCGCAATGGGACGCTATCGAGCAGGACCTTCAGCAGCCAGAGTTCTGGGCTTTCCTGAGCAATAACGATGGTGGGAACTACCCGACGCGTATCGAACTCTTGTTCGATCTTATGGCGAAACGCCCGCCAAATGAGAAAGACCGCTTCTTTACGTTCTTGCATTTCAAGAACGCATTGGACGGAAGAATCAAAGGCAACTCGTTGAGCGTGTGGGCGACAATCGTCCAGTGCTACCAAGTCCTCCGGGAATGGTTCGAGGACCGCGATCTTTACCACAAGCTAGGCTATCTCATAACAACAGGGACTTCTCTGCGGCAGCTGCTGGATCTGTCGGAGCTGGAGAAGACGAAGTCGGCATTTGGCCGTGCCGTCGACCGACTTATTATCAGCTCGATCGGGCTGTCTCCCGCAGGCATCATGGAGCTGAACTATGAAACCGACGCCCGGAAATGCGAGAGTGTACTGCTCCTGTTCAACGTCGAGACCGTAAGGCGACTTAAGCATTCGAGCGAGCGGTACCCATTTCACGCCCATAAAAATGAGAAGTGGTCTCTGGAGCACATTCACGCTCAGAATGCGGAGTCGCTGACCACCGCCGAGGAATGGCGTCATTGGCTAATGGATGGGAAGGCGGCGCTGGAGAAGGCGCGCCTTGACGAAAAGGTTTCGGACTCAGAAAGGAAGGATGTCATTTCAGAAGTGGATAAAGCGCTGTCCGTCCAGTTGACCGAAAGCAGATTCACTAGGCTTTCCCGGAGGGTGACGGCTCTGCTTACCCCGGAGGGTGACGACGACTCAATTCATGGAATTGCTAACCTCGCTCTTCTTTCGAGGCCCATCAACAGCAGCCTCGGCAATTCAGCCTTCGCCGTGAAAAGATTGAAAGTGGTCGAACTTGATCGCAAAGGAGCGTTCATACCGATTTGCACCAGGCAGGTTTTTCTGAAGTATTACGTCGACGCTGGAAGCGAACAGATGCACTTGTGGAGCCGCGACGATCGGCAAAGCTACCTGGAGGCATTGATCTCAACAGATCGGGGCGTAGGAAACTATCTGGTTGGTGCTCAATGACAAAAATTTCGTTCCGCAATATGCTTCGTTCTTCGGACATCGCGACCATCGAAATCCCTATAATTCAGCGAGACTTCGCGCAGGGAAGGCAAAACATCGAGGTCAAGCGGATACGACGTTCCTTCCTTGATGTCCTTAAGCAGGCACTGACAGGAGAGGAAGAAATCAGCTTAGACTTCGTTTACGGAGACACTAAGGACGGGTGCTTTATTCCGCTCGATGGGCAACAGCGGCTGACATCGTTGTACCTATTGCATTGGTATTTGGCAGTCCGCTGTCGTGTCCCAGATGGAGAGCGGGATTTCATCCGGCGATTTACCTATCACACACGATTTTCGTCACGCGACTTTTGCGCGAAGATCGCAACGATTTGCCCTGTACTGAACGACTGTCGAATTTCTGAATGGCTTCAGGACCAGCATTGGTTTGCCGGATCGTGGAGGAAGGACCCTACGATCCAGTCGATGCTGGTTGTGCTCGACGACATCCAGGCATTGTTCGCCGACGTCGGTGATGACGCCTGCCATTTCGCATGGACCCGCCTGACGTCCGAAGACAACCCCTGTATCACATTCGAACTCCTCTCGCTCAAAGAGATGGGACTGACCGATGAGCTCTACATAAAAATGAACTCGCGCGGGAAGCCGCTCACCGAATTCGAGCACTTCAAGGCGCAATTCGAACAGGTGTTAAAAGAGTTCGAGGAAGCGTTGCCTGCGACAAGTAAACAAGCCGGCCGGTACGCGGAGTTCACGAGAAAGATCGATCAGGAATGGGCCGATCTGATCTGGCCTTTCCGAGGTGCAAATGACAATGCCGATGAAGAGTTCTTGCGCCTTTTCAGGTTCATTACTGACATTACGATTTGGCGTCTTGGCCTTGAGGACCGCCCTGCGGATGAGGATCTAGAAGCCACTGCCAAGGCGGTCTACGGAGGCCCCGAAACAGAAGTCACGCTTGCTGCCCAAAATGGTCTGTTCTCAGCACTGGACGGCCTCCATGCGGAGCTCGCTTCCGCAACGACGATGACAGATATCGACAAGTGGTTTCGAGAGCTTTTTGCGGACGACAAACATAAGGCGGGTGCCGTAACTATCTTCGGTGACGTCAATCTCCTCGAGGACTGCTGCAGAAGCTACGGGCTAAGCCAGGGGCGTAATCGAGCCTTCAGCTTGCCGAGAACCCTCCTACTTCATGCGGTCATCGAGTACATCGTCGCCGATCCTAGGCCTTCGCGAGGCGAAATAAACAAGAGGATACGTTGCCTACGAAACGTAATCTTCGCGTCCCAAAACGAAATTCGCGTGGAGATTTTCCGCGCGCTTCTTGATGAGGTCTCTGCCTATATTGTCACGGGAGATTTGGCGGCGCTCAAGAGCTTCAATCGAGCGCAGGTCGATGAAGAGGTTGCAAAAGCGTCTTTTCTGTTGGCGAACCGATCGGTCGAACTGGACGAGACGATGTACAGGCTCGAGGACCACGACCTTCTTCGCGGCAATCTCGCGATGTTTGACCTGAATGTAGACGAGGCGGTGTTTATTAGGCGCGCCCGCGCATTCGACGCTGTTTTTGCGGGGAAGACGTCTTACGAGGAGATATCCCAAGCACTTCTGGCGTGCGGCGACTACTCGCAGAAGATTGCTGGCGACCGTTTTCAATTCGCAAGTCCATCGCTCCCGAGTGTCTGGCGCGACCTCTTCGTGGCTCGGAGCAGACCGGGAGTTAACAATACTAAGGTTACGCTTACGAAGCTCTTAGACGCAGTGAACTACGAAGGCCACGTTGATATCGGAGCGGCGCTTCGCAAGATCTCGGAAGACTATCTGCGCGAGGCTGTGGCGTCGAAGAAGTACGACTGGCGATATTATATGACGAAATACCCGGCAATGCGCTCGGGGAAGAGCGGCATCTTCATTTCATCGAGCTATCAGATGGGCTTCGACCTTTGCATGATGGAGCAAACGCGGCTGAGCAGTTATTACTCCGACCCCTATGCGCGCGCAGTCCTGGAACTGGCTGGCGTGCCGCAAGATAAGCATTTTTCAGTCTGGCATTATGGTTATGCTGGGTATGAGGCGGATAGTCGCTGGAGTCTTTACTCATTGAACAATCGGCACTTTATGCGGGTCACCCAAGAAGGTTTCGAGATCAAATCCGGTCGAAAGTCGAGGATCCAGGCGATTTTGGAGGAACACGGAGTTGGCGCCGACGGGAATCTGACCGTTCGCCAATCAACAATCGCTGGTATCCTGCTCGACAGAAAGGACCGCATTGTGATGGCTGCCGATCTGGTACGGCAAATAGTCGAAGGCGAAGACTAGACTCGGTGCGAGCACCGCAATGACTAGATTTCTGTACGAGCGGCGCGCCCTTTGGGAAACCAACGCAGATGGCTGCTATAGAAGGTAGCCTATTCAATATCTTAGGCTACGGAGTGTGAGGGTTCTAGGTTCGATTCCCTTCAAGAGCTTCACCGCCGCACCCATTCTCAGGCGGCTTTTGCCAGCCGCCGGATCGTCTGCGGCGGGTGTCCGTATTGGCGCATGAACGCATCGCGCATTCGCCTTAGATCAACGAAACCGCTTTCCTGCGCAATCTTCTCCATGGGATGACGGGTCTCCTCGATCATCAGGCGGGCGGCCTCAAGGCGGATTTGCTCGACCGCCTTGGCAGGCGTCTGGCCGGTTTCCGCATGGAACGCGCGGCTGAACTGGCGAGGGGAGAGTGCCGCAACCTCGGCCAGTTCCTCCACGGTCAACGGGTTTGCGAGGTGGGTTCTCGCGTGGATCAACGTCTTTTGAATGCGGTCGCTGCTGGGGGCGAGCTGAAGCAGTTCCGAATGCTGCGACTGGCCGCCGGCGCGGCGATGATGCATCACCAGCCGCCTGGCGATGGCGCTTGCCACGTCGCGTCCTAGATCTTTCTCGACCAAGGCCACCGCGAGGTCAAGGCCCGCGGTCAGGCCGGCCGATGTCCAGACCGGTCCCTCGTTGATGAAGATGCGGTCGTCCTCAACCCGCACATTTGGAAAGGCTCTGCGCATCTCTCTGGCATAGGACCAATGAGTGGTCGCGCGCCGACCGTCGAGAAAGCCCATCTGCCCCAGCAGAAACGATCCGGTGCAGAGCCCCGCGACCCGTCGCGATCCCTTGGCCATTGCGCGTAACGTCTCAAGCGTTGCCTCATCATGCTGCGGAGGGGGTACGAGACCCGCCATTAGAAGCAGCGTATCCACCTGTCCCACATGGTCGAGCTTGGTCGTCGGCACGGCAAAACCACTGGATGACATGACAGGTCCGCCTTCGACCGAGGTGATCGAAAGGGTGTAATAAGTTTCATCCTTCAACACATTAGCCAGCTCGAAAGCGGCTTGCACGCCGAGCGCCAGAAACTGGAAGCCCGGCGTCAGTACCATGGAAACGTGAGGCATTCACCCCTCCAAGTTCTATGTCCGAAAAACGTAGTTTATACGTCATATCGGACAAATGTCATTTGGTCCATAACGTCCTTGTCGAAAGCGATGGCGCTTTCCCCGCAAACAAGGAACAGACCCATGACCACCAAGGGAACTGCACTCATCACCGGCGCCTCCACCGGCATCGGCGCGATCTATGCCGACCGCCTTGCCGCGCGCGGCTACGACCTGATCCTCGTCGCCCGCAACAGGGACAAGCTTCAGACGCTTGCCTCGGCGATCTCGGACAAGACGAACCGTGCCGTCGAAGTGCTTGCCGCCGATCTGGGCGACGCGGCCGATCTTGCCGGTGTCGAGAAGGTGCTGCGCGAAGACGCCAGCATCACGGCGCTGGTCAACAACGCCGGTATCGGCACCCACACGACGCTGCTGGAAAGCGATGTCGATCGCATGGAAGCCATGGTCCGCCTCAACGTGACTGCCTTGATGCGTCTGACCTACGCGGCAGTGCCCGGCTTCGTGGCGCGCGGCGGCGGCACGGTGATCAATATCGCCTCGATCGTGGCGGTTGCGCCGGAACTGCTCAACGGCGTCTATGGCGGGACAAAGGCTTTTGTGCAGGCGTTCACCACTTCGCTCAACCACGAACTTGCTGATCGCAACATCCGCGCCCAGGCCGTTCTGCCCGGCGCGACACGGACCGATTTCTGGGCCCTTGGCGGCCTGCCGGTCGAGCATCTTCCCACCGAAATCGTGATGCAGGCAGAAGACATGGTCGACGCCGCCCTTGCCGGCTTCGATCAGGGCGAAACCAGCACCATTCCCGCGCTCCGGGATATCGAACTGTGGACTGCGTATGAGTCGGCACGTCTCGCCCTTGGCCCGCAGCTCTCCGCCACCCGGCCTGCTCCGCGATTCACGACGGCAGCCTGAACACGTTCGAACCCTCTCCAGAATGAAGGAATGATCCTATGAAACTGACTGGCAACACCATCTTCATCACCGGCGGCACAAGCGGTATCGGGCGGGGCCTTGCGGAAGCTCTTCATCGCCTCGGCAACAAGGTGATCATCTCCGGGCGGCGCACCGCGTTGCTCGACGAAGTGACCTCAGCCAACCCCGACATGGCGGCGATCACGCTCGATGTGTCGAGCCTCGACAGCATCCAGTCCGCCGCGCGGCAACTGATCGAAAACTATCCCGACCTCAATGTGGTGTTCAACAATGCCGGCTTCATGCCCTTTGACGATGTGTCCGGCCCGGTTGACGACGCCGTCGCGCAGGACCTGATCGCCACCAACCTGCTCGGACCCATCCGTGTGACCTCGGCGCTGATCGAACATCTGAAGACGAGGCCAGAGGCAACCGTGTTGTACACCAGCAGCGTGCTTGCCTTCGTTCCGATCGCTACAAATGCGATCTATTCGGCGACGAAGGCGGCGCTCCATTCGTTCGTCCTGTCGCAGCGTTTTCAGCTACGCGACACCAGCGTGCGCCTGCAGGAAATCGCCCCGCCATGGGTGGATACCGACCTGATCTATAAAAGCGGTGACCCGCGCGCCATGCCGCTCCCCGATTTTATCGAGCAGACGCTCGTCGCGCTCGCCACAGATGCCCCCGAAGTGATCGTCGATGCCATCAAGCCTCTGCGCGACAACCCGGGCGCGAACGAACATGGCTTCTTTGAAGCGTTCAATCGCAGCATCGTCGATAACCCAATCCCGGTCGGTGCCTGAAACAAAGGCCGATGTGGTTCCACTCGATCGACATCGGCCAGAATCTTGCGGCGAGCATGACTTCACTGAAAAACGCCACCTCTAAAAGACTACCTGGGCAAAATATCCTTGAGAACCATTGTCTTGTCTTTCGGTACTGAAGTGGTTGAAACAGGTTTGTTTCTGTTGACCCAGAAGATGGAGGAAAAAGGCCGAACACAGTAGTCACTCACTGTTCTCAGGATTTACGAGGCGAATTTCTGAATGTCCGGTAAGAAGTCCCCAACGGCGGTCACGCATGTCGAATTTGACGGCGGTTGTGGGCCGGCGCTCGTAAGCGGGTTATGATATACGTAAGCCGACATGTTCCCCGAGATGAACTGTGTGATATTTCAATCATTTTCGGAGTGTACGTCCGTCGCCTTCCTGAGGAAGTCGAGAAATTCGCGCATTCCCGCTCCGATATGGCGGTGTCTCGGATAATAAAGGCAGAGGCCAGGATAGGGCGGCGTCCACTCGGCTAGCACCTGCCTAAGTCTCCCGTCGGCGAGTGCGTCAGCCGCCATCCATCGCGTCACATAGGAAAGCCCGCAACCGTCCAGAGCTGCGGCCAGTAGAAGCCGGGACTGGTCGACGACGAGATTGCCTTTCGTCGACACGACGACATCCTCGCCGCGGCGCTGGAACTCCCATCGATAGATCGACCCGCCCGCCATTCGAAGCTGGACGCATGGGTGAAGCGCGAGGTCCGACGGCGTCGTGATCGCAGGAGCACCATCGAGATAGGCAGGCGATGCCACGACAATGTGTTGCTGGTCCGGACCGATCGGGATGGCAACCATTTCGTCAGGAACGAGTTCGGCCGCCCGGACGCCGCAGTCGAATCCTCCTTCGGCGATGTCGACCAACCTTCCCTCGGACCTGATCTCGAACCGCATTGCGGGCTGAAGCTTCATGAAGCGGGTGAGCAGCGGCATCAGCACCTGCTCCGCGGCGTTGGCGTCGCAGTTGATCCGCACGAGCCCGGACAACGACGTAGTCTGTTCGTGCAGTTCCTCGACTGCGAGGCCGATTTCCGCAAGCGCCGGCATCAGTCGCTCCGCAAGTCTACGCCCCGGTTCGGTCAGCGATACGTTCCGGGTCGAACGGTGGAAGAGCTTCACCTTGAGACGTCTCTCAAGTCCGGCGACTGCATGGCTCAACGCGGACGCGGTCTGGCCGAGCGTTCTTGATGCGGCACGAAACCCACCGTGCTCGGAAACGGCAAGAAAGGCCGCAAGCTCGCCGGGGGGGAGCGAGCTCACTGTACGAATTATCTCATCATTGCGTGTAGTGTTGGGCATCTAGTTCACGAATGCCACGCGCTTATCTTCCGGGCAAGTCGAATGTCTGAAGGAGCATGACCATGACTTCACCCATCCCATTCGGGTTTTCATCGACCGCGGCCGACGTTCTGGAAGGCGTTGACCTTGCCGGGCGAAACGTTGTCGTGACCGGAGGTGCTGCGGGCATCGGACTGGAGACGAGCCGCGCCCTCGCGGCCGCAGGCGCGGCTGTGACGATTGCAGCCCGCCGCCCGGACGAGGCCGAGAGAGCTGTCGCCGAGATGAAGCGCGCAATGCCCGAGGCTCGGCTGCGCGTTCGCCGCCTCGATCTCGCCGATCTTTCTTCCGTGCGGGAATTCACGCTGAGCTGGGACGAGCCTCTGCACGTCCTCGTCAACAACGCAGGCGTCATGGCCATCCCGGAGCTGCAGAGGAGTGCGGAAGGGCGGGAGATGCAATTCGCAACCAACTACGTAGGCCACTTCGCGCTCGCACTCGGCCTGCGGAAGCATCTGGCCAGAGCGAACGGCGCCCGCGTCGTTTCCGTCGCCTCGACCGGCAACCTGTTTGCGCCCGTGTTCTGGGACGATCCGGACTTCCGCTTCATTCCATACGATCCGCTGCTCGCCTATGGCCAGTCGAAGACGGCCTGCATCCTCATGTCCGTTGGGATCAAGCGGGCGTGGGCATGCGACGGCATCACGTCGAACGCTCTCAACCCCGGAGCGATCGCCACGGGGCTACAGAAGCACACCGGCGGCCTTCGGACGCCCGAACACCTGCGCAAGACGATAGAGCAGGGGGCGGCCACGTCAGCTTTGCTCGCGGGATCGCCGCTCGTGGAGGGAATTTCCGGCAGATATTTTGACGACTGCCAGGAGGCGCCGGTCGTTGATGAGCGCGGAGCCGGGCCGTTCAAGGGCGTAGCAAGATACGCGGTTGATCCACAGAATGCTTTTCGTCTCTGGGAGATGGCGACGCGGATGATCTTATCGCCGCTGTAGTTGAAGTAACTGCCGGACCGCGAACGGACCGGCAGGTCGGCTTTTTCGGAGCGTTGCGACGCGATCAGGCCTTTGCCGCCACCGGAAGACGGAACGGCGCACCAAGCCGATTGAAGGCGTTCATCGCGGCGATCGTGATCGTCAGATCGACGAGGTCCTTGGGTTCGAAGGCGGCCGCGGCGGCGGCATAGGCCTCGTCCGACGCATGGGTCTGGCTGACATTGGTCACTTCCTCCGCCCAGGCGAGTGCGGCCCGCTCCTGGTCGTTGAACAGGTGAGGCACCTCGTCCCACACCGGAACCAGCGTGATCTTGTCGACGGACATCGTCTTGCGCAGATCACGGCTATGCATGTCGATGCAGTGGGCGCAGCCGTTGATCTGCGACACGCGCAGAAAGACGAGGTGGATCAGCTCGGTCGGCAGGTTGGTCTTGGCTGTGACATAGTGGTGGACACCGAAAAGCGCCTTGGCACCGTCGGGGGCGACTTCGGACCAGTTCAAGCGAGACATGTATCTTTCTCCTTCATTGAGGGCACGGTTTTCCGTTCGCCGGAGAACCGCCGTTGCGTGATGTATGGTTTAGCGAATGGTTGCCGGAGGACGCGCTACGGCTTGCGCGGCGTCGTCAGGACGGTGTCGTCGGTATCGACGACGAAGACGGCGAGCAGCTTCGCCGGGTCGGTCTTGCTGGCATTGGCGCTGACGTCGTGGCGGTCGCCCGGCAGCTCGGTGAAGTTCTGGCCGGCGGTAAAGGTCTTCGTCTCGCCACCGTTTACAGCGCTCTGGATCGCTCCCTCGAGAACTGTGGCGTAGATAAGCGCGGACTTCGCATGCGTGTGAGCCGAGCTGTAGCCGCCGGGGCCGTATTCGACGAGGACGCCCTTGACGCTCTTGCCGGGGACGTCGGGCAGGGGGTGCTCGTAGACGAGCGTCACCTTGGCATCCTTCGTGTCGTATGCGAGTCCCAGCTTTGCAACGTCATGAGCTGACGCGGTGGCAAGGGAGGCCGCAAATGCCGCAGCCGCGTATGAAATGGTCTTCATGATCGTAGGCTCCTTCTATGCCTTTAGCCATTCGGCGACCGTGACACCGCCCTTGATGTAGTCTCCACCGGGAACCAGAGAGCCTTTGGCGACAGGTGCGCCGAAGTATTCGACTGCGGCGTCTGCGGTCACCGGACTGCCGTCGCACTTCGAACCGAGATACGCCCGGATAAAGGATTCGAACGGTGCGCGCTCGGGTCCGGCAAGATCGACCGTTCCGTTCTTAGGCTCGCCGAGCGCGGCCTCCACCAGGGCTGCGGCGACGTCGTCGGCAGCAATCGGCTGGAAGTCGATATCCGGCACCTTCACCATTCCGTCGGCGGCATATGCGCCGGCCAAGGTTTCGATAAACTCGTGGAACTGCGTTGCTCGAACGATGCTATAGGCCTGGCCCGACGAAGCGACGGCCTCTTCCTGCGCCAGCTTACCTGCCATGTAAGGATTGGCCGCGAGCTGGTCGGCATTGACGATCGAAAGGACGACGTGGTGGCGCACGCCTGCAGCGAGCTCAGCATTCGTCAGGTTCCGGCTCGACGTTCCAAAGAAGTCGGTGATCACGGCCTTGTCGAACGACATCATGTTTGAAACGTCGATGACAGCGTCGGCGCCCGCAAGCGCCTCGGCCAGCCCTTCGCCCGTGTAGGCATTGATCCCGTTGCGGGAGCTTGCGACGACGGCTTCGTGGCCGGCGTCCTGTAGCAACTTCACTGCCTTCGAGCCGATCAGGCCCGTGCCGCCGATGACGGCGACCTTCTTTAACGTACTCATTTCTGCTTTCTCCTATGACGAGGCGCGATTGCCCGTCTTGCGTTCGTGGAGTTTCAGGAAGGCGCATCCGCGGGCGGCGATCCCGCCGTCGTCGTCTGCGCCGAGATCCGCCAGAAGGTCCGCGACGGATACCTTGGCGAGTTCTGCGCGATAGGCCTTTTCAGCCTTCAGCATCGCGGCGTTGATCTGGCAGGGCTTTGTGAAGTAGCGCTGCGGCAATGGGTTCGGTCCCCGCTGGCGGATCTCGGCGCAGCGGAAAGCGGGCGCCGGTCCTTCGACCGCGAGGACGATGTCGAGAAGGCTGATGTCCTTTGGCGTTTTCGCCAGCCGATAGCCACCCTTCGGCCCCGGCGTCGTCGCAACGATGTCTGCGCCGGACAGCGCCTGCAGGTGCTTCAAGAGATAGCTGGTCGACACGCCGTGCAATTCGGCAAGTGCCGACGCTGACATGACGCCGTCTTCCGACAGACCCGCCAGAAATGCGGTGCAGTGAATGGCCTGCTCGACGCCTTCGCTCAATTTCATGTTGCATCTCCTAATCGTGGATATAAAATGTCTATGATTGTGATCGGAGTCAACCCGTGATCACATCAAGTGCTCGAAATTCCGAATTTGAGATCAGAAAACGGAGTTTCGACCCCTTGATGCCTCGCCATAGTCAGGACGCTCGCAGGGGCAGAACAACAACGAAGGACATTTAATGACTACCAAGCTCGCACTCTCCTCGACGCCGGAAGGTATCGTCCCGGCGCTCCTTGCACACCTGAACTCGCTCGACGTTGACACCATGCTCGGTTTCTACGACCCGGAAGGATTGATCGTAGACGCCGCAGGGGTCGCTCATGTCGGCAGGGAGGCGATCGGCAGGGAGCTCTCCAAGTACTTCAGCCTCGGCCTTCAGATGTCGATCACGCAGCGTCACCTGTTCGTGGCGGGCGACATCGCGTCCCTCATTCTCGATTGGTCGTATATCGGCACGGCGCGGGACGGCACGGAGATCAACATGGGGGCGACCGCAACCGACATCGCCCGCCGCGGCCCCGACGGTCTGTGGCGCTACCTGATCGACAACCCTTTCGGCTCGATGCAGAGGAGCGCCAGCTGATGACGGAAGCCGCGGAAGTTCTGACCGAAGCGACAACGCTCGCATTCCGCGGCGTCCTCACAACCGGCGTCTATTGCAGGGTGACCTGCATCTCCCGTCCTCCCCGGCCAGAGAACATGCGCTGGTTCGGGTGCGTCTCCGACGCACAAAGAGCAGGCTTTCGACCGTGCCTGCGATGCCGTCCCGACGACGAGGAATTCGCAAGGAGGAATGCCGATCTGGTGGCTGAGGCGTGCAGGCTGATTGATGCCGGAGACAGCTCGCAGACCGTCGCGGCGCTCGCGCATGCGCTCGGCGTCAGTGAAGGGCACTTCCACCGAACGTTCCGTGCACACACTGGAATGACCCCGCGAGCATACATGCTCGAGAGGAGGGCTCAACTCGTCCGGGAAGGACTAAAACCGGGCAGGACCATTACATCGACGTTCTATGACGCAGGATACGGTTCCAGCGGAAGGTTCTACGCGGTATGCAGCCGCGCGCTCGGAATGGCTCCGGCAGACTACAGGGCGGGCGGGCGCAGGGAAACGCTGCACTTTGCAGTCGGCCAGACATCGCTTGGGGCGATCCTGGTTGCATCGAGCGCCAAGGGCGTTGCGGCAATTCTCCTTGGGGATGATCCTGCCGCCCTCCTGACAGATCTTCAGGATCGATTTCCAAACGCGAACTTTGTCGGAGGGGACGAACGATACGAGGACACCGTCGCCAAGGTTGTTGGAATGGTTGAGCGCCCAGAGGTCGGCTTCGACTTGCCGCTCGACCTGCGTGGGACTACCTTCCAGCGTCGCGTCTGGCTTGCGTTGCGAGATATTTCTCCGGGCGAGATCATCAGCTATGAAGATCTCGCTGCTAAGGTCGGACGTCCGAAGGCGGGTAAGGCTGTAGCCAGTGCCTGCGCGAGCAATCCTCTCGCCATCGCTATTCCCTGCCACCGTGTTGTAAGAAAAGATGGAGCGTCATTCCGCTATACCTGGGGAATTGAGCGGAAGGCTGAGCTGCTGCGAAGAGAGGGACGGCAGTAAATTGAAATTATGTTCCCGGACGACTGCGCCACGGTGGCTGGCCCTAAGTGGGAGTGAGTTCCCAATATCTCTACGAACGGGAGCTGAGGACGGCACCTCATTACTGATCTCGCGAGAGATTGATGAAGACATTAGTCGACTTGCCGCGTCGCTTAAGGCGGCGCGACCTCAGACGACCCGGAATATAAGGAGCGAGGAGTGGAGGGTTCTTGTCCGAGATTGGATCGGACCCGCGCTCGCTTCGACAAAGCTGTCGCAGCAAGCCGACATTGCGGCTTCCGAAATCCTGGCGGCGGTCACCGTGGCAATCGACGACCATCTGACGGGTCTCGCCGGCCAGGAATACATCTTCGGCACGACGCTCTTCTCAAACCGGGATGTACCGTCATTCCGAATTGGCCCTGTGCGGATAGAGCCGCGAGATGATTGGCTGACGCGCAAAGTCGCAGACGGCGACATTCCGAACGTCATCGCAAGAAGAGTTCGCCGGGTCTGGTCGGGAGGCCGGAAGCCAGCACCTTTACGAAAGGCGCTCGATAATCATCGCGAAAAAGACATCTACAATGTTATCGGGCCGTGCCCTTACGTGTGCAGCGTCAGTGTCAAAGGGTTCGAGCGGAAGGCCGGATTGCAGGCCGCCGCAAACGCCGCTCGGTTGGCTTTAACGTGCATAGCTATGATGTGGGAGCCTGCCTCCCGGGCACTTGATGGCTTCCGCATGCGCTATGATGGTCCACTGTTCCTTCAGTACGCTCTCCGCTATAGCGCTGGGAAGATCTCGCTGGCGGGTCACGATTGAAGGGGACGCCGTCAGGCCCACAGATCGATCCCGCGGATTGGGCAACCTTATTTACAAACTTTCAAACCCTCGTCATCGCGACCGAAGGTGTCCTCGACTATTTTCTGCATCCGCAAAGCATCAGTAATCGTCCGGTTATGTTGAACACGCTGCTTCAGTCGCTTCTTTGGTTCCACGAAGGTTGCAAAGAACCGGATGATCTCAGAGCCGTAGTGGATTTTGCCGCAAGCCTTGACGCCCTGGGAAAAGGAAGGAAGGTCGGCGGCATCCTGACAATGCTTGAGGCTCGTCTCGGAATTGTGAGAACGGACCCGATTAATGGCAATCTAGATGCGCCAACGTTCAAGTCTGTTGTCCAAGACATCTATGAGGACGGCCGAAGCCGAGCTATCCACGGAACGAACAACAAAATCGGTCACGATTGGGAGCGTACTAGGGCTCTGTCCGAAACCATCGCGAGAATGGCTTTGATAGCGTGCATGGATTGGTCCGTGGCGAACCCGACATCGAACGAGCCGGACGATTTCAAAAAGTGATCTTGAAGTTCGTTTGAACGGTCCCTGAGAACCGTGTTGCACAGATTGGCGGTTCCAGCGAGGTTTATACGTGGAAGGATCTGCCGACGCGGGACGACATCACCCCGGCGATCGCTATCGGTACAACAATTTCAACCAAAACTACCGAGGTTTTTGCCGACGTCGATATCACGAGGGCCGCCAGCGCGGCCAAGATTGGTTCACACCGGATCGTCATATCGATATGGCCGTCATTCAGCAGCGTGTGGTAACCATACCGACACGGAATCATGGAACCGCTTCCTCATGCCAATCTATAGTAGCTGGCACTCTAACGTGAATGCAGTAGCTGGATAGTGCAACCCAACGAACGGTCGGTTTGCCTCCCATCAAGCCTAGGCCGAGCAAGACGTTAGAAAATGGCTTTCCGTAGCGATCTTCAAAGCCCGCGTTTGGCGACGGTGCGGTCTCAGTTCCCTTGCTAGCGGGAAACTAACTTGGAAATGGAGGTTTCGACAGCGTTGCAGTGTTGAGTTGCTACAGAGCTGTCGTTGCCACGATTGTAACGTACACGCATCAACCCCAACGGCCGAGAGTCCGGGCCTTTTAGGATAACATCATGCCCCGAAGGCAGCTTCTTGAAGCCGATCTCCATCCATTCTCCCGGCTCTACATTGCCCAGATAAACGACATTCCGCGAGGCGATCATCCCGGTATGCGTCTCTCCTGCTTGGAACAATCCCCGGTCGGCTAAAGCGCTGTAGCTCGGGAAATAGAGAAGTCCTGCGGCATTGAAGTCGGTCGTGGGGCACGGCAGGACCTTTTGCGTTCCCGACATTCCGGAGAGGTCTAGATGGCCGTTACGAATGTCGCGGGTGGTGGCTGAGGCTTTCTCGGCAACGCGACGAACCTCGAGGGGAGCCTCAGGCGGCATCGCCAACGCTCGCGGGCTCCGCCGGACGACAGATCGGTTGATCCCCGGTTCGGAGCGTCCCACAAAGGTCGAGACCAATATCATCCGGCCTACACTATCGCCGCCAGCGGTGATGCGGATAAGTGACGCCAGACGCCCGTGCCCGACGCGGTAGAGATTGGCGACCAGTGTCATCTCCCCGCCCAGGCGGGGGAGATGGGGTCTTACCAGTCGCAAGCTGGTCGCACAAAAAGCCGCATAGAGTGGCTCGCCCTCTGAGCAAGTGAAGACCGCATCCCGCTGTCCCATGGCGCGCGCAATCAGCCGCCAGTGCAAATCACCGGCACGTCGCTTGAGCCATTGCTCCGAAATGCCGCTGTAGCCCATTTCCGCCATTCCAAGCACGTGGCGTTCAATGACCTCTGCCCCGTCGTATTTGGTGAGTGGGAACGTGCTCATGCAGCGAGCCTGTCTTTTTGGAGAGCAACTATTTGTTCGGCGAGATACCGGCTGTCCTCGTCGATGCCAAGAAATCGGCCGGAGCCCCATGTGTTCAGCCAGCCAAGACCAATAAAATACAGACCAGGTGCATCGGTTACACCGCGACGGAACACCGGCTTGCCTCGCTGATCCAGGCAGTCGACCTTCAGCCACGAATAATCCGGGCGGAAACCGATCGCCCAAATGATCGACGTTATGCCTGCCTCCGCCAGATCAACTTCGGTGATTTCTTGAGCGGGACGCCAGACCTTTTCAAATGGCGGCTCCTCTGGCACATCGATTGCTTGCGCGGTAATCCAGGCATCGATCTGCTTACGTATACCCAGGTAGCTCCGGTCAGCATCATCGAGGTTCTTCTCGAGGTCGGGCAGGAACGTCATCGTTGTGCCGGAGCCGCCCGCGACCGATCCGTATAGCCGAACGCCCTCCAGGGCGTATTTGCGCAGATCGATCTCCTTCCCACCGTCGCGGCCAGACATGTAATGGTTCGTCTGGGTGAGCGCTTTTACCGGATCGGGATGGCTATCGATCGTGACGGCATAGGTGCCGGCATCGTAAAGCCAATCTGTCGCGTCGCGCCCACGATATTTGCGCGGGCTGCGCGGAGCTGGCCCTACAGCAAGATGCGCGGGTCGACCTTCCAGATGGAAATCGTCCATGATCTGCACGCCGGATTGTCCTGTACCCACGATCAGGGTCCCGCCATCGGGCAGCTGCGAGGGCCGCCGGTAGTCGCGCGAGTGCATCTGGAAAACCGAAGTGTCCAGATCGGACGCGTAGGGAGGCACGATCGGGTTGTCATAACCGCCTGTCGCGATAACGACCTGGTCCGCAGTCATGGTGCCGATGCTCGTCTCGATCCGGTATCCGCCCCCTTCGCGCGGGGTGACCTCGCTGACATCTACCCCCTCCCGGAGTGGCGGGTTGAAGCTTTCGAAGAAGCCATCGAGATAGTCGACGATCTCTTGCCTGACCATGAAGCCATCCGGATCTGCTCCCTTATAGTGCCAGCCGGGCAGCCGACACTGCCAGTTTGGTGTAACCAGACAGAAACTGTCCCAGCGGTTGTTGCGCCAGCTTTCGAACTTCCGGTGGCGCTCGAGGACGACATGTTCGATGCCTTCCTGCATCAGATACCAACTGACAGAAAGACCGGCCTGGCCGCCTCCGATGATGAGAACCGGTACGTGTGGTACAGTATCGTTCGTCATAACAAACCCTTTCATGACATCGAGAGGCAGGTGACCTTGGCGTCAGCCGGCTGAGCGGCAGCTGTCGTTTCGATCTTTGCCAGTTGGTCGAGTGCGGAGGAGCAGGCGAAGCCGAATTTAGCCGTGACGCGGTCCGATGCTTCGTTTAGACCGGTGCGCGCACGTTCGACAAATTCAGTCAGCGGATACGTGCATCCGGCTTCGAGATGGCGCGTTATGGCGGTCGAGGGCGAGTAGCAGCTCTCCTCCATGCCATCAGGCCATCGAATGGTAAAGCGTACTTCAGGCATGGGCGATCTCCTTTGCGAGCGCGATATAGGGGGCTGCCGCGTAGTCCCAGAAAGTTGCCCGGGCGCCACCGCTCGTTAGATCGATCCGGGAGCTGTCCGTTGCATGACCGATGGCAGCTGCGCTGATGCCCCGAGCAGCAAACACGTCGCAGACCTCTTCTGCCCGTTCCGGGCGGACCGAAAGGAGAAAGCCGAAGCTCGGGAAGCTGCGCAGCCAGCGTTCGAGTTGAACGCCTTGCGGAAGCGGGATGTCGGCCAGCGCGATATCGAAGCCGCAGCGTGACGATTCCGCTAGCATCAGCGCTGTGCCAACAATACCGCCCTGACTGATGTCTTTTCCTGCATCAACCAGACCGGCCTCGGCGAGCTCCGGCAGGATCTCGTAGTCGCGGCGCAGCCGTTCATGGGGCGCATCAAGGGCGGCGCACCAGTTGTCGAAACTTGGCCGATACTGCCCGCGATGATCGATGGCTGCGATAAGCAGATCTCCAGGGGCGGCCGCAAAGCTGGAAATCAGCTTCTTTGCACGTCCCATCACCGAAACGGCGAGATTGAGATCTTTGCTTCGGAGGTTCGTGTGACCACCGACAATCGGCACGCCGTAGGTCATCGCTGCATCCCGTAGCCCGGTGAGCAGGGGCTCGGCAGACGCCGCGTCCGGTGCCCACACGGCATCGAGCAGCGCGGTCGCACGCCCTCCCATGGCAGCGATGTCCGAGAGGTTCACCATCACGCCGCACCACCCGGCGAACCACGGATCGTCTTGCACGAATTGCGGAATGAAACCTTCCCCCGCCAGCAGATCCCAGGTCCCATCCGGAGCCGCAATTGCGGCGGCGTCGTCGCCCGGCATTCCCGCCGTCCCGGCTGATATCGAGAGCGCTCGTGTCGTGCCTGCTATGCCAAGTTTGCTGCGGATCGAGGGGTGGGCTGCGAGTGCTGCCGCCAGGGCATGTACGTCCATCATGGCCTCCGTGCTCTGGCGGACCAGCCGATGGTCGGGTCGCATATGGGGGGATAGTGATCGAGTGAAGCCAGCATGTGCATGTGGCGCACGCCATGCAGTTCGATCTCTCCTTGCGGCTCCCAATGCAGCCGGCGAAAAAGAGGTACGTTCTGAAGCTGGACATGGGCGTGAAACTCACTGCACCCGAGGCCATTCGCGGTACTCACCGCCAACCGGATCAGCTCTGCTCCCAGCCGACCGACCCTGCGGTATGCGGGAGCGACCGCAAGGCGCGAGCCCCACCAGATACCGGGCGTGGGCTCGTGGATCCTGACAGTCCCCACAACTTCTGCAGGTTCGGCCGCCAACGTAGCGATTGCCGCAAGGGGGAGGGCGCTAGCGTCGATTTCGTCGCGGTCATCGCCGACGAAAATACGCTGTTCCTCGACAAACACCTGATGTCGGAGACGAGAAACCCCTTGAAGTTCCCAGGGCTCGGATGCTGCCCGGATCAGGAACTCCGGGCTGATAAACTCTGAATCATCCATGTGGCTCATGCCGGGATCCTCAGCTTTTCATAGGTCGAAAGGGCCGAGCAAGCGCCGCATTTGCCGCAACCGGCCTTGATGTCCGAGGCCTTCAACCCGCCGTCGATGACGATCTGGGACAATGGCGCAAGGATGGATGCCATAAAATCGGATTTCGGTGCGGGGTGACTTTCGAGCGGCGTTCCGGAGATCGGTACGAACGGTACGACGAATGGGTAGACGCCCATTGCAACCAGACGCGTGGACATATCGAGGATGGCTTCACGCGTATCGCCGAGACCCGCGAGGATATATGTCGAGACCTGCCCCCGCCCGAACACTTTCACTGCTGCTTCGAAGCTGGAGAAATACTTTTCAAGCGGAACGCTGGCCTTGCCCGGCATGATCCGCTCCCGGACTTCGGGTGTCACCGCTTCAAGATGCATTCCAAGCGCGTCCGCGCCCGCATCCTTCATCCGTTCATGCCAGATATCGTCTTCCGGCGGCTCGCATTGCACCTGGATAGGCAGGTCGACGACGGCCTTAACCGCGCGCGCGCTCTCTGCCAAAACGGCAGCACCACGGTCCTTGCCCGCAGGCGTGCCGGTGGTCATCACCATGTGCTTCACGCCGTCGAGTTCGACGGCCGCCTTTGCGACTTCCGCCAGTTGCGCGGGAGTTTTGTGCGCGACAGTCCGGCCGGCTGCAAGGCTTTGGCCGATCGAACAGAACTGACAGGTCTTCTTGCGGCTTTCATAGCGGATGCAGGTCTGCAGAATGGTCGTGGCGAGCACATCACGCGAATGGAGAACAGCGATCTTGTTGTACGGAATGCCGTCTGCAGTCGTCAGATCATAGAATCGCGGACGATTGGGAAATCGAATTCGGGCGACCTCGGATCCTTCCCTGGTGATGCGCGCACGGCCGTCGGCATCGGGCGCCTCCACCAGATAGGGACTGTCGAATGCAGGTGCGGTATGTACCGGGACCATGACGGTTGTGTCGCCGAAATTGACGGCCTTATGGTCCGAGGGGCCTGCGCCGCCGCGCCTGCTCTCGTGGCCGGCCCGCGGATCGACGAGACGCATTCCTCGCGTCTGGAGGTCGTTGATGAGTTCCGGATCTATCGATGGCCCGTCACGCATCCTGAGCCTCCTCAAATGGCTTGTCTTGCTCTGCGTCCAAAAAATTGCCTGAAAGGCCGATCTGCTCGAGTGCGCGTGCAGGCCTTGTGTCATGGACAAGGTGCAGTAATTCGGGCCGTGCATAGTGCCCGACCGAATCCATCATCCGCTTGCGCTTGGTGATGAGCCGCATGTCCAGATCGCCGATCAGGATGCCTTCGCCCGAGGTCAGGGGCGGAGCGACGTGGCGGCCTTCCGGTGTGATGATGCAGGTCATGCAGCCATCGCGCAGCCCCTTCTGCAAGGTGGGATCAGGGTGAATGGACGCGATCTGCTCTTCGCTCAACCAGCCGGTGGCATTGACTACGAAACAGCCCGATTCCAGCGCGTGGTGCCGCATCGTGACTTCGATCTGTTCGCCAAAGATCGGGCCGACCAGAGAGCCTGGAAAATGAGAAGCGTGAATTTCCTCGTGCTGCGCCATTAGCGCGTATCGGGCCAGGGGGTTGTAGTGCTCCCAACATGCCAAGGCACCCATGCGGCCGACGGCGGTCTCGACCACTTTCAGACCGGCGCCATCGCCCTGTCCCCAGATCATCCGCTCATGATAGGTCGGCGTGATCTTGCGGCGCTTGAGTTTCAGGCTGCCATCCGCGTCGAAGATCAGCTGGGTGTTGTAGAGCGAGCCGTGGTCGCGCTCATTGACGCCAAGGACGATGACCGCATTGCGTTTGCGCGCGGCGTCGGCGACGGCCCGTGTCTCTGCTGACGGTACCGTCACTGCTTCTTCATAAAGCCGCAGGTGCTCGGGTCCCTGCTGGACAGGCGGCAGAACGAAGCTGAAATACGGATACCAAGGCACAAAGGTTTCTGGAAATACAATCAGCTCCGCGCCTTTGTCAGAGGCTTCGGCAATCGCATTCAGGACCCGCTCGACGGTGCCAGCGCGTGATGTCAGGTCGGGCGCGATCTGGACTGCGGCTGCGCGTACTATTTTGGGCATGACTGGCTCCTTCGCATTGCCTGGAACGAAGCACCCCGTTCGCTGCGGAACGGGGTGCCGAGGTCAAATCAGACGGTCCATGTATCGATGATCAGGGCGTTGGCCTTCTTGTGCAAAAGCACGCAGTCCAGCACGTCCTGTGGCAGGATCGGGATGATGCCGGGGATCAGAGCCGGTTCGCCGTGCCCATAGAGGGCTTGGAGTGCGAAGCGACATGCGTAGACCTTGCCGCCTTCCTTCATGAAGCGCTCGAGGTTCTTGTTGAAGTTCAGATGACCGGGAAAGGCCTCGTCGCCGAGCTTGGGGAAGCCGCGCTGGATCCCCAGTGTCACGCCCGGGCCGTAAAGAAGGATCGAAGTCTCGTAGCCTTTCCGCTGAAGGCGAATCGCGTTGAGGATGTTCACGAGCCCGATAGAGCCTTCGAACGCCACCGTGTGGAAAGTCACGAGCGCCTTTTCACCGGGATCGGCTTTAACATCCTCGAAAACCTTGGACTCGTAGTCGACAAAGAAGTCGCCATCCTTGTGCGGCGGCTGCGTTACTTCAGGCATGTCTGCATCTCCTTACAGCGGGGTTGATGCAGCAACGATACGAATGAAATTGTATGAATCAATAAGCAGTTCAATATGCATACAATAATTTATTGGCGAAAGACAAAATTGCAAATATCCTATGCAGCCTGCTCATTAAATATTCGCATTTTTGGCCATTATGAACGATTTGTAGGCTAAGATACTTTGGCAATTTGCTGCTTGAACAGTCGGCTTTATATCCATACAATATGAAACAATTATCAATAGGGCATATTAATATGTTAAAGTGGCTCCCGGAGCTTCGCCCAGACGGCAAGCCTCGATATCTTCAGATTGCGGACGCCATCGAGCTGGCAATCAAGCGGGGCGATATCGCTGCCGGTGACCGACTGCCGCCGCAGCGCAGGCTCGCTGAGCGTCTGGGCATCGACTTCACGACGGTCAGCCGCGCCTATGCTGAGGCGCATTCTCGTCGTCTCGTTGAGAGCCATGTCGGGAGAGGAACTTTCGCACTCGGCCGGCCGAAGGAGGAACATCGGATCGATCCACGTCGGGCCGGCGACGAGGATTTGTCAATGAACATGCCTCCCGAGCCGCAGGATCCCGATCTCGTGGGACGGATGCAGGAGGGGCTACAGACAGTTTCGGCTAACCTTATTTCCCTTCTCCGGTACCAGTCGACGACCGGAGGTGAGCAGGACAAGGCCGCCGCCTCCTCCTGGCTCTCGAAAAGGGGGATGGTACCGAGCCTCGAGCGGATCGCAATCACGCCGGGGGCGCATGCAACGATGACGGCGCTTCTTTCAACGATGACCAGACCGGGTGACGTCATCTTGTGCGAGGCATTGACATATCCCGGGCTACGAGCGATCGCAGCACGCATGGGGCTGCAGCTTGTAGGCATCCCGATGGACGCTTCCGGCATCCTCCCGGATGCGCTTGATGCCGCTATCCATTTGCACCAGCCGAAGGCTCTGTATCTTAACCCGACGGTCCAAAATCCCACGACGCTGACCATTCCGCGCGCGCGCCGAATGGAGATCGCCGAAGTTCTCTTGCGACACAGACTGCCCTTGATTGAAGATGATGCTTACGGTTTCATACCTGCAGTCGCGCCCGTACCCTTCGCCACGCTTGCTCCCGACCTAACCTGGCACATCGGGGGCTTGGCCAAATGTCTCGGCGCAGGCTTGCGGCTTGCCTACACCGTTTCCCCAAACGCTAGGGCTGCATATTCTCTGGCCCAGGCAATGCGAGCGAGCGCCGTCATGCCGTCGCCGATCTGCATGGCGCTCGCTACACGGTGGATCGAGGATGGCACCGCCGACGCCATTCGCCACTTCGTCCGGTCGGAAAGCGCAGTCCGGCAGAAGATTGCCGCCGACGCGCTTCCGGGACTGGACATCGAAGGCGAACCGGAGGCCTTCAACATATGGCTCAAGCTACCCAAGGGCGCCAGCAGGGCGGAACTCATGGGGCGGATGGCTGGTCGCCATGTCGGCCTAATGCCGTCGGACGCATTTACCGTTCTCGGCACACCCGACGAGCATGTTCGGGTATGCCTAGGCGGCGTTATCAATCGCGAGCAACTGCGCGCCGGATTGCTTTTTATGGCGAATTCGCTGTCCGAAGCTGGCTGGATGGGCTGAAAGTGCTCGTCAGCCTCCTTTAATGCCATTGGTGGAGGATGTTCCTTTCGATCTGATTGATTATAGGCGCATCCGGAAACCGGAGCGACAGCTATTGGGCGGCCGAATGAGTGATGGGGTGCGTCCAGCAGTGTCTTCCGCTTTAACGCCATTCGACCATGCACGGCATTGAGGTACCCGCGAGGCTGTCGCGAGTTGCCAGGTGCGTGGTATGATTGACAACCGAGATTACAGTCGCCAGGCTTCTCGGATCGGCCAAGGCCCGATCAGGATCACCGCGGATCCCAGGAAAATTCCATCCGGCATCCCCCCGGTTCATAGATCATGAAGTGGATTTTTGGCCCGGCGCCAGAAGGTTCTGGACTAAATTCGGTGCTAACGGCGGGCCACTCCCTGGTCTTGTCGTAAAGCAGTTGAAGGTCCTCAAGGGTACCCACCTTCAGAGCAAGATGATGAAGCCCGACATTTTGGCGACGGTCGAAACCGTTGCAGTGGGATTGATCTTTGACCTGCCAAAGCGTGACTTTGAGGTGGCCGTCTGTAACGAATGCCGCTGGATAGTCGGGCTTTTCGCCGAATAATCTCCAGCCAAGGCAGTTCGTGAAGAAGGCGAGGGAAGCGCTCAAGTTCTTAACGGTTAGCCCGATGTGATCGACGCCGGTTGTTACACTTACCGTTGGACTGATATCGCCCATCTAAAATCTCCTTTTGTTGGCAGCATTATATGAGTATTAGGGCCCTTAGGCTTCGGTCCGAGGAGGTTTAGCTTCCCAGCGGGGTGGTCTGGACGCTTCGGCACAACCTCGAGTTATTGTTTGGGCTCTCGGCCCAATGACCAGTATCCGGATAGCCCGTGGATTTATAGGAGCTTTCTTTCCTGATTTTGCGGCTCGAAGAGCACCGTGATCATATCGGATGATAACCAAGCGTTTCAGCACGATGCGCTTCCTCGGGCCATGGAGCGGTGGAGGCAATCCGCAGCGAGCCTGAGTTAGTCTCCATTCACCCTCCCATATCCACCATTTCGTGTGCGAGGGCGTTTGCGGTACAATTCCCGCAGTAATGTCGTGGCCGCACTGGCGGTACCGTCGTGCCTTTCGCCACCAAAAACCATCGTCCAACGCCCATAGTTTTTACTGAACGGCGGATACCCAGGCGCTGCTGAGGTTGCCGACAGTATCCCAGCGGGGCGGCCGCACGCGTTGCCTGCTTTTGTCCGTCCGTTTCGAACGCCGGCGCCTCGGTTCGCGACCATAAAAGCCCGTCGGAAAAATTCCACACCGCGCAAAAAAAGTCGTTGACACCCAACATCACCATAGCTACTGTACCAATCAGTCAAGAGTTGACCGAGCAGTACACATCAACGATTTACAAAGGAAATCCAACATGTCACGTCCTCCTCTCCCACCGTTCACTCGCGAGACCGCAATCGAAAAGGTCCGTCTGGCCGAAGACGGCTGGAACAGCCGCGACGCCGCCAAGGTCGCGCTTGCATACACCGTCGACACCCGTTGGCGGAACCGTGTCGAATTCGCCACCAACCGCGAAGAAGCTCAGGCTTTTCTGGAGCGTAAGTGGAACAAGGAGCATGAATACCGCCTCATCAAGGAGCTCTGGGCTTTCACCGGCAACCGCATCGCAGTACGTTACGCCTACGAATATCGCGACGATAGTGGCCAGTGGTTCCGTGCCTATGGTAACGAGAACTGGGAATTTGCAGAGGACGGCCTGATGGCGCACCGCCACGCATGCATCAACGAAATGCCGATTGCTGAAAGCGAACGCCTGTACCATTGGCCGCTCGGCCGTCGGCCGGACGACCATCCCAGCCTCAGCGATCTGGGCCTCTAATCATGGCCCGCATGGTCGCTGAAAGATCCGACGCCATCGCCTCCCTGGCCGAAGTTTTTCGCGAGCATGGATACGACGGTGCGAGCCTTGCCTTGATCGGCAAGGCCACCGGCCTGGGCAAGGGTAGTCTGTATCACTTCTTCCCGAATGGGAAGGAGGAGATGGTCCGGGCCGTGCTCGCCGAGATCGAGCAATGGTTTGAAGATTCCGTCTATTCTCCCCTGCGAGACGGAGACGATGCCAATGCCGCGATCGCGACAATGCTCGATGAAACCGCGAAATACTTCCGATCGGGCAGGCGCGTCTGTCTCGTTGGTGCCCTGGCTGTCGCCAACACCAGAGACCTCTTCGCCCAGGCTATCCGGGATTACTTCGTCGCCTGGGTAGACGCTCTGCAAGCAGCGCTCGTCCGGCAAGGCCGTGACGCTCAGCAGGCACGCCTCCTCTCGGAAGACGCCGTTCTCGCCATCCAGGGCGCGATCGTCCTTTCCCGGGCGCTCGACGATCCCGCGGTCTTCCAACGCGCAATCGACCAGCTTCATGCTCGATTGGCACTCGATGGAAAGACGCTCGACGACAACGCCCTGGGTAGCAGGTCGCTTTGATCCCTCGCTTCCCGGCTTGAGGTTTTGATTCCAGGGGCCCGCCGCCGTGGCGGGCCCGCGGGCTGCGGGGGCAGCAAATTTCAGGATTTCATCGTCTTCGCGAAAACCCTGAAGATTAGTTGACGACGCAAATCGCTGCGACAGGGCCGCAAGGTGGTCCGCACCAAAAGAGATCAATAAAATGAAGACCTTCCTACTGGCTACCGCCATCGGTGCGCTTGCCGCGAGTTCTGTGCTCGCTTACGACACCGAGGCCAGGACCGGCCTCAGAGCGAGGCTTGCGGTCAACATCGCTGAAATGGCCGCCGCGGCATGTGCCGTAGACGGTTACAATGTGTCGGCGGCGGTGACGGATCGATCTGGAGCCCTCCTCGCCCTGATACGCTACGAGAAAGCCAGCGCAGGCACAATCGACGCGTCCGTGCAAAAGGCATTCAGCTCGGCATCGTCGCACAGCCCCACTAGCGCGATGGTCGAGAACCTTGTCGGTAGCCCGAATGAGGCGGCGTTCACAGACATTTCAGGCCACTTCGTCTCCGGGGTGTTCCTATCAAAGTCGGCGAGGAGACGATCGGCGCCCTTGGCGTTGCGGGCGCGCCGAATGACAGCTTGGACGAAGACTGCGCCAATATCGCAATTGAGGAATTTAAAACGCGCCTCAAGTGAGACTTCTACAACAATACGCTTCCTGAAGCCCGCCTCTACGGGCTCGGTGACTTGGGAGATTGGCTATGAATGGTGCGGAACTGCTCGTTCGGGCCCTTGAGAATGAGGGCGTAGAGAAAATTTTTGGCATCCCCGGGGAGGAAAACCTCTTCGTGGTCGAAGCCCTGCGGCAGTCATCGATCCAGTTGATCGTCACTCGTCATGAGCAGGCGGCAGCCTTTATGGCCGCAACGTATGGCCGGCTGACAGGAAAGCCGGGCGTCTGCATTACCACGCTAGGGCCGGGCGCCTTGAACCTTTCCACTGGAGCGGCATATGCCCTTCTTGGCGGGATGCCGTTGATCCTCATTACGGGGCAAAAGGGCGTCATGTCTTCCCGGCAGGCACGCTTTCAGGTCGTCGACGTCGTCGCCAGTATGAAGCCGCTGACAAAACTCACGCGGCAGATCATCTCGCCCAAGATGGTCCCCACCGTGGTTCGGGAGGCCTTTCGGGTGGCGCAGGAGGAGCGCCCCGGTCCAGTGCATCTCGAATTACCCGAGGATGTGGCCGCGTCGGAGGGCGGGGATATCGCCATGGTTCCTATGCATGCTCTCGATCTTCCGGTAGCGAGCGCCCAGTCGATAGAGCAGGCTGCGGCAATGATCGCGGCTGCAGAAAGGCCCCTGATCATGCTCGGCGCGGCAGCTTCGCGTCCGCGATCGACGGCTGATCTTGCGAATTTTGTGATCCGCACCGGAATACCTTATTTTACGACCCAGATGGGAAAAGGGACCGTTCCCGGGGGCATGGACCTCTATCTGGGCACCGCCGCGCTCTCCGAACGAGACTACGTCCACGAGGCCATCGAGCGGTCCGATCTCATTATCACGATCGGGCACGACACGATCGAGAAGCCTCCGTTCATCATGAATGGCCAGGGAGCAAAAGTGGTTCATGTCGGCTACCAGCCCGCTACTGTCGAGCAGGTCTATTTCCCCCAAGCCGAAGTAATCGGGGACATCGGGCCTACCCTCAAGCTCCTGGGAGACCGCCTCGAGGGCCGGATTCCGAACGCAGAAGCGCTGATCTATCTTAGAAGAGGCATCCTCGCGCGCGTTGCCGATCGGGAACTTGAAGCGCGCTTCACGCCGCAACGGATCGTCCACGATGTCCGGGCGGTTATGCCAGCCGACGGAATCCTCGCGCTCGACAATGGCATGTACAAAATCTGGTTCGCTCGCAATTACCGGACTCATGTTGCGAATACGCTGCTTCTCGACAATGCCTTGGCGACGATGGGGGCCGGGCTCCCTTCGGCAATGATGGCCTCCCTGCTTTACCCGACCCGACGTGTTATGGCCGTCTGCGGTGATGGCGGTTTCATGATGAACAGCCAGGAACTTGAGACCGCTGTACGTTTGAGGCTCAACCTCGTTGTCCTCCTGATCAAGGACGATGCGTACGGTATGATACGCTGGAAACAGGCGCTCGATCAGTTTACCGACTTCGGGATGACCTTCGGCAACCCCGATTTCGTCAAATACGCCGAGGCTTATGGCGCGCTGGGGACACGTGTCGAGCACGTCGAGGATCTGAAGTCAATTTTGGACGATGCATTCAAGCGGGGTGGCGTGCATCTCGTTGAAGTTCCAATCGACTACTCAGAGAACGAGCGCGTACTGGTCCGGGAGCTGGCGGAGAGGCTGCCGGTAGTCGAGGATGTTCAGTGAGCCAGTCAGCCCCACCTGCCGTTCGGGTTCGATGCGAACTCGGATGGAAGAAATAGAACGGGCGACCACGGAGACGTCCGGATAGTTGATCGACAAAAGTTACCCCTCGTCGGGTGACCCTGCTCAGGATCACGATCCAAGCCACCCGACGCGCTGACGGTCTGAAACTAGGCGTCGTCGAACATCCCCGTCGGGAGCCCGTCCATGCTGTAGCTGTTCTTCTCGCGGCGATAGATCTCGATACCGTCTGGACCCTTGGCATCGGTCCACTGGTCCAGGCTTGGCCGCTCGCCCTTGTAGTCAAAAAGAGGGACTCCAAAGCCGCAGGACGTTTGGACGAGATCGATGTCCAGCAGAATGAACTGACGGGCTCCGGAAGGCTCAGAGCCGCCATAGTGAGCGATCAGGATGTTGCCGTATTCGGAACTGTCACGGCGGATGGTTCGTCCGCGACCGTAAAGGCGCAAGATCATCGGTGGCCCTTCGACGGCACAAAACATGATCGTCAGCCGACCGTCCGCGCGCAGATGCGCTGAGGTCTCGTTTCCGCTGCCGGTTCGATCCAGGTAGACAACCGTGTGACCATCGATCACCCGCAGGCATCCTGTCTCCCGAGGCGAAATATTCACCCGGGAATCGCCGGTGGCAGAGGCTGTAAAGAAAATGTGCTGCCGACCAATGAAGTCTTTGTGACGAGCGTCGATGCTCTCGAATTGCTTTGCCACCGCCGATGCGCCTCGTTTTTATATTGAGATGGGTGCAAATAGCCACTTGCAGGGCTGGAAATCAAGCGCGCGAGCCGCTGGAGGGGCCACGATGGGGAAAGTTCGCGGTGTCACCGAGCGGGATTGGTAGAATTGCCGGGGCGCCATGAGCCAGATGCGGGACTGCTCCGCGGCAGCCGGCGTTCCGAGTTTCGTTGCGATACCTGCCCCATGACTTCCGACGGTTCGCACCTACACACCGAGCGCGGCCGAGATATTGCTCTAAAGCCTTTGGAAACTAGCTTTCGGGATGTGAGATGGGAGGGACGCTGACGCCCCTCCCGCGTTTTCACCGGCCTGAAGGACCAAGGTATGGGCCACCGATAGCGGTTCGCGATCAGCTCTTGATGAAAGCCAGCAGGTCCTGATTGAGGACGTCGGCATTGACGGTGAGCATGCCGTGCGAGAAGCCAGGGTAGGTCTTGATCTGGCCGTTCTTCAGAAGCTTGATCGACTTCCTGGCGGCATCGGCAATCGGTACGATCTGGTCGTCTTCGCCGTGCAGCACGAGCGTCGGCACAATGATCGCCTTCAGGTCTTCCGTCTGGTCGGTTTCAGAGAACGCCTTGATGCCGTCGTAATGAGCCTTGGCACCACCCATCATGCCCTGGCGCCACCAGTTCTGGATCACGCCTTCCTGAACCTTGGCGCCGTCACGGTTGAAGCCGAAGAACGGGCCTGCCGGAACATCGCGAAAGAACTGCGCGCGGTTGGCAGCAAGTGCCGAGCGGAAACCGTCGAAGACTTCGATCGGCAGACCCTCGGGGTTGGCGGCGGTCTTGACCATCAGCGGCGGAACGGCCGAGACGAGAACAGCCTTGGCAACACGGCCCGAGGGCTGGCCATGCTTTGCGACATACCGGGCAACTTCACCGCCGCCAGTGGAATGGCCAATATGGACAGCGTTTTTCAGGTCGAGTGCCTGGACGACGGCGAAGGCGTCGGCGGCATAATGGTTCATGTCGTGACCGTCGGCGACCTGGGCAGACCGGCCGTGGCCACGCCGGTCGTGAGCAACGACGCGGTAGCCCTTCGAGAGGAAGAACAGCATCTGCGCATCCCAGTCGTCCGACGAAAGCGGCCAGCCGTGGTGGAAAACGATCGGCTGAGCGTCCTTCGGACCCCAATCCTTGTAAAAGATGTCTACGCCGTCTTTGGTTGTTACGAAGCCCATGTCGATATCTCCTTGTGCCGAATTGTTTGTGGAAGAGTTGTGTGAGAAGGCGAGCGCCGGAATGCTCACGCTGGCAAGTGCGATGCTTCCGATCAGTACGCTGCGTCTCGACACGAAAAACCGATCTGTATCGGATGCCATTGCATTTCTCCTGTCGCGCTGTGTTTGCGAATTCCGTATTTGACAAAGAGAAAGTATCGCCATCTTCTGGCAGAAACACGTGGCGGAAATGACTTTATCCGAGGCAAAAGTGGCAAAACGCAAAGAACCTGATTTCATAGAGGTGGGGCTGCTGGTCTACCCGGATTGTCAGTTGGCCGCCGTCTACGGATTGACCGATCTGTTTCGCGTTGCCAGCGAATGGTCGACCAATCTGCAGGCGCCAACGAGCCTTCGCACTATCCGCGTTAGCTACTGGAAGATGGAGGACGGGGATGTATCCTGTACATGGGATTCACACCCCGGAATCCCACACTCGCTAAGCTACATCATCGCACCGCCAAGCATCGTCATGCCGGAGAAAATGCAGAGCATGAGCCCCGCATCGCAATGGCTCGCGTCCCAACATGCGCGTGGTGTAACCGTCTGCTCGATCTGTGCCGGAGCGTTTGTCCTTGCCGAGACCGGGCTCATCGACGGCCGGCGCGCCACAACCCACTGGGCTTTTGCAGAAAGGCTTGCCGAACAGTTTCCCAATATCGACGTCTCACCAGATAATATGATCATTGACGACGGTGACGTCATCACCGCGGGCGGTATTCTCGCCTGGGCGGATCTCGGACTGCTGCTTGTCGAGAAGCTGTTAGGGCAGGCGGTGATGCTGGAGACAGCTCGCTTTCTCGTCGTCGATCCACCGCGTCGCAGTCAGAGCCAATACAAGGCTTTTCTTCCGCGTTTCGACCATGGCGACAAGGAGGTTCTGCAGGTCCAGCACCAATTTCATGCGACACCAGAGCTGCAAAAATCGATTGGCGAGCTGGCCGACAGTGTGCGTCTTTCGGAACGGACCCTACAGCGCCGCTTTCACCGCGCGACACGGCTGAAGCTGACCGAATATCTGCAGAACGTCCGCATCATGAAGGCGCGGCAGTTGCTGGAAACAACGAACGGTTCCGTGGAGAGCATTGCCTGGGCGGTTGGATATACGGATCCGGCGGCATTTCGGAAAATATTCGGCAGGTTGACGGGCGCGAAGCCAAACGTCTATCGCGGCGACGCGCGGCTTTGATCGTGTCAAGGATGTAGCCGGCCGCTGATCGTCGGCCCGCCGGAAATTGCCGCTTGCGGCCGCGAGGTGTGCGGTGGGGCCGGCTTAACATCAAACTCTATAGGCGCACCGCACCCGGTTATCGAAAGTTTCCGACGTTTCGGTCTATCGCGGCTCACCAGCATAGCCGATTGTGAACCCGCACCTGGAAGCCTTGCCGGGTGCCCGGCTCTCCCGACGACAAACCGCGCCAGTGCGGGCGGGCACTGGCGCGGTCGATCAGAGCGGGCGTGTTGGTCAGAAGCCAAAATCGCTCAAGGACGGGTAGTCGTCCGGGCGCCGGCCGAGCGGCCAACGAAACTTGCGATCCGCTTCGGCGATCGGCATCTCGTTGATGCTGGAGTGGCGATGCGACATCAGGCCGTCTGCAGCAAAGAGCCAGTTTTCGTTGCCATAGGCGCGAAACCACTGCCCGCTGTCGTCGCAATATTCGTAAGCATAGCGCACGGCAATCCGGTTGTCCGTGAATGCCCAGAGCTCCTTGATGAGCCTGTACTCGTGTTCTTTCTTCCACTTGCGCGCCAGAAAGGCCTGAGCCTCCTGCCGATTGGTGGCGAATTCCACGCGGTTGCGCCAGCGGGTGTCGACCGTGTAGGCCAGTGCAACGTTGGCTGCATCGCGCGAGTTCCAGCCGTCTTCGGCCAGTCGAACCTTTTCGATTGCGGTTTCCCGCGTGAAGGGGGGGAGAGGGGGGCGCGTCACTGGCGTTGCCGTCGTGATCTGAGCGGCTTCGGCAAGCGCCGACCCAGCGAGGGCCACAGCGGGCAGTGCGGCAATAAAAGTGCGGCGGTTCATAAGATTCACCTGTCAAGAAATGGGGGCTGTACAGTTTCGCACGGAGGAGAGGCTAGGAAACGTCCCGCCTGGACGATCGACCGCGCCATCGCCGCGAGCCACCCGGGGATCCGAGTTGTCTGCACATCAACTCGGATCGGGTGGGGGGTCGAGCGAGGCGGTCCTCGCGCCGGTGACCATACGGCCTTCGATGCGTCGCCTCGCGGCCCAGAGGGGGCAGCCCGAGCGCCCAGAGCGCCGCGCTGCCTTTTGGCGCCGTCAAAACGGCTTGGTCGGGAGGTACTTGCCGTCGAGCGTGATAACGGCTCGGGAGCCGCCTTCCGGATCTTCAACCTTTTCGATGTTGAGCTTGAAGTTGATGGCGCTGATAATGCCGTCGCCGAATTTCTCGTGGACCAGAGCCTTGAGCGTGGTCCCATAAACCTGGACCATCTCGTAGAAGCGGTAGATGGTCGGGTCGGTCGGCAGGCCGTTGCCGATGCTGCCGCGGACCGGAACCGTCTGAAGCAACGCAACGGCGTCGTCGTCGAGATCAAGCGTCTTGCCCACGGCCTTGGCGGCGTCAGCCGGAAGCGGATGCTGGCCGAGCAAGGCGGCGGTGACGAAGGCCTCGGACAGGCCGGTGCCTTGGGTGATCTGGGCAAAGCTCAGGTCCTTCTTGAGCTTCGATGCCAGGATGATATCGGTCAGGTCCTGACGGCTGTTCTGTGTGGCTTGGGACTGTAACATTTGGGTGCTTTCTCTTGTTGGGATTAGGATGTTGGACTTGAGAGGTCAGGCAACGCGTCTTGCTTGATATTTGATGGCCTGGACCTCGGGATTATCGGCGAGCGAAACGAAGGCGCCCCTGCTGCCATCGAAAGCTTCGATGTTTCCGCTCGCGATGTCGTAGATCCAGCCATGCAGGGTGACGCGGCCCTCCTCGAGGGCGAGGCGCACCGATGGGTGGGTCTGGATATTGGCGAGCTGAGCGATGACATTCTCACGTACCATGGATGCGACCTTGGCGGGCTCGTCCTTGTGCTGGCGGGCCTCGTTCACCACACGGGCGGAGTCGGCGTAGCGCAGCCAGCTGCCGACAGCGGGCATGTGGTCCAGGCACTTACAGGTCGCGATGGCGGTCATCGCGCCGCAATCAGAGTGGCCGCAGATCACGATGTCAGAGACTTGCAGAGCCGCGACTGCGTATTCGACCGAGGCGGAAACGCCGCCCGGCTCCGGGCCGTAGGACGGGACGATGTTGCCGGCGTTGCGGATAACAAAGAGGTCGCCCGGTTCGCGTTGGGTTACCAGTTCAGGCACCAGGCGGCTGTCCGAGCAGGAAATGAACAGAGCCCGCGGGTTCTGCTGATTCGCCAAATCCTTGAAGAGCTTAACCCGCTCAGGAAAGGCTTCCTTCTGGAATTTCAGAAAGCCGTCAATAATGTCTTTCATCGCTGCAATCTCCGTTTCGCGATCTGTTGAGGTGAAAGCTACGGGCCGCATGGCATAATGTAAAAGTCTCGTTTATTATGCACTGGATTAGATAATCTTATAGGTTTGAATATGCTTTCTCGACAGGTTCGCTATTTCCTTGCAGTGGCGGAGCACCAAAGCTTCACGCGGGCCGCGGAGGCCCTGCATGTCTCGCAGCCGGCGCTTTCCCAGCAGGTCAGGCTGATGGAGGAGAGCCTTGGCGTGCAGTTGTTCGACAGATCAGGGCGCACGACACGACTGACGGATTCCGGAGAGGTTTATCTTCAATACGTGCGCCGTGCTTCGCAGGAGTTCCGGGAAGCCAAGCGCGCCCTGCACGATGTGGACGATCTCAGCCGTGGAGCGCTGCGGGTGGCGGTGACGCCAACGTTCACGACCTATCTGGTCGGCCCTCTCGTCGAGGCCTTCCACAGTCGCTACCCGAATATCTCCCTCAACCTGCGGGAGATTTCCCAAGAGCATATGGAGGATCTGTTGCTGTCGGACGAGATCGATGTCGGGATCGCTTTTGCCGGCACGTCGACAGCAGACCTTGATCTTGACGCCCTGCTGGTGGAAACCCTGGCCCTGGTCGTCAGAACCGGACATCCTCTGGCAGGTGAAACATCGATCGGACTTAAGGTCCTGAGTGCTGAGTCCTTGGTGCTGCTCAGCGCAGAGTTCGCCACGCGCGAGCAGATCGATCGTTTCTGCCGTCAGCACGGCATTCGGCCGCATGTCCGGATGGAGGCCAACTCCATCAGCGCAGTGATCGAGATTGTCCGCAGGACAAATCTCTCGACACTCCTACCTGCAACGATCGCCTTCGCCCACCAGGACCTGAAGGCAATTGCCCTCGATCCGGTGCGCCTGCAGCGCACCGCCGTGTTGATGCAGCGTCGAGACGCCTACCGGAGTGCTGCGGCGAAGAAATTCGTTGCCCTGGCAAAGGAGGTCGCGGCCGGGTTGGAAGGGTTTAAGGCTGCGTGACGCCGCCGCGCCGGTGATCAGCCGCAGAAAGCGACATCCACACTCACTTTGCGGATCATCTTCGCCACTTGCGGTAGAGCCCTCACGATCGCGCCTTTGTTGGTTCCGATGAACACATCCTGCATGGGGAGGCGGGAGTGCGTCCGTAGCAAATGCACCGTGCCTGCGTTCAGCTGCGCATGAAGCAATCTGCCTGGCAGGATGCTAATACCCGTGCCCGCCTCGACCAGATTGAGGATGGCGCCGAGGTTGTTGCAGACGTTGAGGCGAAGGCCAAGCTCGCGGTTACCGCTCAGGGCATTGGTCGTCAAAGTGTGGAGATTGGACGGCGCGGGGGTTGAGAATATCCTCTGTCGGAGAAGCATAGCGTCCGTGACGAACTCGCGTGGCATATCGAGTTTGGGGCTGGCAAACCATTCCACCGTCTGACGGCCGAGTAATTCCAGCGCGACGTTGTCGTGCTCGGGCGGGGTCGACAGGACGGCGATATCGAGAAGCCCTTTGGAAAGCTGTCGGGCGAGATTATGGCTTGTGTCGACGGTGGCTGCGACGCGGGTCTCGGCAAAGCGGCCGTCGAGTTCGTCCAGCAATGCGGGCAGGCACACGACGGCGAAACTGTCCATCACACCTACTCTGAGCGTTGGTAGGCGGGTGTTACGCGTTTTGATATTGGATTCGATGTCCCGGGCAATGCCGATCATCGCCTCGGCGTAGTGTTTAAGAGCCTCACCCTCGCTGGTTAATTGCAGCTGGCGCTTCTGCCTGATGAAGAGCGGCACGCCGAGTTGCTCCTCCAACTCCTTGATTCGATAGGACACGGTTGGCTGGGTGATGCTGAGCTTCTCCGCCGCCGCGTTGAAGCTGCGCAATTGCGAGGCCCAGTAGAACGCCTCGACCGCCGAGAAGCTTAGAGCCATGTGCACCTATAGAAAAATTCGATCGATATCTGCGAATATCCTAATTGGATTTTGAATGCAATCGCTCTTAAGCTCATCTCATAAGCAATTCATCCAGGTGGCCAAAAAATGTACAAAACCATTTCCCGCGCGCATATTCTCGAAGATTTGCCTGAGATTGCGGATATTCAGTCCGCTGAGTTGCGGGAGAAGGTTATAGACGCCTGGGTGTTTGCTCTTGAGCGTTCGTCATTCGATCGGATCACCGACATTCAGGGCGAGGGCAGCCCGAACATCTTTTCGCTGAAGCGCGGTACACAGGATGCGCATCTGCGCGGCGTCACCCGTCTGGCTCTGTCGATCTATGAAGAATTCAAGGCAACCTATCCCGAAGCCAAGGTCGATCGCGACATCATTCTGGCCGGCGGTCTTTGCCACGACATCGGCAAGACCTGGGAATTCGATCCGGTCAAGCTGAAGCGCTCGGCCGAGCGCGGCGATCGCTACGGCGACCCGACATACCGTCATTCCGCCTATGGCGCACATGTCTGCCTGTCCGTCGGCCTTCCCGACGAAATCGGCCATATCTGCATGGGCCACGCAATGGAGTTCGGTCAGATCGGCCATAGCACGGAGTGCTTTATCATCCGGCAGGCCGATCATACCTGGTGGCTGGTCGCGGCAGCACTCGATCTTTGCCATCCCGACACGATCGCGCAAGCGGGCAAGAATATCCGCATCCGACCGCTCGGGACCGAGTGAAGACTGGAACTGTAGAGCGCGAAAGCCGAGGTTAGCATGGAATACACCTTCCAATTCGGCCCATTGGTAAATTACCTACCGCAGTTCATCAGTGGCTTCTGGCTGACGATGCTGCTGGCGTTTGTGGGCATTTTCGGGGGCATTGCCCTGGGCGTCGGCTGTGCCGTCGCCTCTACCTTGCCGGGCTTCCTGCCGCGCTTCCTCGTCCGCTGTTACGTGGAGGCGATGCGCAACACGCCGCTTCTGGTCCAGATCTTTGTGATCTTCTTCGGACTTCCGAATATTGGTGTGCGGATGTCGCCGCTGACCTCGGTCTTCGTCGCTCTCGTTCTCAACAATGGCGGCTATATCGCCGAGATCGTCCGCGGAGGCATCCAGTCGACGCATCGCAGTCAGGTTGAGGCAGCTGAAAGCCTAGGTTTGACGTATTTCCAGACGCTGCGCTTCGTCATCCTGCCGCCGGCGCTCGAGAAGGTGTTCACGCCCGTCGTGTCGCAATGCGTGCTGCTCATGTTGTCCACCAGTCTCGTGTCGGCGATCGGCGTCGAAGATCTGACAGGGGCTGCGATGATCGCCAGTTCGGAAACCTTCCGAACGATGGAGGTCTATCTCGTGATTGCCGCGGTTTACGTCCTGATGAATTTCGTCTTCCGCGCCATCCTGAACCTTGCCGGGTTGCTGATCTTCCGCCGCTCGCGCCGCAATCTTTTCCGGGGGATCTGACATGCGTACTTTTGGCTCGCCGGAATTCCTCTTCATCTTTTACGCGCTGCGCTGGACATTGACGCTGACTGTCATCGCTTTCGTGGGCGGGGGCCTGGTCGGCATCGCGCTCGCCGTGATGCGCATCTCGTCTTCGAAGGCTCTGCGCGTCGCGACCTCCGCCTATATGCAGTTCGTCCAGGGTCTGCCGCTGCTTATCCTGATGTTCATCTGCTACTACGCCCCATCGCTGTTCGGCTTCGAAGTCAGCGCGATTGCAGCTGCCGCCGTCGCATTGACCATTAACTCCAGCGCGTTTCTCGGCGCCATATGGGAAAGCGCGCTTCGTGCAATTCCAAAGGCGCAGTGGGAAAGTGCCGATGCCCTGGCGCTACACCCCTACAAGGTCCTTCGCTATGTGATTGCACCGCAGGCCATCCGGCTGGCAATGCCCTCGACCGTCGGCTTTCTCGTGCAGATTATCAAACAAACCTCGATCGCCTCCATCATCGGCTTCGTCGAGATTACCCGCGCCGGCCAGCTCGTCAGCAATGCGACATTCGAGCCACTGAAATCCTTCCTGGCCGTAGCCGCCTTTTATTTCGCTGTGTGTTTCCCGCTCACCCAGCTCAGCCTTTGGCTCGAGAGCCGCGCTGCTAAGCGGGGAGCCCGCGCCTGAACCACCTCATCATCAACGACACGAAGAAGGTCGCTGATCATAACCGGAACCCAAAACTGAGAGGATACAACATGCCCCTGAAATCCCTATTCATGCCCCTGATCGGTCTCGCCATCGCTCTGGGCGCCACTGCGGCCTCCGCCGCCTCTCTCGACGAAATCATCGCCCGCAAGAAGGTCATGATCGGCATAGATCTCTCGGTCCCGCCCTTCGGCATCACGAACGCCGAAATGCAGCCTGATGGTCTCGACGTCGATGTCGCCAAGCTGCTCGCCAAGGATCTCGGCGTCCAGCTGGAACTCGTGCCGGTCACCGGCCAGAGCCGCATTCCGTCGCTGCAGACAGGCAAGGTCGACTTCGTCGTCGCAAGCTTCGGCATCTACACCGAGCGCGCGCTGTCGGTCGCCTTTTCCAACCCCTATGGTGGCCATAAGTCGGTGATCATCGCGCCGAAAGGCACCGAGATCAAAAGCCTCGCAGACCTGAAGGGCAAGAAGGTCGGTGTGCCGCGTGGAACTGCGCATGAGAAAGTGCTGTCGGCAGCCAATATTCCTGGAATGGAGCTGATCCGCTTCGACGATGACAGCACGACGCTGAACGCGCTCGTCGCCGGTCAGGTGGATGCGATCGGGACCGTAAACTATATCGGCGCGCAGCTGCAGGAGCGCTATCCCGACAAGTTCGAGGAAAAGACGACCTATCTGCAGAGCTTTTATGGTGTGGGCCTGCGTCGGGGCGATCCGGACCTCCTGCACTGGCTGAACACGGTTCTCTTCGTTCACAAGCAGAGCGGCGAGCTCGGCCAGATCTACGAAAAGTGGATGAAGACGCCGATGCCTGAACTGCCGTCCTTCTGACCCCAATGGCCGCAGAGGGCAGCCTATGCCGCTGCCCTCGCATTTCCATCGAGAGGTAAACATGTCTGTCGTAGTCGCAAATAATATCCGCAAGAGCTTTGGGCCGCTCGAAGTGCTCAAGGGCGTTTCCCTGAATGTCGAGGCCGGCGAGGTTATCGCGTTGATCGGGCGGAGCGGTTCCGGCAAGAGCACGTTCCTGCGTTGTCTCAATGGGCTGGAGACGGTTGATAGCGGCCTCATCCAGATTGCAGGCCATGCCATGTCACGCAAGCCGGCGGCCCTGCGGGAACTCCGGCGCGACGTCGGCATCGTTTTCCAAAGCTACAATCTCTTCCCGCATCTGACGGCAGGCGAAAACATCATGCTCGCCCCCGTTCAGGTGAAAGGCGAGACCAAGGTTGCTGCGCGGGACGAAGCGCAGCGCTGCCTGTCCATGGTTGGGCTCGGCGATCGCTTCGATGCCTACCCGGACATGCTTTCGGGCGGCCAGCAGCAGCGCGTGGCAATCGCTCGCTCGCTTGCCATGCGCCCCAAGGTCTTGTTGTTCGACGAGGTGACATCGGCTCTTGATCCGGAACTCACCGGCGAAGTGCTTGCCGTCATAGAGGATCTAGCGCGCCAGGGCATGACCATGCTGCTCGTGACCCATGAAATGGGCTTCGCGCGCCGCGTCGCCAACCGCACGATTTTCATGAAGGACGGCATCATCCACGAGGAAGGGCCCTCCGCCGAATTTTTCACAAATCCCAGAACGCCCGAGCTGCAAGCCTTCCTCAGATCAGAGATCGGCTGACCGCCACAAAACGCATTTTGGCTATCACATGGAGCCCCCCGGTCGGGAGGAGAGGAACAGCTGTGTCAAAAAAACGGAAAATCGCACTGATCGGTTGTGGCGTTATGGGCCACGCGATTGGCTCACGGCTTCTGAAAACCGGTCATACCGTCATCGCCTTTGACGTCGATCCGTCCAAGGTAGCGCAGATGACGGCCCAAGGCGCGGAGGCAGCCGCGTCCGCATCGGAGGCGGCGTCGCGTTCAAACGCCGTGGTTCTCAGCCTCAATTCCGCAGCGATCGTTCGCGACGCCGTGTTCGGGGCAACCGGCGTCGTCAAAGGTGCTGCAGCCGGAACCGTGATGATCGACATGTCATCGATCGACCCGATCCTGACCAGGCAATTCAGCGCGGATGCCGCAGCGGCAGGTCTGAAGTGGTTGGATTGCCCGCTCTCCGGCGGGGCGCCAAAGGCTTACGAAGGCAAGTTGACGGTGATGGCCGGTGGCAATTCCTCCGATTTCGCCGAGGCGAAGCCGATCCTCGACGACCTGTGCCAGAACCTGACCCTGATGGGCCCAAGCGGCGCTGGCCAGACGACGAAGCTGATCAATCAGGTCCTGTGTGCGCTCAATTTCGTCGCCGTGGCCGAAGCCACCAAACTGGCGATCGACTCCGGCGTCGATGCGCAGCGGATCCCCGCGGCGCTGAGCGGTGGCCGTGCCGACAGTGCGATCCTGCAGGAGTTCATGGGCAAGATGGCGCGTAACGATTACTCGCCGACCGGCCGCATCGACAACATGGTCAAGGACCTTTCCGCCGTGCAGTCGCTGGCCGTCCACACAGGCACCGCGATGCCCATGACGTCGCTTTGCATGGAGATCCATCGGCTGATGGTGTCCGCAGGGCTCGGCGCGGCCGACAATGCCGCACTGATGAAGTTTTACGATGGCCCGAAGGCCTAAAGGAGGAATGACATGCTGATCCGCTACGCCGAATTCGTCGGAACGATCAAAGCCGGCAAACAGGAAGAGTTCTACGATTTCGTAGAGACCACGCTGACGCCACTATGGACAAAATTTGACGGTGCAGTGAACGTTTCCGTCTGCCGCGAGCTCGAACGCGACGAGGGCGCGCCCTCCATGCCCCTGCTTCTAGCCATCACCTATCCGGACCAGGCCGCGCTTGAGCGCGCCATGGCGTGCGATGCACGCTTCCAGTCGCGCGAACAGACGCAGCATCTCCTGACCATGTTCGAGGGCAAGGTTTATCACCGCGTTACCAGCGCCGCGATCCGCGATCTCCTAGCACAGGCGTGAGTGCAATGACGTTCCCGCTTTTCGACCTTACAGGTCTGCGAGCGCTCGTCACGGGTTCCTCGCAGGGGATCGGGCTCGCGCTTGCGCGCGGGCTCGCCGAGCACGGTGCTGAGGTCGTGCTCAACGGCCGCGATCGCAGCAAGCTGGACGCCGCGATGCGCGAGCTGGCGGATGCCGGCGCCCGGGTTTCGGCCAGTGACTTCGATGTGACGGATGCCGAAGCGGTCAAGCGCGGCGTCGATGCGATCGAAAGCGATGTTGGTCCAATCGATATCCTGGTCAACAATGCCGGGATGCAGTTTCGCAGTCCACTGGAAGAGTTCCCGGCGGATCGTTGGGAGCAGTTGCTGAAGACCAATATCTCCAGCGCCTTTTATGTCGGGCAGGCGGTCGCCAAACACATGATAGGCCGCGGCCGCGGAAAAGTCGTGAACATCGCATCGGTGCAGAGCGAACTCGCCCGTCCCGGGATCGCGCCTTACACCGCGACCAAGGGCGCGGTGAAAAATCTGACCCGTGGCATGGCGACCGATTGGGCGAAATACGGGCTGCAGATCAACGCGCTGGCGCCCGGTTACTTCAAGACGCCGCTCAATCAGGCGCTGGTCGATAATCCGGAATTTACCGCGTGGCTGGAAAAACGCACGCCCGCCGGTCGCTGGGGCAATGTCGAGGAACTGGTCGGCGCCGCCGTCTTCCTGTCGTCCCGAGCCTCATCTTTTGTGAATGGACACACGCTTTATGTCGACGGCGGTATCACAATCAGCCTTTGATCCGGTAGCATTGGTCGGGCCTGTTGTGGTCATGGGCGTCTCGGGCTGCGGTAAAACCTCGGTGGGGGACGGCCTTGCCCGCCGCATCGGCGCCGATTTCATCGAAGGTGACAGCCTTCATCCTGCGGCGAATGTCGAAAAGATGCGGGCAGGCTCACCACTAGATGATGCCGATCGCTGGCCCTGGCTCGATGCGCTTGGTCGGGCGCTGGGTGCCGACGGCAATGTCGTCGTCTCCTGTTCGGCGCTGAAGCGGTCATATCGCGATCGGCTTCGGGCGCTGGCCGGCAGGCCAGTGGTCTTCATCTATCTGCACGGCGACCGCGACGTCCTGGCCGCACGAATGGCCGCGCGCAGTCACGACTACATGCCGTTGTCGCTCCTCGACAGCCAACTGGCGACGCTTGAACCTCCTCACGCAGAGGACCGGGTTGTTGCGATCGAGATCAATCAACCGCTGGAGGCGATCGTCTGCTCGGCGCTCGAATATCTGGCGTCGCCAAACGGTCCTTGAGACCCGATACAAAACAAATGGAGGAAACCATGAGCAAACCGAACATCCTGATGATCGGACCCTATCCGGAATGGGATATGGTCGAATTGGAGGCGCAGTTTGAAGTACACAAGCTTTATGAAGCCCCCGATCGCGAGGCGTTTCTCGCGCAGCGTGGCGCCGATATCCGCGGCATCGCCACGCGCGGCGAGTTGGGCGCCTCGGCCGATCTCATCGGCAAGTTGCCAAAACTGGAAGTGATCTCCGTCTACGGCGTCGGGTACGATGCGGTCAATCTCGATGCGGCCCGCGCCCGGGGCATCCGCGTCACCAACACGCCAGATGTCCTGACCAACGATGTCGCCGATCTCGGCATTGGCATGATGCTGGTCCAGTCGCGCGGTATTATCGGCGCGGAGACTTGGGTTAAGAATGGAAGCTGGGCGGAGAAGGGGCTCTATCCGTTGAAGCGCCGCGTCTGGGGCCGCAAGGCCGGTGTTCTCGGCCTCGGCCGTATCGGCTTCGAAGTCGCCAAGCGTCTCAAGGGTTTTGATATGGATATCGCCTACAGCGATGTCTCTGCGAAGGATTTTGCCAAGGACATGACCTTTATCGCCGATCCGGTCGAACTCGCTAGGCATTCCGACTTCCTGTTCGTAACGCTCGCCGCCTCCGCCGTGACACGCCATATCGTGTCGAAGCCGGTGATCGAGGCACTTGGTCCGGAAGGCATGTTGATCAATATCTCGAGGGCGTCGAATATCGATGAGGATGCGCTTCTCGACGCGATCGAAAGCCGCAAGCTTGGCTCTGCCGCACTCGACGTGTTCGAAGGCGAGCCGAAGCTTAACCCGCGTTTTCTGACGCTCGATAACGTGCTGCTGCAGCCGCATCATGCATCGGGCACGGTCGAAACACGCAAGGCAATGGGCAAGCTGGTGCGCGACAATCTCGCCTGCCACTTTGCCGGCCAGACCCTGCCGACCCCCGTTTTGTAAGGAGATCCCGATGAAAGCCGTCGTCATCCACGCCGCCAAGGATCTTCGGATCGAGGAACGCGAAGTCGAAGCGCTTCAGCCAGGACAGGTCGAGGTGGCCATCGAAGCCGGCGGAATCTGCGGTTCCGACCTGCATTATTACAACCATGGTGGCTTCGGCACGGTGCGCGTGCGCGAGGCTATGATTCTTGGCCATGAAGTGGCCGGGACGATCGTCTCTCTTGGCAAGGCGCCGGGCGAAAGCGTCTCCGGTCTTGCTGTCGGCGACCGTGTTACGGTCTCGCCGTCGCGGCCCTGCAACGCCTGCGACTATTGTCTCAAGGGCCAGCAGAACCATTGCCTGAACATGCGTTTCTATGGCTCGGCCATGCCAATGCCGCACATCCAGGGCGCGTTCCGCCAGCGTCTGGTGGCCGAAGCCTATCAGTGCCACAAGGTCGCCGAGGGTGTCTCGATCAACGAGGCGGCGATGGCCGAGCCCTTCGCAGTCACTCTGCACGGCGTCAACCGCGCCGGTCCCCTGACCGACAAGCGGGTTCTGGTGACAGGCTGTGGGCCGATCGGTGCGCTCGCGATCATCGCAGCCCGCGCCCATGGTGCCCGCGAAATCGTCGCCACAGACGTGATGGAAACGGTTCTCAACAAGGCGCTGGAGATCGGCGCCGACCGCGTGATCAATGTCGCCGATAATCCGGACGAACTGTCGGCCTATTCGGCCAACAAGGGCTATTTCGACGTGCAGTTCGAGGCGTCGGGTAATGAGCGTGCGGTACGCTCGGGTCTCGGAGCCCTACGGCCGCGTTCCACCCTCGTTCAACTTGGGCTTGGCGGCGATGTCTCCATTCCGCAGAACATGGTCGTTTCCAAGGAAATCGAGATGAAGGGTACGTTCCGCTTTCATGAGGAGTTCGGCCTGGCTGTCGCGCTGATCAACAAGCGCCGCGTCGACCTGAGGCCGCTTCTGACAGGAACCTTCCCGCTGGAGGATGCAATTGCCGCATTCGAAACCGCCGGCGACCGAAGGAAGTCGCTGAAGGTTCAGCTTTTATTCTGACATGTGCGCCATAAAGGTTGTTATGTAAACCGATGGTATCCAGTACAAAGGTCGGCGCCTAGAGGATATGTCACCGGTGACTTAGTCCAGTCTGCTTGGGCTCTTTAAAGCATTGATGCACTGCGCTTTTTGACCTCTAACGAGTAGGAACTGCCGCCGGGTCTTTAGTTCGTGTCCCATCAAGGCAGCTAAGCGTTCAAAGCGACATCGGCCAAGTATGAGCGATGGCCACAAAGCTACATATGTGTTAATGTGGGTTTTCTGGGTTTAGGAGTGCGTCAGATGAGCCGATTGACGATCGACATAACGGACCAACAACATCAAAGCCTAAAGGCGCTGGCAGCATTGCAGGGCAAGACAATAAAGCAGTATGCGCTTGAGCGCCTCTTCCCCGGTGACACAGACGCAGAGCGGGCCTTGGAGGAGTTGAAGACGTTGATGAGCATGCGCGTCAATGAGGGGCTTGCCGGAAGACTGTCGACTAAAACCGTGGGTGAGATTCTTGACGAGGAGATTTCCGAGGGTCGTGCTTGACTGCCTATATTCTTACCGCGGAACCGGAATCAGATCTACGTTCGGTAATCCGTTACACGCGTACGCAATGGGGTGGTGCGCAGGTACGTCGCTACGTCTCAGGTTTGGAGCGAGGTATCGCAAACCTTGCCGAGGGCAGAGGTTTGTTCAAGGATATGAGTGCGCTTTATCCGGCGCTAAGGATGACGCGATGTCAGGACCATTACGTCTTTTGTCTGCCTCAACAGGATGCGCCCGCCCGCATCGTAGCGATTTTTCACGAGCGAATGGATCTGATGAAGCGTTTAGTCGATCGTCTGAAGGAATGACGTTTGGACGGAGGCGAGATGTGAGCGCAAGACAGACGAGATCGTCGTTATTGAGCGGGTGAAAGAAGGGGCCGTCAGTTCTGATCCCTTCAAGAGCTTAACTCTAGCAATCATTTCAGATAGCGCTTGTACGGAGGGGGTTGATTATCTCAATCCCCTAGAAATCTCGCTCATTGTCGGGGCAACAACACAGTTATTCGATCGAGTGATTGCAGCCACGATCGTGTCCAACGCACTACGCGGGCGGGCCGTTGCCCTTCTTAGTGCCATCATCTCTCCCCACACAAGAGCTGCCGTCCCGTCAAATGGAAGAATGCGACCAGCGAAGAGTGACTGGGGCCCCTCTTTGCCTCCAAACCAAGTCTCGAGAGCAGCTCGCTTTTCCCCAGCAGACTCCTCGAGTATTCCACGGTATATCTCGGTTATAGTGAGTGATGCGATGAACAAACCGTCGTCAACTTGTTCAGCCATCTCTCCTGCCGCTGTTTGCTGTTTATCGCGTGAGAGGTGCCATGCCGTTATGGTGAGTTTTCATCAGTCTGGCGTGACAAAGCGAGGGGTGGGCCAAACGAGGCGCTCCAGCAGGAGCGCCCAAGCTACTATAAGCATCAAGCGCGACACTAGACGGAGAGCGCCGTGCTGCAGCTTTCGACGATGTCGCTGTCGACCGGTGTCTGCCCCGGCATGGATGCCCACCCGCCAGCTTCGATGAACTGACGCTTTGCAAAGCTATCTGAGAGAGCCTTAAACTCGATCATTTTTTCGGTTGCGTCCGGTGCAGCCTTGAAGCGTTCGACGCATATGGCTGATGCGAGCTCACCACGGGCCGTCTTGCCCGCGGCGGTCGCTGCCTGGAGTGACGATCCGCCGGTCACCCAACCGCCCCAGTTAAAGCCAACGACGATGGTCGCGATTGCCGTCGCCGCACATGCCCACACAAGAATGGTCTTGGAGGGCTGATACGAATTGAAACGCTCGAATATTGATGTCTTGCTGTCCTGCACGGTCATGGGATTCTCCTCGTTGGGGTCACTGATCCAAATTTCAGAATAAGCGTTACATCATTCCGCCCATGTCAGGCATGCCGACGCCTGCACCATACTTTCTGGGAAGATCTGCAATCATGGCTTCTGTCGTCACGAGAAGGCCGGCAACGGAAGCCGCATTCTGCAGGGCTGTCCGAACCACCTTGACCGGATCAACGATACCCATGGCGATCATGTCGCCGTACTCAGACGTCTGGGCGTTGTAACCAAAATCGTCGGTGTTACTTTCGAGGATCCGGCCAACAACGATCGAAGCTTCGTCACCAGCGTTGTCTGCAATCTGGCGAACCAGAGCCTGCAGGGCGCGGCGGATGATGTTGATACCAGCTTCCTGGTCGTCGTTTTC
>NZ_JACJIT010000014.1:0-44581 GCF_014138475.1 Agrobacterium sp. RC10-4-1
GGTGTCGTTTGCCTGCCGCAAGGAACCTACGGCCTATCCTTCACGAACTTCGATAACACGCGAACCTATGTCGCGATGTTTACTGTCACGGCTGGCGAAGCAAACAAAGACAAACTTATTTCGTTTGTTGTTCCGGGTGATACGGCAGGAACTTGGCTCAAGGACACATCGGGCACGGGCATTAGAGCGCGTGTCACATTCGGCTTTGGCAACAGCTTTATGACGGCTACCGAAGGCGCTTGGGTGGCCGGGAACTTCTTAGGTACGGCGGCCCAAACCAACGCACTGGCAACGGTCGGAAACACACTCGAAATCGCGGATATTGGTCTGTATTTTGGCACCAAGTTGCCGGAATGGCAGAAGCCGGATTACCTGAAGGTCCTTAAAGCTTGTCGCCGCCTTTTTCGTGTATGCGGTGCAAACGTTTACTCGACGGGCCATGGCTCGTATGGCGGGGCAATAGCAAACTTTGATCTCACAGAGATGAGAGGAAGCCCGGTAATCCAAGGGTTCTCGCAGAACAACTTCGGAGGCTTCCCTGGCGGCGCGACCTTTGGCCTTAACACCAACAACTCACAGAAGCGGGCCTACATCGCGCCTCAAGGCCAAGCCCCGGCAGATAGTGGGGCGGAGCTAATCCTAATCGCAAATTCGAGGCTTTGAAAATGACCGTATTGAATATCATTTTCACCGCCCCGACGCCCTCAACTGCGGTGAAGTTGGTTATGTCCAATGGCGAGGAATGGTCGGACGACCTTTCCATAGCGGCGGACAATTACCTGCGGCACTTGCGAGATGAGTGGTTGGCGGCGGGCAACATCCCTGAAGCATACGTTGCGCCTGCGCCCATAATCCCGCCGATCCCGCGTCTTGGCTTCTGGCTCGCAGCGGCGGAAATCGGCGTCACGAAAGCCGGCGTGAAAGCCCATATCGACGCCATGCCCGAAGGCGTCGAGAAACAGCAAGCGATTGTCTATTTCGAGGATGCGCAGCTCTACCGGCGCACCGACCCGCTGCTGAACCAGATGGCCGCATTGGAAAACATCTCCCAAGCCCAGCTTGATGACCTCTGGACATGGGCGCTCGCGAACTACGCCTAACGGCTTCCTGACAATGTGCCTCGCCGCTTAGGCGGGGCGCTTTCATCATTCCGGGAATGATCCGGAACCCTCCATTCACAATCTGGAAACTTCAAAGGAGTCCATAATGGCTGACCTGGCCTATGCGCATGGCGTGACCTTGACCGAAAGCACGGAAACCCCGTCGCTTCTTCGTGTCCAGCGCCAAGGCATCACTTTCATCAACGGCACGGCACCTGACGCCGATCCGGCCGCCTTTCCGCTGAACACGCCGACGCTCGTTACTTCTGAGGCGAAAGCGAGTGGCCTCGGCGCGGACGGCACCCTGCTTGAAGACGTGAAGACGGTTTTCGGCGAAGGCGGATCGTGGTGCATCGTCAACCGCGTCGAGCATAGCGCCGATCCGGCAATACTGCAGACGAACCTTATCGGTGACCTGGTCGCGCGAACCGGCATTTACGCGGCACTTCGTGCCAAGGGCCTGACGGGTTATCAGCCGCGCGTCATCATCACGGCCGGCAACACTGGCGCATGGGTGGAAGCCGGCGTCGTATCGGTTTCCGTCGTTGCCGAAGGCTCCAAGCTGACGGAGCCGCCAATTGTGAAGGCTACGGGCGGCGGTAACGATCAGGGCAAGGAACTACCCGAGCTGGAAGCCGTCTTGGGTGAAGGCACTAACGCGGATAAGGTTGTGGCCGTCCGCGTGGTCAAGCCCGGCAAGAAGCTTTCGGAACCGCCTGCCATCACCTTCGAGGGCGGCGGCGCTGATGGTGCCAAGGTCCTGCCGCAGGCGACGGCCAATGTCGGCGACGTTGCAAACCCGTTTGTTTCGGCGCTGAATGCCATCACCCCGAAAATCCGCGCTCGCGCTTACATCAGCGGCCCGAACACGACCAACGCCGAAGCCCTGCGCTTTCGTCGCACCATCAACGGTGGTCGCATTCTAGTCATTGATCCGAAGGTCATCAAGAACGTGAATGGCGTTCCGGTGACAAAGCCCGTTGCGGCTGTGTTCGCCGGCGTGCGCTCTCGCGTCGTGGCATCCAGTGAGGGCGTGTCGGGTTCGGTTTCGAACAAGATCATCCGCACTATCGACGGCGTCGCCCGCACGATCATGTACCCTGATGACTCCAACTACCTGAACGAAAATCAGGTGGCGACGATCATCAACGAGCGCGGCGGCTTCCGCACCTGGGGTAGCCGTCTCGCCATTGATGATCCGATCTGGCAATTCGATAACGTCCGCGCCACGGCCGACATGATCAACGAGTCGCTGGAAGATATCTATTTCGCTTACGTGGATCGCAAGTTCACGAAAGCGAATATGAAGATGATGATTGAGGACGGTAACGCCGCCCTTCGCGTCTTTAAGAACAACGATGACATTCTCGGCGGCAGGTGCTGGTTCCCGGCGCTCAATGATCCGACCTTGATGGCAAACGGCAAAATCTTCCTGCACGTCGAGTTCGAGCCTGTTGCCATCATGGAGCAAATCCACATCACCACTCACCGCAACATTCTCTACTACCGGCTTCTGCTGGATGAAGTGAATGGGCTTATCGAAACCGGCCCGCTCTCGGTCGCCGCATAAGGAGTAGCCAGACATGGCAGAAAAAACCCTTCCCCGTTACATCCTTCGCGACTGCATGCTGTGGGCGGATCGCGAAAGCCAGCTCGGCCAGATCGGCGAAATCACGCCGCCCGTGCCGGAAGCCAAGCGCGAGGGGATGCGCAACGCCGGCATGATCAAGGAACGCAACGTGCACCTTGGTTACAATGCGCTGGAATTCAGCTTCAAGATGCCGGGCCTTGATCCGCAAATCCTGAAGCTCTTCGGCCTGAAGCCCGGCGCTGACACGCCTTTCCTCGTTACCGGCGCGCACGTCGATGAAGATGGCACCACGCACAGCGCCGTCATGTCCATTCGCGGCAAGCTCTACAAGCCCGATCCGGGCACCTGGAAGGGTGGCGATCTCGCGGCGAACGATTACGCCGTGGACGTGAATTACTACAAGCTCGAAATCGACGGCGAAGAAATCTACGAAATGGATGATTTCGAATTCAAAGTCGGCGGCGTCTCGCAAAACGCCGACATTCGTACCGCGCTCTTACTCTAAGGGCGCGTCACTCCCCTCCCGAATTTCTCCTTTCATTCGGCCCGCTTCGTGCGGGCCATTTCTTTGAGGTTCCACTATGACCGAGACTGTAACTGTTGCCCTCGCCAAGCCCGTCGCCAATGGCGAAACCACCATCACCGAGCTGACCTTCCGCGAGCCGACCGTGGGCGATCTGATCATCGGCGACCAGATGACCGGCCAGCTTTCCAAGATGACCGCGATCCTCGCCTCGATCTCTGACACGCCCCTCCCTGCGTTCAAGAGGATCGGTGCGAAGGACTTTTCCAAGATTGTCGATGCGACGGCTGGCCTCTTGGGAAACGAGAAGAAGAGGGACACGACTGGCGGCTAATCGCCGTCTTCGTTTCCGAACGTCATTCCACCTCGCTTGAAGCCATCGAGCGATGGTCACCTAAAAAGCTGCTGGCCTATTTCGAAAAATCCAGTGAGCTTTCCAAGATCATGAGGCAATAAATGTCTGTCGTGCAAAGCACCCTGCGCATCTCCCTTCTGGAAGATGTAGTCGCAAAATCCGCCCCGATCTTCCGCACTCTCGACCGGCTCCAAGGCCAGCAGATGAAGGCGTTCGCGCCGATGCGCGGGCTGATGGGGCAGGCGGTCGCGCTGGGTGCCGGCTACCTCGGCGCGACCGAAGGTATTTCGGCGACGGCCGGCGCAGCCATCGAGTTCGAAACCGCTTTTGCTGATGTGAAAAAGGTTGTCGAGGCGACCGACGAACAGTTTGAAAACATGCGCCGTAGCATCCGGCGCATGTCCGGCGAAATCCCTCTGGCCGCAACCGACATTGCGGCCCTGTTCGCGGCGGCCGGCGAGTCCGGTGTTGCGACTGAGGATCTACAAAGTTTCGCAGAAATGGCCGCCCGCGTGGGTGTTGCCTTCGATATGACGGCGGCCGACGCCGGCGAAAGCCTCGCCAAGCTGAAAACCCAGCTCGGTTTGAACGTCGCCGAAACTGGCGATATGGCCGACGCCATTAACCATCTGTCAAACAACATGGCGTCCAAGGCCAAGGATGTCACCGAATTCATGCTGCGCGTTGGCGCCATCGGCGAGATGAGCGGCTTTGTGAAAGAAGACGTCGCGGCAATGGGTAGCGCCATGATCGCGGCCGGCTCGGATGCCAGCACGGCCGGGACGGCGATGAAGAACGTTATCCGCGCTCTGGCAAGAGGTGACTTTGCAAAAAAGTCGCAGCGTGACGCAGCCAAAGCCCTCGGCCTGCATCTGCCCACCATCGCAAAGGACATGCAGAAAGATGCCAAGGGCACCTTGCGAAAGGTGCTGACGGCAATTGCCAAGGCTCCGAAGCATCAACAGACTTCGCTCCTGTCTGAATTCTTCGGTGATGAAGCCAGCGCCTTCATGCCGCTGGTGGGCAATATTCAGTTGCTCGACCAGGCGCTCGCATCCGTGGCCGACCGGACGAAATATTCCGGATCGGCTTTTGCCGAGTATGTCCAGCGCGCCAACACCACGCGCAACGTCCTCGATCTCTTGGGCAACAAGATTTCGAACGTGTTCTCGGAAATGGGTGACGACATGTTGCCGGCGATCCGGGAGGGTGCGGCAGGTATCGGCTATGTGATCGATACGCTCGGAAATCGGGTGACGATCCTCGATAAGGCCACGGCGACCATGAAGGGGTTCATGCAGGGGCTGGGCTACGAAGGCGGCATTCGCGAGCTGACGGAAGATTTAGGCGATTTGCTTTTCGGTGAAATCGACGCAAACGCGGCAGATCGCATCGGCAGCATTTTCATGAAAGCTAAAGAGTGGGGTGCGGCGCTCCGCGAGCTGAACGATGCAATCAAGGATAATCCGATTGCCAAGTTCCTTGCGGAAATGTCCGGCTACGGCTTTCAGCTCTTCTTGTACGCTTCAGGCATCGCGATGCTGGCCGGCACTGTCCGCAAGCTTGCGGGGGCGCTGATGCTTCTTTCAGGCGCGAGCACAGCGCTTTCCATCCTGAAGACGATAGGGACTTTGAGCGAGTTTCCGGGGCTGGGTGGCGACGGTGGAAAACCGGGCGGAAAATCTCCCAAAGGCGGGGGCGGCAATGTTCCAGAAGTTTTGCCCTGGTATAGCCAAGCTGGCCAGTGGCTGAAGGGCTTTGGTTCGCAGCTCGCGTTCGGTCTGTCTGTCCAAAGCCTCGGCGATACGCCCGGCGATACGTTTCAAGATCAGGTCAATAACCAGCAAAAATACAAGGAGGGTCTGCAAAAGCTGTTCGGCCTCGACAAGGACGCTTCGGGCGTCTCGGGTTGGGACCGCTTCTGGTATGGCGATGCTGCCAAACCGGATTTCAGCTTTCGCGAACATGCCGGTATCTCGGGCGTCGGTGGACCGGCGAGCGGTACGCCCGCCACGGCAAACGCCTCCGGTCAGCCGGTTTTGGCTCGCATCGACGCTGGCTCAATTGCTGAAATGGTGAAGCCGAACGGCACGCAGGATGTCAGGGTGACAAACCGTGAGCCTGTCAGCGTCACGGTCCACAACCAGATCAGCATCACGGGTGTTTCCGATCCAGAGGCGGCCGGCAATGCGGCCGCTGCGCAAGTCGGCGAAAAGGTGCGGCAGGGTGTTGAAAGCTCTTACAGCGACTAGTGAATAAAGCCATTCGCCTTGGCAACCCTGCTTATTTGAGCGCAATGGGCGGCCTTGGCGGATGGCGTCATTTTCTTCTGCTTTGCCTTCCTGCCTGATGTCATCAGCTCAAGGAATGAAGGGAAACCCATGTCGTCGGCCGGCACGTTTTTCTCTATGTACGCCTCGATCATCTTGTGATCGTAGGTTAGGCCGCAAAAATCTTCAGCAGCCAAAACCGTCCCGAGCTGGACTGCAATCTGGCCGGAAACTTTTTCAGGCGCGGCAGAAACTGCCGTCGCGAACATCAGCAGCGGTGCAAGTATCAGCGTTGGCTTCACCGCTGTTCCCCCTCTTATTCATCATGCGTCGCCAGAGGTAAAATATGTCCGGTTATACGTCAATGATGCTCGGCGGCTTCGGTTTCGAGGCGCTGGGCTTCGGCTATCAGGGTGTCAAGCGCTCCCTTAATACCCAATGGACTGAAGTGGCCGTGGGGCAAACCCTCAACCCCCAGCAATGGACCGGCCCAACGTCAGACGAGCTCACCATCGCCGGCGTGATCTTCACCGAGGAATTCGGCGGGCAATCGCAGCTCGACGGAATTGCCGCTGAAGCATTGGCCGGGGTGCCCATGATGCTGGTGACGGGTGATGCGGTCGAGGGTGTCATTCGAGGCGTTTTCACGGTGCAGGGCATTGAGGAAGATAAGTCCCACCACAACGCGCGTGGCGAGGCTGCGCGCAACGCCTACACCATCAAGCTCAAGCGCCAGCCGGACACAACGCCCCTGCCCGGTGGCTCCATTCTGGATCGCGCCACAAGCTTCCTTTCCAATCTCTTCCGGTGATTTGCCATGTCGAACACATACATCACGCGGCAGGGTGAAACCGTCGATCTCGCTTGCCTTGCGCACTACGGCCGAACGGAAAAAGTCGTCGAGGCCGTGCTTGAAGCAAATCCGGGCCTCGCGGCGCTGGGCGTGGTGCTGCCGCTCGGCACCACGATCATCATGCCGGCCATGCCGTCCACCACAACGCAACCGCGCCTTGTCAGCCTTTGGGATTGAGCCATGCATCCACGCGTCGAAGTCACCATTGACGGCCAGCCCGTGGCCGGCACGTTCTATGAGCGTCTGAAATCCATCACAGTGACCGATAAGGAAGGCTTGAAATCTGACACGGTCGATATCGAGCTGAACGATGGCTCGCCCGATTTTCTGGCCTTGCCCCGCAAGGGTGCCATCATTGCCGTCCGGATGGGTTACGGGCAGAACCTTGGATCGCTCGGCACCTTCACGGCCGACAAGATAAATGGCGCATGTCTGCCCTATGGCCTGTCGATCTCTGGCAAGGCCGTGGACTTCCGAAGCGGCAAGCTGAAAGAACGGCAAGAGCGGGCATGGGATAAAAAATCCCTCGGCGATATCGTCTCGCAGATCGCCGATGAAAGCGGCCTGACGCCGGCCATTGATTCCGATCTGTCGAAATTCGTTTATGACTGGATCGGCCAGCAGGATGAAAGCAACCTGCATTTCCTGCGCCGGCTTGCCCAGCGGCATAACGGTCTGTTCTCGATCAAGCAGGGCCGGTTGCTGTTTTCGAAGCTGGGTTCGGGCAGATCGGCGAGCGGCAACAATATCGGTAGCGTCATCGTCACCCCTGAAATGGTGCAGCTCGGTAGCCTGAAATTCGATATTGGCGACCGCACCAAATACAGCAAGGTGGTTGCCTACTATCAGGATAGCGACAAGGCGCAGCGCGTCGAAATCGAAGCGGATGCGGACGCGGACGGCGAAAGCGTCTACCGCATTCCAGAGCCGTTTTCATCGCCGGATGAAGCCGACAAGGCGGCGCAGGCGAAAGCCAAAAGCCTGAAGCGTGGCGAAGGTAGTACATCAGTCACGGTGATTGGCGATACCTCGATCTGCGCCGGCGCTCCCCTGCTCTACGCCGGCATTCGGCCGGGCCTCGATGGCGTGCCCTACATCATCGACACGGCCACGCACAAATATGTCGCAAAAGGCACCTTCACCACGGATATTTCCGGCAAGCTCTACGATGGGAAATCATCGACGGAAGGCGACGATGACGATGGCGGCGGTTCGTCTCGCGGCGCTGGCGGCTCGAAGGCCGAAACGGAAGGTGGCGGCAAGGTCGCGCCAAACAGTGCACCTGGTACACCCGCAACGCCGGCACACTTCCTCACGCCTCGGCTGGGGCGCACAGACGAAAACTAAATCACTGATCGCCGGCGCAAAGCGTTGGCCTCTCCTGTCTGGTCGCATCGCGTGACTTGGCAAAGCCCGGCCTCGCCGGGCGCTTGAACCACAAGGTTCAATCCCTCCCCTCGCCTTCGGGCAATCCTCACCAAAATCGGAGTTATTCTTATGGATGCGACAACGTTCTTCGCATATGCGAGGCGCGCGCCTTTTGGCGGCCGTCTTACGCAGGGCCAGATTGATGGCATGAATGCACTGTTCCGGTGCTGGGAATCTCACAAAATCCCCGCTCCGGATAAACGCCACCTCGCCTACATTCTGGCTTCGGTGTTTCACGAAACGGGCGGCCGAATGGTGCCCGTGCGCGAAACCTTCGCCTCGACAGACGCCGGCGCAATCGCTGCTTTGGACAAGGCATACAAAGCCGGCCGGCTGGGACAGGTCAGCAAGCCGTACTGGCGCAAAGGCGCGAACGGTAAAGCCTACTTCGGGCGGGGCGATATCCAGCTCACGCACGAAGAAAACTATAAAGTCCTCGGCGAGCGGATCGATGTTGACCTGGTTGGAAATCCTTCGCTCGCCCTCGATCTCGATATCAGCGCAGAGATTGCCATCGTGGGCATGCTGGAAGGCCTGTTTACCAAAAAGAAGCTGACGGACTATTTCAACCTCAAGAAGGATGATCCTATCGGCGCTCGGGCGGTCGTAAATGGGACCGACAAGGCGAAGCTGATCGCCGGCTATTACAAGTCCTTCCTTGATGCATTGGAGGCGGCGACCGTCGCTTATTATCAAGGCCAGCCGGACGATGTTGCCGAACGCGATGCCCAGCCGGACAACGTGCCGGCCATGAAAAGCAAGTCGCTCTTGACGATCATCGGCAGCTTCCTCGGCGCTATCGGCCTCGGCGCGGTGGACGATTTGAAGGGCGTTGTTGAAAGCGGCGCAACCCTGTTCGGTGCGATCTCCAATCCGTGGGCCTTCGGTAGCCTGGTCTTCGCGACAACCGGGGCTGTGGTTCTGACGTGGCTTGTCGGTTCCGGCCGGATCACGATCAACCGGAGCGCCGCACGGTAATGTTCGGGCTGGATGCCGGATGGCTGAAAATGGCGGCTGGGGGGCTTTTCTGCGCGTTCGCCCTCACCGCTGGCTCCTATCACCTCGGAAAGCACGAAGGGCGCTCCATCGAGCGTGCTGAGGGCGAGGTGAAGGCCGCAAAGAACGCGCTCCAACGCATCACCGAAATGGAGAAAAACAATGCATCGTTCCGCGATCTTGCGCCTCGCCATCGTTGCCTCGCTCTCATGCGTTCTAGCGGGTTGCCTGACAGCGCCTGCGACGACTGAAGGCAGCGGATATCAGCTTACGCGCTTTTCAAATGCGGAGGCGGCCCGGCTGGCTTCGCAGGATGCCACGGCTGGCCCTGCCATCCACTCAAACAACCAGCAGTGCATGAAAGACCCTGCCTGCCGCAAATAGAAATCGTAAGGCTTCAAGGAAGCCAAGGGGCTGAAGGTGGACAAGTTCAACTCGTTCAACGAAATGCTGACCGCATGGGGCGGCGGGGCATTCACAACTATAATTGGCGCACTTGCCGGCCGCTTTATGTGGCACGGCAACGAAGCCAGAAAGGGCAACAGGAAGTTTTTCGGGCGCGAACTGCTTTGGGAATTTCCGGTGGCCGTGGGTATGGCGCTAATCGGTGAAGGCCTTGCGTCATACGTCGGTATGAGCCAGCCCGCATCGACCGGGCTTATTGCCGCGCTCGCCTATCTCGGCCCGCGCGGAACGGAAGTTCTCTTCCAGCGCTGGTTTAGCAAAAAGGTCGCCTGACCTTACAAAAACATGGGCCGGCTGGTTTTCCACCCGGCCCATTTCTTTTGCCGCCCTCGGGTGGTCGCAGCCTCGCGGCTGCAACAGCGGGTGCTGATTGGCCTCATACCCCGCCCGACAACATCAAAGATCATTGCCGCACCCTTCGCCTGCGCAGGCCGGGGCGGTTTGTCAGAAAAGATGGTCTTACACAATGCAAAATGTCTTTCAGTTTTCCGAAGTGCGGCCGGTGTCTCCCCCTGCCGCCTATCTCGGCGGTAAGAAGCAGCTTGCCGGCCGGATCGCTGCATTGCTCGAACAAATCCCCCACGATCTCTATGTGGAGCCGTTTACTGGAATGGGCGGGGTATTCTTCCGACGACGCCTTGTCCCTCGCGCGGAAGTGATCAACGATATTTCCGGCGATGTGACGACGCTCTTTCGCATTCTGCAGCGTCACTTGCCCCAGCTGCTGGAGGTGATGAAATTCCAGATCACGTCACGGCGAGAATTCGAGCGGCTGGCCGCGTGCGATCCTGTCACCCTGACCGATCTGGAAAGGGCCGCCCGGTTCCTCTACCTTCAAAAGCTGGCGTTCGGCGGCAAGATTTCCGGCCGAACCTTTGGCGTCGATACCACGGGCAGTGCGCGGTTCAACGTCACACGGCTGACGCCGATCATGGAAGAAGTCCACGAACGCCTCGCCGGCGTCGTGATCGAGTGCCTTGACTGGCGCACGCTCATCGAGCGGTACGACCGGCCGGGCGCGATGTTTTATCTCGATCCGCCTTACTATGGCTGCGAGAACGATTATGGAAAGAACGTCTTCAAGCGGGATGATTTCGCGGAAATGGCCGAACGTCTCAGCACGATCAAAGGCCGCTTCATGATCTCACTCAATGACCGGCCGGAAGTGCGGGAAATCTTCGGCCGCTATCCAATGACGCCGGTTTCGCTGACCTACACTATCCGGGGCGGCGAAGGCAAAGAAGTTGGCGAAGTCGTCATCCTTGATGGCAAAGAACCGGCAATCCCGAACCTGCCATTGCTTTGAACGAAAGCCGCTCGGTTACGCCGGGCGGCTTTTTGCGTTTCTGGCGCTGGCGTCGGGAATGACATTCTAATTTCTCGCGCCGATCGCGCGCTCGAGCGGATCCGGGGCCGCAATAAAATTACAAGATCGCGAACGAATGTTTCACGCTGCAGCATCGGCCGCCGGCGTTCGCTGGAATGATTTTCCCCGCTCCTGCCGACAAATCTTTGTAAAGGTTTCGGGCGCAGTCTGTCGGTATGACAAAGCCCCCTCGCCCACGCTCTAAACCGCTGCTGCGCGATGATGGTAAACCCATCCAGTCGCGCGCGATCCGCAAGCGAAACAAAGCCCAGCCGGCATTGCCGCTGGAGCCAATGCCGGCGCGTGTTGAACCCGCCCTTGCGCTGCTGAAGCAAAAGCCGCCTTCAGGCGACAAATGGGGCTGGGAAATCAAATGGGACGGCTACCGCCTCGCGGTCCATGCCGACGCGGGCGGCGTCCGGATATTGACGCGCGGCGGCTATGATTGGGCCGCGCGGTTTCCGGCTATCGAGCAAGCGGCACGCGATCTCGGTCCGGCGTCTTTCATCATCGACGGCGAAGCGGTCGTCCTGGACGAGCAAGGGCGCTCGGATTTTAATGCGCTACAGAACAGCTTGGGTGCTGTTGGCGCGCGTAGCGGCAAGAAGACGGCCGGCGACGCTGTGCTTTACGCCTTCGATCTTCTTTACCTCGACGGGCGCGATTTGCGCGAGCTGCCTTACAGGAGCCGCCGCCACCTGCTTGAAGAAATGCTGACGGGCTTTGACGGCGCGATCCGCATTTCGGAAGAGGTTGAAACCGACGATCCCGGTTTGATGCTTGAACATGCCTGCCGCCTCGGCCTTGAAGGCATCATCGGCAAAGATCGAAACAGCCCCTACCGGAGCGGAAGAACTGGCGACTGGATCAAGGTGAAATGCGTCCAGTCAGAGCCGTTTATGATCGTAGGATATGAACCCTCCATGTCGGCCAGCGGCGGCTTTGCCTCGCTCTTGCTGGCCGCCTATGACGGCGACGAGCTGCGCTATGTTGGAAGCGTCGGCACGGGCTTCAAGGAGCGCGCCGCAAACGAGCTGCGCCGGATGTTCGATAAACTACCTTGGCGGAAGAAAGGGCCGCCCGTGGCCTATTCTGACCGGCGTGAGGTCGTTTGGGTGCAGCCGACGCTTATTGCGGAAATTGAATTCCGCCAGTTGACGCCGGATCGTAAGCTACGCCACGCAGCTTATAAGGGGCTAAGAGAGCGGCAGGATAACGCGGACGTGTACCGGCTTGATTAGGCCTCGGGGTTTTTGGTGTAATCTCTCACTATGAGCGAATTTAGAATAGAGCCGGTAACGATCAATTGGGGTGACTTCGAAACCTTTGAAACGGTCACGGAACTGGCTCGATACCTGCTCGACAAATGGCCGGCAAGCACAGATGCGCCAGCTTATGTGACGGCGCTCATGGTCTGCTCGGCCGTGCTAGAAAACGGCTTGGATGATCGACCGGAAGACGCGCGGGCGGCTTTCGTTGATGCTGTGCACGAAGCCCTTTTGTCTGTTTCGCCAGATGATGACCTAGATTTCTAGCTACTAGTTTTCTTCATCGGATCGCCTCACTATTCGGCCGCCATGCCGCAACCGCACGATGCCGTTTATATTGTGTTTGTAGACCTGGTAGGCGGCATTTGCCGCCATGATGTTGCCAGCGCCGGCAAGTTCCATGCAACGAAAGCCCTCGCCCGTGATTTCATCGACGGTGAAAGGAAATTTTGTGTCGAAGAAAGGCACCTTTTTTGGGTCTGGCAAATCCACCACATGTTGCTCCTGACCTACTTCGCAAAAGAAGATGCTTTCCCGGCCGTACACCCATGCAATGACGGTGCGCCATTCAAGCTTGCCTTTTGCCTTGTAACAAACCTGCCATTCACCTTGATAGCAAATCAGCATTGGCCAGCTTAGTGGCTTCCTGATCGTGGTTTGAATTTCGGTTGATTTCAGGAGCGGCGCGGGCATTGATCCTTCCTTTTTGTTCTATGAATGTTCTCATATCCAAAAAGTGTCAAGCAATCGCCGGTAGACTCCAAGATACAAAAAAGCCGCTCATGAGGGTGAGCGGCTTTCTTGTTGGTCGTGGGCTCCGCGTCAGGCAACTTCTAAGGTGGGCACGTCCTTCAGGTCCACGGTATGTTCTGCCTGCCAAGCGTCGTAAGCTGCCTGCATCCTAAGCCAAATAGCGGCTCCATCTCCAAACAGCTTTCCCAGTCTCGCCGCGATGTTGGGCGATACGGGCTTCTTCTCATTAAGAATATCGTATAGCTGCTGCCGGGAAATGCCCAGCATATTAGCTATCTCTACCTTATTCTTCCCAGTCTCCGGGATGATATCATTGAGTAATGCGCCCGGATGAGATGGGCACCTCTTCAGGGGCCTCTCTACCTCATAAGCCATTCTCGTCTCCTAACTGTGAGGCGTGCACTTCACTGTGTACGTCTCGGGGGTGTCGTCTCTATCAACTTTAGCACCAGCCATACGAACAACGTATGGCTGGTGCTGGTTCCATTAGTGGTATTGCTCGAAATCAACGTTGTATGCATCACCGTTATCGAACTCGAAGGTAATGCACCACGGACCGTTGACATGCACCGTGTATTTCGTGGGGTTGAACCCATTTAGAGGATGAAAGTCGAAGCCGGGTAGCTTCATTTCGCCTACTGTCGTCGCCTGCTCCAAGCGATCCAATCGAACTTTAATGCGACTTAGCATCTTCTGATCGATTTTTGCCGTTTTGCCTGTAGCAAAAAACTCGCTTAACGCCTTATGTTTGAATGTCTTTATCAAAATTCATCTCCTTACACCATTTCTCGCCCTTTCTTTCTCTGTTTCGGACAAAAGGAATGTAAGCTTATTGCTTACATAATGCAAGGGGTGATGTAAGTTTTTTGCTTACAAAAATAAAGCCGCCCGTTGCCGGCCGGCCTTTGTATTTCAAAAACTGCTCAACGCGGTTTACGGGAATCCTCAATCTCTTTCGCTACGCTGGTGATAGCCTTCGCAATATCTCGCAAAAATTTAGGATCATTTGGTAGGTGGAACTCTCCCAGCGCTACCCCTGCGCCCTCGCCTGCGTAATGCAGCTCCACTTCAGCTCCGATCATGTGTTGAACGAAGACGCCTGACGGGCTTACTCCGTTCACGACATAGTTTACCCCTTTGGGCGTTGGTGCGATGTAACCATTTCGAACCTTTGAAGCCATTATACTTTGCTCTCCTTGTAAAGTGCCCACGCTTCTTCAATGATGACGCCCTGCACGACGCCTCGACGTGCAGCTTCCTCGGCGATCTCGTCCGAGACGTGAGGCAGTACCTTGGCGTGCACCTGGCCCGTTCGCTCACTCTTCCTTCTACCGGGCTTTCCGCGCGGTGAGCGATCAACAAACCCCCTCGCCTCGCCTGCCGCGTCGGCCTTGGCAATTGCGGCTTCACTGGCCGGTTTAGCGGTGCGTTTCAGCGCACCTAGATCAAGTTTGAAATCGGTCATTTCAGTGCCTCCGTTAGACGTTTGTAAACGGCCATGGCGAATGCCTCGGCGTTCTCGATTGCTGATGACATGTTGCCTTGTTTCGTTTCCATCGAATGCAGATCGCCGCCGAACTCGAATAGGGCTGAGAATGCGGCGCGCTCCATGAGCGGTGGCTCCACAATATCAATCCCTCCTTCCCTTAAAGAGGCTTCAATTCCGTTTTGCTGCTTCGAGCGGATGGCGCGCGTCATTGTAAAGACGACTGCATGCGCAATCTCCCGGTTTATCGCCTCTTCCTCTTCCGCGATGAGCTGGAGCGATTGTGCGCCAATGGTGGCGTCAAGGATCGTGGCGCGCATAGGGATCAACACCAGATCGGCTTGTGATATTGCGCGCGACACCATGCGCGAGGCAACGCCTTCAAGGTCAACGATGACAACCGCGCCATCCACATCGTGTTGCTTGATTGTCTTCACGATGCTGGATTCTGTAACATCGGTCAGCGCTTGAATGTTGCTGGGCAAGGTTCCCTTCCCTGCCCATATGCTCAATGAGTGGTTGGGGTCGCAGTCCAGCATTGTGACGGGCACGCCTTTGCGGGCAAGCTCTGTGCCCAGCAAGACGGCGGTGGTTGATTTTCCTGCGCCGCCTTTCGAAGAGGCGATAACGACAACGGGCATGTTAGAACTCCGGTTTAAATAATTATCTGGTTTATTCAGATACCCGGTAAAAGTTGATATCGGATTAATTTGTAAATCCGGTAACTGAATTAACCCGATATAAGTGCAAACCCGGTTTGTTTGTCAATCCGGTAATTAAAGTAATCAGATTTCCCTGTTAATCAGATTAAAAATTAAATCCGGTTACAAACGAAACCCGGTATTTGCCTAAATCCGATATGCCGAGTGATGAAAGTAAACAGAGAATTAATTTTCAAACTGACGAAAGAATCACGCATTATCAATGCCTTGCCCGGCCGCGCTGGTCCTTCGCCGGATGCTCAAAACCGTCCGGTTATAGACAGGGTAGGGCGGTTCTGCTCAAAAGTGCCTATCCCGACTTTGTTGCATGCTCAAAAAGAACGGGACACTTTTGAACAGGGAAACAGCTATGTCGCGCACGTTCGCGTATGTCAGAGTGTCAACCACGGGGCAGACGGTCGAAAACCAGATTACCGAAATCTCGGCCGCTGGCTTTTCGGTAGAGCCGCGCCGCATAATATCCGAAACGATTTCCGGCAGCACCGCGGTTGCGAAGCGACCGGGCTTCATGAAGTTGCTCGACCGGATGGAACCGGGCGACGTACTGATCGTCACAAAGCTGGATCGGCTCGGCCGTGACGCCATCGATGTCAGCAGCACGGTCAAGATGCTCGCTGAAAACGGGGTGAGGGTGCATTGCCTCCAGTTGGGCGGCCTCGATCTCACCAGCTCGGCCGGCACGATGACGATGAACGTCCTAAACGCCGTCGCGCAATTCGAGCGGGATTTGAATATTGAGCGCACGCAAGCCGGCGTGGCGAGGGCGCGGGAAAAGGGAAAGCGTTTCGGCCGGCCGCCCGCCCTGACGGATCGGCAAAAACAGGCGGCGCTTGCCGATCTGGCGGCCGGCGCGAGCATTGCAGCCGTGGCCCGAAAATTCGGCACAAGCCGCCTGACAATCTCTCGCCTTAAAGGTGCATCGCAAGACGCCACTCCGGGTGATTTGGAATAATATTCTCTTCAAGATTTCCCCTTGCGACCTTTCATAAGCCAAAAGACCTATCCGAGCGTGTAAACGGGTCTGAAAATGCGTACAGGTTGCCGCCGAACCGCACTTTAACGCGGTTCGGAACCGCCGCAGGGCCGCGTAGCGGACCGAACAAGCGGCGTCCGCTTATTAATCCGCAGGATTATAAAAATCAGGACCGGATTCAGTTCTTTCAGTGAACTCACGCTCATTCAAAAGCTTTTCGGCCTTTCGCGCCTCTAAATTTTTGCGGATGCGCTCAATGGCAGGGTTCGCCGTGGCCGGCTGGGTGTAGTGAAACTGCATCTGCTTTGCTGCCGGCGTCTGACGGCCTTCCTCGGCCCGCTGGGCGCGGTTCTGTGCTGCCCGCTCCACAATGCCCGCCAGTTGCTCGGCGCGCGCCCTGTCCTCTACTGTTTCCCGTAGGCGATCTGCCGGCGAAAGGCTGTCCATGTGCGCCTTGATGGCGTCTTGGCGTTCCTGCTGGGCCTGTAGCGCGTCATCGGGCAGGGGGGCGGCCTTCCTCGCATACTTGCCAAGAAGCGCCTTGGCGCGCGCCGGCAGGCTCAAGCGATATGCGTTGCTTGTCTGCTGCACCTGCGGGCCTGCGCCTTCGTTCCCGGTCGGAATGTATCTGCGCAACCAATCGACAAAGCCATGGGTGCGGAGCGCATCAAGCGCGCGGCATACGGCAGCTCGGGCGCGGCCGATCTTTTCCATGATGGTGCTGATGGACGGGTCAAGGCGGCCGTTTCCGAAATCAACCAGATTGGTGAGATAATCCAGCACCTCAAGCGCGACGTGGCCGAGGGGGCCGGTGCGCTTACCTGGCTGTTTCATTGCCAGCTCATACTTGCGCGCGGCAAGCAGGATTTCGCGGGCTTCGTGGCGGGGCAGGGGCTTCCAGAATACAGCCTCACACTTGCCCTTAAGGCGGGAATTTCTGCGCACGGGTGCGCCAGTTCGTTTGGTGCCGGATTTTGCCTGCACCGCGCCAATCTGCTGGAACATGGTTCCTTTGTCCTCTCTCAAGAGGGCATGGACAGCAGACAAAAAATCAGCGTTCCCGCAAGCGCTAACATCTTGCGAGTTCGTTAATTCTGAACTATCTTGAGACTGTCTTACGGTTCTCAAGATCGTTTTATCTACTTATCCAAAAAAGCCCTGCCTCGCCAAAGGCGGGCTTTTTTATTTTATGCCCTTGTTTGTTCTATATAAAACCTGAAGGCCTCTTCCAATATCGGGGCGCGGGACGATGCCCCACGCTCCTGTTTCAAACGGTCAATCTCTGCTACCACTTCACCCGGCATAACAATGCTGACATTCACAAGCCCTTTGGCTGCTTGTCTTGCACGGGTGGCTGCAACGCTTTCACGGGATGAGGGACGAGTATTCTTCATCTCTACATGTAGCAGTGATTCCCGTTGATTCTGCAAGCGGCGTCACAAAGTTTCCTCGGTGATGGCGTTTCGCCGCTGGCAAACTCGCTCATCAATTCACGCTTGGGTCGCCTCGCGCCGTTGATAGGTGCTGTTGCACCAGTGTCTCGATTTCCGAAAGAGACACTCGGCCGCTGGCGATGCTGGCGAGCTTGGCAACGAACCACATCCGTTGGTCTTGGTAGCTCGCCGCGAGCGCGGCCATCGCTGGGTATTCAGCAATAAGGTTTTCCAACTGTGTCTCAAGCGCTCCGATATCCTTCGCCGGCATTGCAGCCAGCGTGTTGTCACTCGTCACAGCGCTGCCCCCAAAGGGCGAAAAGCCATGCGAGAAGCCTGGATCGCTTACGTGGGGATAGCGCGGGTTCGCTTGATGGGCGATTGACCGGGCGGCAATGCGATCCGATGGCGGCCAGTATCTTGGCGTCATAACAACCACACCTTCGGGGCTTCTCCCGCAATAAACGCAGTATGCCTTCGCTGGCCGGTTAATGCCGCCCGGATCAGGGACAACGCCCCAAACGTGGTCACAAGGCCATGGGTCCGGGAAGACGGCTTCCAGTTTGTCGGCGAGCGCACCAATATGTTTGACTTCGTGGTGATCACGGAGGACGGCGACGATGCGTTCGCGCAGACTAAGCGGTTTGTCCGTCATTAGCTCTGCCCCCTTTCTCTCGGTTCAGGATCGCATGTACTTCATGGGCGGCGCGCAACGTGCTGTCGGAAAGCAAGCCGCCATTGCCGCCCTTGCCCATGGTGCCGTTCATGTCATGCTCAACAGCATTGGCGAGCTTGCGGGCGGCGGCCTCGAGCTTTGTTGTCATAGGCCGCGCTCCCTCAAAATATCATAGGTGGCAAGGAACGTTTCGGCCGCCACATGCGGGTTTTGGCAGGGCACAATTTCCGCATCAAAGGGTTCGGCGGTGCCTGTCCACTGCTCACCGTTCCAAGCCATCAGGTCGCGGCGCTCTGTGGCGAGCATCCGCATGTCTAGATGCTTGATGTAGGCCGGATCGCTTACTATGACGCCGAAGCGCTTCAGCCCCGCCGCCTCGCAACGCTTCTCAACCTTCTTATAATCAGGGCAGATGCCTTTTAGCGGCGCGTTCATATCGCCACAGGTCGCCTCGCTGACCTCATGCATGAGCGCCGCCATCTTGTGTTGCGGATCGGCATAGTGCGCCATGATCACGCAATGCTGCGCTATCGGATAGTAGACGCGCTTGCCGGTGCGCCGGCTGACGCACTGGCCGGTGAACCGGGATTGAAATGCGAGGCTATAGGCAACGTCTTCAATCGTCAGCTCGGCGGCTTCGGGGTTCTCGAAATCAAAATAGGTTCCGGAGCCGAGAAGGATTGTGGGGCCGACGATACGGCGAATGTGAGGGGCGGACACATCCATCAGGCTTGCCCCACAAACTTGACGAGCTGGGCGGTATCGCCCTCAACAATGAATTGCCACGGCTTCGCGGTGTCCGACCACCACCACACCTCGATCTCGACCTCGCTGCCGCGCCCGATCTCGCCTTGATTGAACTCAATCAACTCGGGAATGTCATGCGCCATGCTCTCAAAATCATAGGGCAAAGCAAAGCAGTTTGCGTAGTTCGGGGGTTCCGGATCGACAGTCCAGTTTCCTTCATTGTCTACTTCAAGCTTGTGGGTTCCGAAATTGCGGTACTCATTGAACATAACGATATCGCCGTGGTTCACGGGAATATGCGGGAATGACTCGAGGTCATTTGCATCGTCCTCGTCAGCGGGGCGCAGCTTCCAGCCTTCGTCATCGCGCACGATGAAAGCGCCTGGCGTAGTCTGCGGCTCGGTTGAAACTTCGTCACACCATTGGTCTGGCACAAACTTCAGCTCTGTCATCGGATCGCCTTTCAGGGTGCTGTGGTTTTCAGGGTGAGGGCAGGGACGGCGGGGCGGGCGTTATGCTCGATGCTGTCGAGGAAGCGGCCCGTCTTGTGTTTGCCGGCTCGGATCATGCTGTGGTCGGCGTCCAGCTCGTCGCACCACATAGGCTTATGCCAGTGCTCCCACTCCTCGCCGGTCCACTCCATCCAGTCATACCGGCTGATTTCCGGGTCATCATCGAGTGTGACCGAGCCGAATTGGGGCACGTACTCGCCCCACTGCTTGAAATGAAAGGCAACGCCGGCTTCCGCGCACTGGTCGCGCAGATCGCGCAGCCAGTCTGGATGCGCTGGCCGTGCCTTGTGTTCGCCCTGGTCTGTTTCGCCGCCGGCGATGACCCAATCGATCCCCGCGTTGCATCGTTCGTCATGGTGATGATGAGGATGATTTGGATTGCAGTCATGCTGAACGCCGTGGATGATCTCCCCCGGCCGGCCGTTGTGACGGTGGTAGCCATCGCAACCGCGCTGGCCTCCTACCCATTGCGTGCCGCCGAGGCTCGAAATCAGGTCGATTGGGCCGATAAGCGGTTCGCACGACAAAAAGAGAAAGAGCGGGCGGGTATTGGCGCGCCTTAGATCAGCGCTCGCCTGCAGCAATGCCGGCACGTTGATATTTGCCCGCGGCTGATCCTCGGCCGTGGTTCCGATCGCTGCATTTTCGGGCAAGCCACCGGCCTTTTCCGCCATCTTGGCAATGTTCTGCGGGCGCTTCGTTAGGAGCAACCAGACAAGATGCGGGGTGGCGCGGATAAGGTCGAATAGATCCCTGCGCCATTCTTCGGGAACGGCGTTGTCGAATACGTCAGCCAGCGAAGCGCAAAACACAAAGGGGCGGGTGCCTTCCTTGGCGGCCTTGGCGTTCCATGCCAGTGGCTTGCGCCAGTTGGCGTCTTTGGTGCGAACGCGGGTGCCGTTGCCTTTGCCCGGCCCGCCCCACTCGGCGCGGTGCATGCGGGTTTCCATCATGTGGGCGGCGTAACAGCCATCACATGCTGGCGCGATGCGGGTGCAACCGATCCAAGGATTGAACGTCATATCCGCCCACGAAATATTAGTCGTATCAGCCATGGGAAACCTTCTTCAAAAACTTGATGCTCTTGATTGCGCCGGGGCGCTGGCGCTCGGCCTGCGCGCCTGCCAGAACGGAAGTGGCGGCGGTTGTCGTCAACGTCGCGCCGTCGCGATATGTGACGCGGAAAAGTGACTTTGGCTTGCGGCTGGGGCTGGCATTCATTTGGAAGTCACTCGGTGCGGGGTGTTGGGCATGGCCTGTCCATCGTTTCGGGAAACCGCACCTGCCTGCGCAGGCGAAGGTGCGGAAACCGGAAGGGACGTTAGGCCGCTTCACGACGCGCAAGGCGGCCAGCCAGCTCGCGGGCCTCCTCGCCGTATTTTTTGATCTGTTCGCGGGTAAATCGGTCGGCGATCTCGTTCTCGGTGCAGCCTTCGCCAAGGCCCAAAATTGCATCCGCCATCTTGTTGATGATCTTGTTCTCTTCCTGCGAGCGCTGTTTCATGCCTGGTTCTCCATCCTGTTGAGGTGGATGGGCGGCATGACATTTCGAGGAAAGCCGCCCATCCGGGAACCCTTCTTCCGTGAGGGGGCTCAACGGTTCGGGACGGCGGGAATATGTCGATAAACGACAATCAATGTCAAGCAACCGCATGTCGATTATCGACAATATATAAGGAGAACAAAAAAAGACCTATGTCGTTCAATGACATAGGCCTATGAAAAATCCGGGCGCGTTGATTAGGCGGCTTTACGTCTCGCGTTGTACCGAGAACGTCACTCTACCTACGATCCTCACGATGTCGTTATCGCCGCCGCTCAGGTCGATAGGTTGCTGGTGACGCGGATCATTCGATTCCGGCAGCAGCCAGAATTTACCCTCATCATCCTTGAAGAGTGTTTTAACCGTGGCCTCGCGCAGGCCGTCTGCACGCTCTCGCTCCACGATGTATCTTTTTCCGGGAATAGGGGATTCTCCGGTTTCCATCAGGCTAGTGTAAATGACTGCCGAACCTTCGGCATAACGCTTATTCATAGACGGTCCGCGCGTTTCCGCGCCATAAAGCATGACATTCTGAAACTCTGGATCATTAGGAACGATTACGTCGTAGCAATCGTCTTCATGCCATAGCAGTGATTCTGCCCATTCCCCCGCCTGCACGTGCTGACGCACCCTAACCGTCCGCACGTTGCCGTGGCTGGCGATCAGTTCGGCCGGCTGCCTGTGGAAAAACTCGGCCAGCTTTTCTATCTTGGAAAGGGTTAACTGCGTCTTGCCCGTTTCCAGCCGGTTGTAATTTTCAGTAGTGATATCAAGCACCGCAGCCGCTTCCGCCTGCGTCTTGCCACTCATTTCCCGGATTTTTCTGATCTGATTTGTCATGGTTTTTTTATAGCGATTTTCGACAAAGAGGGTATGTCGGTTGTCGACAAGTATTTTGATTGACTTTTATTGTCGTTTATCGACATATTCCCGGCCATGCGATTGAAAGAGTGGCGACTGACGCGCGGAAAGACCCTGGCTGACATGGCGGCGCTTCTCGGTATCGAGAGGGCACGCACCTATCAGCGTTACGAGGACGGGGAAAATCGCGCCGATGCTCACTTGGTCGAGCGCATTCGTGACGTGACGAACAATGATGTTGCCGTCATCGACATGCACAACCAGCGTCTTGAATGGCTGAAAGCCAATCGCTCTGACCTGTTTTCTGAACCGGCAGGTGCCGCAAATGAATAGAGCGGGCACCACCATAGCTTCCAATCGCGCGGCCTTTCCTCCCGGCCTGCTGCGGCCCGCGCCGGGGCGCAATCTCACTGATGCTCTGGCGCGGGTTTCTAACTTTGTTTCGCATCGGGTGATCTCCGTAACTCTGTAGCTGTCACCTGAATACGCCGCCTGCGAACGGCATTCACGGAATCATTTCCAGATTTTTTTTCCTTGCTTTTGTGGGGTCTCTAAGTGCGTCAGAATTCCAAGATTTTTGAAAGTGCTCTCAAGGCTAATACGCAGGCAGCATATGATGCGGTCGGCGGAACATCTTCCGCCTCCGGGTTGCTCGGCGTCGGCATTTCCGCGTTGTCGAAATACGCATCGCAAGACGAGCAGTGGAAAGAGAATTTCATTCGAGTTGATCTTGCTGTCGATCTGGATCGCAGATCGCCGCACCCGTTCATCGTCACCACGATGGCAAGGGAGCTGGGCTTTGCGCTGGTCCGTGACGATCTGCCGGAGGGGGATGATGTCAAGCTCTGCCCGCTGAGCCTGCTCAAGCTTGATCGTGTACTCGACGATGTTGTCGATGAGGTTGCGAACGCACTGTCGGACGGCCATGCGGACGCTTACGAGCGGAAGGAAATCCGCAAGCGCATTGCATCCGCAAAGATCGCTTTGGCCCGCCTCGACGCGATGATGATCGGCGGTGACGAATGAAGCCCGCTCGCAACTCACCGGCCACCCGGATTTTCCAGAAGCCACTTAGCAGGCTGGATCGAAAGTTTCTTTTCATGCTGCGCGACGTGGCAGGCGGAACAATGCCCCTCATTCGCATCTATGATCGTGACCGCGCCAAAGCATGCGCGGAGGCGGGGTATTGCCGGATCGAAGAACAAAAGGGCGGGCAGGATCGAGTCTATCTGAAGGATAGCGGCCGGCGATACCTCGATGTCATCGTGAGGGCTGACTGATGGACGGTCCGGATCGGCTTCCTCCCCCAAATCCAGAAAAAGCCGCGACGATGCGGCGCTTCGATGCTCTCCCGGTCGATGCTCGCCGCGCCATTTCTGGTGCGGCTTTCCAGTTTCATCCGCAGGCGGCCGAAAAGATGCTCGCGCGCGGAATGAGTGGCAAGCGCGTCGGCGAAAAGCTGAAGGCGACGGATCACGGCAACTATGTTCGGACGGAGCCTAGCCGATGATCCTCGAACCAAAGAAAAAGATTGCCGTTGCTCGGCACATTGAAAAGATCATTGTCGGAACCCGGCTGCGCAATCTGGATGAAGCCAAAGTGCTTTCGTTCATGGATTCGATCAAAGCGGTTGGGCTTAAAACCCCTATTACGGTTTATGGGGATGAAGCGGATGCGACGGTTCGCCTAAGCGCCGGCGGTCATCGTCTGGAAGCGTGCACCAGGTTGGGCATGTCAACCATTCTCTGCTTTCATGAGCAGGGCGACGATACGGACCGCGAGCTATGGGAAATTGACGAGAACCTTATCCGCTCCGACTTGAGTGTCGCCGAGCGCGCTTTGTTTATGGCCCGGCGCAAAGAGTTGCATCTCATCAAGTACCCGGAAACGGCTAAAGGGGTTGCGCAGGCTCTGGCCTCAAACGCTGCGCAGGGACGTGGCGGACAAGTTGTCCGTGACGCCAAATCGTTTGCCGCCGCAACTGCCGAGGCGACCGGTAGGGATGAACGTTCCATCCGGCGCGATGTCGAGCGTGGCGAAAAGATTTCCAAGTCCGCAATTCAGCAGCTCATTGGCACCCGACACAACAACGGGGTGACGCTCGATCATCTTAAAAAGATTGAGACGCCTGAAGCGCAGGAAAGCTATGTCCGCGCGCTGCTTGCCGCTGACAGGGCGGTGAAGGCGGAAAACAAGGTCGTTCGCAACGCGGAACGCGCGAGCAGCCGGGCATCACGTCTTCGGATGATCAGCCTGATTGCCGAGCAGGGCCGAAGGTCCACGGCTGAAATGCCGCGTGCGGCGTATTCGGTTGGTTATGCTGATCCACCATGGAAGCAAGAGGCTTGGAGCGACGAAACAGGGCAGGATAAAGGGCTTCCTTATCCTCCTATGCCGGTCGAGGAAATCAAGGCGCTCTGCGCTGGTGACAAGTCGCCGTTTACGCGCGATGCGGTGCTGTATCTTTGGGTGACGGCCAATCGCCTGCCTGACGGCATCGCCGTGCTTGAAGCTTGGGGCTTTGAGTACGTCACCTGCATGGCTTGGGACAAGGTTAACATCGGCATGGGTCGATGGGTTCGGGATCGTCACGAGCTGTTGTTGATCGGCAAGCGGGGCTCCATTTCGATGGCGCCTTTAGAGGGCACCCAGCCGGCCAGCCTCTATTGTGAGGCCAAGACCGAGCATAGCCGCAAACCGGTATGGTTCGCCGAGCAGATTGATAGGTTGTGGCCCGATCTGCGAAAGCTTGAGCTTTTCCAGCGCAAAGACAGTCTGGCTGAAGGCGATATCCGCCTTAACGGCCGCTGGGATTTTTGGGGCAATCAAGCTGGCGCGCCGGAAGGCGGTGCAGCATGAACGCTCATGTTGGTGCACTTTTCGCAAGCACGCTTTTGGCCGCGACGCCTGCCATCGGTCCAAATGGCCCGTACATCATAGATAGCTTCGCGGGTGGCGGCGGCGCTTCGACCGGCATTGAACAAGCGCTTGGTCGGTCGCCAGATTATGCCATCAATCACAATGCTCTGGCGCTTAGGTTGCATGAGGAAAACCACCCGAACACAATCCACCTTTCGGAAAACGTCTACAAGGTAGATCCTTTAGACCATCTGCGCGGCAAGCATATTGGACTGGCGTGGTTCTCGCCTGACTGCAAACACTTCAGCAAGGCCAAGGGCGGCAAGCCTGTTGAGCGCAATATTCGTGACCTCTGCTGGATCATTCCCGGATGGATTGAACGCATCCAGAAAAGCGGCGGCAAAGTCGATGTCGTCATGATGGAGAATGTCGAGGAATTTAAGGATTACGGCCCGCTCATCATGACGCCTCGCGGCCTGATGCCTGATCCTGAAAAGAAGGGGCAAAGCTATCGGAAGTGGTGCAAGGCTATCCGCAAGCTTGGCGGGAAAATGGAAAGCCGCGAGCTGCGCGGGTGCGACTATGGTGCGCCGACGATCCGGAAGCGGTTGTTCATCATCATTCGTTTTGACGGTCAGCCCATCGTGTGGCCGGTCCCAACGCATGCCCGTCCCGATGATCCGGAAGTAATTGCCGGCCGCAAGCTGCCGTGGCCTATCGTGGGTGACTGCATCGACTACAGCATTCCTTGCCCTTCAATCTTCGACACGACTGCAGAAATCAAGGAAAAGCACGGCGTGCAAGCAAAGCGGCCCCTTGCTGACAACTCCTTGGCTCGGGTTGCGCGCGGGTTTGACAGGTTTGTGTTGCGTGCCGGTCGGCCGTACCTGGTTCATGTGGGATATGGTGAGCGGGCAGGGCAAGCGCCACGCTGCATGTCGGCTGATCAACCGTTAGGAACCGTTGTCGCCGGTAGCGGCAAGCATGCGCTGGTCGCGCCTGTGCTGACTTACGCCCAGCAGGGAGGCGCAAACCGTTCTGTTCGGACGCCCGCGCATACCATCACTGCCAGCGATAAGGATCAAAACGCCGTCATTTGCGCGTTCATGGCCCAGCACAATAACGATAGCCGGCGCATCGGCGGGGTAAATCCGGGCCGGCCGGCGTCCGCGCCTTTGTCGGCCGTCACTCAAACTGGAAGCCATCAGCAACTCGTTGCCGCTTACGTGGCGCGGGATTTCGGAACCTCTACCGGCCACAGCATGAAACAGCCTTGCGGCACTGTGATGCCGGAAGGGCAGGGCAAAAGCCGTTTGATACTGCCGTTCCTGCAATCCTATTACGAGACTGGCGAGGGTTCGCGCGGCGATGAGCCAATGCGGACCGCGACTTGTAAAGCGCGCCACGCTCATCTTGAGGCGGAAATCGGCATTCCGCCCTTCACGGAAGCGCAAGCAGCTCGCGCGCGGCAGGTGGCGGATTTCATGCGGTCCCATGGACTTTGGGATGCTCGGGAATTCGTCACTCTAGAAATCGACGGCCTGACTTTCGTTGTTGTCGATATCGGCATGCGCATGCTGACGCCTCGCGAGCTTTACACGGCTCAAGGGTTCCCGGCCGATTACAAGATCGACGGTTACCATGATCGCTCGCAGATAGGCCATAATGGCGGCCCCGGATGGATTCCCTTCACGAAGGAAGTGCAGATTTCCTGCGTTGGAAACAGCGTTTGCCCACCCGTGGCAAAGGCGCTCGCGGCTGCGAACTGCAATCATCTCGCAGTCCAGGCGGTCGCCGCATGAGGGATCATCAAGCCGAACAAAAGAAGGTTGATCGGGTTCGCTACCTCGCGGATCGGCTGGCCGGCGATCAATGGGTGGTCGAAACCGACAATGAGCGCGTGCACCTGGTCGCGTTCCGCCACATGGACGAAGCAACCATAATCGCAACCTTCAGCAAGGATGCGTTGTCGCACGAAATCGAGTTGGTAGCGCTCGGCCTCGACGTCGCCCGCCTGCTTCTCGATGTTGGCGAAAGAGCCGGCAAGATCATCGCCGCCCTGCGCCGCGCCTTGGGCCGTGAGGACCGCAAGGAACGCGAAAAGAACTACGCGGCCAATGCAGCGATTACGGCGAAAGAACCATCGTTCTGGCGCTTCCTAGAGGCCACCACGGCGGGCGGTCAGGTCCGAACGCAAACGGCGGCCGATACGCGGCTGAAAAGCGTTCTCGCGATCAGCTCAAAAAATCAACTCAACGAAGACACGCAAGCGGCTCGCAGATGGCTCGATCTGCGCCGCGCTTACGAAAACTGGAAAGGGTGAAGACGAGCATATGTCGGGGCTAAAGGACAGAAAATGAGCGAAAACAGAACACGAAAGGAGCAATCGCGGATGTGGCGGTGGCGCTGGGCAATCGGTAATTCCGATCTGCCGGCGACGACGCGCGACGTTCTGCGTGTGCTTTCCGAATTCATGAACCGCGAGGGCGACCGTTGCTTTCCTCCCATTGGCGACCTGGTCGAAAAAAGCGGGCGTGACCGCAAGACAATCCGGATTCATCTGCGTGCCGCCGAAGAAAAGGGCTGGCTGCGGGTGGAAAACGCCGGCATGAAAGGTCAAAAATGGCGTCAAAAGAAGTACGTTGCGCGCTGGCCAGACGGTTACAGCCATCCGGAATTATTGCAGCAAGGTGGCGGTGTTATGCCCTCACCTTATGACGATGCCGGCACTGGCGAGGTGGGGGAATTGCGCCCCGAAGCTGGGGGCGCTGCGCCCCATAAGCTGGGGGCAGAGCGCCCCCTCTATAATAACTCTCCACTTACCTCTCCAATTAACTCTCCAGAAAGAGGCGCGGGCGAGCGCGCACTGACGCCGACAGAGCGAAAGCGGATAAACCGCGAGTTTGAGCGGTGGAAACCGACGTGGCCGCGCCACGAAGATTACAGCCGTGACGAGGCGAAAGCGGAATGGGACAAGCTGGCTGACGCGGATCGGCGGGACTGCATCCGGTTGACGCCATCGTATCTTAGGTGGATTGAGGGCAGGGTGAAGCCCTACAGCCCAGCCATCTACTTGCGGAAAAAGGCATGGAAAGAGCTGCCACCGGCGAGCGGCCCGGTTGCGAAAGTGCCAGCAAAATCATTTTCCAATCTCTGGATGGCGACATGGCTCGAAATGCTCTTGACGGCCTCAAACCAGCCAATCCGGTTGGCACCTATCGAAAAGATCATGGTCGATTCCGGCCAAAAGTCTTTTGAGGAAATCAGCCGCAATAAGCTGATTGACTACTGCGCAAGCGTTGTCGAGGGGATGCTTTTTGCCGCCAGACGGCGTGAGCCTTGGCGATGCTCCACGTTTTTGGAGCCTATTTCCGAACGGTTCCAATGGGTTGCGCCTGATAGCGAGCTGCTGGCCGCGTGGAAGCGTCTGCACGAACGTCGATGCTGGCCGTGGTTCTCATGGGTGCCGCCTATGGGCATGCGCTTTCCGCCTGTCGATCCGGACGAAACCAATCTCGATACGGCTGTTGAGGCCGCTATCACCGAATTTGAAACACAGATTAGCAAGGTTTGACGCGGATGCGGGGAAAGAAATCAGGGGCGCAAGTTGATGTTTGCGCACAAAACGAGCCATCGGAATGGCAAAAAAGGCGCATGACGCGGCGGCTCCGACTTGCGATCCAGCAACTCAGCGCCGCCGCCATGTCTCGTTTCGAGGATGAGCCGACAAGGGCAAAGTGGTTTTGCATGGCGGTCTTTGGAGGGCGGGAACTGACGCTTGAACAAAATCTCAAAGATGCCGGCGTTGACGTTTTCGTACCACGCGAGCGCTGGACGGCTGTGAAAAAAGGGGTGAAGGTTGAAGGCGAAAGCGCGCTTCTGCCCGGTTACATGCTGGTTAGGGTGCTGCCCTCGGCCGAAGCGTTCTTCGGGCTGAAACTGCAAGAGGGCGTGGTGGATTTCGTGGGCGGCTCCACGGGCTATTACGAAGTCCGGCTGGCTGATGTTACGAAGCTGAAGGCCATCTGCGACACGAACGATGTAAGCCGCATGGCCGTTGATCGTTCGATAGGGCAGGGCAGCAAAGTTCAAATCACCCACGGGCCTTTTGCCGGTCATGATTGCGTTGTGGTGCAGGTAACAGCCGCCAGAAACGCCAGAGCAACCGTTTGGATTGAGGCTTTTGGGGATCGTTTGAAGCCCGTCACACTGCCGCTTGCATTTCTGAAAAAGGTGTGAGAGTCATTTGGGCAACGGATATTTCGGATTCGCCACCCTCAAATGCCAGCGCTAGACGCTGCCAGAGCTAACCAGACGGTTACAGGGAACAGGCGATCCGGAACCCAGCCTTGCCGGCCTCGCTTTTGAGGCATCGAGTCAGGGTCGGTGCGATAGCTATGTTTTCAGAAGGCGACCTTAACCGGTCGCCTTTTGCGTTTGTATAGGGGTTATTTCCCGGAGGCGCGGCCATGTCTGGTGTTTTGACGATCAAATGGGCCGACAGAAACCTTGCCAAGTACGGCAAGCGCCTTCAAACGCTGAATGCGCAATTCCCGAAAGTCTTGCCGCGCATCGTCAACCAGGTGGGCAACCGCTCGAAAACGGTTGTCATCCGCGAGCTGACGAAACAGACCGGCTTGCCAAGGCAGGTTATCGTCAAGGCGATTGGCAATCCTGCGGCAGCTCGGCCCGGTCGGTATATTTACGACATGACGACGCGGGGCGGAAACATCCGCCTCAAGTATCTTAGGCCGAAGGAAACCCCGGCTGGCGTGGTGGCAAGGCCGTTCGGAAAGGCAACGCTTTACCCCGGCACTTTCATGCGGGGCGGGTTGTTCCCGGATCGCAAAGAGGTTCCGAAGTTCAACGGGCACGTTTACTACCGGCTGAATTCGTCGGGCAGCAAGATTACCTTCGCCCGGTCGGGTGTCTTCATCCCGACGGAAATGTCCACGGGCGCAACAGCCGCCGCTTTCCATCGGGTCGGCGCTCCGCTGCTCGATCAACGTGTTTCGGCGGTGCTTGATAAGCTGGTCCCGTGACCCTTCGACCCTGCCCCCTTTGAGGGCGGCACCCCTCACCCCCCCCCCATTTAGGGACCGTATTCGAAGAAAATCGACCATACGGGACAGGGGTACTGCGGGATTTCACTAGTTGCACTTTCGAAAAGCGGTACACGCATACACGCACGATGCACGCACGCTTGCACGGATGGATTTGATGGACGAAGACTGGATTTCCATCACCGAAGCGGCGGCGCGATTGACGCAATCCGGCGACAAGGTGGACCGCTCGACGCTCTCCCGCTACCTCAAGCAGCACGCCGAAGCGTTGCCGCTTCGCGAAGACGGAAAGTCGAACAAGGTTGATTACATCGCCTTGGTCGAGCATCGATCCGGCAACATCCGCATCCGTTCCGCCCCGGCCGGTACGCTCTTCAGTAGTGTGGCCAGCCCGGCACCTGCTTCGGGCAGCATCCAAAGCCGCAACAAAACGCAAGCCGATGGCAGCGCACGCAAGGCGCTCGCCGAAGCGGAGCTGAAAGAAATGGACCTCGCCAAGCGGCGGGGTGAACTTACCACCGTTGATGAGGTCGATCAGGCCGGCCGCGATGCGGTTGCCCTGATGCAAAGCGCCTTCGAGCGCGCCATCGAGCCGGAAGCCGCAACGCTCTCCCTCAAATTCGGCTGGGACGAACGAACCGTTCGCCTCGCCCTGAAGGGCTTCGCGAAACTCGGTCTGGCGACATTCAACGAGCAGGTGACAAAGCAACTTGAAGCGCTGAAGCGCCAAGCCGAGGGCGAGCTGCTTCAGCAAGACTAATCAGGGCGGGCTTTCCAGTGACAATTCACGATGCGCGCGCTCGATTTCCAGAACTTGTGCATGGCGCGTTGGTGCTCTTTCGCGGCATGGCCGCCGCCAGCCGGCCGACTGAAGACCTGACGATCAGCGAATTTTCTGACGCTTATCGCAAGGTGTCGCCGGAATCGGGTTCCCCGTGGCCGGGTGACTTCCTGACGGACCGCGTTCCATATCTGCGCGAGCCGCAAGATTGCCTCCATCCGGATCATCCGGCGCGGCGGGTAACGTGCCGCTGGGCCGCCCAGCTCGGCAAATCGACCGCAATTGAAAACTGGTTTTGCTTCATCGTGGATCAAGCGCCCGGCTCGATGATGATCGTGCTGCCGACGCTGGAAGAAGCGACGAAGTTCAACCGCATCAAATTGCAGCCGACAATCGAGGTATCGCCGCGCATCGCTCACAAGGTTATGCCGGTCAACAGCCGCGACGAACAGGGCAGCACGTCCGCGTTCAAGCGCTATGCCGGTGGCTTCTGCCAGATCGTCAATGCGGGTTCTTCCAAGGGCTTGCAGATGGTGTCCATCAAGTATCTGGCAATGGACGAAGTCACGGGATATCCGAAAGACGTTGACGGTCGCGGCAGTCCTCGCGATCAGGCGCGGGCGCGTCAGAAAATGTACGGCGATCTCGCCAAGGAATGGCAAGGGTCTACGCCGGGCATCGCCGGCGAATGCGCCATTACCGAAGATTTCGAGGCGGGCGATCAGCGATATCGCTATATGCCGTGCCCGCACTGCGGCACCTACCAGGCGCTCGAATTCGACATGATGCGTGGGCCGGACGCCGCGCGTGGCCTTCCGGTGCATATGCGTTGCGTTCGCTGTGACGAACCGATCCTCGACGGCCACAAGCGCCAGATGGAGGAACAGGCACACTGGATTGCGCGGCGCGTTCATGAGGGTGACGATCCTGTGCCGCTGGCTATAGCGCCGGCCGATCTTGCGAAATGGCTTTGCCCCGTAAAAGAGGGCAGGTGCCGCGAGTGGGAACCGAGCTATCATCTTTGGGCCGCCTACGCGCCCCGCGAACGCTGGGCCGAAATCTGGAAACGGTGGGAAGACGCGCAAGGCGATACCACCAAAATGAAGGCGTTTTATCAGCAGGATTTGGCCCTGCCATACGATCCGGGCGGCGTCGAAATCGATCACGAAAAGATCGTTGAAGCGGCCCGCGACGAGGGCATACCAAACAACGTCATTCCGGAATGGGCGGCCCTGCTGGTTTCGGCTGCTGACGTTCAGGGCTACGGCATCAAGTGGGGTGTCTATGCCATAGGGCCGCGCGGGCAGTATTGCCTTATCGACCGCGAGATTTTCGAGGGATCGCCCGACAAGTCGGATGAACCATGGATCAAGCTTTCTGACGCGCTCTCGCGGACCTATGTCACGCCGAGCGGCAGGGAAAAGGGCTTGGACATTTCCGGTGTCGATACCGGTTGGGCAACAGACCGGGTTTACCGGTTCTGCGCTGGCCGGCCGAATGTGCTTGCTCTCGACGGTCGCGAACCCATCGGCCTGCCATGGCTCGGAACGCCGAAAAAGAAGGATATCAAGGATCATCGCAACCGCGTGATTGCGAAAGTCCTGCTTTATCCAGTCGGCCTCTACGATGTGAAAACGGCTGTTGCGGCCGCCCTCGCCAACTTGGTGCAGGGCGTCGGCGAGGATAGCCAGTGGCCACGGGGCACCATCCATTTTGCCGCCAACCTTTGCGACACCGATTTCGCCAAGGAGCTGACGGCCGAAAGGCTGGTTGACGAGGAAGAAGAGGCGCGAACCAGCCTCAAGCGCGGTTCGCGAAAGCTGGTCAATCCGAAGGCCGGGCGCAAATGGAAGAAGATCAACGGTCGCCAGAACGACTGGTTTGACGTGACCGTTTACGCCTATGCGCTCGGCTGGCACCTCGAAAACAAGCGCCGGCTGACAACCGACCGCTGGGCCGATTTGATCCGTGATCTTCACGGCGAAACGGAACAGATCAACGACTTGTTCGACCTGGCCGACGAAAGCCCCTTCAGCAAGCAAAAACCGAAACCAGCGCCAGCAACCGACAAAAAGTCGCGTCAGCGCAAACGTTGGGGGTCATACTCTTGAGTGAAAAACCTCGCCATCGCGTCAAGGCGAATTCGGTTCGGGTATCAGCCCCGGCCGCGAACAAGCCGCTGGCGCGAAAGATGACTGCGCGATATCTGCGCGGCGACACGGCAGGAACCCTTGCCATGCGCCGCGCCGTCACGCGCGATGCCCGCCTCGATGTTCGTGAGTCGGCCGAACGCGCCTCGGCGCTTGCATTCGACTTCATGCAGAACAGCGGCTGGATATCGGGCGCGGTTGAACAGATCATCACCGATACCATCGGCGACGAACTGAAACTCAATCTTCGCTCCCAGCTCGAAGCTTTCGGCTACACGAAAAAGCAGGCCTCGGCGTGGTGCCGCAAGGTTGAACGGGCATGGCGGCGCTTTGCGTGGAACCCGAAGGAATGCGATCTCGCCGGCAAGGCGACGATTGCGGATATGGCGGAAGCGCTTCTGCGAAGCTTCCTTGCCACGGGCGAGGGCTTTGCCGTTCTCGATCAATTGCCGGTGGACGTTCAACGCCGCCTCGGCCTGACCATCGGCCTGAAGGTTTCCGTTCTCGCCTCGCATCGTTGCCCGCGCACGACCAACGAAAGCGAGGGGCTTGATCAGGGCGTCTATCATGACGAACACAATCGGGCGATTGGCTACAAGTTCCGCGTCCGCAAGAATGGTATCGAGTCCGATCGGACTATCGATGGAGCTGACGTTATCCATGTCATGGACCGTGCCGCCAACCTCAACAGCCCGCGCGGGATTTCGGTCATTGCGCCGGCGCTGAAGGTCATCGCACAATCCGACCAGCTCGCGGACGCAACGCTGGCCACAGCGCTGATGCAGACCATCTTCGCGGCGACGATCAAAAGTCCCGAACCCAGCGAAACCGCCTTCGAAGCCATCCGGACGCTTTCCGATATGGACCCACCCGAAGGTTATGAGGGCGATTGGGGCGCATTTATCGGCGGCCTGCAGGAAGACTTGATGGACGTTTGGGGCAATCGGATTGATGCCCTGAAGAACAAGGGCATTTCGATGTCCGAGTCCGGCCGCATCAATCATCTTGGGCCGGGCGAAACTTTCGAGATGCACACGGCGGCAACGCCGGGTGCGCAATATCTGCCGTTCTTCCAAAGTCTCCTGAAGGAAATCGCGCGCTGCCTCGGCATCACATACGAGGCACTGGCGATGGATCATTCCAACGCCTCCTATTCGTCGGTTCGCATGGCCGTTGCCACCATCTGGCCTATCGTCATGCGCCGGCGTTCGCGGATCGTTGCCCCGTTCCTTCAGGGCGTTTTCGAGCGCTGGCTTGATGAGATGATCTTTCGCAAGGTCATTCCGTTCAAGGGCGGATATGCAGCCTTCAGCCGGGACCGTGAAAGCGTCTACCAGTCTGAATGGAGCGGACCGGCTGCACCATCTGCCGATGACTACAAGGCGGCGCTTGCCGTCAAAATTCGTCTGGAAACTGGTATTTCCACATTCCACGACGAATGCGCTCTGGCCGGCAAAAACGGCGAAGAACAGATCGAGCAGCTTGGCATCGAAAAGAAGATGTTTGAAGCCGCAGGCGTTCCCCATCCGTTTGGCCGCTCGCAAGGCGGGGGTGGCGGGCCGCTCGGGGCTGCTGCTGTCGGCAACCGTGATCCAGCAAAGGACGCCGCTTGATGGCTGACAATGACGATCCCGTGAATATCGATTGGTGCGCGCGCGCAGTCAAACTGCGCCGCGTCGAGGAAGCGCTTCTTACCGGCGAGATGATGACCGAAGGCCGCTTCGGTGAAGACATGATGCGCTATTCCACCGCCTCGCTCGACCAGGTGCAGCGCGCTTTGAATGAAGCCATCCGCAATTGCCAGATTGCGCGCGGCGAGAAACCCAAAATTCGGCGGCACGCTATCAGCGGTCGTTTCCGGCCCTACTGAGGTAAACCCAAATGGCTGCAATTCTTGAAGACGGAAAGCTTCGGCTTTCCGGCTATGTCGGCGAGTATTACTACGATGACGGTTTTACCGCCGCTGATGTAATCGTTGCGCTTTCACAGATCGATGGCGATTCCGAACTCGATGTTCATCTGAATTCGGGCGGCGGTGTTGCGACGGAAGGCGCTGCAATCCACGCGCTGTTGTCGGCTCGCCCTGGCATCACGAACATTGTCGTCGAGGGCATTGCCGCGTCGGCCGCCTCGCTGATCGCCATGGCTGGCGCAACCGTCACGATGACGGCCGGCTCTGTGATGATGATCCATGATCCGAGCGGTTTCACCTTCGGAAATTCCAGCGAACACAGCAAAACAATCGAAGCTCTGGAAGCCTTGGCAACGTCCTATGCTCGCGTCTACGCGGCAAAGTCCGGCAAGAGCGCTGAAGACTGCCGCGAGATTATGAAAGCGGAACGCTGGTTTACGCCCGATGAGGCGGTTGCCGAGGGCTTCGCCGATGCGACGGCCACCACAAAGGCCAAGCCGGTTGCTGCCTTCGATTACAGCCTGTTTGCGCACGCGCCCAAAAAACTGGTTGCGCTGGCGAAAACGAAGAAATGGTCGATGGCATCCAGCCATCCGCCGAAGACCCAAACGCCAAACCCTCCAAAGGAAACCACCATGACCGATGCAGAGCGCGCCGCGCTGCTTGAAACGGAAAACAATGGCCTGAAAGAACAGGTCGCGAAACTGACGGCATCCGCGAACGACGCCGTTAAGGAGGTGCTTGATCGCCGCGCCGCCATCATGGCGCTGGATGAAGCCAAGGGCCGCGAGGCGCTTGCCGAGCATCTGTTCAACGCCGGCAACACTGTTGAGGCCGCCAAGGCAACGCTTTCCGTCGCGCCGAAAGCGGACGCCGGCGAGGAAGAATACCAGCCGCCGCGCCGCATGATGAATGCGGAAAACCTCAACCGCGAACCGAACGGCAAGCCGAAGGCAAAGGGCGGCCTGTCCGCTCGCATGGATGCCCGCGCCGCCAAGATGAAAAAGAGCTGATCGGCTCCGCGCGTCACCCCTGAAACTCCAATTCCTTTCGAAAGGAAAGAACCATGGGCACTTTGCCTGTCATGAAATTCCAGCAGACCCCCGGCATGTCCACGCTGCTGAAGAAGGAAGTAGATCCCGAAATCTCGCGCGGCGTCGGCACGCTGCTTGGCGGCACGGGCGGTAATGCCCGCCTGGTCAAGCTCGGCCAGTTCATCGGCCGTATCGCCGGAACCGAAGAAGCGCCGGCCGGCGAAAAGCTCGGCAAGCTGGTCGCATGGGACCCGGCCGCGACGGACGGTAGCCAGATCGTTCACGGCGTTTGCCTGAAGGATTGCGAAGCGCCGGACGGCACGGACCGCGTTGACGGGCTGCTCTATTCCCGTCGCTTCTCGGTTCTCAACCGTGCCAACATCGTCTGGCCCGCTGGCGTCACTGCCGAACAGCAGGCCGCCGCCATCGCAGATATCGAAGACCGCCTCGGCCTCATCCTGCGCGCCTGATCCACCCTTTCCAACAATAGCCGGCCTTTCAGCCTGCGCGCGCGGGACGCGATGTCCTGCGCCTTTTTCTTCACAAGGAACAATCGGCAATGCCTGAAATCTTGCTGCCTTACTCCAACGTTGAACTCACCGACGAGGTCAACAAACTGCCGAATACCTTCGGCCTTCTGAACGCGCTCAACATCGCGCCGAGCGAACCGAAACGTTCGCGCATGGTTCGCATCGACTTCCGCGACGGCCAGATCGTCGTTCTCTCGCATCAGGAGCCGGGTGCACCTGGTGAGGTCGCCGGCGATGATGACCAGAACGGCATCATCATTGCGATCCCGCATTTCGTGCACCTCGAAAACATCCTTGTCGGCGATATCGACGGCATGCTCGAAGTCGTCAACGGCGAGATTACCGAGCGCTCGCTCGACGCCGAACTTGAACGCAAGCTTGTCATCATCCGCAAGAACCACGCGATTACCCGCGAGTTTTTGCGGCTCGGCATGCTCCGCGGCGAAATCAAGGACGGCAAGCTTCGCACGCTCTACAATCTTTACGACACGTTCGGCGTCGAAAAGAAGGAAATCGATTTCGCGCTCGGCACGGCCGCTACCGATGTCCGCGCCAAGTGCGAGGAAGCGAGTGACCACATCATCAGCAATGCCAAGGGCGAAACGGTAGGCGCGGTGGAAGCCGTGGTCGATACGAAATTCTTCTCCAAGCTGATCTCGCATGCCAAGGTCGAAAAGTTTTGGGTGCAGGCGCAGAATTCAGGCCTTCACACAACGCTTGAACGCCAACGCCTCGGCGGCAATTGGGGCCGCGTCTTCGAATTCGGCGACATTCTCTTCCGCGAATACAAGGGCGGTCTGCCGGTCAAGGCGAATGATGGCTCTGTCTCGACGGTCAAGAATGTGGATGACAACAGCGGCACGGCCTACCCGACCGGTACGCAGTCCATGTTCCGCACCTATGACGGCCCGGCCTATCATATCGACCGCGTCAATCAGGCGCCTACGGAAGGCGAAGACGGCTCGATCTTCATCTCTACCGAGACGCTGAAACACGGAACCGGCCTCGAAATGAAGTCGCAGTCCAACATGCTGGCCATCTGCAAGCAGCCTGACTGCCTGGTGCAGCTCAAGACCAACTGATTTTCAACAAACGCCCGGTCGCCATCTCGACGGCCGGGCGCACTTCATGGGGATTGCCATGCCGGTTGCTTCTTCCTTTCGGGCTGCGCGCGATGCGGTTGTGTCCGGCGTCGACCAGAGGTTTGCGGAGCGCATTCGCCTGTCTCCCATGAAAAACGAAAAAGCCGATCCGGACCGGCCGCAAGTCGTCATCATGGCGGTTCTGCGGACTGGCGACGAAACGGCCGGGCCTCTCGATGTCAGCGGCGGCCGCTCCCTGCACTCGCGGATCGCGGCGGGAAAGGCGGCTCTCTACATCGACCGCACCGAATACCCCGATATCGTCCTTCGCAAGAAAGACAAGCTGCGCGCCTTGGAGCGCCCCGGCGAACCCGTCTTTGAAGTTTCCACGGTCGATGACCGAAATCACGCCCGGTTGATTGCTGGGCTTAACCAAGCCTGACGCTGGTAGGTGCCATGTCCCTTGTTCGTATTGCCCTTCGCATCTGTGCCGTTCAAGCTTTCAAGGGCCGCACGCTGGTAGGCGACAATGTTCTCGATAGCGAGATTGGCGCTCTGGAAACCAGCTCTGCCGGCGAGCTTAAAACCCCGCAGGAAAAGCAATTCGTTTCGGTCTATACCGATGACAGCAAACAGGTGAGCGGCCTTGAATTGCGCTCCCTGATCGCCAGCGGCGAAATCGATCTCGTCTTTGAGGCCGGCGTTGCCTCGCCGCACCTGATGACTGATCCCCTTACGGAGGAAAAGATCATCATGAATGGCCTTCCTGCGGCCGACGCCAACTTCGAATTCTATCTCGATATGACGCTTCGCCAGATCGCGGATGCTCTGGCTGATCCCGACAATGAATGGGCTGCGATCTTCAACAGCCTGATTTTGCGGGTCGAGAAATGCCAGCGCGCCCGTATCAGCGGCGACACGAACGGCGTTCGTTTGGCAGCTCATCAGATGAAGATGACTGTTGCCGCCGTTGCTGAGCCGGTTACGGGCTACCCGCTGAAGGAAGGTTCGCCGATGGCTGCATTTTTCGCCAAATGCGAAAGCGACCTAGTGCACCGCGAGCCGGACATGGTCAAAAAGATCGCGCTTATGAAAGCGCAGATTGCTGGCAATGACGACGAGCTGGCGGCGGCGATGCGGCGTTACGGCATGACACACAGCGAAGCGGACGCCATGCTGCTGACGCTTCCGGATGGGGGTGCGCCATGAAAGGTGCCGAGTGGCTGGCCCACCATATCGAGGAACTGAATTATCGGATTGCCGATATCGAGCGCCGCGAACGCAACCGTCGCCGCAAGGGCAAGATTGCCGAAATCAGCGACGACAAAAGCAAGTATCGCGTCGAGCTGTCACGGCAGGGTGAGGAACCCTACCTGACGCCATGGATAAAGGCGCGCACGCTTGCTGGCGGTGGCGTCAAGGTCGATGTGCTTTACAGCATCGGCGAGCAAGTGGACGTGGTTTCGGAAAGCGGCGATCTCGCAGACGCGCAGATCGATTTCTCGACCTATAGCGACGAGAACGCCCGCGAAAACCGCGACACACCACTTCACATCAAGATCGGCGATGCTGTCATTGAGGCGACCGGCGAGCTTGTGAAAGTCACAGCTCCAAAGGTCGTTGTGCAATCCGATAACGTGCAGCTCGGCGGCGACGGCGGCAAGCAGGTCGCGCGGATCGGCGACATGGTGCATGTCGAGAAAGGGTCATCGGCCGGCATGTGGCCGATTGTCGAAGGCTCGGAAAAAGTCTTCGCAATAGACTGAGGAACCCCCATGAAAAATTACAAGGTTCGCACCGGCTGCGAGATTGCCGGGCGCTGGCGTGATGCCGGCGAACCCATCCAACTGTCTGCCGATCAGGCCCGCGAGCTTGCGCCGCCCTTCGGCGATGTCGTCTCGCCAATCGATGAAAAGGGGAAAGCGGATGCCAAGCTCGACCGGCGTCAACGCCGCAACCGGCGCACCCCTGACTGATTGGGATCATACCCAGCAGTCAATTGCCAAAATCCTAAACACGCCGATTGGCGCTCGCGTCATGCGGCGTGATTTCGGTTCGGAACTGCCGGACCTGGTCGATGCGAAGATGACGCGCCGCAATGTGCTGGCGCTCTATTCCTCGGCCGCAATCGCAATCCAGCGATGGGAACCGCGTTTCCGGATGCGGTTCGGAAAAGTCAGCCGCGCCGACGCGAGCGGCAAAATCTCGCTCGAAATCTTCGGCGTCTATTATCCTCTCGGCCATCGCGGCGATTATTCCATTGCGGAAGATCAAAGCACGCGGGTCGTCATAGCGGGCAGATCATCATGACACTTGCTGTTTACTCGCCGGCCGCCATCGACGTTTCGCGCCTGCCGGCTCCGGATGCCATCGAGGCGCTGGATTTCGAAACCCTCTATTCGGCCTTCAAGGTCCGGTTTCTGGAATTCTGGAACCAGATGCGCGCCATCAATCCGGCCTTGCCGGTCTATGACGTGCAAAACCTTGAAACCGATCCTGCCGGCATTGTCGGCGAAGCGTGGTCTTATCTTCGCCTGATGGACCGCCAGCGCGTCAACGATGCCTTCCGGTCGCTGCTAGCGGCCTATGCGAAGGGCAGCAATCTGGAAGCCATCGCGGCCGGCCGCAACATCGTCCGCTTGGTTGTCGCCCCTGCCACGCCCAGCTCGGCCGCTATCATGGAAAGCGACGAAGCCTTGCTTCGCCGCTATCTCCTGTCCTTCGATTTGCCGGCTGCTGGTTCGGCCGGTCGCTATCTGTTCGATGCCTGGACGGCGTGGCCGCAATCCGCTGACAAGTCGCTTGGGCTTTGGGATGCGCGAGTGAATGGCCGGGCGGTCCACGGCCGGCGCGGCGATACGGATGTCGTCATAGCCGGTCCAATGGGCAGGCTTCCGACAGACGCCGAGCTGGCCATTATCCGGGCGGCCGTTACGCATCCGGACCGTGCGCCTGAAGCCGTGGCTATTTCGGTCATGGCGGCCGGCCGCACCGAATATGCGGTTTCGCTCTCGCTGGAAATCGTGGCCGCTCGCGCCAGCGCCGCCATCATCAAGACGGAAGCGGAAAGGCGCATCATCGCGGCGGCAACCTCCCGCATCCTGATTGGCGGCGAAATCCCGCAAGCCCTGCTTTCGGGCGCTGCCTTCGGTGATGGCGTGATCCGGGTGCGCGATCTCGCCCCTGTTGTCATCGAGCCGGACCCGTACAAGGTGCCCGTCATGACGAGCCTTGATATTCAAATCGAGGTGCGGGCATGAGCGATGTAGGCGTTTTGCTTCCGCCATCGTCAGAGGAATTCGAAAAGGCGCTTGCCGCCGCAATGTCGGATGACTTGCCGATCCCTTACGCCGTGCTGATGGACCCATACCAGACGCCGGCGCGGTTCCTGCCTTGGCTTGCCGTGCATCGTTCGGTCGATCTCTGGTTTGACGATTGGCCCGAAGAACGAAAGCGGGAAATGATCGCGCAATGCGCTGGCGTTTCCACGCTCTACCCGGCGTCACCTTTGGCGGCGCTGAAAGGCACCCTTGCCGGCCTGAAGCGCTATCTTGCTTTTGTCGATGCGGTCATTGTGGATCGCATTGCGCATCCGAACCGCTTCACCTTCGGCCGGGCGGTGATCGGGCGAACGCCCATCGCGCATAAGGCATTCGTTGCGCACTACCTGGTGCGCGTCACGCTGACCGCCCCGAAGAACCGTTTCCAGATCGGCCGTAGCGCCTTCGGGCGGGCGGCGATGACGCCGGTTAACCTTGAACCTATTCGCCGCGCCAAGCTGGCCATGACGACCGCCAAGACGCCGGAAACGCTCTACTCGGTTTCCTTCGCATGGCGGCGCGGCATCACCTTTGACGACAATATTTTCATCGACGGAAGCCATGCCATCGGCGGTTACATGGACCGCAAGCGGCTGGATTGAGGGAAAACAATCATGCAGAGAACTGCTTTTTCTGAAGCCGAAATCGCCGATCACGCCGATTTCGAAGCCATCGGTTTGCAGGCGCAAGACGCCACCGATCATCTTTGGCTCGATGCAATCGGCTATCCCGGCCATTGGGCTGCCTTCACGGTCGCCCGCAAATCTGCGCAGGAAATCACGGTTTCGACCGGGCGTTATGTCGCCGGCAAGATCGTTTATGCGCAGGTGGCCCCAAAGGATATGAACCTTCAGCTTCATATTCCGGTCGCCGCATCTGACCAGCGCTGGGTTGCCATTCTTCTGCGTGGCAAGGAAGTGACCGAAACGGCAACCCGCCCTTTCGAAACGTCGGACGATCCGGAAACCAGCGTCATCGTCAACCGCACGACGCCGAAGACGATCCGCCGCGTTGTCGATCTGATCGTGCAGCCCGGCGAAGCAAACCCGGTTCCGGTCAAGCCGGTTGTAGACTCGACCGACGCTTGCATTGCATTCGTGCTGCTCACATCCTCGGGAATTGACGCTATCGAGCCGGGCAATAGCGACCGCGTGAAGACGCTCTTTGAAGTTGAGGGGCGGGTGACGGCCCTTGAAGTCGATCTTGATGGCCTTTTCATGCGGACCGAGACGATTGAAACGCAGATCGTCAACATCAAGGCTAAACTGACGGAAATCCCTCGACCTGTCATTATTCGCCAGATGCAGCGCGATATTGGCGCAGCCCGGCTAAAGGTCGATCTGCCGGATGAGGCCCGTGCCTTCGTCTTTGACAACGCGCTTGTTAAGGACCGCTGGGACATGACGCATGTGGACTGGCTGGCCCGCATTGAGGAGGGTGTGCGCTTTGGCTTTGCCGCCGAAGCGCAGGCGAGACTCGAGGTGCAGGCTGAAGACGATCCGAAGATTGCGTTTCGCGGACGTCGCATGGTGCCCGCCTTTGAGGAGGTCACCCGTATTGCCAACACATCGCGGGATGGCACGCTGAACATTTCGCAGCTTGAGCACACCCAAACAACGCTCGTCCGCAAGGAAGCGTCCCGCGTTCGGATAACCTATGGGCCGACGCAATGGGCTTGTGAAAACGTAGCGGGATGGTCTGGCCTCGGCGGCGATTCCCGCGTCGGGCAAATGCTCAATGTCGGCGGCGAGACCTTCGAAGTGGTCTATGTCGGCGCAAATGGTGGGCCAGGCCATCAGCAATATGGCGTCCGGCAAATTCGTTATGAAGTCTACAACGAACCCTATTGGGAATACGTCACTGAGAATGTCGGCGTGAATGGCTCCATCTTTGGGCAGTCGTTCCTTGTCGCTCAGCCGATGCAACTCACTAGTCTCGACCTGTCGTTTGCCCGCGTTGATACTGACGGCGACGTGCATGTGTTCATCGTAGAAACAACCCCTAACGGCATGCCGCGATTTGATGCTGTGCTGGCGCAAGGCAAGCTCGATCATGCCAAGCTTGTCGTCGGCTGGAACAAGGCTGTTCTACCCATCACGTTGCTGGAAAGCGGAAAGCGCTATGCCTTCGTCACGGTTACGACCGGCGCGCATGCGCTCCATACCTCGGCCGCGAACAAGTACACGGGTGGAACGCAATTCCTCACGACAGACGGCGCTTTTGCGCAAGGCTCTACGGAAATCGATATTTGCTTCCGCTTGAATGCTGCACGTTACAGAAGCCCCCGCACGGTTGTTCCCATGCAGGCTTTGAACCTTGCGGACGGCATGACGCAAATCGATTTGCTGTTTGCGGGGTGGGTGCCTGGTGGTTGCCAGCTCGGCTGGGAAATCCGACCATCCGGCTCGGCCGTCTGGACGGAGCTGGATGACGGCGATCCGGCGACGAACCCACTGGTTGGGCTTCCTGCCTCTGTCGAGCTGCGAATGGTCATGATGGGTACGGCTGACTTGCAGCCAATGATCCAGCTTGATGAGAAGGCTGTTTCCCGTGTCGCCCGCAATCGCAACAGCATGCGAGCGGTCACCAAAAGCTTCCAGTTTGGGTTTGCGACTACGCAAATCCAGACGCAATACACGCTCGATGCCTTTGACGCGGACCGTCACACCTTCACGCCAGCCATCATGGTGGGCAACTCGGTCGTAAATCCCGACACGACCGAAGTTACAATCGACGCGCAGATGCCTGCGCGTCGAACTTATCTTTCAACCTACACGCTCGGCGCGGCCGCAAACGCTGCCCGCATGCGCCCAGCAGCCACCACAAATAATGTAGCGTCCGTGCCTTTCGTGCAGGACGCGTTCATTGCCGCACTCTAGGGGGTTCCCATGGCTTTCCAGATCGATCCGGAAAAATCCTATGAGGTGAAGCTCACGCGCCCGGTTAAGCGCGGAGCGTTCACCTACAAGCCGCTCAACGAAATCACCATGCAGGGAAAGGTCGTGGTGGCCATCATCGAGCAGGAAGGTGACGAGGTGCTTGACTATGCCAGAGAGGTCTAACGGCTATCAGGTTCCCTCATATCCGAAGACACTCATCGACCGCATTCTGTGGAATTTTACCATGGGGGATGTCGATGAGCGCCTTCGAGTTGTGGAGGCGCGCGCAGCATCTTTCACCGAACTTGAAGAGCGGGGCATTCAGGCCTCGCTCGACTACATTCAAGTCAACGTTGCGCCCCAGCTCGCAACGCTGAGAACTTCAATCGAACTGGCGCAAGATCAAATCGACCAGATCATCATCGGCGGCAAGGCACCCGACACGCTCAAGTTTGGTGGGCAGTTGCCAGCCTACTATGCAACAGCACAGGCGCTTTCCCAAGGCTTGGCAGAAAAGGTCCCGGCTACGCGCAAGGTGAATGGAAAAGACCTGTCTGGCGATATCACGCTGGAAAAGGCAGATGTTGGCCTTAGCAACGCCAACAACACGTCCGATAAGGACAAGCCTGTAAGTGACGCGCAATGGGCAGCAATCGACGCCGTTGCGCAGGCTGCTGCGGATGCGGACTCGACCAAGGCCAGCAACGAAAACCGCCATCTGAACCCGGCGTTTCAGGTTAGTCAGGATCGCAATGTCGGGACGTTGGTCGATATATCCACGCCAAGCGTTTATCTGTTTGATGGGGTTGTCGTCGGCGCGCGTGGCGGCGGGGTTTTGCGCGGAACACTGGCGGCCAAAACGAGTTCCGATGGCTCTGTCACCCGCCCCCGATTAGTCGTTCAAACTGCCGATGCGGCTCTTGCGGCAAGCGACTTCTATGCCGCTGAATTTCCTATTGAAGGCGTGAATGTTTCCGACCTTCAATTTGGGACCGCTGGAGCCAAGCCTTTCACATGGCGCGGTGTCGTTTGCCTGCCGCAAGGAACCTA
>NZ_JACJIT010000015.1:0-42733 GCF_014138475.1 Agrobacterium sp. RC10-4-1
TTCTATCTTAGGGATGTGACTAGTCATAATGGGCACATTACTCCTCACACTTAACAAGTGGGAGATCGCGTCCAGATATTTATGGGGCCACTACATAGAGAAGCAAGCTGGCGAAGAGGAAATCTGGATATTCGCCTATGGCTCATTGATGTGGAACCCCGGATTTGAAGTGGCGGGCATGGAAAACGCCGTCGTCCACGGTTGGCATCGTGCGTTCTCGCTAAGGATCGAACGGCTTCGTGCCACCTCAGACGCGCCGGGTCTGATGCTCGCCCTTCAGCCAGGGGGAAGCTGTTCCGGCGTGGTTCTCAAGCTTCCATGTGCTACAAAGAAACGAGATCTCCGGAACCTTCTGGCGCGCGAAATCCGGTATGCTGAGGTGTCTGACATGGTACGTTGGGTCACGGTCAAGACGCCGGCGGGCGCCCGTCGGGTACTAACGTTCTGGGCAAGCCCGAAGCAGTCGCCGTTGACATACAAGGTGCCTCTCAATGAGGCCGCCGCGCTGATCGCCCAGGCGTGCGGGCCGGCCGGTTCCTGCGCGGAATATCTGCATCGCACGGTTCTTGATCTCTCGGAGCGCAACATTTTCGATCGAAATCTCTGGCAGTTGCAAAAACTTGTCGCGGAAAGGCTTCAAGCTCTTCCGCGACATGCTCATCCCGCATGACCATATATGCCGCCCGTTTCTTGAAGCGTTTTGAGCAGGCGATACTGTGGAGCTGGATAGTAGATAGTAGAAGGTCAAAAATAAAACCAACGGCCAGTCCGTGAAAGGCATCAACAAGGGACCGCCCGCCTATGTCACCTTGATCACGTCAGCAATTAATGCCGGCGGGTAAATTAAGCGCGCGTTTTTACGCCTGTTGCTTGATTAAATGAAATACGCCCTGATTAAATAAAGACTGTCGGCCGCAAACCGTGTCAGCATGTTCTGCTGTCGACGATGTCTTCCGTTGCAGGCCAGAGTTCGGTTTTCGTCAAGGCGCCTACACGCGCCAATGGTTTCAAACGGCGTCGTTACAGTGAAGCCGAGAAAAGAAAGAAATCTGTGTTTCTGCCGCGAAAGCACCGCCACTCGCGCACTACCTACGAACGCGGTGGGCGAGTGCCAGAAGCGCATGAAAAGGTGAGAAGGCCGGTTGCCGTACGGCTCACGTTCTCCTCGCTGGTGTCAGAAGCTGCTCATTACGCGCCCTCCGTTCACGTTTGAAGCTCCGAAGACGACATCGATCTCAGCGCCGAAAAAAGGTATCGTTCGGTGAGCTCAAGCCCCGCATTCCTGGCGATTTTTATAGCGGATGTTATTTGCGATTCCAGATGACCCGTCTCGAGTTTCGTCTCAGCGGTCTGCTCAATGAGTACGACCCCGGAATAGATTGAAGGAAGATTGTCCAGGTCTCGAGAGCAGGAGCCCATACTCAGAAGAGATTTTCGACGTCCGCTGGGACACTCGATTGCATACGGCGAGACGAGTGGTTCACCCCCCAGAATGACTTCATGAATTCTAGCGGCCAGCCGTGGCCGATCTTCCTCCACGATACGTTCAAGAATAAACTCAACTGGAACACCGCGCGCGAGTTCTCCTTCGTCGATTTCATATATCTGTGCAAAAGCCTTGTCAGCAGTCAGGCTGTTTTCTCGGAGACACCATGAATAAAAGCCCGCGCCCTTCATCAGAACCTGGGCAACTTGCATATGCGGTTGCTTCATGGATTTGTACCCCCATCCATCGGCGGCACCTTGCAACACATTTATTTTCCGGGCAATGGTGCCGGGCACCAATCTCCAAACCCGTCCATCGCCTTTGGGCTCCATGTCGCCCGCCCAGCCACCTCGTTGCAGGCAAGTTCCGCGAAGGGTTTACGGTGGCGGTGAGAACCGCGGCGTTTTGACCGATGTTTCCTGATTAGCGGAAATCGGGCCTGCCGCCTCCATTTTCCTGGTGCTCCAGAGAGTGAAAAGCGTCCGCAATATCTTGTATGCGACCTCACGCGGCCAGCATTTACTCAACAGATCAAGCAGCCCACAGCGTGTCAGTGCTTTCCAGCAACGATTTGTATCAGGGCTTCGGAACCTGCTGGTCGGATGGAATGGTCCCATCTGGCGTCAGTTCATCGACAGCTTGCGGTAGATCCTTGCTTAGACGCGCCAATATCTCTTCACGCGACAGACGTGTCTTCGCGGCCAATTCATCGAGAACCTCCGGCCCGATCGCCTCTGAGAGTTCGTCGGCGTTGATGTCGTCGTTTGCCCCTGGCTTGATCCAGGATTCCGCCTTCTGCCCGAAGCCGTTTTGTTGGAACGTCTTGAGAAGGTCGCTCAGACCACCGCTTAAAATTCCTCCTGAGGTGAGCCCGTCGAAAATGGATCCGATCCCGCCGGAGTCCCTGCCGCCACCGAGCTTGCCGAGTAGGTCGCCGCCGCCCGACCGCGGTGATGCCGATCCTTCATCCCGGTTGGCTTCGGCGGACTGCTGCGCGTTCAACCCCCTCAGAAATTCCGCGATTTTCTCCCTATTCTGATAGCCCGCTACCGCAAGTACACCCAGCAATGCTTTCAGTTGGCCGCTCACCATGATTTTTCTCCTTGTTTTCCTGGGCCCCGAGAAAACATGGCGACGTGGCCCTCTCGCAAAAACAAAACGACTCGTCGGCAATGAGGTTCCATGAGGTCAATGGATGGAGACTGGCAGCCGCTTCTTCTGATAAACGCGCTAATGAACGGGCTGGGAGGGAGAGAAACGGATGTCCGATAGCGGCGCCATGCGGGTGGCGCCCCTAAGAGCAAGCTACCTTCCGCTCATGTCGTTCACTTCGTTCGGCGAGGTCGAGACGCCATAAGATTTTCGCCTAACTTGGATCGTCCGGCAATGACGGCAGTCCTGCACCATGCCCGGGTCGAGCGGAGGCTTTCGGGATCTTAAATGCAGGCGCGGGGAAATTTTTCATCATCGACAGGAGAGCGGCCGCGCGAAATTAGTGTCGTTCCAGGCCGCGGCTGGCCTGGTGCGATTTTGAGGATGTGCCCGCATTTTGCGCGTCATGATGAACCCATTTGAAGAATGGGTAGATGGGCATGAAAATGACAACTAGGGTGAGGATTGAAACGAGCATCTGAATTGGACGTTAGTGACGAAAAATCCGACCTGAATCTGTGTATACCTGCGCGACGCAATGTCACGATCGCAGTTAGAGTTTATTAATTGTGCCAGGGCGAGCGTTACTTCGCTGTCCGAACTTGCGAACCAATTTGTCTGCGCTGCATTCACTGTGATCAGCATGGCCGCAAATATTGTAGACAAGGTGACGATCATGAAAAGTTTCGGAAAATGTCAGTGTCTACGACGCGGGCGGGCGGACGCTGTACAAGCCGCGCCACATTATAATTGACGGTAATTATTAAAACTTGGTTTGCAATATTCCTTGCGTGAACGGACGGTACCGAAAGGGGATCCGGGCGAAATTGCAAGGTTTGCATGCCGAGAGACATCAGAAAGGGGCAAGTGGCACTTACGGCCGACTGCTGTTCCGCTTACGAATTCTGCATACCAATTAGAACGGGTGGAATGAAATCTCTGCCGCAGACCGTTGAATTAATCGCGGCAATTTTCTGGTGTACGAGATCTTTATCAAAGGTGGTATCGGGCGTCACTAGAGGGGCGCCACCGTGGCGCCCCTCCTGAAACTCTCACATACCATTGCCGCGATAGCGAAGCCGTTCCTGTTCGATCTGTTCGGCCTCGTAGGGCGACAGCGTTTCGTCGAAACGCGTCCATCCTTGCTTCTCGTACGCGGCGCGACGTTCTGTCGGATCGACCCAATTCGAGCGTTTGAGAATGGCTTCAGCCTCCGGCGCCAAGGCGTCATCTACCTTTGCGGTGACGAGGGTGCCACCCCGGCGGACGCCTTCCGCGTAGAAGTGGGCATCTCGTTCCGGGACGCCGGAGCTCGTCAGTGCGCCAATAATCCCGCCAGCGGCCCCACCTGCAACCGCACCGGCTGCCGCGCCCGCTGCAGTCGCTGCAAGCCAGCCAGCTGCAACGACCGGACCGACGCCCGGAATGGCCATCAAGCCAAGGCCGGTGAGCAGGCCGCCCGCGCCGCCGACGACCGCACCGATCCCCGCGCCAGTTCCGGCCCCTTCTGCGGCATTCGACTCTTTGTGCCGCCGATCGCCGTTATTGGAAACGATACTGATATCGCTGGATGGTACGCCCTGAGCTTCTAGTTCACTGACGGCGGAACTTGCGTCTGCGTAATCGTCAAAAAGTCCGGTAACAGTTTTCATAACATCCTCCTAGAGGTTACTTGGCAACAACATTGCCCTGATAATCGAGAGCGATCGAAACAGTTTTGCCGTCCTTCATGCCGGTGGCATTCCAAACGCCCCTGTCGTCTTTCTTAAGATCCTTCAACCCCGTATAACCCGCTTTTTCGATCCGATCCTTTGCCTGGTCCTCAGTAAAACTGTTGGCGCCCTCCACCGGGGCCGTCGGGTTTTTCGTGTCGGGGGTCGCAATTGCCGGCGTGTTTCCGTCGCTGTTGGCCGCGGGCGCACCTTGAGCATGTGCTGTAAGGGCCGAGACACAAATGAAGGCGGCGGTGAGAACAGTGTTTTTCATGGTTTTCTCCCTAGCTCGGATCTGCGTAGATTGATCCACCTGATTAACCCTTTGATGTTGTGTTGGTTCCAGCATCGGAGGCCTAGTGCTCAACAAGCATGGCGGCGCGTCAGGCATACGAGCGACGATGCAAGGGTCTGGACAGTGGCGCAGGCGAACGTCCAAATAAGGGGGAGATAGCAACTGAAGCGGTAGAGCGGCCGGAAAGCTACACGAGGCGATTGGCATCGGTAGTCAGGAGACCATAGAGATCGTCGATCGTGATCCCGTTCCGAACCTTCCGGACCTTTTTCATTTTGGCACGTGGATAGCGCAGAATATCGGCTATTTCGTCTCATCGCGGGCAAACCAGGCGTTAGGCACAGAGCCGCGTTCCTGTTTGCTCGTCGGATCCCGTTCGGCAGAGCTGGTAACCGGACCAAGCCCGGATGCCTGGTTCTTCCAAAACCAAGACTGAAACGACAGGCACTGCTGGTGCGACGAACGGCGATGTCTCGGGGTCGCCATCTGCGGCGACAAAAGAGCAGAAGTCCGGTTCGCAAGTGAACGTCAATGTCACGACCGAGCAGCGCACCGAAATCCGAAATGTAATCATCGAAAACAAGGTCGAACCCGTCCGCCCGACATTCAGCATTTCCGTTGGAACCGCGGTTCCAAGAACCGTTAGGCTTCACAAGCTCCCAGCGCGCGTGATCCAGATCGTTCCGCAGTACCGTGATTACGAATATATCGTTCTTGCTGACGAACGGATCATCATCATCGATCCTGCGACCTACGAGATCGTCTACGTTCTCACGATCTGACCACCGTCGTTGCCATTCATCCTGTTGGTCGCCACCTTGCGACCAACAGTTTGACCGGTTGTTTGCGTGCTGAGCCGCGCAAATTTCCCCCGGCAAGCGGGACATGCAGTGCCGTTTCGCGCGCCGATGACAGCGACCTGCCTTACAGGGTTCAATGACCCCCGCCACGAATAACCGCGTCCGCGGTGTGCGGCCAGGGCTCCATACAGCTCCTGCACCACCTGACAAAACCAAGGAGAAGAATGCGGAGGGTGCCAGACCGAGGTCGAGTGGTGGCAGGTTCTGCACGCACTCCCCCTCACTCGGGCCGGGGTCGGGTTACTCGCTGATCGCCTGGAGTTTGTCGCGTCTGAGTATTTCGATACAGCGGGCGTTCTTCAGGCGAACAATACCCTTCTCGCGAAGCCTGGACATGCTCCGCGATACCGTTTCAACCGTCATCCCGAGATAATCGCCGATATCCGTTCGCGTCATCGGCAGATCGATAATTCCCACATCGCCTTGTCGACGATCAAGGTCAACAAGGAATACCGCAAGTTTCTCGAGGGCGCTTTGGCGGCCAACCACGAGCAGATGCTCCTGGGCCCGAATCATGCTTCGCAAGGCGAGCGCCATCAGGTCGCCGCGGTGAATTTCGCTTCCTTCTGCCTCGATCGACGTCAATCCGGTTGGCACGATCGCCTCGGCGTAGAAGCTCCGACACCCCCACGCCTCAAAACCGAACGTTTCCCCTTGCACATGAAACGCAACAACCTGCCTACGGCCGTCCGTAAGCAGACGGTAGATGCGCACAGCCCCGGACTCTATCCTGTACAGAGATCCAGACTTTTCGCCCTGCGCATAAATCTCACTACCGGAGGCATGAAAAGTGATAGCGCGCGGGCGGACTACCCCCATTGGCAGACCGGGTGACGGAGACGAGCCACGGGAGGAATAACTGGCGGAAGCCATAGCGAGCATGTGAGCTGACCCTCAATTTTGATTGTCCCGACTATGCCGCAGAGCGACGCCTGCCAAAATTCGTTTGTTCCACTAAGGGTTTTTACCTAGCCGCATCAGCGCACTCACGATATCCGTGCCCGTTAGCGGCTTGTGAAGGATTTCTATGCTTGGCCTCTCGTTGCTGAACGTCTCGTCTTCTGCAAGAAAAAGGACAGGCGTCTTTACGGGGAGGGTTGCGAGACATGCTTCCCGCTCGCATTCTGGAAGGGAGCCGTCGAGAATAACACAAATCGCTCCACCGACCGATTCTCCGGCATACTTCCAGGACCGGAATGACGCGACGTCATATCCGTACGCGCGCAGGGCGAACGCCAAGCCGCGCGACAGTGCGGGGTCCTTCACAATCGAAGTTATATGTCGTGTAGTCGGCAAATTGACACCGGGAACATTGCAATAACGCGACAAGCAGGGCCAGTTGAACAGCCTCTTGACCTTGCGCGCCTTGTTCTGGATCAATTTCCGTCGGAGTTTCCAAAGTCCGCGATTTCAATCGAAAGTGACATGCGGACCAGCTCGGGAAGGCTTCGAGCTTTCATTTTTCCCATGACGTTAGCTCTGTGGACCTCCACGGTTCGCGGGCTTATGTCCAGATTGAAGGCTATGGACTTATTCGGGTGCCCCGCCACCACCGCCGCGAGAACCTGCCGCTCGCGTTCGCTCAGCGTCTCCAGTCTTTTGCGTACTTCTTCTGCCGATTCCGTTTCGGGAGCACGGGGATCCAGACGGGTAGCCGCACGGTGGATCGCGTCGATGATGACCGTATCTGCAAATGGCTTTTCAATGAAGTCAACGGCGCCGGCCTTCATTGCCTCCACCGCCATAGGCACGTCGCCATGGCCGGTGATTACTATCGACGGTATACGCACCCCCTCTGAGCGGATCCGTCGGATCAGCTCAACACCACTTATGTCCGGCATGCGCAAATCAGTCACCAGCACAGCGCGGTGAAGTCTGGGCGCAAGCGATGCAAAGGCGGTAGCCGTTTCATGCACTCTCACGCCAAGACCGCTCATGCTGAGCATAAAGGCGAGCGATTTCCTGACAGCTTCCTCGTCATCAACGACGTGCACAGTGAAATCATCGTTCGCCATTTTCTTCCCCATCATAGGCTGGCAGTGTGAATGTAAATCTTGCTCCTCCGAGCTCGCTACGTGACACGGTTATCTCTCCGCCGTGAGCCTCGATGATACGCTTCGATATGGACAGCCCGATTCCCATTCCGCCAGCCTTAGTCGTGACAAAAGGCCTGAACAACTGGTCGGAAATCTCATTGGGAATGCCGGCGCCGGAATCTTCGACTGTTACTGCGGCTTTGCCGCTTTCAGCAGCCTTGATGCTCACCCGAAGGTTTTTCTTTGGGGACTCGCCCATCGCCTCGACTGCATTTCGCATCAGGTTCGTGAGTACCTGCTGTATCTGAATTCGGTCGACCATGACCATATCGTCGCTAGCAGCAAAGTCAAAGACGGATCGCACACCTTTTTCTCTTGAACCCATCAGCGCCAGTGCGCCCGCCTCCTCAACCAGATGGCGGAGTTTGTGAGGCAGCTTCTCAGTCTCACCCTTAGTTACGAATTCTCGGAGATGGCGAATGATTTGACCTGCCCTGACACTTTGTTCACCTGCTTCCCTCAGGGCTTCGTGCAATTGCCTGTCCCTTTCACTTTCGGAGCCCTGTAGCAAGCGTGCGCAACCATGAACATAGTTGGCAATCGCCGAAAGCGGCTGGTTCAGCTCGTGGGCCAAGGTAGATGCCATCTCTCCCATTTCGTTCAGCCGTGCCAATCTTGCCAGTTCAGTCTGAATCTCCTGTAGGCGGGCTGCTGATTCCTCTCTTTCGGTAAGATCTCTCACGAAACCGGTGAAAAACCGTTTGCCCCCCCGATGCGTTTCTCCAACCGCGAGCTTCATGGGAAATGTCGACCCGTCCTTGCGCTGGCCGACCACGACCCTATCGGTTCCGATAATGCGTTTTTCGCCGGTCGCGAGATAGCGCTGGAGGTAGCCGTCGTGCTCGTGCCGATAAGGTTGTGGCATCAGCATTCGAAGATTTTGCCCAATTGCTTCGTCCTCGGAGTACCCGAACTGCCTGACGGCAGCTGCATTGAAAGAGACAATCGTGCCATCCTGCTGGCTGACGATCGTGGCATCGAGCACAGTATCGAGTATAGACCTTAGGTGTGCCTCGCGCGTGTTCAGCGCTTCTTCTGCCGCCTTATATTGATGCCTCAGGCGTTTGAGCGACCCCCCGAGGTACGCAATTGCAATGCCGACCGCTCCGAAAACCATCAACTCGGGGACCTGGGCGCCGCCGGGGGTAAGCGACCTCAGATAGCTTGCGGAGCAAAACGCCAGGAAAAATGCCAGCAGTCCAAGCCGCAAACCTCCGGTTATTGCGGCCAGGAGAATTGGAGGAACAAACAGTATGTAGATAGCAGGGGCGTCGAGTAGATCCATGAGAAACACTCAAAATAAACAGAACGAAAACGGATGAAGCTGCGATGGAATTCCCATGCGTTTGTCGCAAAGCGAGCGCAACCCGCCATTGGATCTTTTCCGGTCCCTGATCGGCATCATACTTTTCGCGTCCGCCATCGAGGTGCCCATCCTATCGCTAACCATATGTCACATTGGCATAGCGCGCTGGCTGGCGACCGGCAATTGATTCATGTGTCGGCGGGAGATCATGCCAAACTTGCGGACCACAGACGGTCGTAGAAAGTGATATACAATTCAGCGGCGACGGGACGAACTACCAGAGCTGGCCACGCCCGGAAAAGTCTACGCTGGCTTTGCGCACGAGGTTGCGATGAGGATCACGCATTCACGCGTGACGGACCGCCCGATCAACATGCCGGCGGCGCGAATCTTGAACATGCAGACTGACGTCTCGACTTCGACTGGGATGTTATTGCCACCCAGCCCAAGGCCTTCGATCAGACCAGGCCGGTCCACATGATTGCGCACATCAGGGTGACAAGGGTGTCGGCGAGCCACGCGCTGCTCAAGTCCCGGAAAGCTGAAGATTCAAAATGGTTTCAAGATTCTTCGGTCGACGTGAAGAGCCGGAATATGTCCGATCGGCGGCCAACAATGTTACAACCGCAGTCGTGTCGAGAAGATGCGCGATTACGGAAACATCGTATAGATCTCCAGCCGGTCCTGTCGATCTGACTGGTCGCGCACGTCTTTCATAAAATCGTCGCTCTCGCCGCGTGCCATCGCTGCTATCAGGGAGTTCCAGGCCTCGGCACGCTCAACATGGGGACACAAGATCAGTGCATCGCCCTCTTGCGTTATGTCCACACGATCAACGCCGAAACGCCATTCTTTCGGCAGGCGAATCCACTGGGAGTTACCGGACTGAAATACGCGGGCGACATGGGGCATGGTTCGCTCCCCTCAGTGTTTACCGCATTTATAAACATTATATGTCCCGCCACTTCAACTAGCAGCCTGCTTATAACCGACAGAGAGTAAGAAATGCGCAAGAGCAGGCTGTCGCAATGAGCGAGGCAAAGGCTCCGCCCTAGACTTGACTGATATCGCCGTCCGCCAGTTGAGCAAGGCCCGGTAGATCGCATACGAGAAGCTTCTGCCGGCCGCCCTGTACCAGGCCCTTGCTCTCCCAGCTGGACAGGATGCGAGAAACGGTGTGGAGCGTGGTGCCGGTCATTTCCGCTATGTCCTGCCGCGAGATCGGGAAGTCGATTCGAATACCGTCCACCTCCTTGCGCCCTGCCTGTTGCGAAAGGCGCAGTACGGCGTGCGCCACCCGACGCTCTACCTCCTGCGTCGACATTTCGCGTATGCGCGTATGGGCTTCCTCAAGACGTTGGCCAATGGTCTGCATGGCGGAGACGGCAAGGTGCGGGTTCTGCTCGACGAAGTGCGGCCAGAGGTCCGTCTGCCAGGAAAGGATCACGCTTTCGGCGGCCGTGGTCGCGGTACCGGGATAATCGGACCGCTGCAGCGCCCGGGCGAAACCGAAGAGATCACCGGGATGCACCACACGCACGATGATTTGCTGGCCATCGTGCGTGACCTGCGTCACCTTCAGGCGGCCATGAATGAGCAGGAAGAAATGCTTGGCTGGCTGGCCCTGCTCAAAGATGGCTTCGCCCGGCGGCACCAGCCGAGATGTGGCGTGCGTCAGCAGTCCGTCCAGCTCATCGTCGGCCATCCTGGCAAACAAGGCCAGCGACCGGATGACGCTTCGGTCAATCTTCACTTGCACCCTCTCCGGTTAACTGGCACCGCGCGCTCCCTGCCAGGAGAAACATGATGCGAGCGTTCTGTATTCTCAACGACACAGCTCTACCCATCGGGCGAAGAAGAACAAATGATATAAATCAACTGGATGTTTTAAGTGACGACTATCACGTAGCCCGACCGGCTGCCCGGAGCTTTTCGATGAGCGGAGCATACCAGCGCGTATCCTTCACCAGCCGGAAGCCGAGATTGTCAGGCGGTACTCCGACAGCGCAGCCTCCGCTCTTCGGGTTTTTGACGAAGGCGCTCATAGCCGCCCGATGTTTTCCCGACGCGACCGGGATACCGCAGGAGGCAACGCTATCGATCGCCTCACCATCCTTGCCGAGCGTCACGCGGTGGCTGCAGCTCGATGTCCATTCCCAGACGTTGCCCCCGAAATCGGCAAGGCCATATTCGTTTTCGCCAAAGCTGCCATAGGATTGCGGAACCGGGTTGTCCGAGGCTTTACGGCTGGTCTGCCGCTCGTAATCGGCCAGCCAACGCAAGGCCGGGTTTTCGCTGTCCGCGCCGACACCCAGCGTCTCATCCGGAAAATGCGACCCGGCGGCAAAAGCCAGTTCAGCGTCGCTCGGCAGGCGCCAGACCTCGCCTGTCCGCTCACTCAGCCACGTCGCATAAGCGCGGGCGTCATCCTGGCTGATTCCGGTTGCCGGTATCTCGCCGCCGACGGGAGCGGCAAAGCCGGGTTCCGGCTGCTGACAGCCGCCTTCCGCTACGCAGCGCGCATAATCGCCGCTCGATACCTGATATTTCATGATCGTCAGATTTTGCCGCATCACTACGTCGACCACCGGGCCATCGACGGCATAGCCATTGCGGAAATATTCGCCCTCCGCCCGGTATGTGAAATGTCCTGCGGGCACCGTAACGACCTGTGGAGCCATCATGGCCGCGCGGTCATCAATGCCGCTGCGGATGATCCCGGACTGGAAACCGATGGCCGTTGCCAAAAGCGTTGCAATCGAGAGCGGGAGAAGAAGCGAGACGGCGTTTGGGAAGTGGCTGTCGCGGGGAATGCCCATGGGAACCTGCCTGCGTCGAGAAGACGCCAAATTCGGACCTGCGTTCAGGCGCGGAGAGCAGAACCTTGAGCGCGCCCGCGGCTGTCGACGGGCGCGCTACCGTTTGTGTCAGATGCTCGACGGGGCGAGCACCGCCTGCATCAAGCTGTTGTTCCACTCGCCCGTCACCTTGAAATGGGCGGCCGCGCCCAATTCGAAGGCTTCGATAAGGTTGTGATTGACATAGGCGTAGATGCCGGGCTGCTCGAAGGTATAGAAGGCCGCGCCCGCCGTGCCGCCGGGGATGAACCATGTTTCCTGGTCGAGATCCGGCGGGTTGCGGAATTTACCCGTTGCCCAGACATAATCGCCATGGCCGCCGATAAGGTGCGGGCGGGTATCACGGTTCGCCTGCGAATGCACGATCAGCACCTTTTCACCCACGGCGGCCTGAAGGGCGTGTTCTCCCGTTAGCGCGCCAACCGCACCGTTGAAGACGATGTGACTCGGTGTCAGCTTGCGCATCACCTCCAGCGTGTCGGCCATGGCGTCGCCGGCGCTTTCATATTTTTTGAAATTGCCGTTCTCGTCGCGCGGGATGTAGAAGTCCTGCTCGCCGACATAATAGATCTTGTCATAAACAAGCTCCTTGCCGTGGCCATCCGTCAGGCCCTCACGCGGCAGTACCATGATCGCGCCATTCATGCCCGAGGTGACGTGCCACGGCACCATGCCGGGAGGTGCGCAGTGATAGACGAAGACGCCGGCCTTGGTGGCCTTGAAGCGCAGGATCGCCTTTTCACCGGGGTTGACGATGGTGAGCCCGCCGCCGCCGAGCGCGCCGGTGGCCGAGTGGAAATCGATGTTGTGCTGTAGCTCATTGGTATCGGGGTTGATGAGGGTCAGTTCGACATAGTCGTCCTGGTGCACCACCATCAGAGGCCCCGGAACCGAACCGTTGAAGGTCATGGCGTGGACCTCGGTGCCCTTGTCGTCGAGGATCATCTTCTGCTCTTTGATCGTGAGCGTGAACTCGACGATCTTCGGTCCGCCTTCGGCTTTCTGCGTGTGAGCATGCACGAAGGGCGGCTTGACGAGATCAACTTTTACGCGAGGTAGTACTCCAATCTCCGCCTTCGTCAATGGCTTGGCCGCAGCCTTTTTTTCCTCTGCCGCGCTCGCTGTCGATGGCATGATGACGGGAGCCAAAGCCCCTGCAAATGCCGCGCCTGCGAGAATATTACGCCGTGTGATGTGGAAGGTTTCCGTCATCATATTTCTCCTGTCCCTCTTGGGGCAGAGCATGCTTCGCTCTGTCCCAGCATTTGTAGTGGAGGTACGAAAATACAATTTGAGATGGAGCAAACTGCGCGTCGGGCCACCTGCGACATTTTGGCAGGAGGTTACGGCTTCATGCGGACGGGTAGCACCTCCTCTTTGCCTGTTCGCAAAGAAGCGAGACGGGATTGCGTCTAGACATATGTCAAGACCAAATGAGGAGCATTACAATGAGTGGCAGCCAAACCGTTCCCACCCAGGGGCGCAGCCGGCCAAAAGGCGGCATTCCAAGGGGGCTGGCACGCAGCGGCCCGGTTATCTTCTCCTACGGCTTCCGGCCGTTTTTTCTCGGTGGCGCCCTTTGGGCCATCGTGGCGATGGTGTTGTGGATAGCAGCACTTTCCGGCTTCATTGACCTTGGCGGAGATTACGGCGCGCCGAACTGGCATGCCCATGAGATGCTGTTCGGTTTCGCTTCAGCGGTGCTGGCCGGCTTTCTTTTGACGGCTGTGCCCAACTGGACGGGGCGGCTGCCCGTATCGGGCAAACCGCTGGTCTGGCTGTTTGCGCTCTGGTGCGCGGGCCGGATCTTCCTGCTCGTGCCAGACACGGTGGGTGTGGTCACCGCCGCAACCGTTGACGGACTTTTCCTGCCGGCACTTCTCACGATCTGCGCGCGCGAGGTCATTGCAGGGCGCAAGTGGAAGGACCTCAAAGTGCTGGGTGGGCTATTGGCGCTTTCCGTCGCCAACATCGTTTTCCATTTGGCGGCGATTGAAGGCGACCTGAGCCAGATGGCGACCCGTCTCGCCGTCTCAGCCTACACCGTGCTCGTCATTATCGTCGGCGGCCGGATCGTGCCGAGTTTCACTCGCAACTGGCTGAACCGTTTTGGCCGCACGGATTTTCCTGTGCCCTATAACGGCTTCGACACCGCCGCCATCCTCACCGGCGTTGCGGCGCTGGCCACCTGGACAATGGAACCCGAGAGCATGCTGGCCGTGACAACGGCGCTTCTGGCGGCTTGCATGCATGCGGTGCGGCTCATCCGCTGGCGCGGCTGGACGACATGGCCGGACCAGGTGCTGGTGGTGCTGCATGCGGCCTATGCCTTCATCCCCGCCGGTTTCATCGCCATCGCGCTGGCGGCTCTCGATGTCATGGATACACGCTCGGTCCTGCATGTCTTCACCGTCGGCGTCATCGGCTGCATGATGCTTGCGGTGATGACCAGAGCGAGCCTCGGCCATACCGGACGAAAGCTCGCGGCTAGCAAAGTCACTATTGCCGCTTATGTGGCGCTGATCGCCTGCGCACTGCTGAGGCCGGCAGCCGAGTTCTTCCCCGGCGCGATGATGCGTCTCTACGCCTGCTCGGCGCTTCTCTGGATCGTGGGTTTCGGTCTGTTCTGCTTCGAGTACGGGCCAATCCTGATGCGCGAGCGCAAACCGCTCAAAGCCTAGAAGGCCTGCTTGCCATACCGCCAAAACAAAACGCCCCGGAAGCAATTTCAGGGGCGTTTCGTTTTCCGGGAGTTTGACTTATGGTTTAATGCGCGCCGGCACCGGCGCGGATGAAGATGCGAAACGCCGTACGCGCCTCGTCGAAATTTCCGGCCCATTGATGACCCCGGGCCAGAAGCTCCGGGTAGAGGAAGGTCGGTTCCTGCGGCATCAGCAAGAAGATCACGGAACCTAGGGGAAGACGGTCAAGTGCGGCAAGCGTACGGGTCGTTTGACCCCCGGTCGCCTCATCGCTCAGATCGAGATAGACGACCGGGTCGGGCCATATCTGCGGCTCCTCCGCGTTGCCCGCAAGCGCGGGCGACACGGAAATCTGCTCGGCTTCACTGGATCGCGGCGTGAACAGCACCTCCCAGTCGCCGCCGCCGATTTCGCGGACCTGATGGTTGAAACCGCGTTCCGCCATCATTTTGAACAGTGGACTGGGCCGGAAGGTGGCGTATAATCGCAGCGCCTCACCGGGCGCAAGCCCTGCCACGGCTTCCATGATGGCCGGAAAAGGCTCGCCGCCGCTCAGCAAAAGCCGCCGGACATCGAGTTCCCTGATCATTTCCGTCATTGCATCACCTCATCTGTCGGCTGGCGGCGGCGGGGGCCGTCCGCCAGAGGAATTTTCACCATGCCGCAGGCGCTGGGGTCAATGTTCGGATCCGCAGCAGCATTCGCAGCCGGAGATATCGTCTTCCGAACCTTCGGCCTGTTCTTCCAGCCGGCCGATATCGAGACGCCAGACGTCCGGACCCTGTTCGAGATATTCCCAGCCGAACTGGCCGGGGAAATTGGTGGCGAGTTGGTAAAGCAGTGGACGGGGATCGTGATCGCTGGTGATCTGTAGCGATTGACCCTCGGTCAACGCGCCAAGTGCACCGAAAATGCGCGGATGGCGTTCGCGATGCGGAATGATGCGCACATCGATATTGGTCGCACTTTGGGCTTCGGACATAGGCTGGCTCCGTGGCCGCGGATGGAATGATGCCCGGCGGTGCGGCTGGCCGGCGGACTGGAAAAACCTATCCGCCTTGGCGTTGGGAGACATTGTCGCCGCGCAAACAAACCTGAGACTCGTCAGGTCCGTCTGCGTGACATGCGTCATCCGGCAAGGCTGCGATAGATTGCCGGCAGCGCCGATGGCAGCTTCGCTATCCTGCTGACGATGGCATAACCGTTCTGGCCGAACATTGCTGGAATATAGGATTGCGCCTTGCTGTCGACGGTCACGCCGAAGACGCTTACGCCCGAACGTCTCGCCTCGGAGACCGCACGGCGGCTGTCCTCGATGGCGAAGCGGCCCTCATAGTGGTCGACATCGTTCGGCTTCCCGTCCGTTAGCAGCAGAAGCAGCTTGCGGCGCTCCGGCCTTTCATGCAGCTTGGCGCTGGCATGGCGGATGGCGGGGCCGATACGGGTGTAAAAGCCGGGCTTCAGCGCCGCGATGCGACGCTCGACGGTGTGGCCCATCGGCTCATCGAAATCTTTCACCGTTTCCACCCGCACCCACGAACGGCGGCGGGAGGTGAAGGTCAGGATGGAGTGACTGTCACCACAGGCGGAAAGCCCGTGCGCCAACACCAGCAGGGCTTCCTTTTCCACATCGAGAACCCGGCGATTGTCGAACCAGGCATCGGTGGACAGGGACACATCGACGAGCATCATTACGGCAAGATCATGCGCCTGTGGGCGGCTTGCCATATGAATGCGGTCGCTGCCCTGTCCTCCGGCGGCGATGTCGCTTCTCGCGCGCACCACGGCGTCAAGATCGAGATCATTGCCGTCAAGCTGGGCGCGCAGCATCTCGTGGCGTGGCCGCAGCACCTCGAATTGCCGCCTGATCCGACGGATGAGGCTCTTGGTGTCCGGGTCGGGTTCCGATGCCGTTTCGGCGTCTTTCGCCGGACCGGCGATGACCCGGCAATGATCGGCGAGATAGGTACCGCTGCGATAATCCCATTCGGGATAGGTCAGCTCCGCTGTAAGCGGGGTATGGTTCAATGCTTCGGGCGGCAGGTCCAGATCGAAGCGGAAGCGGGCGGAAGGCCGTCCCTTTCTCTCGCCCAGCGTCATGTCATCCAGTTCGTCGGCTGCGCTGCCGTCGGCATCGTCGCTATCGTCACCGGGACGATCGACATTGACCATCTCCGCCATGGCGAGGATTTTTTCGAAACGGTTGAGGATGAAGGGGCTGCGTTCGGTCTGGCGGTTCTCAGTTTTTTCGCGCACGGCGATATGACGGGCGGCCTCCGCACTCTGCGGCGCTGCATTGGAGGCCGGCTGGTCCTCGCCGTGCCGGGCCTCGGATGTCTCGCGCAGCAGCGTATCCGGCCACAGCGGCACCGGCAGCATCGGCAGGTATCGTGGCGGCGCTTTGGCCAGAAAGCCGGCGGGTGGCTCATGTCCCTCGATCCCTGCCTCATCGGCCAGCATGGAAAGCACCCGTTGTTCCACCTGCTGTTCGGCCTGCGGCAGTGGCCGCTTTTGCCGCACCGCGAGCATGGCGGCGCATAGCCGGCGATAGCGGGTCTTCATGCCGGGAAAGGTACGGGTTACGGTCTCGGCCAGTTCCGCAGCGCGGTCGAGCCGGGCAAGATCGGCGCGCAGCGGATCGGCAGCCACGACCGGTTCAAGCGACATCATCGCCATGGCGGCGGCGAGCCAGAGATAGAGATCGCGGTTGAGGCACCGGTCGGGAAACAGATCGAGCATCGGCGGCAGCATCAGCGTGGCATGATCGCGTCCGGGTTGGGCGAGCTTCTCTTCGCCAAGGCCCATGCGCTGGCGCAGCCTCAGCCGGTGGCTGGAAGTGCGCGCGCGGGCCGGAGCGATCTGCACCGCGTGTTCACCGCCAAAACCGCGGAAACAAATGGCCAGCACGGCCTGCATATCTTCCAGCTTCACGGCTTGATCCGGAAAGCGCAACCATGTGCCGGTATCGCCGATCAGCCTGTGCCAGGCGCGGCCGACGGTTTCTTCCAGTTCCAGAAAGTCCAGCATGGTTTATCCTCATGGCATCAGGCCGGAATGCGAGGGCCTCGCCGCGCATTCCGATACGGATAAAAATGCGCCCTATCGAATGATCGCATCCGCAACTTCATGCAGCGCGGCCTTCACGTCAGGCTCGTCGGTCAGCGGCTCAATCATCGCCGCGCGCACGGCCTGACGGGCGGGAAGGCCGGTGTCGATGAGGCTGGCGCAATAAACGAGCAGGCGGGTGGAGACGCCTTCTTCCAGATCGTGACCTTTCAGGCCGCGCAACCGGTGGGCGAGATCGACGAGCGGCTCGACGTCGCGCGCATCGAGCCCGCTTTCATGCGAAACGACGGCAATCTCCTGCTCCTTCGGCAAAAAATCGAATTCAATGGCGACGAAGCGCTGGCGGGTGCTGGGTTTCAGGCTTTTCAGCAGGTTCTGGTAGCCGGGATTGTAGGATACGACGAGCATGAAACTCGAGGGCGCTTCCAGCACCTCGCCGGTGCGGTCCAGCGGCAGGGTACGACGGTCGTCGGTGAGCGGATGCAGCACAACGGCCACATCCTTGCGCGCTTCCACAATCTCGTCGAGGTAACATATGCCGCCCTGACGCACGGATCGTGTCAGCGGGCCGTCCATCCACACGGTTTCACCGCCTTTCAGCAGGTAACGACCGGTCAGATCGGCGGCGGCAAGATCGTCGTGACATGAAACGGTCGAAAGCGGCAGGCCGAGTTTCGCCGCCATATGGCTGACGAAACGGGTCTTGCCGCAACCTGTCGGGCCTTTCAGCAGCAGCGGCAATTGCCGCACCCAGGCGCTTTCGAACAGCGTGCATTCATTGCCAAGCGGGGTATAGAACGGCGTGTCCGGCAAAGGCTGCAGCGGGGGGCGGAAAATCGTATTCATGGTCATCTCCATGGTTGGTGGTAAGGACCGGCTCTCGGGGGAAAAGGAGAGCCGGTCCGTTTCTCATTCGGCGGGCTGCACGAGGCGGGCGACGTCGCCCTGTTTCTGCTTGCCCGGCACCAGGACTGCCCAGATGAACATGACCGCCGAAATGAGAACTGCGAAACCGGAGCCGAGACGGATCCAGTAGAAGATCGCCAACTGGTCCTGCACATCCATGAAGCTTTCGCCCATGACGCGCTGAAGCTGGATCTGCACCACGCCGGCAAAGGTCAGCGCGAAGGTCATGACCGACATGGCCGTGCACATCACCCAGAAGCTCGTCATCGAAAGCCACTGGTTGTAGGGCGCGCGGTTCTTCATTTCGGGGATGGCGTAGGCCATCATCGCAAGGTTCAGCATCACATAGGCGCCGAAGAAGGCGAGGTGGCCGTGCGCGGCGGTAAGCTGCGTGCCGTGGCTGTAATAGTTCACCGAAGACAACGTGTGCAGGAAACCCCAGACGCCGGCGCCGAAGAAGGCCATGACCGAGCAGCCGATCGACCACAGAAGCGCTGCGCGGTTCTCATGCTTGCGGCCGGCCTTCCAGGTCATAACGAAGGTGAAGATGACCATGGTGAAGAAGGGGGCCACTTCCAGCGTCGAGAAGAGCGAGCCGATCCATTGCCAATAACCGGGCGCGCCGATCCAGTAATAATGGTGGCCGGTGCCGAGAATGCCCGAAAAGAGGGCAAGGCCGACGATGACATAGAGCCATTTTTCCACCACTTCGCGGTCGATGCCGTTGAGCTTGATCATCAGGAAGGCGAGGATCGAGGCCATGATCAGTTCCCACACGCCTTCCACCCACAGATGGATGACGTACCACCAGTACATCTTGTCGAGCGCGAGGTTCATGGGGTTGTAGAAGGCGAAGAGGAAGAAGATCGCCAGACCCCAGAGGCCGAAGAGCAGGATGTTGATGACGGTGGTCTTGCGGCCCTTCAGCGCTGTCATGGTGATGTTGAACAGGAACATCAGGACGACAAGGACGATACCGACCTTGATGGCGAAAGGCTGTTCGAGGAATTCGCGGCCCTCATGGATGCGGAAGATATAACCGACCACGGCGACGGCGGCGGCCACCAGGAAGATCCAGAACTGCGCGATGGCGAGCTTGGGGCTGTAAAGCTCCGTTTCCGTTTCTTCCGGCAGAAGATAGAAGGTCGAACCCATGAAACCCATCAGCAGCCAAACCACAAGGGCATTGGTGTGGATCATGCGCACGATGTTAAAGGGCAGAAGCTCGGAAAGCGTATTGGGCAGCACGTAGATCGTCGCGGCGACGACGCCGAACAGGATCTGCGCCACGAACAGCCCGATTGCGCCGTAAAAATACAGCATGGCGACTTTTTGCGTCTGGTATTTCATCTCGTCATCTCCTTGCCGTCAGCCTCAACCCGCATCGTTCGGCGGCCAGTTCTGCGTCTTGATCCGGCTCGTCCATTCGAGAAAGTCGACGAGATCATCGAGTTCCTGTTCGGTGAGATTGAACTGCGGCATCTGGCGCCGGCCCTCGATGCCGGTGGGCTGGGCTGCCATCCAGGCCTTGATGGAATCGCGCGCCGCATCCTTGTCGTCCACGCCGCCATAGCGCTTCCAGACATTGCCGAGTTCGGGCGCGAAATAGGCGCCTTCGCCGAGCAGCGTGTGACAGTTGATGCAGGAATTTTTCTCCCACACATGTTTGCCGCGCGCGACGCTTCCCGTCAGCGTGCTTTCATCCGTCGAGGTGGTGCGCATGTAATAATGGCTATGGGCGGTCAGCCCGACAAATATGGCGAAGAAGAAGATGGAGCCGCCGTAAAAGACGTTTCGCGCTCCTGTTTTGGTCAGGCGTTCTGCCATGCCAATGGTCCTTTCCATCCGGAAGACCGCTTATGCGGACTGGCTTGATCGAACCCTCTTGCCGGGATTTGCCAGCAGGCTGGCGGAATGCGGTGGGGTCTGACGCCTTTCTAGCCGCTGGCTGCCGGCGTTCTTTGCCATTTGGCAAACAAGTGGAGAGGTGGCGTTATCCGCCTTTTCAGAGCGGCAAAATGCCCTGCAGGAATGCCCGCAAAAGGGCTGCGGCGGCAAAGATGGCCGGCCATGCCAGAAGTGCCGTGCGCAGCAGGCCCCGCTCTTCGCCAAAACCCAGAAAATCGTCGATGACGCGTCTGGATTTCAGGAGCGCGAAAAGCAGCATCAGGCAGGCGACGGCAACCGGCGGCAGAAGCGCCGCCTTCCACGAGGTGACGGCGGCCGTACCGGCGAGAACGAGAATGGCGAGCACTGCAAAACTTCTTGCAAGCTGGCGGGAGGTGCGGTGGATCATGACTGTCAAACCAGATAGACGATGGGAAAAATGACGATCCAGACCAGATCGATGACATGCCACAGCGTCGTCACCAGCGTGACGTTCTCGTTTTTCGGGAACACTGCGACGAGAAACAGCAGCACGGCCACGAAGACGACATGCAGCAGATGGAAGCCGGTGAGCAGGAAATAGAGCTCGAAGAATGCGCCATAGGCTGGATCGGAGGCGAAGGCGATTTCGGTGGAGTATTCAAGGAGCTTCACACCGACAAATGCGAAACCGAGCAGGCCGGTAAGCGCGAGCGCCCGCCTTCTGCCCGGCAGCGCGGTGGGGCGACTGGCCGCAACGGCCGCCTGCCAGCCGCTCGCCAGCAAAATCAGTGTGTTGAGGCCGGCAAGTTGTGGCTGCAGATGCTGGCGCGCGGCGGCAAATGCATCGGGATTGAGGGTGAAGGCAATGATGAAGGCGCCGGTCAGCGCGCCGAAAGCGGCAAGTTCGCTCCAGACCAGAATCCACAAAAGCAGGTTTCCACTTTCCTCTTCCGTATTGATCGCCATGGTCTTGTCCGTAATGGTAAAACAGCAAGCCACGCTTAGGCGTCCTCAAACCCCGCTTCTTTGCGGTCGGTCAAAGAAGGGAGCGTGCAAAGTCCTATTGTCATGACAAAGCGCAACTCTGGAAAATGGAGCTTCCCATGAACGACGCGCAGGTCGGGCTGATTGTCGCAACCCCTATTATCGTTGGCTTTGCGGTGCTGTTGTACCGTATGGGTGTGTTGCAGCGCATGGGTGCGGTTTCCGCCGTGCTTGCCTCCGTGGCCATTGCTTCGGTGCTGTTCCTGAACCAGTAAGAAGGCAGTCACATGCTTGAACTTGTCGCCGCTCTCTCGCTTTTCGTGGCGCTGCATTCCATTCCCGCCGTACCTGCCGTGCGCGGCCGGCTGATTGCGGCCATCGGCAGGCCCGCCTATTTCGGGACTTATTCCGCCGTTTCGCTTCTGACGCTGGGCTGGGTATTTTATGCCGCGCTGTCGGTCGATTATATTCCGCTTTGGGATGTTGCGCCCTGGCAGGCGCATGTCACCTTTCTGGCAGCGCCGATTGGCCTGTTTTTCGTGCTGGCCGGCCTCCTCAGCGTCAATCCGCTTTCCATTTCCGTGCGGCAGGGAGATAGACCGGGGGCAATCGTGCGCATCACGCGGCACCCGGTACTCGTCGGCTTTCTGTTCTGGTCGTTGGGGCATGTCGTGCCGAATGGCGACCTGCGTTCCGTCATCCTGTTCGGCGGCTTTGCGCTGTTTTCGCTTGGCGGGATGGCGATGACCGAAAAACGCGCGCGGAAAAGACTGGGTAATGCATGGAGCGCGGCGGCTGCTAAAAATGCAACGATCCCTTTCGCAGCAATGCTTTCCGGCAAAACGCGCCTCGCCGTGGACGGGCCGATGCTGCTAGCCGCGGCGCTGACAGGGTTGACGGTGTGGTGGCTGCTGGCCGGTGGTCATGCCGCGCTCTTTGGTGCTGACCCGATGGCCTATCTTTGATGGCTCACGACGTCTTCACCATATGCGGCTGCCATATCGGCGCCTGTGGCGCGGGCGCGATACCGAGCTGATCGATGGCGCGAGCGGCCATCTGGTCGACAATATCGGCGACGCTTTGCGGTCTGTTGTAAAAGGCCGGCACCGGCGGCATGACGATGGCGCCGGCCTCCGTCACCGTGCACATGTTGCGCAGATGGATGAGATGCAGCGGCGTCTCACGCGTCATCAGCACAAGTTTCCGGCGTTCCTTCAGATGCACATCGGCGGCGCGGGTAAGGAGATTGTCCGAAAACCCGGTTGCGATGGCCGCAAGTGTGCGCATGGAGCAGGGGGCGACGATCATGCCGGCCGTCGGGAAAGAGCCGCTGGCAATCGCCGCGCCGATATCGTCGACGGCATGATTGACGCCAGCGAGTGAGAACATCCGCCCCATGGCTTGCGCCCCTTCCTCATGCAACACGGTGCGTCTGGCGGATTGCGACAGGACGAGATGGATTTCGACGCTTTTCATCCCGGCAAGGCGCTCGACAATACGCAACGCAATGCCGGCACCCGAAGCGCCGGTGACGCCGACCACGACGCGGTACGGGATCATAGCCGTTCTCCAAGGCCGAGATCGCGCCACATCAGATCCACTTTCGCGATCACGTCAGGCGTCATCGACAGCACACGGCCCCATTCGCGCTCCGTTTCCGGCGGCAGCTTGCGGGTGGCGTCCAGCCCCATCTTGCCGCCGAGCCCGGCTTTCGGCGAGGCGAAGTCGAGATAATCGATGGGCGTATCGTTTATGATCATCGTATCGCGCGAGGCGTCGAAACGGGTTGAGAGCGCCCAGATGACATCTGCCCAGTTGCGCACATCAATGTCGGGATCGACCAGAATGATGAGCTTCACATAGCTGAACTGCGGCAGCATCGACCAGAGGCCCATCATCACCCGCTTTGCCTGACCGGGATAACGCTTGTCGATGGAAGCGACCATGACGCGGTAGGAACAGGCGTCCGGCGGCATCCACAGATCGACAATTTCCGCAAACTGCTTTTTCACGAGCGGCAGGAAAATGTCGAGCATGGCTTCGCCGAGAACCGAAGGCTCATCCGGCGGCCGGCCGGTATAGGTGGAAAGATAGATCGGATCGCGGCGCATGGTGATTGCCGAGAGCGTCAGGACCGGGAAGGATTCGACCGAATTATAATAGCCGGTATGGTCGCCATAGGGGCCTTCGAGTGCCTTTTCCGTTACTGAGACGGTCCCTTCCAGTACGATTTCGGCATTGGCGGGCACCGGCATCGGCACGGTCAAGGCTCTGGCAATGCGGCTTTTCGAGCCGCGCAGCAGGCCGGAGAAGCCAAGCTCGCTGATATGGTCGGGAAGCGGCATGACGGCGGCGAGAATGGTGGCGGGATCGGCACCGATGGCGACGGTAACGGGCATATCCAGCCCGCGCGCTCGCCACAGCCGGTGGTGATGCGCGCCGCCGCGATGCGCCAGCCAGCGTATGATCACCCTGTCCGGGCCCAGCACCTGCATGCGATAGATGCCGACATTGATATCATCGGGATCGTCAGGCGAACGGGTGATGACCAGCGGCCAGGTGACGAGCGGGGCCGGTTCGCCCGGCCAGCACCATTGCACCGGCAGGCGGGCGAGGTCGACAGCATCGCCCGTCAGCACCCTTTCCTGCACCGGCGCGCGTGAGACGTTGCGTGTCCGCATCGAAAGTGCGGCTTTCAGCAAATGCAGCTTACCCCATGCCTCGGCCATGGATTTCGGTGGTCCCGGCTCGCGTAATTCGGCGAGCTTTTGTCCAAGTGCGGGCAGGCCGCCGGTCTCAAGCCCCAGCCCCCACTCGATACGTTGCCGCGTGCCGAAAAGATTGGTAAGCAGCGGCATGTCCCGCACCTTTGCCTCATGGTCGACGGGTTGCTCGAAAAGCAGCGCCGGCCCGCCATCGGCGAGCACGCGGCGGTGGATTTCGGTGATTTCGTGCACCAGCGAGACCGGCTGGCGAATTCGCCGCAGCTGCCCGCGTTCTTCCAGCAACCGGGCGAAACTGCGCAGATCGGCTGCGTGGGCGGGTTTAGTTTCTGTTTTCTCGTCTCTCATGCCGCCTGTTTGCCGATGGCAGTGCGGCATGTCCTTGCGCTGCCGCAAATGCGGCTTCAATGCGAACGAAGATAGTCGGCGAGAACCAGGGCGTGGTTATGTTCGATATCATGGGCGGCATAAAGCAGCGTGACGCGGCCTTTCGCCATCAGCTCCTTCATGTGCGCCACGGCATCGGGATTGGCCGAGAGTTCCTTATGATAATGCCGGGTAAATTCCTCAAAGCGAGACGGCATATGGGAGAAGTTCTTGCGCAATTCGTTGCTGGGCGCGATGTCCTTCATCCACAGGGAAAGCTTTGCCTTTTCCTTGCTCATGCCGCGCGGCCAGAGCCGGTCCACCAGAATGCGCGCGCCGTCATCGTCGCTGGCGGGTTCGTAAATCCGTTTGACCCTTAAATCGGACACGGGCGGCCTCCGTCGCTTGGCAAGTCAATGAATTATAGCGGCTTTTGTGAAGTCGCACCCGAAAATTTCCCTGTCTTTGCGTTCGCTCAAACCGCCACCCGCGCGCTGCGGTTAGGTTGCCGCCCGCAACTGAGCCGACAGGACCTTTCATGAGACCTTTTCCCGCCGCCATCGCCCGCCCCATGAATTTCCTACCCCTTGCCGTGGTGCAGCGAGCGACGGCGGCGATGCTGGCACAGATCATGAAGCGGCATCCGGATATGTTCGTCCGGCTCGGTGAACATCGTGGCAAGCGCTACGCCTTTCTGCCCGTCGATCTCCCCTTCGCCTTCATGGTCGAGCCGGCAGGTCGCGCCATCACCGTCAGCCGCAAGGCTCGCCTGCCCAAGACGGATGCGGCGGTCGAGGGACCGCTTTTCATGCTGCTTGCGCTGATGGAGGGGCGGCAGGATGCCGATGCGCTGTTCTTTTCGCGTGATCTCAGCGTCACCGGCGACATGGAGGCGATGCTGGCGCTGCGCAATGCGCTTGATGACAGCGGCATCGATCTGCCGCGTGACCTCGGTGCATTTGCCGGGCCTTTCGCGCCCATGATAACGCGTGTCGCGAACCGCCTGCGTGGCCATGTTCTGTCCGAAACGCGGGGAGTTGACGCATGGAACTGATCTGTCCTGCGGGAACGCCTGCCGCCTTTCGCGAGGCCGTGGATGCCGGGGCGGATGCGGTCTATTGCGGTTTTCGGGATGAAACCAATGCCCGCAATTTCCCCGGCCTTAATTTTTCCCGCGAGGAACTTGCCGAGGCCATCGTTTACGCGAAAAAGCGCGGTGTCCAGACCTTCGTGGCGCTCAACACCTTCATGCGTGCTGGCAATGAGGATATCTGGTATCGCGGCGCGGCCGATGCCGTGAAGGCGGGGGCGGACGCACTTATCCTTGCCGATTTCGGCCTGATGGCGCATGTGGCGGAACATCATCCGCAGCAGCGTATCCACGTCTCCGTGCAGGCTTCCGCCTCCAATGCGGACGCGGTGAATTTCCTCGTCGATGCCTTCGGCGCGAAACGCGTGGTGCTGCCGCGCACCCTGACGATTGCCGACATCGCCCGGCTGGCGCGGCAAATCCGCTGCGAAATCGAAATTTTCGTGTTCGGAGGTCTCTGCGTCATGGCGGAAGGGCGCTGCTCGCTATCCTCCTACGCCACAGGCAAGTCACCCAACATGAACGGCGTCTGCTCGCCGGCAAGCCACGTCCGCTACCGGCAGGACGGGCAGGCGCTGGTGTCGGAACTTGGCGAATACACCATCAACCGATTTCCGGCCGGCGAGGCGGCGGGTTACCCCACGCTGTGCAAGGGCCGTTTCGAGATTGCCGATGACAAGTCCTATGCCTTCGAAGATCCGGTATCGCTTGACGTGATGGACCAGATCGATGCGCTGCGCGAGGCGGGGGTCAGCGCGCTGAAGATCGAGGGTCGCCAGCGCGGCAAGGCCTATGTGGCGGAAGTGGTTTCCACCCTGCACCGAGCGCTTTCCGCCGGTGCCGAAGAGCGCGGCAGGCTGCTCTCACGCCTGCGGCTCTTGAGCGAAGGCCAGCGCACCACCGTTGGCGCTTATGAAAAACGCTGGAGATGATGGCGATGGCAAAACCCGCAAAGGCCACTCTGGCGCTCGGCCCGGTCCTTTATCTCTGGCAGGGCGAGAAATGGCGAGATTTCTATTTTCGCATCGCCGATGAAGCGCCCGTCAGCCACGTCTATCTCGGTGAAACCGTCTGCTCCAAACGGTTTCATTTTACCGCGCCGCATTTCGCCGACGCGATCGAGCGACTGGAGAGTGCCGGAAAGAAGGTGATCCTCTCGACGCTTTCGCTGGTGACGCTGGAGCGGGAAAGTCGCCAGCTGCGCGGTCTGATCGCCGATAGCCCCTATCCGGTTGAGGCGAACGATCTTTCCGCGCTCGGCGTACTGCACGGCACGCCGCATGTCGTCGGGCCAGTGGTGAATGTTTATAATGCCGCAACCGCGCGGCTGCTTTCTTCTCGTGGGGCGAGTGCCATCTGCCTGCCGCCGGAACTGCCGATGACCTCGGTGGAGCGGATCGTGGCGCAGACGCCTAATGTGGACTTCGAAATCTTCGCCTTCGGCCGCCTGCCGCTCGCCATTTCGGCGCGCTGCGCCCATGCCCGCGCCAAGGGCAATATCAAGGATAATTGCCAGTTCGTCTGCGGCGACGATCCGGATGGATTGCCGGTGCGTACGCTCGACAGGCAGTCATTTCTGGCGCTGAACGGGGTGCAGACGGTGTCGCACACCTGCCAGTCGCTGCTTGGCGAATTGCCGAATCTGGCCATCGCCGGTATCAACCGCTTCCGGCTGTCGCCGCAGGACTGCGACATGGTTGCCGTGGCGCAAATCCATGACGATGTCCTGGCCGGCAGGCGGGAGGCGGAGGACGGTCTTGCACGTCTCGGGCAAATCTATCCGGACGTGCCCTTTTCCAACGGTTTTCACCACGGGCAGGAAGGGGCGGCCTGGATCGCCCGCGCCCGCAACACGGCGCATGGGGTGAACGCATGACGACGAACGGGCAAAGTGAACAAACGCTCTCCGCGGCCGCGCCGGGCGGAGCGGATATCGCGGCGGCGATCCATCTCGTGCGTAACGTGGTTTTGCCAAGAGCGCTCGATTGCGGCTGCCGCGACAAGGTGCACGACGCGCTGCGCGAGCTTGAGGATTTCGAGCGCCAGCGCAATGTCGTCAAGCTTCTGGCCGCCGCCCGCGAGGAGCGGCGCAAGATCGCGCTCCTGACCGAGATGCTCTGCGATTTCGCCGAAGACGACACGGTGGATCAAGGCGTGGTTGAAACCGCAAGCCTGATGTTTCTCGATATCGCTGCCGCCGCTCAGGAGGGCTCGCGGCTCCTGCGGGACGCGCTCTCACTCAAGATGGGTGAATAATCCCTGTTTTCGGCCCTGTTTGATCCTGCGCAAAGAGCACCCGCTTGCAAAATGTCATTTCCGGGTTGGTGACGCTTCGGGCCGCAAGGTCGGTTGTGCGGGCATCGGGGGCGCTTCCGGCGCGAACAAGGATCAGGACCATGGCCCATCTCACCCGTCGTCAGGCTCTTTCGGCCTTTTCCGGGCTCGCGGTCGCGACATTTGCCGCACCGCATGTTGCGAAGGCGGAAGCGCCGCTCACCTTTTATGGCCCTCCGGCCGCGCCCTCCGCCGTGCTGGCCCATGCGGTAAATGGCGGGTTCCTGAAGGATGTCGCACCCGGAGCAGTCTTCAAAGCCTGGAAAACACCAGATGAAATGCGCGCCGCCGTCGCCTCCGGCTCCATGGGAGCGGTGGTGATGCCGAGCTACGGCGCCGCCAATCTTCATAATCGCGGCCTCGGCCTCGGGCTGTTGAACGTGCTGACCACGGGCCTGCTCTATATCGTTTCGAAAGACGGGGCGCTGAACTCCCTGCAAAGCCTTTCCGGCAAGATCCTCGCTTTGCCGTTCAAGAACGACATGCCCGATTTCGTGCTGCGCCGCCTTGTTGCCGAAAACGGCCTGAAGCCCGGTGACATCAGGCTGGAATATGCCGCCTCGCCGCCGGAAGCCGTGCAATTGCTGTTGACGGGCCGGGTGGATGCCGCCCTGCTGAGCGAACCGGCCGCAACCGCTGTGCTGATCAAGGCGAAGTCGTTTTTCATGACCGTGCGCCGCACCATCGATATCCAGCGGGAATGGGCGAATGTGGCCGGCAAGGCCGAAATCCCGCAGGCCGGCCTCGCCTTGACGTCGCAGGTTCAGCAAAAGCTTGGCAAGTCCGGCATAGAGGCTCTACAGGCCGCCATGGAGGAGGCGCTCGCCAGCGCCATGGCCGATCCGAAGACGGCGGCCGACGCCGTCGCCGAAGCCTTGGGCTTTCCGCCCGACATCATCGCGGCCTCCTTCCCGACTAGCCATCTATGTGCGCTGAAGGCAAGTGCTGCGCGTACCGATCTCGAGGCGTTTTACGATGAACTTGCCAAGGCAGACCCGGCAATCATCGGCGGCCGGCGGCCGGATGACGGTTTTTATCTGGTATAGCAGGCATGAACCGTATTCTCGAAAGTCTTGGCTGGATGGGCCGCTATCTCTGGGCGGGCTGGGCGGGGCTTTCGGGTATTTTCTGCTTTCTCGCCGCCTGGCAAGCCGGGCATGAAATTTATGGCTCCTTCATCCTGCCTTCGCCGGGTGAGACCTTCGCGGCTATCGGAATGCTTGCGGCGAGGCCGGATTTCTTCGCGATCCTGTCGCAGAGCGCCGTCAGGGCCCTGACCGGCTTTGCCATCGCCGCCGGCATCGGCACGGTGGCGGGCGTGCTGGCGGGTTATTCCTTCGCGGCCATGCGTTTGATGAAGCCTGTTGTCACCGTTCTGCTTGGCGTGCCGCCCATCGGCTGGATCGTGCTGGCGCTCATCTGGTTCGGCTCGTCGGGGGGCACGGCCGTCGTGACCGTCATCATCGCCTCGGCCCCCTTGTCCTTTGCCGGTGCGCTGGAAGGTGTCGCAAAGCGCGACCACCAGCTGGAGGTGATGGCACAGGCCTTCGCCGCTCCGTGGTTTTACCGGCTGCGCACCGTCACCATGCCGCATGTGCTCTCCTACCTCTTCCCGGCCTGGACGACGACGGCGGGAAGCGCGTGGAAAGTAACCGTCATGGCCGAGCTCCTTTCGAATTCCGGCGGCATTGGCGGCGAACTGGCCACCGCACGCGCTCTGTTCGACATCACACAGGTCAGCGCCTGGCTCACCATCACGGTCGGCCTTGCACTGTTGACCGATTACGGCCTGCTTCATCTGTTACGCGAAGCGCTGGAACGCTGGCGCGCAGCCGGGCTGCCATGGGGTGTCAAACGATGAGCGACCGTTCCATCCTGCGTTTCGAACATGTCGGCCACGCCTTTTTAGGCCGCAGCCTGTTCGAGAATTTCGATCTCGGCATAGCGCCGGGGGAAACCGTGGCGCTGCTCGGCCCCTCCGGCAGCGGCAAGACGACGATCCTGCAGATCGCGGCTGGCATCATCGATCCCGTTCGCGGCCGCGTGCACCGCGATTATCGCCGGCAGGGTCTGGTGTTTCAGGAGCCGAGGCTGCTGCCGTGGATGACGCTGATCGACAATATTGCCTACGGCCTTGCGGCGGCCGGGATGCCGAAACGGGAGCGGCGCGAAAGGGCGGGCCTTTTTGCGCTGGAAGTGGGTCTGGAGGTGGCTGATTTCGGCAAATATCCGGTGGAACTCTCCGGCGGCATGCGCCAGCGCGCCGGCGTTGCGCGGGCGCTCGCCGTGGAGCCGGACATGCTGTTTCTGGATGAGCCCTTCAGCGCCGTCGATGTCGGCCTGCGCCGTCATTTGCAGGAGCTTCTGGTAAGCGCCGCCCGTCGGCGCGGTTTTTCCACCCTTCTGGTCACCCATGATCTTCACGAGGCGTTGCTGGTTGCCGACAGGCTGATCGTGCTCTCCGGCGTCGACGGCCGAGTCGTTGCCGCGCATAAGCCCGCGGGTTCGCCGGGCCGGCGCATGGCGCGTGCGGTTTTCGACGAAGCGGAACGCCTGTCCGAGAGCCCGGCCTTCGCCGAACTGTTTTCAGCAAGGGAGCAGGTCAGATGAGGCAGCCCCCCATCCTTTCCGAAGCCCTGCGGCTGTTTTTCCCTCTGGCCGCCATGCATGGCGCGGTTTGGCCGTTTTTGTGGGTAGTTATCGGCGGTTACGGCCTGCCTTTCGCCGATGCCGTGCCTGCCTCGCAATGGCACGCCCATGAGATGCTTTTTGGCACCTATGGCATGGCGCTTGCGGGTTTCCTCGGGTCGGCGGTGCCGGAATGGACGGATACGGAATCGGCGCAGGGGAGAGCGCTGGTCCATCTTGCCTGCCTCTGGGTGCCGGGCCGCATCATCGGTGTCTTGGGGGCTGATGCGTGGAGCCTGCTGGCCGGCTTTTTCGATATGGCTTTTCTGCTGGCGCTCTCTGTTCTCATCGGTCGGGCGATGCTGGCGCGGCGCACGGTGAAACACCTGCCGTTCCTTTTTTGGCTTCTTCTGTTTACGGCGGCTGAAGCCGGTGTGCGTTATGCCTGGTGGAGCGGCGATCTCGAACTTGCATCCCGCATGCTGGAGGCGGCGCTGTGCATTTTCACCGTGCTGTTTTCGCTTTCCGCCACACGTATCAATGTGGTCGTCATCAATCTGGCGCTCGATCCCGGCGGCGAGACCACGCCTTACCGGCCGCATCCCGGCCGCCAGCATATGGCAGGCGCCATGGTGACGCTTTACATGGCGGCGAAACTTTTCTTTCCGCAGAGCGATGTCTGCGCCTGGCTTTCGCTTGCGGCCGGCGCCGCCTTTTTCGACCGGCTGGCCGAATGGTTCATCGGGCGTGCCGTCTTTAAGACCGAGGTGCTGTTGCTTGGCCTCGGCAACGCCTTTGCGGGCGTGGGTTTTCTGGCGCTCGGCGCGACACGGCTCGGTTTTTCCGTTACGCCCGCCGCAGGGCTGCATCTGCTCTCGATCGGGGCGCTTGGATGCGCCATCATGGCAGTGTTCATCATTGCCGGGCTGCGGCATACGGGCCGCGATCTGACACATCTGCCATGGCAGGCGCATGTGGCCGCCGCTCTGATGGCGATCGCCGGGCTGGTCCGCATCCTCCCGGAATTCGACTTTGCCGCAACATTGTCTCCCTATCACCATGGCCTCAGCGCCGTTTTGTGGGCGGTGAGCTTCGGGGTCTGGTTGCAGAGTTTCCTGCCCTTCATGCGCGCGCCTGGCATGGACGATGCAGGAGTCTGCGGATGAGAGCGAGACACTGTTCGCCCGTCTAATGTTTATTTTTTGAGCAGAAGCATAATGCGAAATCAGTGATTTAGGCGAGCCGTCTTGATGAATGTTAGTTTTGATAAATAATCAATAAAATCAAGTGGTTGAATATTTCTGTCTTTTGGGGGATGATGACTCGAAACGAATAGGAAACGCGAATATGCCTAAAATAGTCGCGCCTCAACACGCAGATGAAAAGCCTGGCCGGACGAGGGAACTTGTTACCTTCGCGGTTCTGGCCTTTGGAATCTGGCCCGTTCTGGCGGTCGGATTTGTCGGGGCTTATGGCTTTATCGTCTGGATGTTCCAGATCATTTACGGCCCTCCGGGGCCGCCCGGTCATTGAGGGCGCCATGATGATGAAAGCCTCTCTCAGCCGGCGCGATTTGCTGCGCGGCGGGCAAAAACATAGACCACGCATCTGTCCCCCCGGGGTCGCGTTGAGCGACCTCACCGCTTGTAGCGGTTGTGCAAAATGTGTCGAAGCCTGTCCCAGCGGCATCATTGCCATGGTGGGCGGTTTGCCTTCGGTGGATTTTTCCAGCAGGGAATGTACCTTTTGTGGCAAATGCGCGGAGGCCTGTCCGGAGCCGGTGTTTGCCGCCTCCGCCTCGCAACGCTTCGATCATGTCATGGCGATCGGCGAGGGCTGTCTCGCCTTCGGCAATATTGATTGCCAGGCCTGCCGCGATGCCTGCCCGACCGAGGCCATCCGGTTTCGTCCCCGCCGCGGCGGGCCCTTCGTGCCTGAACTTATCGAACAAGCCTGCACCGGCTGCGGGGCCTGCGTGTCCGTCTGCCCGGCCAGCGTGATCGAGATCAAGGAAGCCACGGAGATGCAATATGCCTGAAAATACAGGCCGGTATCATGTTTCAAGCGCCGTGGTGGCGGTGATGCCGCAGATGCGGGACGCCGTGCTGGCAACGCTTTTAACGCTCGACAATGTCGAGGTTCATGGCGAGGGCAACGGCAAGATCGTCATCGTCATAGACGGCACGAGCACCGGCATGCTGGGCGATACGCTCACTTATATTTCGACACTCGACGGTGTGATTGCCGCCAACATGGTTTTCGAACACGTCGACACAGAGGAGACAAGCGGCGATGAGCAGCGAACTGACGCGGCGTGATCTATTGAAAGCCCATGCCGCCGGCATTGCGGCGGCAACGGCGGGCATTGCGCTGCCGGCCGCCGCCCAGCCGGTGCCAGGCGGGGTTTCCGCATTGCAGATCAAGTGGTCCAAGGCGCCCTGTCGTTTCTGCGGCACGGGCTGCGGCGTCATGGTCGGCGTCAAGGAAGGCAAGGTTGTCGCCACCCATGGCGACATGCAGGCGGAGGTCAATCGCGGCCTCAACTGCATCAAGGGCTATTTCCTGTCCAAGATCATGTATGGCAAGGACCGCCTGCAGACCCCGCTTCTGCGCAAGAGAAACGGCGTTTACGCCAAGGATGGCGAGTTCGAGCCTGTGAGCTGGGACGAGGCCTTCGACGTCATGGCCGCGCAGTGCAAGCGGGTGTTGAAGGAGAAGGGACCGACGGCCGTCGGCATGTTCGGCTCCGGCCAATGGACGATCTTCGAAGGTTACGCCGCAACCAAGCTGATGCGTGCCGGCTTCCGCTCCAACAATCTCGATCCCAATGCTCGTCACTGCATGGCGTCTGCTGCCTATGCCTTCATGCGCACCTTTGGCATGGATGAGCCGATGGGCTGTTACGACGATTTCGAACATGCCGATGCCTTCGTTCTCTGGGGCTCGAACATGGCGGAAATGCATCCCATTTTATGGACGCGTATCGCCGACCGGCGTCTGGGTTTCGACCATGTGAAGGTGGCGGTGCTTTCGACCTTCACCCATCGCAGCATGGACCTTGCCGACATCCCGATGGTCTTCAAGCCGGGCACCGATCTCGTCATCCTCAATTACATCGCCAACCACATCATCAAGACCGGGCGCGTTAACGAAGACTTCGTGAGGAACCACACGAAATTCGTGCGCGGCGTCACCGATATCGGTTATGGCCTGCGGCCCGACAATCCGGTGGAGATGAATGCCGTCAATTCCGTGGATCCGACCAAGACCGAAGCGATCGATTTCGAAACCTTCAAGGAATTCGTCTCCGAGTACACGCTGGAAAAGACCGCAGCCATGACCGGCGTTGAAGCCGGTTTTCTGGAGGAGCTGGCCGAGCTTTATGCCGACCCGAAACGCAAGGTCATGTCGCTCTGGACCATGGGTTTCAACCAGCATGTTCGCGGCGTCTGGGCCAACCAGATGGTCTATAACATCCATCTGCTGACGGGGAAGATTTCCGAGCCGGGCAACAGCCCGTTCTCGCTCACCGGCCAGCCCTCGGCCTGCGGCACGGCGCGTGAGGTGGGAACCTTCGCCCACCGCCTGCCTGCCGACATGACGGTGACCAACCCTGAGCACCGCAAACATGCCGAAGAAATCTGGCGCATCCCGCACGGCATCATCCCGGAAAAGCCGGGTTACCACGCCGTGCAGCAGGACCGCATGCTGCATGACGGCAAGCTGAATTTCTACTGGGTGCAGGTCAATAACAACGTACAGGCAGGTCCCAACACCAAGAACGAGACCTATCAGGGATATCGCAACCCGGAAAACTTCATCGTTGTTTCCGATGCCTATCCGACCATCACGGCTATGAGCGCCGACCTCATCCTGCCCGCCGCCATGTGGGTGGAAAAGGAGGGAGCCTATGGCAATGCCGAGCGGCGCACCCATGTCTGGCACCAGCTTGTCGAGGCCTCGGGTGAGGCGCGTTCCGATCTCTGGCAGCTGGTGGAATTCTCCAAGCGCTTCACCACGGATGAGGTGTGGCCGGCGGAGATACTGGAAGCCAATCCCGCCTATCGCGGAAAGACGCTGTACGAGGTGCTCTTCAAGGACAGTGATGTCGGCAAGTTCCCGCTGAGCGAGATCAACGCTGAATACGAAAACCAGGAAGCAAAACACTTCGGATTCTATCTCCAGAAGGGTCTCTTTGAGGAATATGCCGCCTTCGGGCGGGGCCACGGCCATGATCTGGCGCCCTATGATGCCTATCACGAGGTGCGCGGCATGCGCTGGCCGGTGGTGGACGGAAAGGAAACGCTGTGGCGTTACCGAGAGGGTTACGACCCTTATGTAAAGCCGGGCGAAGGCGTGAAATTCTACGGCAACAAGGACGGCAAGGCGGTCATCATTGCCGTGCCTTACGAACCGCCGGCGGAATCCCCGGATGCGGAGTTCGATACCTGGCTGGTGACGGGCCGCGTGCTGGAGCATTGGCATTCCGGTTCGATGACCATGCGTGTGCCGGAACTCTACAAGGCGTTCCCGGGCGCCCGCTGTTTCATGAATGCCGACGATGCGCGAAAGCGCGGCCTCAATCAGGGCGCAGAAATCCGCATCGTGTCGCGCCGCGGTGAAATACGTTCCCGGGTGGAAACGCGCGGCCGCAACCGCATGCCGCCAGGCGTCATCTTCGTTCCCTGGTTCGATGCCAGCCAGCTCATCAACAAGGTCACGCTCGACGCAACCGATCCCATCTCCAAGCAGACGGATTTCAAGAAATGCGCAGTCAAGATAGAGCCAGTCGCATGATCAGGAAACACGGATGGATCGCCGCCACGCTTCTGGTCGTGGCGTTGGCGACGGGGGCCGTTGCGCAGATGGTGCCGGAATTGTCCGGCCCACGCGGTGACGCCATGCAGACCGAACCCGCCAAACCCCTGCCGAAATGGGTGGTCGACGATTTTAGACGCATGCGCGCTTACCCGGAGCAGCCGCCGGTCATCCCGCATTCGATCGACGGTTACCAGCTTTCGGTCAATGCCAACCGCTGTCTTTCCTGTCACAAACGCGAGTTCACGCAGGATTCCGGCGCGCCGATGATCAGCGTCACCCACTATATGACGCGCGAAGGCCAGATGCTGGCGGACGTTTCGCCACGCCGTTATTTCTGCACCGCCTGCCATGTCCCGCAGGCTGATACCCGACCGCTTGTGCCCAGCACGTTTGAGGACATGAGCACGATGGGCGTCAAACCGGCGGGTAGCGAATGATGATTACCCGTGTGAAGAAACTTCTCGCCTGGTTATGGGCGGTTCTGACGACGCCGGCTGGCACGCTCAGCCTCGCCTTCCTGACGCTAGGCGGCTTCGTCGGTGGCGTGATGTTCTGGGGCGCCTTTAACACCGCGCTCGAGATGACCAACAAGGAAGCCTTCTGCATTTCCTGCCACGAGATGCGTGCCAATGTGTATGAGGAGCTGACTCGAACGGTGCATTTCTCCAACCGTTCCGGCGTGCGCGCCTCCTGTCCCGATTGCCACGTGCCGCATGAATGGACCGACAAGATCGCCCGCAAAATGCAGGCCTCCAAGGAAGTCTGGGGCAAGATTTTTGGCACAATCGACACCCGCAAGAAGTTTCTAGACAAGCGGCTGGAACTTGCCCAGCACGAATGGTCGCGCCTCAAGGCCAATGACAGTCTGGAATGCCGCAACTGCCACTCCTCCGTCGCCATGGACTTTACCAAACAGACACAGCGCGCCGCCGATATCCATTCCAAATATCTGCTGACGGGCAAGGCCACCTGCATCGACTGCCACAAGGGCATCGCCCATGAACTGCCGAACATGGAGGGCATCGACCCGGGTTGGAAAATGCCGCCGGCCCTCAACGATGAACCAGGACAGACGGCATCTGCGATCGATGATCTGCGGCGGGCGATGAGCGATGTGCACCGCAACGTATTCTAGGCCCCCTGGTTCCAAAGAGAGCCTTCGATCGCCGCGCCGTCTGTGCGGGCGTCGAAGCCTATGAGGCAGCCGGGCCGTGCGGTCATGCGCGATCCGTTCGAACAGGACACCGGTGACGATCGTTAAACCGGAAATCCTCCGCCAGGAGGGAAGCTGCGCGAACTATGGCCCGGAACCCGTGCTGATCTGCTCGAGGTCGGGTGCAATCGTCTTGAAAAAATAATCGTCTTTCAGGAGGACGGTAGCGGCATTCGGCTCACCATCGAGGCGATATATCCATAATAGTGATATCCAGCTCATGCGCAGGCGAGACCAGTTCGTTTTACCGGATTTCTCACAAGCAAAATCGAGGGCAGTAACAACCGTTTATCAGGACATCGCTGATGAACATGGTTCTTCGCATGAAATCCTGGTAACGCCGCTTTGCGTAAGGTCGGCGTGGGTACTTGCTGGACAAGCACATGCGGTTCGCGAATTTTCGAGGGATACGGCAATCCATGAATTTCCAACGGCTCTCCGCCAAGACTAATCTGACGGAGCCCGGGTTAGCCGCACTTCGGAATTTTGCCGTGGTGTTAACCATACATAAAATCGCCGCTCCAAGGTCTCTTCGGTTATGTTAACAGTTGGTGAAAATCCCGATCGGGTTGGACCAACGACGTGAGCTTTGTGCTGGAGAAACACTGGGATCGGCTCCTTAAGGAGATTGCAGCGTGTGAAGTGGCGGTTCGAGAAATCGAAACCGACCTTCGACTTCGTGCTATGTCGAACGACGCCAGCGACAAGGAGTTGGCTCTCTTGCGGCGGCTGAAACATGAAAAGGCCGATTTGCTTTATCGTTGCCAAAACCTCCGAGAAGCCTTCATCGCGTTGCTGGATAAAAGCAGTATCGCGGCCGAATAGGTTCAAGGTCGGAGTTGCGGCTAACTTTGGACCTACTTTTATCGATTTTGTCAGGCGTTCGTCGTCCCGGCTTTGGAGACGTGGCCCGAAGCTCGCACTGGGTCATCCCTGCCAAGCTCTCCGGCTGGCCCTGGGCGGCTTGCAGTTTCCAAATCGGCAACCATGCCGGCGCGAGGCGGCGATGGGCCGAGGCTGGCAGCGTCTGCCCTGGAGGCTCGGCAGAACGCGCGCATAATTAATACTGCCTCATGCAAACAGTCGCGAGGCGTTCCCCATACCCGAGCCACGCTCCGCCTCGAGCCACCTGAGGATATGCCCGTGTTGCGAGCGTTTCGTGGGAAGCTGTTCATCGTAGAGCAGCGCCTTATACACACATTTGCGTGCCGTCAGCGGCTGCAGGCAGCAGCAGCCATCGTCCTGGGCTCGGTTCGATCAACACGATGCGTGCTCAGTCCGTTACTGGAGTGGGACGTTGACGCCGCAATCGTTGACGTGGAGATCCACGATCAGACACTACTGAATGTGTCGATTGTACTGGAGAGACGTCAAAATGCCGTTCGTTTTCGCGAACCGGGCCAAATCGAACGACTGCGGTTAACTCTATGACCGGCGATAGCGCGGAGCTTCGCAATTAGCCGATGCGCTTTTCGGTCCACCCGGAACGTCGTCCGCTATCACTGACAGTCGCTCGACAATCGATCGTTGTCGGAACGACGCTCAATGCCTGGGCGAGGATGAGTAGTGAATTCCCGCAAAGCGACGCCTCGCAATGTCGCGAGTAACTCTACATCGATCCTGGAGTCGGGATCGGCGCCCGGAAAATCCCGGATGACCTCGCCTATCGTTTTTTCAACAAGCCGGCTCTGCATCCGCTCGTCAGCGGTAAACCGCGCGGCCCAGCGAAAAAGGAGGCGTCGAAGTGGACATTCCTGGAAATTGGATGGTTTGGGCACGCAGCCGTCCTCCACACGATATAGGCGGGAGCACGTAGTAACCCTCAGGTGCCACCGCCTATGTATTCGGTTGGCGACAATGCAAAAAGTGTAACACGTCTCGTGGAAGAGTCGAGCGATTAGATTTCAAGGATACGGAGTTGCAGCCCTGTAGCAGGCCGTCGCTGGCGGTCTGAACCGCTTTTGAAGGCATAACTTGCTTGCGATGTGAGCAAAAGGAAACCCTCCAGAGCGGAGGGTTCGAAGGTGTGCAACCATGACAGGCTGCAAGCGCATGGACGGGGGAAAGACCATCCGCCTACCCAACCGTCGCTGTGATGATTTGTTCCTAAAAATTCGATCCTCAATTGAGGTTATTGCGGCGCTTGCAGCCGGTATGCTTGCACCACTGGTTCTCATGAATGCCCTTGCCGGCCTTACTGCTCTCAACGTTCATTGATGGGCATCTCCGATTATATCGACTGGCCCTCTCGATGTTTCCATCAGCGGCCAGCGGACCTTCTTCTTCCATTCAGTCAAGGCATCGGCGGGTGAGGTGCAGAATACCCACTCAATGAAAGCATCGGATATGTTGGGATGGTCATAGAGGAGGGCGGCGATGCCTTTCCGGTCGCTGAACAATATCTCAATCCTCGCTCCCGTCGGAATGTCGTCATCATCTGCCCAGAGTTCCATGGCGACATATCCGGAATAGGCAGTCAGGTCGGATTCCCGGTCGACTTCGGCGACCAGCCTTTGGTCGAGATTATCGTGAGTGGATTTCCGCACGCCGAAGAATTGACCATCCTCCAGAAATCTCTTGGGATAGACACCATGATTTTCGAGAATGTAAGGGTGGATATGCATCTTCCTTCTCCTCTCTCCGAACAGTTCGGCGGGTTTAGTCTCCTCACGACAGGGCTGTGGCCCAGGCAGTGGTGAGGTAATGGCCGCCGATTATAAAAGGCGTCCTTGCTCCTCCACCGGTTCTCCACTTTGCGAAACGATCGTTGATCCGTACGGTTCGCGTGATGAAATGATCAGCGCGTCGTTCGGTAACGGGCGGGCGAGCTCCTTTGCCTCATTCCACGGAGCCCGCATCCAGACTTCGGTTTCTTCCCTCGTCAGCAGCAGGACCGGCATGGCCTTTTCATGGATCGGCTTCACGAGGTCATTCGGATCGGTCGTCAGGAAACCGTATAGGTCGTCGGTTGTGAGCCCATCCCTGACCTTGCGGACGCTCTTCCATTGCGGCACGTGGACGCCGGCAAAGAACATCAGCGATTTCGCATCATCACGGGCAAACCAGGCGTTGGGCACATTGCCACCCTCCTGTTTGCTCATCGGATCCGGCTCGGCAAAGCTTGTGACCGGGACAAGGCACCTGTGCTCGACGCCGAACCATCGCGTCCAGTGAGGGAGATTGAGTTTGCGCACATTCGTCACGCCACGGTCCGGTTCCATGCGGATGAGTTCGTCCATATCGACGGCCTGACCTTTGGCCTTCAGTTTTCCCGCTCTCGCTTCCGCAGCTTTCTTCTGCACGAAAATCGGCGAGGGCAGGCCCCACCGTGCATGAACCAGCTGCTTCTTGCCGTCAGCCGTGTTTCGGACAATCGGCCCCATCTGGTCGGGGTTCATCTGATAGGCCGGCATCAGGTTGATCAGGCTTTCGGCGTCCTGGGCCCACTTTGAGACCCAGTCCTTGTCGTCCATCCGATAAAGGTTGCACATGCTGGCAGTTCCCCCTTGGTCCGGATGCAATGTGCTCACCGCATCACGTGCGCTTCACTAGTGGAGCATATAAAACGCCGGTATTGTCCTGCCGTTCCCCCATACCTGGTAGGAGCCCGTCGCACTTTGTCGTAAGCCGTCACAAGCGCGGCCACCGTGGCGCCGGACATAACCCAATGCGGCTGGCCCTTGCGCGTCCGTCAAATCTGGCAAGGTCGGTCCATCCAGAACGACGATAGCAGCGACACGTGCGGTAATCCACCGCACGTGGTTCTATGAACCAGCCACGGAACGCTAGCTGGCCCTGGTGTAGCCAGGAATGAGTTGCTTCCAGATGGACAGGAGCAGGATTGCAATTGCGCCTGTCGCAATGCCGATGATTGCCTGGGCCAAAGAGGTAGCCAGCCACTTGGTGATTTGCGGAAGAACCGCCACTGTGTGTTCGATCTTAGATGCAAACATTTCAATCAGATGCTCTGGTTGATGCAATCCAAGCCCTGCCAGACTGTGCACGATGATGCTTCCACCTACCCACAGCATTGCCGCCGTCCCGACGATAGCCAATGCCTTCAAAAGCACGGGCACGCCCTTCACGAGGCCCGCTCCGACTTTGCTTGCTAAAGGGCTTCCTGCCTTTGCCAGGTGCAGTCCCACATCGTCTGCTTTGACGATGATGGCCACGACGCCATATACTGCTGCGGTGATCAGGATGCCGACGGTTGCCAGCACCGCAGCTTGCGAATAGATGCTCAATGTCGAAACCCCGGCAAGCGTAAGCGCCATGATCTCGGCTGAAAGGATAAAGTCGGTCCGGATCGCGCCGGAAACTTTGCGGCTTTCGAGATCCGCCGCGTCGAGCGCCGCGTTCTGAGCCTGGTCGTGCTTCGTGACGTGAGGAAAGAAGGCCTCGTGAAGCTTCTCCGCGCCTTCAAAGGACAGATAAATTCCGCCGATCATGAGCAGGGGGGTAATGAGCCATGGAGCAAAATATCCAAGCACAAGACAGATCGGCAGGAGAAAGATCAGCTTGTTTTTCAGCGATCCGAGCGCAATCTTTCCGATAATCGGAAGCTCACGTGCAGGAGCCAGGCCGATAACATAGGTCGGAGTAACGGCAGTATCGTCGATCACAACGCCCGCCGCCTTCACGCTGGCTTTCGCTGTCTGCGTTGCGATGTCGTCCAACGAGGCAGCTGCCGCCTTCGCGATGGCTGCAACGTCGTCAAGCAATGCGATCAGTCCAGTGGCCAAATCCAACTCCTTTACGGCTTCAGTGCGATGCGATTTTAGGCTGTGCGCTCGATAGTCTTGAGAGACGGGATTACACTACAGCCACCCTGTTTTTTTGAAACTGGAATACAGGATAGCGCAAAGTGTAAGAATGACACCGATTACGACATAATAGCCATATTCCGATTTCAGCTCCGGCATATGCTCAAAATTCATTCCATAAATGCCAGCTATCGCCGTAGGCACGGCGAGAATCGCGGCCCAGGCAGCAAGCTGCCGGGTGATTGTTCCCTGACGCTGCTGTTCCAGAAGGTTTGAGGCTTCGAACACGGAGGTGATGATTTCTCGCAGACCTGACATCATGAACTCGACGCGCCGAACGTGGTCGAGCACATCCCGGAAATAGGCCTTGGCATTGTCGTCGATACAGGGCAGTTCGAGGTTTGTCAGCTTGCCCACGACCTCGGCCATCGGGCCGAGGATGCGCTGAAACCGGATGACCTGTCGGCGCATGCGAAAAAGCCGTCTGATCTGCTCGCGTTCGAGAAAGGAGATCAGCATATGCTTTTCCATCTCGAGCACCTTGTCCTCCAGAGCCTCGACCATCGGAAGATAGCCGTCTACCACGAAGTCGATGATACCGTGCAGGACATAGTCGGGCCCGTGATCCAGGAGTTGTGGAGACTGTTCGAGCTGTTCCCGTAACTCCCTGTGTGAGCGCGCGGAACCATGACGAACGGAGATCACATGGTGCCGGCCGACAAAAATACAGGTCTCGCCATAGGCAATCTTGTCTCCTTCGAGATGGGCGGTCTTGATGATGACGAACAGCTGGTCGCCATAGACTTCGACTTTGGGCACCTGTTTGCCATTGAGGGCATCTTCTACCGCCAACGGATGCAGATCGAACATCGACTTGAGGCATGCCATTTCATCGGGTGTCGGGTCGGCAATGCCGATCCAGGCAAATTCGCCGTCGGTCTCTTGGAACGGGTCGCCCGTCAAGGGGAGTTTCTCAGTGCGCTCGCCGAGCCGATAGATGTAAGAGGCTATAACTGTCATGAAGGTCGCTCTCTAATGGCAATGGCTTGCGATGTGGCACCCAGCTACAGCCGTGGCAAGAGGGCGACGCAAAGTCTAAATGCCAGGACTGTGTCCATAGGGCGTCATCAGCCACTTTGCTACTGCATCGAAGCAGGGAAACGCTGCTGCAAATCTGAAGTTCGTTAAAGGGAAACCGGCTTCAAACTGATCTCGATGCGGAACAGGCACTTTAACGAGACGTTTCGACAGCGATGGAGTACGGCCAATGTCAGCTTCGTTCAGTCCCCTAAACGACGTGAGACGGGTCGCGCCCCGCAAGGTCTTCCGGTTCGAGATCCGCAGGATCGCGTTTCGTTGCCCGCAGAACCCGTTGAAAAAGAGAAATCCGGGGACATCGCGCTGTACCGTAAGCGGCAAGGAAACCCCATCTGGCGCGGCTGATGCTGAGTAGGGTATTTCGGGCGTAGGAGTTCTCTGAATGTGAGGATCTATGTCTAGACC
>NZ_JACJIT010000016.1:0-29314 GCF_014138475.1 Agrobacterium sp. RC10-4-1
GCTCACCCAGCGGTTCGGAAGCTCCGATCCTCGCAGGTTCGCCGAGGAGCTGGAGACACGTCCCGAGCTCACAAAGCACGCCGAGCAGATCGAGGCAATCGCACGCATGGTGGATCGTACACGGCATGCCGAGCTTAGTCATGACCATACGCTGAAACAGCAAATGAACCGGTCTCGCGGGCTTGGACTGAGTCGGTAGCAAATGATCTAATCTTTTCATCCCTGCAACAATCCTGTAGTTTGGATCGCTTGATGGAAACGTGAGCTCAGGCTCGTGATCGACGCGGAAGTGAGAGTAAAAAGTGCTGTTATCGCAAGTTCAGAATCCTAATGCCGTCTGCGATAATCGGTGGTGTGCCCGCGCGAACCTTGTAGTTTATTCCGGCTGAGAGGTGCAAAGTGGTATGCGCCGCGCTCGAAATGCGGCATACCTGCAAGGGTATCGTGGGCTCGAATCCCACCCTCTCCGCCAGGTTGTATTCACTTTCCGCCAGTTACCTGCAAAACTTTGGATTTCCTCGCAAAACCTCTGCTCTCCAGCGGCCCTTGAGGAGTGAAAATCATGCAGGTATCGCGCCCGGTACACGTCGGGGTATCGCCCGAGCCGTCGAATCAGACGCCGTCTGCCTAACTCAAAGGCAGGGGACCTGGTCCCTACCTCGCCAAATCCGGCTCCGTCTACATCTTCCAGATCAAGCTACCAAAGACGAGCGGCGGCACGCGTGCTATTCCTCCGTTGCGGCTCAGCCTCGGCGCCTGCTCTCACAGACGCGCGAGACTTCTGGCCGACCTTCTGGCGGCGAAGGCCAGATTGATGTTCGATGAGATGAGGCACGGCAGAGGCATGCAGGACGACGACGACAGCGAGACGCGGGCACTTGAAACCGTCATCGAGATGAAGGGCGAGCTGAAGGCCTATCTCCGGATGATCGACCGCTCGGACGCGCCGATCCCGATTGCCGAACTGCGAAAGACTGCAGGCATCCGTGACCTCGTTAGCCTGAACCGGGAGCTGGAACTTCAGGCCCGCGGCGAACCCTTTAATGAACTTCTGGTGGGCCACGCGGACATGCTGAAGCAGTCCGCCCTCGCAAAGCTCTCGGCGTCGTCCGCGCTCTCGGAGGGTTTGTCGAAACAGGTTTCGACCATTCCCCCGTCTACGGCATCGTCGTTGTCATAACGGGAGACGGATACACCGCGAGGGACACGAGGCTGTTTGCGCAAGCACTTAATCTGACACCCTGCTTCACGCCGGTAGCCAGCCCGCAGTCGAACGCCATGTCCGAGGCCTTCGTCAAAACCCTGAAGCGGGATTATATCCGCATCGCAGCACTACCGGACGCAGAAACAGCGCTCCAGTTCATCGACGGATGGATCGAGGACTTGTATGAGGGAGTTTCTGTCAAGCAGTCATTCGCTTCTCCTTCTAACTCCTGACTGGACTGCGTTGGCATGCAAGCGCACTCGGCGCATCGACTTGTATTCGGCGAGAATCTGATCTCAACCACGATCCCATTCATGGGGGCCAAGCAGTGCGGAAGAGCAGCGCTACACTACAACACGGCGGATGTTATCCAGGCCATCTTCAATCTCGGCGGCCGCTCTTCTCTCCAGTCGCCCGTCGGCGCTTGGAACGGTTAAGGGGCTTCTGGCTTCAGTGAAGCGCCCTGGGGGACCAGGCCGTCTTCAACAAAACGCCAGATGGCGACTGCAAGCTTTCGAGCCAGCGCGACAACTCCGATCTTGCGAGATCTGCCCGAGCCCGCCCCGAACGTACCCAGATACCACTGGGACAAAGCGCTTGACGGTTGATACCTCAACCAGCACCACGCAAGTTCAACGAGGAGCCGTCTCGCGAAGCGGTTACCGGCTTTGCTGATCCCTTGATCATGCTTCACAGCACCACTCGCATATGGGCTTGGTGCCAGGCCGAGAAAGCTCGCCAAACACTTTCGATTGGCGAACTGTCGATGGAATACCTCTGACACCAACAGCACAGCACTCAGTTTGCCAATACCTTTGAGCGTGGCGATGCGGCGAACCTTGTCGACATTGGGAATACCCAGTGTGCCACCACTCAAGCCTTCCTCGAGTTGGCGGTCGAGATCACGAATATGCGTGTGGACCAGTTCCAGGCGTTCGAACTCCCTCGTTAGCTCTGCTGCAAGGAATTTACCGAGTGGTTGGTCATCGGCTGTCCTCACCATTTGCAGCCATTTGCGCCAGTCTCCTCCCCAGAGGGCCTTGACCTCACGGATACCGTGAAGGTTTAGCAGGGCACGAACGCGGTTCACGTGGCGTGTCCGCTCTGCCGAGAGCTGCAAGCGTTCCCTGTCGAGACGTTTGGCATCTTCCTCCTCCGGCGTGGGAACACGAACTTCACGGCATACCGTTCGGTCACCCTGATCGAACGATCTGAACATCATGACCATGGACTCTGCGTCTAGCCGGTCGGTCTTCGCCCTACGGCTTCGCCTGTTGACCAAGAAGCTGGTGGAGTCGAGTACTGACGTGCGTATGCCTCGCTTCCGCAAGAACCGAGCTAACCAAAAGCCGTCATAACCGGCCTCAAAGCAAACCACGATCTCAGCTGGGCATCCATCCACCTGGGCCGCGCTCGCTTGCTCACGCTTCAGCATCCCGACGAGCGCTGCGGTATCGCCGCCTCGAACCTGCCGAAGCTTCACGCGATCTGAGTTTGGAGAAAGTACTGCAACTAGCCACGTGGATTTGCTCAACTCAATGGCTGCATACACTGACACAGTGGACTTGTCGTTCTCGTTCATCGGAGGCCTCCTCGTTATCGATGAAGCGGATGAGCCGGGCGGCTCCTCCATAGCATCTATAATGAAATCCATCCACATTCCGCGCTCAAGATGGCTTCCCCTCGGCAGTTCATCAGGGCTAAATCAAACTAGCCGGCTTGTCCGGCGAAACGGGGAGCACTCCAGACACCTGCGCCGTGACCGGGCTGAAGCTGATCAATGGTGGCGGCCGCTCAGAGGTGCAGGCAGCCCACATCCGCCCGGTGGCCGACCGGGGGCCGGATAGCGTACGGAACGGCCTCGCACTCTCCGGAACCGTGCACTGGATGTTCGATCGCGGTCTGATTTCGGTCGACGACGACTACAATCTGCTGATCGCGAGCGGCGGCGTGCCAGATACCATCACGCGGCTCATCAATCCGGAGCGACGCCTACTTGTGCCAGAACGTCCAGACGGGCGGCCACATTCGCAGTTTCTGCAATATCACCGTGAGAAGGTGTTCAAGGGGTGACGAAGCGGAAATAATTTCCGCCCGAGAAGCCGATCCTCACTCCTCGCCGAAGAAGTCTTCATCCAGCCGCCTGAACTCAACCGTGCGATAGCTGCGCACGCCGACGCCGTGTTCAATCATCAGATCGGCCAGTTCCTGCCCGTCGATAAGGATGACCCGCTGAGACAGATGCTTGACGTAGTCGCGCGCAGGCTGGCTGAAGGTGGAGGTGGTGACGAAGACGCCCTTGGTGGCGCCTAGGCCGACTAGACTGCCGACGAAGCCGTTGACATCGGGACGACCCACCGGATTGCCGGGCGCATAGCGCTTGGCCTGAACATAAATGCGGTCGAGGCCGAGGCGATCTTCGTTGACGATCCCGTCGACACCGCCGTCACCGGAGCGGCCGAGCTGTGCTGCGGCATCCTTGTGGCTGCCGCCATAGCCCATGGCAACTAGGAGATCGACGATAAGCTGTTCGAAGAAAGCGGGACTGTTGGAGAGGATGCGCTGAAGCAATTCATCGCGCAGGGCTGCTTGCAGAGATACATAGGCCGCATCAATCTGCTCTTCCGGCGTCGTTCGGGCAGAGGTGTCTTGGACGGGTTTGGCATGAATGCCATTCTCTTCCGCCGCCACGCCCCCGTTTTTGTAGAATTCGCGGAATTCACGCTCCTGCATCAGCAGAGCCACGTCGATGCGTTCCGGGGACGTCGCCAGCAGCGCCTTGCCCTTGTCGGTCACAACAAAACGACCGCGTGCGGGCGAGGCGATCAGCCCGGCCTTGCTCATATAGAACTTTGCCCAGTGGATGCGATTGTGCAGCAGGCGCTGGCGGCCGCTCGGGAGAAGCTCGTCGCGCTCCGCCTGGGTGAGACTGAGGTCATCCGCGATGCGTTCCGAGACATTCGCTACTCGGGTTTCACCTTCAGCAGCGAGGCGCAGAGTCGGGAGCATCAGTGACTGATAGTCAGGAATCGGCATTGTCGTCCTCATTGCCTGAAACTGAACGCGCGGCAGGCAAACGCAACTTTCGATATGCCTCGGACGAAAGCCATCCGAGCACGACTTTTTGGAATGACTTATCGTTCATAAACCGAGCGAAAATCTCCTCGTTCTGATCCATGCGTTCAACGAACAGCGCTTCAAGCAAGTTCTTGAACACGAGCTCGAACTTTTCGCCGGGATTGACTGCTGCCGCCTGCTTCAGCGTCGCGTCTGAAATAGCGGCTTCGACGATCTGGTCGAAAAACAGTTGATCTGCCCGATTGAAATCAGTGCCGAACCGGTCGTTTACGACAACGATGAGCCGAGACAAAGCAAGTGCTTCCTCGCGAAGCGCGCCGGATCCCACTTCCGAAGGGCCATCGAGCCGATTGGCCTCTCCACTACTCAGACTAATCGAACCTTCGCTGATCTTCTGCAGGCGGTAATACTCAAGCCGCACCTCGTCGTCGAACTGGTAAGACGGCCCGGCACCACGCTTCGGCAGTTTCGTTACGAGGTGCCGCAAGAACACATACAGTCGTTCCAAGTCCGTATCTTGATAAGGGATAATCTGGCTGAGGAAACCATAGAGGGTGCAGAAGGCCGACAGCTTACCTCGCCATAGCTCGGCCTCATCCGGTCTCTTATCCAGTAGTTCTTTAAAACGGGATACTGGAACATCAAGCGCTGCGTTCATCAACTGATGATCGTTCGGGCTTTGGCGCTGACGCGGTTTGAAGTAGACGGCGCTGAAGCGTTCGAGGTCGATATCAACATAGATGCCATCGGCATCGAGCTCGCTCTTGAGCTCATACATTCTAGCCGGGTCCACGTCTTCGCCAACCTCGGCGCCTTCAAAGTAGGTCTTAAACGCCTCGCGGATTTCATCTCGTTCATTGACGAAATCCAGGACAAAGGTGTCTTCTTTCAGAGGGTGAATGCGGTTGAGGCGGGAGAGTGTCTGAACCGCCTGAATTCCCGCAAGCCTCCGGTCTACATACATGGTGTGCAGCAAAGGTTGATCGAACCCCGTCTGGTACTTCTCTGCAACGAGCAGCACCTGATATTCCTGCGTGGCGAACAGCTCCGGCAGTTCCTTTTCCCGCACACCGAGGTTCATGCCCTCCTCCGTGTACGTAACGTCCTTCATTTTGTCGTCCGTGACGACACCAGAGAAGGCTACGAGCGACTTTATGGAGTAGCCCTTCTCTTTGATGTAACGGTCGAAGCTCTGCTTGTAGCGGACAGCTTCGAGTCGAGAGCCAGTGATCACCATCGCCTTGGCCCGGCCACCGATCTTGTGCTGGGTAGCTGTATGGAAGTGCTCAATCATGACCTCAGTCTTCTGAGCGATGTTATGAGGATGCAGCTTTAGAAAACGGGCGAGCGCACGGGCAGCCTTCTTCCGCTCGACGTTCGGATCGTCCTCGCTCGCTTTAAGGAGCCGGAAATAGGTAGCGTAAGTGGTGTAGTGCTTCAGCACGTCGAGGATGAAGCCTTCCTCGATGGCCTGCCGCATTGTGTAACGATGGGCGGGCTTGTCATCGCGTCCGAAAACCTTGACGGTCTTGTGCTTAGGCGTCGCGGTGAAGGCAAAGAAGCTAAGATTCGCCTGTCGCCCACGCTTCGCCATAGATCGGTACAGCTCTTCGACATCCTCTTCATCGTTCTCAGCCATATACTTTGCTGCTTCTTCGCGAAGGCCCTGGCCCCCAAGTACCTCCTTGAGATCGGTCGCCGTTTCACCGCCCTGCGAACTGTGCGCCTCATCTATAATCACAGCGCAGCGCCGGGACTTCAGCGTGCCACCATCGGCTTCGCCGCGCTCTTCCGCCATCTTCGCAAGCTGGCGCGAGACGAAGGGAAACTTCTGCAAGGTTGTGATGATGATCGGCACGGCGCTTTCCAGCGCTTCCGCAAGCTGGCGCGAACTCTCGTCGATCTTCTGAACGACACCATGCTTATGCTCGAACTGGTAGATCGTGTCTTGCAACTGCTTGTCCAGCACCACGCGATCGGTAATCACGATGACGCTGTCAAAAACTCGGCTATTCTTGTCGTCATGCAGGGAAGCCAGCCGATGTGTGAGCCAACCAATGGTGTTGCTTTTGCCGCTGCCGGCTGAATGCTCGATCAGGTAGTTGTTGCCTGCGCCTTCGCGTTGCGCCTGCTCCACCAACGAGCGTACCGCTTCGAGCTGGTGATAACGCGGAAAGATCATCGTTTCCTTCTTGACCCTTCGCCCTTGGTCATCGCGCTTCTCCTCGACCTGGAGATGGATAAAGCGCGCGAGGAGATCGAGAAGGCTGTCTCGCTGCAGCACCTCCTCCCACAGATAGGCCGTGCGATAGCTTCGCCCCTTAGGATCGGGCGGATTTCCGGCACCACCGCTGTTGCCCTTGTTGAAGGGCAAGAAATGGGTGGCTGCTCCCGCAAGCCGCGTCGCCATAAACACCGTGTCCGTGTCGGCCGCAAAGTGGACCAGCATACGCCGCTTGAACTCGAAGATCGGCTCACGCGGATCGCGGTCGTAGCGGTACTGGTGCAGGGCGTGCTCGACCGTCTGTCCAGTCATCGAGTTTTTGAGTTCGACCGACGCGACTGGAATGCCATTTACGCTCAACGCAACGTCTAAGGACTTTTCAGAGTTCTTCGAGAAATGGAGTTGCCGCGTGATGCCAACCCGGTTGGCGGCGTAACGAGCTTCTAGTTCGGGATTCAATCCATGCGCCGCCTTGAAGAATGCCACGCGCAGAGTCTTGCCGTAGCACTTAAATCCGTGCCGCAAAGTGGACAGAGAACCCTCTCGATCCATCCACTTTGTCAGATCCGCGAGAACTTGCGCGCCGGTTTTTTCCCCGTGGAGTGCCTCCAGAGCCCTCCATTCCTTCGGCTGTGTGTTACGGATGAAGGATAGGATTGTCTCAGGAAATATAGCGCGAGCGCGGTCGAACCTCGACGCAGGTTCTACAACGGCACCGTTCGCGAGCATCGTGGCTTCGATGGCGGTTTCGAACGCACCTTCTGAATGCCGAGCGTAGTTCATGCCGTTCTACCTCACAGTTTTTGCCGAAGAAACCAGATCGCGACTGGACTGAACGGCTGATACTCCGCCGCGTTGATGCGGTAACTGATCTGTTGTTGGACCTTTTGTCGGGCGTCTGGTGTCGAACGCCACCACTGCAGTACGGAATCCAGTACCGCCTTCCGACTGCTCTTCATGTAACTTAGATTCAAACCTAAAGTGTCATTCAATTGCGTGTTGAATTCTTCGTCCGGGCTTGAAATAGTCCCGTCGACTAGATACTTCAGCCTTGCTTCAATGGCATGCGCGGTATCTGCCGGATTCCACTTGAGATCGCGATTGGCCTTTTTGGTGTCGCAGTGCTGATCGGTCGGCGATCTCCCATCCCCGCCTAGACACGCGCCGAGCAGGTTTGCGTAGACAAGTTGCCGCTTGGGATAGCTCGCCTGGCTTTGCCAATGTTCAATCTTCATCGCGGTTGATTCCGCCCGAAGGCGCCCGGTGCAGTAACAGCACAGGCCCTTTTGCTCGGCTACCAGAGCTGTGCGTAAGTCGTCTTTTTGAGCGTAGTTGTCGTAGTCGCTATGCGCCTGAGCCCGGTGGTACGTAAGACTGTTCGGTTCGGCGCCTTTGGTGATCATCCTCACGCATCCCCCTCCATGAAATCGAGAAGGGTCATTGCGCGCGTAATCTCCGGGTCGTCCTCACCGATATCTGCAGAAAGCTCTTTTATTTCAGCCCTTGCAGCATCCGCTTTTCCCTCGCCTATGAGCTGCGCGATTTTTGCTATCTTCGCCTCCACACCCCCATTCCGCGACTTGGTGTCCATTACCTCTTCGAGGACACGGCTTGAATCGATCCCGAATGAGCGCGCTGGCGAATAGATATGACCGTCCTTGATGAGCAGGATCCTGTCGTGAGCCACTTCGCCAATCACCTGCGGCGAATGAGTGGTGGCAATAAACTGGCAGGCACGGAACGTCTCGGTCAGAAGAGGCACGATCTGGCGCTGCCAAAGCGGGTGCATGTGCATATCAATTTCATCGATTAGAACGACTCCGACCCCGTCTCTGACTGGATCGTCTAAGACTGGATTGGCTTGCGATAAGCGGCGAGCAAGGTCGAGTGCCAACGCAAGCACCCCCCTCTCACCCTCGGAGAGATACCGGACATCAAGTTCAATGCCGTCCTTCGAGATCAGAAGCCGTGGCTTGTCCGCGCCGTTGGTCGCTCGCAGCCCCTTGCAGGTCGGCAAAAAACGGGCTGCTGCAGATTTCAGTGCCTCAAGATGGGATCGTGCCCGCGGCAGTTCCTCCGCCAACGCCTCTTGCGCCAGCATCCAGGACGCCATGTCCCGAAGGTGGAGCGGCCGGACATCTGAAAGTGCATCGGCAAACGCCGCAGCTTGGCCTCCGCGGCTCCGACCAATCTTGATCTGCTCATCCGTGGGGTGAGACCTGCGCGTTCCGAAGTAGATCGCAATGGGTTGATTGCCTGACGGGTCGGCCTTCGGCCAGTGCGGCGGTGACAGCTCTTCCCTTTCAGGCGTGTCTAGCGTCGCGTTCCGAACAGACCCCTCTTCATCAGGAACAAACCGTTCTCTCGGCTTGTGCAGCAGTAGGCTTCGTTGCCCCTCGGGGAAGTCGAGCTCCAGATCGACGGTCAGCGAGGAGCTTACCTGCCGGATATCATCGGAGGCGAATGCCAAAGGCGTCGAGCGACTCGCCGTGAACTTAGGCAACACCCGAGACAGTGAGACCCGCAGAGCTTCAAGGACGCTGCTCTTGCCAACGCCATTGACACCAACCAGTAACGTGAAGTGCGGATCAAATTCGAAGGTCGCCTGGTCGAAGCCGCGAAGGCCGGCAACGCTGAGCCGACTGATCTTCATGCCGCCTCCGGGATTTCAATCTGGCCGGTCACGGCCGCTGCGATCAGGGCTGCGCGGCGCTCTTTCAGCAGGCCGACGGAGTTCTCGGTCGCGGTGCGCAGGCGGTCGATCTTGGCGGTCTCGGTGCTGATGTGCTGAACGATCTGTCGCTGTTCATCGAGCGGCGGCAGGGGTATGAAGATGTCTCGGAATCCGTCCCAGTAGAGACGCAGCCTATCCCAAGTGATGCCTTGCGAGTTGCGTCCGCACTCTGCGCTGAACGACGCAGTCCGAAAGAGCTGACCGGCATAATCTGGAAGAAGCTCCGCCTTCGTCCAGGCAACGGTGTAATCGGGGCTCACGAGGCCGTCGACGGGCGTAACGCCTACCGCGCCTTGCCACATGCGCATCTTGTTGAAGGCGATGTCTCCTTGGCGAGCGACCTTGTAGGTGTTGAAGTCTGCTGCCGTCCCTTCGATCTTGTCGCTCGAGAACTTACGGACGACGACGCCCGCATTGATGGAAACCTCCAGCAGCGGCAAATCGGGTTTGCTGCGCTCGTCACGTTGGGAAAACAAGGTGGCAATCCGGCGGACCTCCCAATGCGCAGGGACATCGCCAAGCCAGTCGATGCCTGACGGCCGCAGGGGTACAAAAGGGTCGAGGCCGCGCATGACGGCCTCGGCCACGATGGCGCGCCGCTTCTCGGCCATGAGGTCGAGGAGCTTCTGCTTGGTAGCAATCAGAGCGTCGATGTTGGCGGTTTCGCTGTCGAGGAACCGGGCGATAGAGCGTTGAATGGACTTGGGGGGGACTGGAAGCGCCAGCGAGCCGATGGCGTTCTTTGGTATGCCAAATCGGGTGATGCCATTCGCGGCCAATTCCAATGGGACTCGCACTGTCTTTGATTGCAGGCACCGAAAAAGGAACGCACCATCCAGCTTTTCCGGGTCAGGCCGGATCATTGCTAAGTGGTAGCCACAGACGAAATCGTCTGCTGTTTCTGTCACCAAGGCGGGAACGCCGATGTCATCCCATGCCTCTGAGTCCTTCGTGATGACAACATCATCAGCGATCAGGTGGAACTTGTCTATCTCGGATTGCGTCGCTGTTCCTGCCATGAACTCCATGCCAAGGTGAATCTTTTCGCTGTTGTAGACGTCTGTGTAATTGCACAGACGAACGGGCAGCTCGTCATCCGACAAAATTTTGTCGACGTTGCTGACGGCATACTCCGCGACTGAACGAAGAGGCCGCACAGTCCAAGAAGGCGGAAGCTCGCTTTGCCAAGCGTCGACGTGACTCACTCGGTCACCTCCCGCAAGAGCCGCAGGATCTCGTCCTCCGCCTTCTTAAGGTCCGCGTCGATGTGGACCAGCTTGCGGGGCGGCGTGAACTGATAGAAGTGGCGGTTGAAGTTGATCTCGTAGCCAACCTTGTCCTTGCTCCGGTCCATCCAGGCGTCGGGCACATGCGGCAGAACCTCGCGCGCGAAGTAGGCGTCGATATCCTCTTTCAGGGGTACGTTCTCGAAGTCGCGAAGGTCCGGGTCGGCCTCGAAGCCCTTGTTCTCCCTGACCTTCTCGGCATCCGCATCCTTCTCGGTAAACACGTTGCGGAACAGCTTTACCTCCGCCGAGCGCCAGCGGGACTCGCGCTTTTTTAACAGCTTTTCAATGCCGCCCCAGACCTTGTTCCAGTCCCGTTCCTGCTCACGGCCTAGCGCCTGGTCGATCGCCTGAATGTCGTCGAGGAGGTGCGGTGCCGCGTCGAGGAACCGGGCCTTGTCCTCGACCGTCATCCGATAGCGCAGACGTAACGGACGCTCGACGGTGACGCGGGTATAGCCGAAGTCCGCATTGTCGAAGATCTTAGATGTAGCGTTCTGGGCATAGCCGCCGTAGAGCCGAACGATCTCAGCAATCTGATCGGGTTCGTCCGGGCGATCATCCCCCTCAGGTGCCTTGCCTGCGCCGATCTTGCGGCGCTTGTCCCCTTGGCTGCGTCCCATAGGCATCCAGATGTCACGCGCATCGACCAACTGGATTTTGCCTTTGCGGTATCCGGGCTTGTTGTTGGTGACAATCCAAATATAGGTGCCGATCCCGGTGTTGTAGAACATCTGCTCCGGTAGGGCGACGATGGCCTCGAGCATGTCGCGCTCGATGATCCATTTGCGAATGTTGCTCTCGCCGCCGCCAGCGCCGCCGGTGAATAGGGGTGAGCCCGAGAACACGATGGCAGCACGCGAGCCATACTTCTGCGATTTGGGATCGACGACTTCGAACTTCGAGATCATGTGCTGCAGGAACAGCAGTGAGCCGTCATTCACGCGCGGTAGGCCTGCGCTCCACGGGCTGTCCTGCGCGGCCTTCTCGTGCCGACGGACGATTTCCTTCTGCTGCTTCTTCCAGTCCACGCCGAAGGGCGGGTTGGCGATGAAGTAGTCGAAGGTCTGCCCCTCGAACTTGTCGTCGATGAAACTATCGCCGTACTGGACGTTTTCTCCGCCACCGTTGTGATCGACCTGCTTCATGAGCATGTCGGATGCGGCCGTCGCGAAGGCCCGCTTATTGTAGTCCTGGCCGTAGACGTAGAGCTTCGCTTCCTTGTGGTGATCGCGCATATAACGTTGCGCTTCAGCAAGCATGCCCCCCGTGCCGCATGCCGGGTCAAGCATACGCATCACGGTTCCCGGCTTGCTGAGCACGTCGTCGGCGTCCATGAAGAGCAGATCAACCATGAGGTGGATCACCTCGCGGGGCGTGAAGTGATCGCCTGCGGTCTCGTTGGCCAGTTCGTTGAAGCGTCGAATGAGGTTTTCGAATACGAGGCCCATCTGATCGTTCTTCACGCGGTCAGGATGAAGGTCGACCTTCGAGAACTCTTTCAGCACGAGGTAGAGGATGTTCGCCTCTTCCATCTTTTCGATTTCGTTGTTGAATTCGAAGTAGTCGAAGATTTTGCGAACATTCGCCGAGAAGCCGCTGATATAGGATTGAAGATGCCCGACAAGACCCGAGGTGTCTCCGATCATCGTTTCGAAGGTCATCGGCGAACGGTTGTGGAAGCGGTGCCCGGAAGCGTTGTTCAGAATCCGGTCAAGGGCATCGTCTTCCAGTTTACCACCTTTGCGACGCTCGAATTCCGCCAATACCTTCGGCTTGGTGGCGGCCAGTACGCAATCGAAGCGGCGCAGAACCACAAGGGGCAGCATAACCCGCTCGTACTGCGGCGGGCGATAGGGCCCACGCAGCAGATCAGCAATCTGCCATATTAGGTTGGCCAAATCCGAGTGGCTTGCCATGCTACGCCACCTTGCCTTTAGAAAGCTTGTTCATTCATTCATTCCACGTTTGGACCAATCGCCTGCATTTGGCGAGGAACTAAGTACACGAACGCCTTGCTTCAAGCTGAGCCAAACTCTCATGCGACATCAATGACATGAATAGCGGCACCAGTGCCGGCACGCAATGGGAGAACCTGGAAACGCAATGGCGGGTGCGCGATGCCAATTGGGACGAAACGTAGCAGGGGCATCGTGTCGGGGACGCCTAAAAAGAGCGCGTGGGTATAAACCGCAACCCGAGCTGGTAGACGGCTCCAATCGTGAGCAGGGCAAAGGTTTCCACAGCAGCGCTTTGTTTATCTTCTCGCTCATGGTCATGACGACGTGTTCCATCCCTCCATCTTCCCGAGCGCGAGGCACATAGTTTCTCAATGCGCCGAGCGAGTTACTGTCGGTCCTGGGATGTTGCCGGGTGCCACCGGAGAGTCCAAACTTAGGGCGCAAAGCGGAAATAATTTCCGCCCTACTTTGGCTCTCTTCACCCGCGACATTGCGCCTGAATACGCCGACATCGCGTTCGGATGGAGTGGACAATCTTCTCCAGCACCCTTGCCGGATCGCCAGCCAAAGCCTCGACTTGCGGCACCACCTCATCGCACGCGGCGCTGACACGCTCTGCAAGTTCCTCAACACGTCTCACCGTTGATGCACCGCTCAAACCAACCTCGTCAGCCAGCGCCCGCCAATCCGCGCGCCGTAGATCTGGAGCGTCGAATCGGCCGGCTATCCCCTGCGGTAAACTTTGGTCTACGTGGCGATACACTGCCGCACACATCAGGTCGTAGAGCGGCGCCATCTTCGCGGACCCACCAGCGCCGATCAGGACCGAATAATTCTTGGTATGCGAATCCGAATTGCAGATCAGCACGTTGAAGATCACCGCATCAAGAAGCGTCAAACGTGCGGAAGGTGAGACGAGATGGCTGATGCACCGAACATCCTTTTCAGGGTCACGCCGCGTCCTGTCGATGAGCGCTCGTACTTCTGGGATGGGAAGTGACCCGTTAGCTGGCAAAGATCTTCTTGATGCAGTCTACGGATCTCGCCTTGCGGATCGGTGAAACGGTCATAGCGCTTGACCAGCAGATAGCGCCGTCTTCCCGCGACGCCAATTGTCGCTTCGGCAGCCTCTAGCCCACAGGCGCGCGCGAGGGCAAGACAGAAGGTTTCGTTCTCGACACTGCCCGCAAGCCGTTTCGTATCCGGCTTCAGAATGTGTGTGGAAGGTGTTCCATCAACCGGAATTGAAATCGCTCCGTCCTCGTCGACGAAGACCGGCAGTTTTTCCTGAACGCCCGCAAGAGACATCGAGACGCCGCGTTCTCCAATGAGGAAGGGTTTTGCGGGAAGCTCGTCCAGGATGCGTTCAAGCGCTACCGCATCCGGCACGAGCTGCACATGTACCCCCCTCTTCCGCGGCGCACCAATCGACAATGCGCCGGCGGTATCACGCCCGATGTGGCCGAGCAGACCGACGACGTCTTGGGGAGACACCTTCAGCCGTTGGCCGATTTCGGCGAGATGGGTTTCCGGGAGCAGATTGGTAAGCCAGGGCAGCAGCCTGTCGGCGGTGACTGGACCTGAATGGAGCGGCATGGTGAGCGATATCGGGAAGGCCGAACGACGCGCTTCCCAACTCGGCTCATAGTCCAGTCGCCACTCGCCAAAGGTCAAGCGGGCGAGGGGGAGAGCTAGAAGATTGTCGTCATCGACCGTCACCGAAGGTCGGCAGAAAGTCCAGGTCATCGTCAGGGGAGGGCAAGGCGGGTTGGGCCGTCCTGAGATCGCCGATCTCGATGCCGACAGTGCGCGCCACGATCAGGGACTTTTCAAGCTGACAGCTTGGCTTGCCGGATTCGAGTTCGACGATAAAACGCTCGCCCGTGCCGGACCGGGCAGCAAGCTCGGTCTGCGTCCAGCCAAGCGCCTTGCGTTTTTCCCGAATGGCAGCGCCGAAATCGCGTGCGGACCTGAACATCGAACATCTCCTGATATGTCTTACCGTACAGGAAGATTTCTTGCGAATCAATGTGATTCTTACCGTTCGGGAAGCAGCAGCGGACGAACATAAAAACCACCCTGATCGGTAAGTTTCGCGACTGCACACAATGTCGAAAAATGAGGTCCTTGAGATCCGGGTTTCGCGTGTGGTACACCTGCGGGTATCGTAATTTCCCGAACGGGAGCAGAGGCTTACGAGAAACCCTTGTTTCTCAGGTATCGCGGGCTTAATTGGCACATCGAACCGTTGGGATGCCTTCAAGAGTGAATTTGGGCGCCTGCCGAATGGGTGGACCGAAGTCTCAGTTCGCGCTTGACGAGCCACAAGTTCGGCACACTCGGTCCAGATTAATGTCTTTGCAGCTTGATACCACTAAAGCGCCTGTGTCGATTTCACGTTAGGACGCAGGTGATGCAATCAAAGGTAAAAGCGCCGGATTTGGCGGATGAGAATGATGTATCACGGGTTAAAAGTGTTGAGTCCAAGCCAGATTTAGAGCCGAAAGCAACCCCATGGTTTCAAAAGTGGGGAACCGTATCGCAGATCACATCTGCACTAATCAGCTTCGCGACTTTGTCTGTCGCGGTTTATGGCTTGAGTGCCGCGTCACCTTTTTTCAAGAACAAGCTGCTGACGGAAGCGAACGCCCATTTGGAGTTAGAATCAACAGCGCTAACCAAGAGTATCGCGGAGCAGAAAATCGCACTTGAACGAATGGCTGCGGACGTGCGAACGCACAGGCTCCAAGGCTGGAACCTTGCAGTGCGCAGACGTCGCACAATCCATTTCAAACGGATTATCGATCTTCACCGGAAATCAGGATTTTGATAGGATAATGCGACTCGCAGTCGACAACATGGCTTTTCGGTTGAGCGTAAAAGATGCAATCGATCACGCTGACTTATCAGCTTTGGTCGGCAGCGATCTCAGTGCGTTCAAAGAGTTTGCGACAATCTACGTTAAGCTTCTCCCACCCGAGTATGATACAGCCTTTAAAGGAGCTGTAGACGGCGAACGAGGGATGCTTGGGCCAACACAGCAGTCGCGCAGATTTCTCGATGAATGTGTGGCGGAAGGAACGCGACGAATAAAATAAGCCGTGTCTGAATCTCCTTCGCGAAAGAGCTCACCCGACCCTTGGCTCCCCATCAGGGCAGCCGCCAGCGACGACTGGCGACAGCAACGCGTAGGTGCGGTCACAGGATGCACTTAACGCGAAAACCGTAGGGGAACCGATATTTTCTATAAGTAACCTTGTCAGTTGTTGATCCGCCAAGATGCCGATCATGCTCCATATGGCACCCAGATGTTCTTCACCTGAATCGCCCTGCGCAAATAGTCACGGCCCTGCCCGTGTGTACGGTCAAGCCAATCCGGCTCACGCCCATTATTGACCCAAGTGGCCTTCAGGTTGCCCGCTGAAGCCCTCTCGACCATTGCGCTTCCGTCAGCCGATCCGAAATACCAGATGGCTGCAACCTCATCATGCTCGGCCAGCGTCTTTGCAAGCACATCGCGCTCGCCGGTCACAATGTTGATAACGCCGCCGGGCACATCCGACGTGTCCAGCACCTGATAGAAATCCCCGGCAATCAATGGATGGCGCGATGACGGGATGACGACGACGCGATTGCCCATGGCAATTGCCGGCAGCACCAGCGACACCAGCGAGAGCAGCGGCGCCTCATCGGGGCAAACGATACCAACGATGCCCCACGGCTCGTTCATGGCAAGTGTGACGTGACGCGACTTGGTGGAGTGTACGGCACCATCGAATTTGTCGGTCTGGGCCGCGTAATAGGAAATGCGGCGCAGAGATGCGTCGAATTCGTCCCTCGCCTTCTTTTCGCTCACACCGGTGCTATCAATGATGCGGGCAACAAATTCGTCGCGCCGTGCATCGAGGTTCTCTGCGAGATAATAGAGCACCTGCGCACGGTTATGGGCGGTTGCGGAACTCCAGCTGCCTGCCTTTGATGCGGCTTCCACCGCATTGCGGATGTCCTTGCGGTTACCTATTCCGGCCATGCCAATCACGGCGTTGCCCTTGCCGGTGACCGAATAACTGTAACCACCGTCGGCGCGGGTTTGCTTGCCGCCGATATAGTTTTTCATGGTCCGATCAAGGCCATCGATCGCCATCTTGCTGGCGGCATTCGGCGATGCAGATGGTGCGAAGGCTTCAGCGGGCTTGCTGACCGACAGGTTCTTTTCCCAGTCTGCTGCCAGATATTCGTAAAGCCCTTCGCGCGCACCTTCACGGCCGAAACCGCTTTCACGGTAGCCGCCAAAACCTGCACCGGCGTCCAGCATGTTGGTGCAGTTGATCCAGACCACGCCTGCCTTGACCCGGGCAGCCAGATCAAGCGCGACATTGATGTTTTCCGACCAGATCGAGGCGGCGAGGCCGTAACGGGTGTTGTTGGCCAGCGAAACGGCTTCATCCGGCGTGCGGAAGGTGGTTGCTGCGGCGATCGGGCCAAAGATTTCTACCTGGCAGACCGTCGAGGCCTGATCGACATCTGTGAAGAAGCCGGGAGCGACGTAATTGCCAGTAGACGGCAACGGGTTGGAACTCTGCCAGAGTTCACCACCCTCCTCCACGCCCTTTTGAATCAGATCCGTGATGCGTTTCACCTGCGTGGCAGAAACAATCGCGCCGACATCGGTCGACTTGTCGAGCGGATCTCCGACCCGCAGGGTTTCAAGCCGTTTTTTCAGCCGCGCATAGAGTTTCTCGGCGATACCCTCCTGCACCAGTAGGCGGGAACCGGCGCAGCAGACTTCGCCCTGGTTGAACCAGATCGCGTCAACAACACCTTCAACCGCCGCATCAAGATCGGCATCCTCGAAAACGATGAAGGGTGACTTGCCGCCCAGTTCCAACGACAGTTTTTTGCCCGAACCGGCAATCTGCTCGCGAATAACGCGGCCAACCTTGGACGAGCCAGTGAAGGCGACCTTGTCGACGCCTGCATGGCCGCAGATCGCAGCTCCTGTTGAGCCATCGCCCTGCACGATGTTGACGACACCGACTGGAAGGCCGACCTCGTGGCAGATTTCCGCAAAGGCGACAGCCGTCAGCGGTGTCAGATCGGCAGGCTTCAGCACCACGGTATTGCCGGCGGCAAGTGCCGGCGCGATCTTCCAGGCCAGCATCAAGAGAGGGAAATTCCAGGGGATCACCTGACCGCAAACACCGACGGGCGAGAAACCACGGAACTCGTCTTCCACCATTTCGGCCCATCCGGCGTGATGGTAAAAGTGACGCGCGACGAGTGGGATGTCGATGTCACGGGTTTCGCGAACCGGCTTGCCATTGTCCATCGTCTCCAGAACGGAAAGGAAGCGCTCGCGCTTCTGGACATGGCGGGCAATGGCGTAGAGATAACGGGCGCGTTCGTGACCCGACAGTTTTGACCATTTTCCGAAGGCCGCGCGGGCGGCCTTGACCGCCTGATCCACGTCTTCCTCATTGCCGCAAACGATCTCCGCCAGCTTATCCCCGTCTGCGGGGTTTGAGACGGCAATCGTCTTTCGGCCATCAGGCGACACGAACCGGCCGTTGATATAGTGACCGAACGAGCGTCCGTGAGCGTCGAGCCACTGCTTCACATCACCATTGGCTTCGGGGGAAGGTCCATATTCCATGGTTTCCAAAATGTCCTTAATGGGTCGCATTATTTCAGTCCTTATGCGGCAGCGTGGTGGTGAGCGCTGGAATAGCGGCCGGTTACGAAATGTTCGAGCTGCCGCTCGATATCGCCAAGCATCGAGCTGGCGCCGATGCGGAACAGGTCTGGCTCCAGCCAGCGATTGCCCAGCTCCTCCTTCATCAGCGTCAACCACGACAGTGCGTCCTTTGCCGTTTTCAACCCGCCTGCGGGCTTGAAGCCGACCATCTGGCCGGTCAGTTCGCCATAATCGCGCAATGCCCGAACCATGGTCAGACTAACCGGTAGGGTGGCGTTGACCTCTTCTTTGCCGGTGGAGGTTTTGATGAAGTCTGAGCCTGCCTGCATCGCCACCATCGAGGCGCGATAGACGTTGGTCAGCGTGTTGAGATCGCCCGTCGCCAGGATCGCTTTCATATGGGCGTCGCCGCAGGCTTCGCGCATCGCGGCAATCTCGTCGTAAAGTGCTGTCCAGCTCTGCGTCAGAACGAACTCCCGAGTTATGACGATATCGATCTCCTTGGCGCCTTGCTCGACGGCATAGCGGATTTCGGCCAGCCGTTGCGGCAGCGGCGTCAGGCCGGACGGAAAGCCCGTCGCCACCGATGCGACCGGAATAGCCGTGCCTTCCAGCGCCTTGACGGCGTGGGGCACCATAGTCGGATAAACGCAGACGGCGCCGGTGGTGATGCCGGCATCCGCCAGGCCGAGTGCCTCGAGAATATCTTCCCGGACCGGACGGCGCGCTTTCGCGCACAGGCGGCGCACGCGACCGGGCGTGTCATCACCAGACAGCGTTGTCAGATCGATGCAGGTGATGGCCTTGATCTGCCAGGCGACCTGGTATTCCTTCTTGACCGAGCGCCGGGTGGTGATTGTCGCTGCACGCCGTTCAGAGGCGCTGCGGTTGACCGATACATCTTCGAACCACTCAGGTTTGAAAGCGGTGCCGTTATTTCTGGGGAATGCTTCGCTCATTTTCTGTCCATTTTTCTGGTCAGGCTGCGGCATTGGCATGGTCGCAGCAGAATGCCTCGAACTCTTCGATGCTGGCATAGGCCTTCTGTGTTCCAGGACGGGTGATGGAATGCGCCGCATAAAGCGATGCCTTCTTCAGGGAGGATACGACCTCGCGCGTTTCGGCGTAAAAGCGGGCAAAGGAGCCAATAAAGGCATCGCCGGCGCCCGTGGTATCCTTCGGCGTTACCTTGACGGGTTCGATGTTGACGATTTCATTTGACGTAATCATGCGCGCACCGCGCCCGCCCAATGTCACGATGACGGTGCGAATGCCACGATCGATCAGCGAACGGGCGGCGGTGACGATGTCTTCGTCGGTGTCGGTCGGCAACCCCGACAGCAAGGCGAGCTCGCTCTCGTTCGGCACGAGGAAGGTTACCTGGCGGATGCGCTCAGGATCGAGATTGGCAGCGGCAGGCGCAGGATTGAGGATCGTCTCGATACCGTTCTGGGCTGCAAATTCGACAGTATGATAGACGGTCTCAACTGGGACTTCCATCTGCATCAGGATCAAGCCGCACTCTTTTAGATCAGCGGCCGCCTTGTCGACCTCAACAGGTGAAAGGTCGGCATTGGCTCCCTTGACGATGAGGATAGAATTCTCGCCTGATTGTTCGACGAAGATCGGCGCGACACCACTGGATTTGCCGGCAACCTTCACCACATGACGCGTATCAACGCCAAAGCTTCCGAGATTACGAATGGTGTTATCCGCGAAGACATCGTCACCAACCCGGGTGACCATCATCACTTCAGCACCAAGGCGCGCCGCGGCAACCGCCTGGTTGGCACCCTTGCCGCCGCACCCCATCTCGAAGGTGGGCGCCTCAAGGGTCTCGCCCGGTCCAGGCATACGGTCCACATAGGTGATAAGATCGACCATGTTGGAACCGACGACTCCGATTTTCTTACTCATGCCGATATTCCCTGCTTATCTGTTTTAAAGGGCGCTGATCCTGGCGCCGAACCGATCGGCGGCAGCGTGGTCGAGATAGCCCAGCCGTACCGGGAAGACCCTGCGTTCACCCGGCGACAGTATCTGCACGTTGTTCTTGGCCTTCTCCGCCAGATAGCCCTCCGGCTCGCAGGTGGATGGCAGGGCGAATGCGGCAACCTGCGAATCCCCGTTAACTAGGATCCAACGCACCGTCTTCGGGAAGGCTGAAAGCGAATAGGAGATGGCAAAGCCATCACCTTCACGTCGTTGCATCATCAGATGCGTCAGCCCCCCACCGTCCGCCGGCAGGCCGTTGATGTAGAACACCTGTTCAGGGTCGTAACGTTTTGGTTCGTCGAGCACTTCCATGGCCGAAGGCTGCCTTGCGAGCGTCTCCAGCAAGGAAAGGTAATCGGGGTTTGGTGTGACGTGGCCGGGTACGGCCGTTCGCACCTTCACATGCTCCGACGTGTAGGGCACGGGCTGAACGATCCGTGCGCCCTCGGCATAGGCAAAGTTTATATGGCACATATACATGAGATCCATGGACGCTGAAGACAGGTTCTGGATGTCCATGACCATGTCAAAAAGCGTATCCTCAGCATGCAAAGTCACGCTGGGTCGGGCCAGATAATTGGCGCCGAAGCCCATGACATATTCGACTTCGCCTGTTACCCGAACATAGGGGCCGCGCGCATCGTGACCGATAACGAAACCGGCCTTGTCCATGGCGGCACAGGGCATTTCGCCATGCAGCGCATGATTATCCTGCGGCGACGGGCATCCGTTGCGCAACATGCCGCTATGGAATGCAAAACATCCGTATGTCTCGACGATTGAACCGGCTGGTCGCGGCATCGAAAAGCGGCTTCCCATAGTCAGGTCTACACCGTTGAACTCAACGCTCCAGATCATCTGCCCCATGAATGGCAATATGACGATCCGGCCGTAGCGGTTCTCCAATTGCAGCGCCTCAATGCCGGTGGCGTAGCGGAAGGTGGTAACCTTCAGCCCATCGGTTGCGGCTAGAAGATGCGGAAGATCGGTGAAGTCCTGTCTGCGAAATTGAAATTCTGTCGCCTGCATGGGATCACCTGCCCGGGTTTCGCCATGCATTGATGGCGATGACGAGAATGAGGAATGCGCCCCAGATGAAGTCGATAAGGTGGTTGGAGAACCGCATCATCTGGAAACCGGAGGAGAGCAGCATGAGGGCGATCAGCGCAATGGCGATGCCAAGAACCCGCCCCTTCCCGCCTGCCGGATTTGTGCCGCCGAGAACGGCAATCAGCACCGCCTGCAGCAAATAGGACGCGCCGTAGTCGGATTTCGCTGCATTGGTTCGCCCGGACAAAATGATGCCCGCCAGCGACGCCAGAACGCCCGTCAGCATGTAGGAATAGAGCATCATGCGATCCTTGCGGATGCCTGCAAAGACGGCTGCGCGCGGATTGGTCCCGATCAGCATCAGGTTAATGCCGAGCGTCGAGCGCGTCAGCAGGATCGCCACGGTGATGCAGACGCCGATGAACAGCAGAAACGGCGTCGCTATACCCAAGATCTTGCCGTTGCCGATCCAGTTCCACGCGTCAGGGAAGCCGACGATTGCCGGGCCGCCGGTCAATACCAGCGCCAGCCCCATCAGCACCTGACCTGTGCCGAGTGTCGCCAGTATCGGGGTAATACGCAGCTTCGCAACCAACAGGCCGTTGATCAGACCGGCCAGCAGGCCGACCGCCATGGCGAGGACGATGCCGAGCCCGGTGTAGAACACAACGCCCGTAGTGGAGGATTGCCCCGCCTGAACCATTGTGGAATGGAAATAGACGCCGGCGATGATACCGGCCAGATTGGCAATCCCCACCACGGAAAGATCGATGCCACCGGTCAGCATGGCAATCATCATGGCGATGGAGAGGATCCCCAGTTCGGGCATGATGTAGCTGATGGATTCGAAATTGTAGTAGTTCAGGAACTTGCCGGGGTTCATCCAGGTCATCAGCGCAAAGACGATGACGGTGATGACAAGAAGCTGAATGATGTTACTGTCGTTGCCGAAAAGCCGACGCATGTCGAACGAATTTTTCATGATGCGCTCTCCCGTCACGCTATGCTTTTGCGGTCGCGCCATGCCGTGATGGCGGTGGCAATGATGATGATCAGGCCGACAACGACGCGCTGCCAGGTCGTGTCCACTTTCATGATGATCAGAGAGTTTTTGACCATCACCAGCATGAACACGCCCATTAATGTTCCGAGAACCGTACCGCGTCCGCCAAAGATTGACGCACCGCCCAGAACCACGGCCGCGATCACGTCGAGTTCGAGACCGACAAAATCGCGCGGGTTGGCAAGCCAGATCATCGAGGAATGCAGCAAGCCCGAGAGGCCCGCCAGCGCGCCGGCGACGCAATAGACAAAGAAGATCGTCGCGCCTGTATTAAAGCCAACACGTTTGGCTGCTTCAGGAGAGCCGCCATACGCATAAACGCTGCGCCCGATCATGGTGTAGGTCAGGATGAGATGAATGACCAATGCCAGCCCCAGATAGACCAGGAACATCGCGGTCAGACCGAAAGTCGATCCAGTGGCCGACGTCAGCGAGATAACATCGGTCTTGCCGAACTCGATCAGCTCCTTTGGCATCTTATTGATGTTGACGATGCTGGTACCGACGAGGCCAAGAACCAGACCACGCACAATCGAACCCGTCCCGAGCGTTACGATCAGCGGGATCATCCTGAACCGATGGATGATGAAACCGTTGAACGCACCGAGAACGAGCCCAATCAGCGTTGCCGCAACGAAAGGAATGAGCACGCCATCATAGCCGAGGTAGACCATACTGCGCACGGTCAGATACATCGCCGCAATGGCAAAGGCCGTGAACGATACGTCGATGCCGCCGGAAATCATCACCAGCAATACGCCGAGCGCCATGATGCCGATCACAACATTGGAGCGCAACAGGCCGAAGATGTTGTCGAGCGACCAGAAGGCTGGATTGATGAGACCGATGATGACCATGGCCGCGAGCAGGACGCAGGCGATAATGGATTCTGTGCTTTTCAGGAATTTCATGACTTGCGGCCCCTCAATTCAGCATCTTGAGCCGGTCGTTAACGGCGTCTTCGGTCATGGTCCCTCCAGACAACTCGTCAACGAAACGGCCGCGATGCATGACCAGCACGCGGTTGCAGTTCTGCACCAGTTCCGGCACATCGTCGGAAATCATCAGCACGGCCAGCCCTTCCTTTTCGGCCAGCTTGCGGATGATGGTGTGGATCTGTGCTTTGGAACCGACATCGACGCCGACGGTCGGGCCGTTCAGGATCAGCACTTTGGCCCCAGTCAACAACCAGCGAGCCAGAACGACGCGCTGTGCGTTGCCACCGGACAAATGGTTGACCGGCGTGTGCGGTCCTGGTGCCACGATCTGCATGGCCGAGAACATTTCGCGGGTCGTCTCGTCCGCCTTTTTGCTATTGATGAAAAGACCGCGGACGAATTTCTCAATCGACGTGACAATGATGTTGCGCTCGATCGATTGCGTCAGGAATAGCCCCTCGGTCAGGCGATCCTCCGGCACATAAGCGACACCGCAGGCAATACCTTCCTGAACGGTCCTTGGGTGAACCTCGCGGCCTGCGAGGCGCACTGAACCGGTAAAATCGGGGCGCATGCCAAACAGCGCCAGCGCAAGTTCGGTGCGACCCGAACCGATCAAACCCGAAATACCGACGATTTCGCCTGGCCTTAACGTCAGGTCGGTGTTTTCCACGGAACCCGGAACCGAGAGGTTGCGGACTTCCAGCACCGGTGTATCGGCGCCTTCCTGCGGTGCCCACTGGTAACTGTGGGCGGTCAGCTCCTGCCCGGTCATCGCGCGGGTGATTGCCGGCTCGTCGAATTCGGCGATCGGCCCTTCGGCCACCTTCTTGCCATTGCGAAAAACTGTTAGGCGCTCGCTGATTTCGAGCATCTCGCGCATTTTGTGGCTGACGAAAAGAACGGCGATGCCCTGCGCCTGAATATCGCGCACAATCTTGAAGAGGGCATCAACCTCATGGCGCGTCAGCGCCGTCGTCGGCTCATCCATGATGATCAGGCGTGCATCGGCCATGACGGCGCGGGCGATCGCCACGATCTGCTTTCCAGAGGTCGGCAGGGTTTCGACATCCGTATCAAGATCAATGCTCACGCCAAGGCGGTCCAACGCCTTTTGGGCCAGCTCACGGACATGTCGCCAGTCGACCGTCTTGCGACCTTCCATCAGAAAGGTATTGATGGCCAGGTTCTCGGCGACCGTCAGGTTACCGAACAGCGAAAAATCCTGATAGATCACTTGAATACCGTGATGAACGGATTTTACCGGATCGAGTTTGCCGACGGGCTTCCCGTCGATCAGGATCTCACCGTCCTCGGGTGTGTAGACCCCGGACATGATTTTGATGACGGTGGATTTGCCGGAACCGTTTTCACCAGCAAGGCAATGGATTTCGCCCGGGCGAATGCTCAGCGACACGTCGTCGAGCGCCTTCACGCCACCAAACCGCTTACCGATGTGGCGCAGCTCGATCAGATTTTCAGTCATAATGGCCTCGTGCAAGGCTGGAAAACACGGGGGTGCACGGAGAGAGGGTTGCCCCTCCCTCCGTGGTTCGGATCAGAAGTCGTACTTGTCCATGTTTTCTTTGGTCACGCCGACCCAACCTGCGCCATAGAGCAGGTGTGGCTTGGAGGCGTCAGGAACCAGCAGGTTTTCATAGCCGGGTAGACCCATGTTGAGACCCGCCTTGATCTGCTCATTCTTCTTCTCGAGAACTGCGACAGCCAGCATGTTCATGGCATAACCGGCAACGGCCGGATCCCAGAACTGGATGTACTGGATATTATCGTTCTTGATGTATTCGCCGGCAACGGAAACCAGGCCCGTTCCCGAGAAGAAAACCTTGCCCGACAGGCCACCCTCGGCGATCAGGCGGCCAGCCCCTGCGGATGTCGGCATCGGCGCGCCGAGAATACCGGTAATGTCCGGATAGGCGGTCATTGCTTCCTTGAGCTTCGTATAGTCGGTGTTGGCGTCATCATAGGTTTCCAGCCGCTCGGTCGCCTGCGACATCTCCGGGAAGTTTGCCTTCTGGTACTCGACGGCGCCGTCGATCCATTCCATCTGCGACTTGGACGTCAGACTGCCAACGGTGGCGACATACTTGCCCTTACCGCCCATGGATTTGCCGAGTTCCTTCATTAGGTTCGCGCCATAGGCCTTGTTGTCAAAGGCTTCGATGTCGAAATCGACGTTCTGGATATTGGAAGCCTCATGGCTGATGACGACTATGCCGCGATCTCGGGCTTTCTTGAGCACTGGCTCAACCGCTTCCACCGAGAACGGCACGATGGCGATGGCATCAACGCCCTGCGCGATGAGGTTTTCAACGATCTGCACCTGAGCGGCGGCATCAGCCTGGCTTGGGCCAACCATCCAGACATCGTTTCCGGTATCGCCCTTGAACTGCTCGACGCCATCGCGCATGCGGTCAAACCACGCAATACCATCCACCTTCACGACGGTTGCAATGGTGTATTTCTTGCCGCTCGCCGTCGTGATAAGCTCCTTGTTGACCTTCGACGCATCGACGGCGCTTTGCGCAAAGACAGCCGAGGCCGAAAGCGTTGCAGCAAGCGCTATGGTAGTGAAAACCTTGTTCACGAATAACTCCTCCCTTTGAAACCGATGTGCCGGACCTACTCCAGTCGCAGCACCCAAAAATGTTCGATCCCTAACGCCGGGAACCGCTTCTCACGCGTCCGACGCCTCCTCATTCTCCCGGAAAGGCCTCCCATGCTCCGGTGCATAGGCCACGATGTGACCTAGAAACCTGTTGTTTTCCTCTCCCGATAATGCGAACTATTATGATACAATCCGATCATTATGTTGCGATCGTTTCATGTTTGTTATTCTCCTGTCAAGCGCAGAGAAGTGCGATTGGGAGCAAAATAACACCGAAATTTGAAGCGCAGCGACGAGCCGAAAGCGGAGACAAGGTGAGCAGAATAAGTGCACACAATGCCAGGTTGGACGCCCTGGTCGGACTGGTTCAGGAAACGGGAATCCTGAGGCTGCGGGACGCTGCGTCCCGGCTTGGCGTCTCCGAAATTACCATTCGCCGCGACATTGCCGCCGATGGCGAGCGGCTAAGCTGTCTTGGCGGATATATTATCCCGGTTCAAGACGGCAGCGTTAGCAGCGACTATGTGCTAGAGCAGGAGAAGGACAGTCACGCGACCGCAAAAGCGCGGGCCTGTACGCAGGCGGCCGCTCTGATCGAACCGTATGATACTGTATTCATCGATTGCGGAACGACGATGCCGCATTTGGCGCGGCAGATTCCGGCAGATGCCCATGTCACCGTCATCTGCTATTCCCTTAATGTTGCAGAGGAGCTGGCGAGAAGAAACGATGTCCGCCTGATCATGCTTGGAGGGGTTTATCACCCGGAAGCGGCTTCGTTTTCAGGTGATGAGGGTATGGAGGTGCTGAAGCGCATCAATATCAATAAGGCATTTTTATCTGCCGGCGGTGTGGACGAACAGCATGGCGTCACCTGCTCACACTTTCATGAAGTGCCGATCAAACAGATGGTTATGCAACGCTCAATGCAAAAGCACCTTGTGGTCGACAGCAGCAAGTTCAGCAAGGTGCGGGCCGCGCGCTATGCCTCCACAGGCGACTTCAATTCGATTGTTTCAGATCAACCCTTACCTTTTGGAATATAAGCGAAAAAAGGCGCGCGTTTTCGCTGCTCTTTGAAGGAGGCGAACGCCACGCGTGATGCCGGATAAGGAGGATAACAATCAGCCAACGATATCTATCTGGCTGACCTCCACCTCCACTTCCGTCAGGGGTTCTGGGAACCCGGCAGTTTCGTAAACGGCACTGTGGAACATTAAAACATTATGTCCGGCCGTCGACACGTCGGGCTATCGCGACATGCTAGTGGAGGCTTTGCCGACCGCGATCTGCGGTTTGAGGCAAAGATCCTTCAAAGCTTCCTCATGCCGTCTAGCTGTCTTTTTGACACGCCATATATCCGTTCGCGTGGATCTTCCGGTCAACGACAACGACCCACGTCTGCTCCTAGCTGCAACTTCCATCCCAAAAAGCCCGGACCTATCGGCTATATCACAAGAAATTTTTTATGCTCGGCTTCACGTGTTCCGGTATCGGACACACATAAGGATCCTTCCCCATGGCGTCTTTCCACTCTCCTTTTGCCGTCGCCAATAAGCTGGGCGAAGTCGCCAGATCCAGACCTGTCGAAGCCAATGCCTTCGCAGCGTGTACCATCGCTTTATGCGCACCGTGACTTTTGCCTTGGGCAACCACCTGCCATGTATGGGGGTTGGTCCCTATCGCCCAGGCAGGTGCCCAGCATTGCGCTGTTGGTGTGACGCGACTAACGTCGCCAACATCAGTAGAGCCTGCCCGAAAATGTGAATGGCCTTCAAAAGCTCGAAGTCCCGTATGCAACGGAGTAGAGCCGTCTACAGTGTCGTTCGAGAAAACATCGTGCTTGATTTGGTAGAGCTTGAGACTGCTTCTGATCGCCTCCTGCGTAAACGTCGCCTGGATTTTGCGAGCGAAATCGATGTCCGCTTCATCAAACGGCACCGGCCCGAGCGCCACCAGATTTTTGTGGATGGCATTTTCCAGGGTCAGGTTTGGCAAAAGATTGGTTGCGGCACTGTCGAACACGATTTCGACCTCAGTACCGGTCATCATCGCAGCACCACGCGCAACCTGATCGACGCGCTCCGCTAGTGCCAAAGCCTGCGACATCTCAGGCGCTCGAACGAGATAGAGCACCTCGGCTTTGGCTTGAACAACATTTGCGGCACGCCCGCCGGCATCGGTGATGGCGTAATGCACGCGGCAATCCTGCGGCATGTGCTCGCAAAGAAAATTGACACCGACATTCATCAGTTCGACAGCATCAAGGGCCGATCGTCCAAGGTGAGCCGCATTGGCCGCATGCGCCGCGATCCCCTTAAACCTGTAATAATATTCGAGAACAGCAAGGTTGTTCGTTGACCTGACACCATTGAATGGCGCTGGGTGCCAAGTGAGCGCAGCGTCCACATCATCGAATGCACCAGCCCGCACCATGAAGGTTTTGCCAGAACCGCCCTCCTCTCCTGGGCAACCGTAATATCTTACGGTACCGGGCAAACCGTTCTCCTCGAGGTGCTTTGCCAGAGATACTGCCGCCAGGAGCGAACCAGCCCCCAACAGGTTATGACCGCAACCGTGACCGCTGGCATCCGGTTCGGCTTCAAGTTGCCTATCCATACCAGCGATTTGACTCATGCCTGCAAGGGCGTCGCACTCTCCGAGGAATGCGATGATGGGTTTGCCGGTACCATATTGGCCGACAAACGCGGTCGGCATTCCTGCAATGCCTTCCTCAACGACGAATTTGTTCTGCTTCAACGTTCTGATAAGAAGATCGGCGGATTTGAACTCGTCATATTTCAGCTCCGCCAGATCCCAGATCTTATCGCTGAGCGCGGTAAACGCAGGCGCCAGTCGGTCGATTAATTGTGTCAGTGAATTCAGGGCTGATTGTTCTGGCATGCTGGTCCTCAAGACAAGACGAAACCCTGACCGCGCATCAAAGATGGCAGAGGCTTCTGCTGCATATGGCAGGTACCGCACAGATGCGGCGCCTAAACGACTGGATTATTGTGAGACCGAGACTTCCCAGAGTCGCGCATTGGATTGCGACACCGGCTGTCCCTGCAAAGACTTCGTGGCACCCCAGACGTCGATCATGTCGTAAAGGAAGATGCCCGGCATATCCTGCAGCATGAGCTCGTGGAACTGATCGAAGATCGTCTGTCGCTTCTGCTGATCGGTTTCCGCATACCGTCGTGGTCGTAACCGACTTCAGCGAATGATCGGGAGAAAGCGCAAGCGGAGGGATTAGAAAGCACTCCGTGTGCATATGGCAAAGATCAGCATAGCGTCATATAGCATCGAAGAAGAACGCGGCTTTGAGCGTCTACCGCACAAAGTCAGTATCTCGTTAAAAGATGGTAAGCGGCAACCTGAGACCGTTCAGCGCGTGTAATTCCAGGGCATGAGTGCATCGAGATCGCTGCTGGGCCAACCATTGGCTATGCGCTCGAGT
>NZ_JACJIT010000017.1:0-22651 GCF_014138475.1 Agrobacterium sp. RC10-4-1
CTCGACGCGCCGGTGTCGGGCGGTGAAGTTGGCGCCAAAGCGGCGTCGCTGACCATCATGGTCGGCGGAAAACCGGATATTTTCGAGCGCGCAAGGCCACTGTTTGAAAAGATGGGCAAGAACATCACCCTGATCGGTGACGTTGGAAACGGTCAGGTTGCAAAGGTCGCCAATCAGATTGTCGTCGCCCTGAATATTCAGGCCGTTTCGGAAGCCCTTCGCTTTTCGAAGAAAGCCGGAGCGGACCCCTCGATCGTGCGCAGGGCCTTGATGGGTGGCTTTGCCGCGTCCCGCGTGCTGGAGGTTCACGGCGAAAGGATGATCAACGAAACATTCGAGCCCGGCTTTCGTATACGTTTGCATCACAAGGACATATCGCTCGCGCTTGAGTCGGCGCGTCTTCTCGAGCTTATGCTGCCCAACACAGCGATGGTTCATCAGTTGATGAATGGCGCGCTGGAAAAAGGCCTGGGCGACAAAGACCACTCGGCCTTGATCAAAGCCTTGTAGTTCGGATGTGCCGGGCGGTCACGCTCCCAAGCAGGATCTATGTAGATACGTTCCTAGATGGAGGCGACTACGGCTACGACCAGCTTGACCAGCCGCGAACTTAATCACGATGTTGGCAGAGCGAAAAAAGCTGCTGAGGCAGGGCCTGTCGTCATCACCGATCGAGGCAGACCTTCGCATGTGTTGATGACATACCGTGAGTTTGAGCGTCTGACAGGCGAAAGTCACAATCTTGTCGATGCGCTCTCAATGCCAGGATTGTCGGATATCGATTTCGATCCACCTCGGTCGGTCATTGCAACTCGCGAAGCTGATCTCTCTTGAAATACTTGCCCGTCGATCCCGACAGCCATCATGACCCAGATATTGGCAAATCGTCTGAACGTCCGCGCAGCCAGCCTGCCGCAAACGGCATGATGCTTGCGATGATGTGACCGCCTCCCTGAACGAAAGCCATAAGGTGGCCGGCACTCTTCGGATCATCGGCGTGGGGGAAACAGTGCGCCGATCCCCAGTCCAAGTAGGATTATTGCGGGAAGAGCCAGTGGCCTGGTGATCAGGCAGGTCAGACCCCCGCGGATGACGAAAAGAGCGGCGGCCAGCGGTCCCCGCCGATCCGGAAAGCGGCTGATTAACGCCGATACAGCGAGTCCGGCTATGACCACCATCAGCGTAAGGCCCGCGAGCAAATAGCCTGCGATATCTTCGCTGCGCCCCGTTTGAGCGTAGAAGGGTGGCAGCCATCGACCCTTGACAAATTAGGATATTCAACCAAGATATCTGAGAAATCTATTTAAGATATCTGAGAGGAACGTGTCATGGCATTGTTTGTCCGTGATGAGGCCGTTGATGGTCTCGCCACCGAACTTCACCGAGCCCTCAAAACAAAAACCAAGGCAGATGCAGTGAAGATTGCTCTAGCTAACGAATTAGAACGAGTAAGGAGTGCAGTCCCCCTCAGAATCCGCCTTTCTACATTACAGGCAAAGGCCAGAACGGAGTTTCCCACGCCCATCGCCGGTGTCGATATGAAGAACGTTATGGATGCTCTTTGGGAGGATGGTGAATGACGTTTGTCGATGCTTCTGTGATAGTGGCCATATTGAAAGAGGAGCCCGGCTACGAGGAGCTGGTTAAGCGCCTCGATCGATCCGGGGGAAAATACTACGTTTCGCCAATGGTCCGGTTTGAAGCCGTCGCAGCGATGGTAAAAACAGAGATTGATGGAAAAAAGGGCAAAACCGTCAATCGTCGAGAACTGTTTGCAACTGCCCGCTCACTGGTTGCCGAATTCATTGATCTGATCGGAGCCCGCGACGTGATGATCGATGCGAGGATAGGGGAAGGAGCGCTGGAAGCGATGGCAACGTTCGGGAAGCTAGCTGGCCATAAGGCACAGTTAAACCTCGGGGACTGCTTCTCGTATGCCGCTGCCAAGTCAATGCGCCTTGAGCTCTTGTACAAAGGCAATGACTTCGTTGAAACGGACATCGGGTAAGCCACCGGCCAACGTACGGCGGAAACGTAGGAGGCGCCTTGTGCTGGTAGAGGTCCCAGCGGCACACAGGTTTCTCGCCCCTAATTTAGCAACCAAAAACCGTCCCAGTTCTCACAGTCCGGGTGCTTGCACCAACGGTTTTCATGAGCGCCTTTGCGGCTGGTTCGGCCGCGCATTTATAATCATCTCCGATTATATCGACTGGTCCCCGCGATGTTCCATCAGCTGCCAGCGGACATTCTTCTTCCATTTCAAGTGCTTCTCATTTCATAGTATGCTCAACTGGGCCCTCCTGGGCGACTCACGGGTTTGTCAGGCCCTGAACACGGACACTATAGGTCCGCAGGGTGCCACGCTGATTTTCAGCGTATGCACGTAGCGAGCCTGCAATTCCGGTTTTGATGAAGGCTTCGAATATCGTCTTCGCATTTTTAAGGACCGAAACCTGCGTCGAGAGGTAAGCCTGGTCAAACTCACTTTGTGGAACGGTTTCTAAAGCTCTCATCTTCTCGGCATATTCGGCGCTCAGGTCAGCCGGGACCGAGGTACCATCCTTTTTAGCAGCATCGGCGAGATCGACGAGCGCTTGATGTCATTAGCGAACATATTCGTCGCGTCATCCTGCGCGCTTTTAAGCGCCAGCCTGCTCGCCTCCACCTCAAACTGATTGAAGGAAGCCGCCTCGGCAGTGAAGTCCGCGGGTGATTGCGCGTTCGAGAAAGCGGGCATTAACATCGAAAGACATAGAGCGGCGCAGCAGGCATGGAATGGCTTCATGTTAAACTCTCCCTCAATGACTATTGTGGTCAGGGCGTCGTTTTCTGGCTGCCCGGCAGCGCATTCCTGTCAGCAGGCCCCGCAGGTGCTTGGTCTTCCGTCTGCCCCCTGTCTGGTGAATTTGACGGTGCTGTATCCGGAGTTGTCCTGACGAAGTAGACGACCACGATCATCGCCAGAGCCACAGCCGCGGCCCCTACCAAGGGCCATATGGTTCTATAGTTCATATCAGTCTCCGCTTCCGGTTACTTTCCGTCGTAAAGCTTATGAACCTTGCGAGCTTGTTCTTGTTGCTCCTTGGCGGATAACCTGCGCTGACGCATCAGGACATAAACGACCACGGCACCCAGCAACATGGGCCTCCACCGACAACAACCAGCCAAAATACATCCGCCATAATGCGTCCTGTCAGTTCATGAGGTTGGTGCCACGACGAACCACAGACCAGGGCCAATGTTCCTGGAAATTTGGAAAGCAAGCAGATGGGACAAAAACCGCCTGTCGGATGAGGCGCTGAAGCAACGCTCAGACGGTGAGGTCGCTGCGGCCGAGCAACGCCTACCGGTCCTCGTCGAGATCAAGAATGTCGTCAGGAGCTTTCGCCATCTGCTGCACCGCAAGTCTAAGGATGATCTGGATCGACCGGCAGCAAGACCTTTGGTTCCGTTATCCTCGAAAGGGCATCGGGTCAGAGTGCAATAATTCAGTCTCACTGAGGAACAGGGAGTGCAGCCGACAGTTAGACGTGAATTGGAGGAACACGTTGATGAATAATTCCCGATGGGTTAGCCCCGTAACGATTTTAAGCACAGAAGGTGGGCGACAAACCGTCTACGGCCCATTTGATGCTCTCATTTTCCTATTGGATGAATGGCCGGACAAAAGAGGCCCCGCTTACGTACGTGCAAGGAGCGCTTGCCGTGCCGCACTCGCTGGACGTCAAGGCGCAGACTGGGCTCGCGACATGTTCTTGCAGGCGGCTCAGGAAGCGCAGATTGTGCAGCGTCAAAAGGACGAAACATTATCTTTCGGGCCGTCTTCAAGGGGAGGTAGAGCAAATTTCTCCCCGAAAGAAGGCTCGAGGATAACCGATAGAGCTAATTATAATCACCCAGGCTAGTCGCTTGCGCTTGACCGTGGGCGAGCTGTAGGGGCGATCGCGGTCCGCGACGCGTGGGGCCAACGGCGCCCCGGGGGGTGGTCGACCGAAACGCGTGTTGTGGTTCACGCTGGCTAGTGGCAAGGGCACATTCCGGCGTGGCCGTGATCGAGCAAGTGGCCATTCCTCTCGTGCGGGACTTTCATTTTAACAATAGCCCGGCGGTCATGCTTCGCTGACAGAGAGCCTCGTCCTCGGGTGCGAAATTCTTGATTCTGAGGCTCCATCTGCGCATGCGCCCGGATTATGCGATGTGCGGGCATCCGATCATCATCACGACAATGTTGAGAAGCGCGCAAGCCTGTCGCGGTGGTTAGCTGCCGGAATGATTGCCGCTTTGCCCCAGACCAATCGCAGGTGTGGGCGCGCTCCATGCCCGGAACATGCGGCAGTAGGCGTCAGACGTTAGGCTCATTCAACCGGACAAGCGCTTCATCGCCGACGCCGGCACGTATTCTCACAACGGGTTGCGGTAGCCGAACAGGTTGGATTGCGCAAGGCCCTCGGCGCTACGCTGTGTTTTGTCGGTAAAACACAAAGAACGGATGTTCAACAAAGCGCAAGCCTTCAATCTCACCGGCGTGGTATGTGCTTCCGGACAAGACATCCGTGTAAACGCCGCGCAAGGTGGACGGCAAGCTATCGCGCATTGCTAGATCATTTGCCTTGATTTGCTCGTTTCCGAGGAGTTGTTGCAGACCGAGGCGTGGGATCATGACGATAACGGCCTGGTTGCTGCGGGTCCTCGCATACGACACTATTGATGGAGATCCATCAAAAAGGGGCGCATAGTTGCCCCTGCGGAACAGGTCAGGGTGACGGCGCCGCAACTCCAATATGCGACAAATGACGCGTTGTTTGGTCACCCCGTTGCGCATCTCATCTTCACAGCTAAAATCGATAGCCGCGCTCTCCTCAAGACGTGAGTAAAATTGCTCGAAGGGCGCTCGACGGTTGTCTGGATCAACGAGGCTGAGATCAAGGCTCTCGCTGCCCTGATATATATCCGGGACGCCAGGCGCCGTCAGCTTGATGATCGTCTGGCTGAGGGAATTGCGCAGGCCCGCCAGAACGAATGGCTGGATGGAATGGACAAAGTCTTTCAGAAAGACGCTGTTCTCCGGCGCAAAGAGATGTGACGCATAGGCGAGTACGGCTCTTTCATAGGCGTCGTTATTGTCGCCCCAGTTGGTTCGCAACTTGGCTTCACGCAGAGATTTTTCGACGTAAACAAGAAACCTCGCCTCTAGTGCGTCCAACTCCGGTCCTGTCGGTACCCCGGGCTCGGCAGGCCACACGCCGACAAGAGCCTGGTAAAGCATCCACTGCACCGAGGGCTCCGGCGCAGGACCATCATCCAGTTCCGCGATCACGGTTCGGTTGGTGTCGCACCATCGCGCAACATTGGCCGCCCAGATTTCAGGTGCTTCACTGAGCGTCGACAGCCGCGCGCGCGCGTCTTCTCCGCGTTTGGTGTCGTGGGTCGAAGTGCTCGACAATCCGTCCGGTTGGCGCTTGAGGCGATCCGCCATCGCCTCGTGAAATCGCCAAAGAGAAAACGGGCGTGGCAGCGGATCCGCCCCCACCTCATTGAGCGCGAGTGCCATGTGCTGGCGGAAAAAAAGTGTGTCTTCGATCGACTTTGCCATCAACGGCCCAGTCAGTTGCTGGAAACGGACGCGGAATTCACCCGCAAGGAAAGCCGCCGCATCACAAACGGATCCTTTGAGAATGCTGATTATGAAAGCGAGCGCTGTCTCGCCGGGTGCAGTTAGATGAACACGGGCACTATCGGCAATCGCGCCGAGCAGCGCCTCGTCCTCGCCAGAAAGTCGCCCGCGTGTTCCATAGGTTCGGTAGACCGGAAAGGCGACGAGAAGCTCTCGAAATGCTGTTTCGAGGTCGGAAAGGCTGAGATCCTTACCTTCCTTCTGCGCCACTGTCATCGCCAGCTGTAATAAGGTCGAAAATTCGCCCTCGAAATTGTGATTTATCATCAGGAGCTTTGCAGCACGAACCTCGCCGTGCAAGTCGGTTTTTTGACCGCAGAAAGCATCATAGGCTCCACGCAGCATCTCTAGTTTACCGCTGTCGACAAGGACGTTCGAAAGTGCGGCAATGAATTCATATCCGGTTGTGCCGGAGACAGGCCAGTCGTTCGGAAGATGCTCGCCGTCTGCCAGGATTTTTTCCACGATAAGGTAGCAGTCCTGCCCAACCTTCAGCCGAAGTCGGTCGAGATAGGCTTTCGGATCGGCCAGCCCATCCACGTGGTCAATTCGCAAGCCGTCGACAGCGCCACTACGCACGAGTTCAAGTATAAGTTGATGCGTGGCGTCGAAGACGGCATCATCCTCTACGCGAACTCCTACCAGGCCGGTGATTTCAAAAAACCGGCGATAGGAGAGGTTGTGGCGGGCCGTGCGCCAGGACGTCAGCTGATAGGGCTGACGGTCATGAAGCGCTGCAATCTCGGTTTTGTTGAGAGAGTGGCTGGTGGCAGGCAACCGATCTTCACGCGTCTCCGGCGCGATAGGGTAGTAGCTGTCATGATAGGCGAAAGCCGGCTTTCCGGTTATTGGATCGGCGGTAATCGAAATGTTGCCGGCCTGTAACTCGTGTTCAAAGGATTCCCCCAGGAATGGCAATGTCAGGCGGCGTGACCAGTCGATGTCGAAAATGCGAGCGTAGGGGCTATGAATCCCATTCTTGATGACATCATACCACCACGGATTATCGAGCGATGCGGCCATGTGGTTCGGCACGATGTCCAGAATGAGCCCAAGACCTTCATTTTTGAGTGCGGCGACCATCCGGTCAAAGCCATCACGGCCGCCGATCGCTGGATCGATTTCGTTCGGATTGGTCACGTCATAGCCATGGGTCGAGCCCGGTGCTGCGGTGAAGATCGGCGATGCATAAAGATGGCTGATGCCGAGCCGCCTCCAATAGGGTGCAAGCGCAGCTGCGCGATCAAAGGTCATACCGTTGCGGAATTGTAGCCGATAGGTTGCTGTGGGAATTGTCATTATACTGCTTCCGTGGCGAGGCGAACCAAGATTGAGTTTTTTGGCAGGGCGGCTTGCTCTTCTGGCCATGCGAAAATCGCGTCTCCGGGCTGATCCGGCAGCGGTCTTGTTTCATCGCCAAGATTGACGGCGATCGAAAGCGCGCCGGCAGAAAACGTCCAGGTGACCGCAATACATCCGTCGCCTGCCTCCACAACTCTGCCAGTGCGGCCATTATCTCCTCGAAGAAGAGGCACGATCTTTATCCGTCTCAGTAAAAGCAGCTTGCCCGAGAGCGTTAACCAATCTTCCCCCGCCTCGGATTGGGCCTTGCTCCAATCCAGTTTTGACGTCTCGAACGTGGTGCGATCGTTGGGGTCGGGAACAGTCTCGCTTTTGTAACCGGAATGGCCGTCAAACTCGCTTCTTCGACCCTCGCGGACTGTGTTTGCGAGATCATCACGGAAATCGGTAAAGAACAGGAACGGGTTGGACTCGCCGAATTCTTCTCCCATGAACAGAAGAGGAATGTGTGGCGAAAGTAGAAGTAGAGCCATCAGAACCTTGGCGCGATCGCTGCCTACAAGTGTAATCAGCCGTTCCCCGTGGGCCCGGTTGCCCACCTGGTCGTGGTTCTGGATGAAATCCACAAATGCGGAGCTCGGTTGGCCGTCGCTTCTGACGCCACGTGGTCTGCCGGTTTGGGGTGAAGTTTCACCTTGGTAGGCGAAGCCTTCCGCGAGCGCCCGGGCCACAAGCTTTTCAGGTGCCGCCGCGAAATCCTGATAGTAAGCGTCGCTTTCCCCTGTCACAAGCGCATGAACCGCATTGTGGAAGTCATCATTCCATTCTGCGGTGAACAGAGGAATACTTCCGTCTGTGGCTCTCTCATGCAGGGAGATGATGTTGCGACTGTCCTCGGTCGTAAGGTGAATAGCACGATCGGTGATCTCGCGCCGAATGCGTTCAGCTATCTCCACCAAAATGTGTTTTGCGGAATTGTCCTCAATCTGGTCAATCGCGTCAAATCGAAGGCCATCAAGCTTGAATTCGTGCAGCCAATAAAGAGGGGCATCGGCAATGTATCGCCTCACGGCGTCGACGTCATAGGCTATCCCATCGCCCCAAGGGGTTTTTCGATCCTTGTCGAAGAAACCCGGAGCCAGCAGGGGGAGGTAGTTCCCCTGCGGTCCGAAATGATTAAGAACGATGTCGAGCACGACGGATATGCCAAAACCATGCGCTTCATCGATAAAGGCTTTGAAATCATCCGGCCTGCCATATGCGGCGTGGGGAGCATAAAGCAGAGTGCCATCGTAGCCCCAGCCGTGGTTGCCGCCGAAGTGGGAAACCGGCATAACCTCAATCATGGTAATTCCGAGCTGCGCAAGATGAGGGAGTTTCCCAACCGCGGCCTCGAACGTCCCCTCCGGCGTGAAGGTTCCGACGTGCATCTCGTAAATTACTGTCTCCTCCCACGGACGTCCCTTCCAGCTGATATTTCGCCAAATGTAGCGATCCGGATCGGTGACGAGCGATGGTCCATTGACATCGTCCTTCTGCGCCCGCGAAGCGGGGTCGGGCACCCGTTGTCCGTCAGTCAGGACAAAGCAATATTCGGTTCCTGCCACAGCGTCTGGACATGTGATCTCGAACCACCCGTGCTCGTCGCGTGCCATGCATCGTAAAGCCGTGCCGTCGTCGAGGTATAATTCATTTTGCCCAGGCGCCCAGGTTCGAAAAGTGACACCCCCCGATGGAGAGCGTCGTACGCCCCAAGCCGGTGATTTTGTGACATTGGAGCGATTGTGTTGCTTTGACCGCATGGTTCCCCCGTCAGGATTGAGCGGGGCAAAACCGGCGGCGTCGATAACGGTTCCCGTCCGGCAAATATTAAAGTGCAAGCCGTGACAGCGTGCATTGCGCGGGCTTGAAAAAATCGCGGAGCTCAGAGGATCGAAGAGATTTCATCTTCCGGATGTCCAGTTAAAAATCCAGTTGCCGCCCACCAAGCCTCCTGGGAAACGATCAGCGCTTCTTCGACATTATTGGTTTGTCGCGTGATGGACCAAGGGGGAGGCCGGTGGACTGAGCCCCAACCTCTTGCTATGCGATCAACCTCGTGACGCACCGCTTACTGTCGCGGAGTTACAGATATGGCGCTGAGCGATAGACCGGCATGCAATAGCTCATTTTTCGCGAAATTATGAGTTATAGAAAGCGGTGTGTCTCTGTCCACTCGAGCGTTGGTTTTGTTGTTAAAATGACTTGCGCGGTTAGGAGAGTGCTCCGGCAATCCACTTGTTCACAGGCTCATCATCGTCGGGTGCAATTGTCTTGACGCAGGGCCTGCTATTCTTGAAACAGTGTCGAACAATCAGAAATTTTATTGTTATTTCGTTCCGGTCTTGCGCGCCGTGAGAGACACGAGCAGTGCGTCCTGCACGACGTCTTCCAGTTCCTCGCGCGTCGCGCCGTCCCGGGCCTGGACGGACATGCCCTGAAGCACGACGACCAAAAAGCGGGCGAGGGAGCGCGCGCGATCTGAGTTGAGCCAACGACCAAGCGCCTGAGCAATTGTTTGTCTCATCATATCTCGGCCCTCGGACAACACTCGCGCAAGCGCGGCATGTTCTTCGGCGCATTGCAGCATGCCGCCGGACACCATGCATCCTCGTTCACCTGCAGGGTCCGTCACGGCGTCGGCCCCTTGGCGCAGGATCGCCGACACGGTGTCCTCCAATGTTGATGCGCCTTCAAGGTTGAACAAAGCCCCGGGAATTCCCGAATAGTGATCAAGGGCCTCCCGATAAAGCCCTGCTTTGCTCCCAAACGCGGCATAGAGGCTTGGTGGTGCGATTCCAATCGCGGTCGTCAGATCGTTGAGCGACACACCTTCGTAGCCATGCCGCCAAAACAGATGCATGGCGATGTCGACCGCCTCGTCACGATTGAAGGTCCTCGGTCCGCCGCGCCGGCGTTTGATCTGCTTATTCATAGTGATCACTAAAGACCGCTTGACAGAGAAAATCAAGTGGTTAGTTTGTATCGATCACTAAAAATAGCCAATTCTCGCGCAATACCACTGGAGATTTTATGTCAGGACGTTTCATCCGAGCCGCAACGGGAATATTTGCTGCGGTGATCTTGTTTACGGGGGCATCGGCCGCTGCGGCTGCCGAAAAGCAATATACCGTCACATCCTCCGATGGCGTTACAATCGCCGTCGAAGAAACCGGAAATCCCCAAGGTCAGCCAATTGTATTCGTTCACGGTCTGCTTGGCAGCCGCATCAATTGGGACAGCCAGACGGCCGATCCAGACCTGCAGATGTTTAGGCTGATCACCTTTGATCTGAGAGGACATGGACTGTCGGCAAAGCCGGATGACGCTGACGCCTACAAGGATGGCGACCGCTGGGCAGACGATCTCGATGCAGTCCTTCGGGGAAGCGGAGCGACGAACCCGGTGCTCGTGGGCTGGTCTCTTGGGGGTGTGGTGCTGTCGAACTATCTTGCCAACCATGGCGACGCCGGGATTGGTGGCCTCCTTTACGTCGACGGTGTCATCGAACTCAAACCCGATCTCATCACGCCGCATCCGGAGGTCTATGCAGGACTGGCCTCAGAGGACCTGCGGACGCATCTCGACATGGTGCGGACCTTCCTGGCCCTCTGCTTTGCAACGCGGCCAGAAAACGCGACGTTTGAACGGCTGCTGTCCAATGCAGCGGTGGCATCATGGCTGATGACGCGAATAGTCCCCTCGATGACAGTCCAGGCAAAAGAAGGACTGGCGAAGGCAAAAAAGCCGGTTCTGTTGATCTATGGGGGCAAGGATAATCTGGTACGGCCGCAGCCGAGTATAGAACGCGCGAAGTCGTTCAACGGCTCGATCAAGTCAGAGATTTACGACAACTCGGGTCATGCGCCATTTCTTGAAGAAGCGTCGCGGTTCAATAAGGATTTGGCCAGGTTTGCTGCTTCTGTGGCGGACGGCAAGTAAGTCAGAAACTGGCTCCACCGGCTCCCATTCTGCTGCGTCTTTCATGCTCCCATTCTGAAATCGAGACTGAATGGTCGTCTGATCTGGAGAAGCGTGCGTGGGGAGCCGTGGTCTTGATAGGTCCGCCCCGTCGCGCTGGGCCGAACACCGGTGCGTCACGACGACGGAACCGGAACCGGCTAAACGAGTTATGATGGTTCCGGGAGATGGAGAAGCTGTCAGGAGCGAACGCGTGAACAGATGCAATATAACCCACCGGCGGATGACCATTGGAACGCACTCCCTGTTCTTTCGGGAAGCGGGGCCGATTGAGGCGCCCGTTCTGCTCCTGCCCCACGGATACCCGTGTTCGTCCTATCAGTACCGCAGGCTGATGCCGGCACTAGCCGATCAGTGGCGCACGGTAGCTTTCGATTGGCCGGGTTTTGGCTACAGTGACACCCCCGATCCCGCCGAGTTCGGATATGACTTCGACGCTTACGCCGAGGTTCTCAACAACGTCGCTGAGGCGCTCCGACTGGAGCGCTACGCCCTCTGGCTCCACGACTATGGATCGCAGATTGGTCTGCGGCACGCCATAGCCCACCCGGAGCGGATCGCCGCGCTGATCATCCAGAACGGTGATATCTACGAAGACGTGCTCGGCCCTAAATACGGGACGATCAAAGCGTGGTGGGCCGACAAGTCGCCCGAGAAGCACCGCCCTCTTGAGGAGGCCGTAAGTGAAGACGGATTTCGCGAGGAGTTCGTCGGTGAAGTCTCTGGAGAAGTGGCAAGCCTCGTCCCGCCCGACCTTTGGAAGCTCCATTGGCCGCTTATGGATACGCCGACACGCAAAATGGTGGCAGTCCGCCTGATGGAAAAGCTGGAGGAAAACCTCGACTGGTTCCCTCGCTATCAAGGCTATCTGCGTGAGCACCGCCCTCCGACCCTGGTGGTGTGGGGCTCGCAGGACGCCTATATGCCCGAGGCGTCGGCGCAAGCTTACCGGCGCGATCTCCCGGACGCAGAGTTGCACATTCTCAGCGAGGCCGGGCATTGGCTGCTGGAAACCCATCTCGAACAGGCGTTGCCGCTCGTCCGCGATTTCCTGGCCCGGACGTTCCGATGATCGCGCCTTTGAATGTAGCCCGCAACGAGAGGAGACATGCATGGTTACGAAGCCCACAATTGCACGCATCTGGCGCGGCCGTACGCGCCGCGAGGTCGCGGACAGCTACGAGCCCTATTTGCGAGCCGAGGGCATTCCTCCGCTTGAGGAAATCGCCCTCGGCGTCCAGCTTTTTCGGGAGGATCGGGACGAGGAAACGTGGTTCACGACTATCTCCTACTGGCCGGACATCGAGACGATGACCGCCTTTACAAAGGGCGATCCTGTCAAGGTTCATCATCTCGATCGCGACGCCGAGTTCCTGATCGAACTGCCCGAGCGCATCGAGCTGCATCGCATTCTGGTGAATGATCCGGGCCTTCGTTGAGCCGAGAACGACCTCTGCCTCGGGTTGGAGCGCGGCAAGACAATCGGGATCGCCCGGTCGCAGCAAGTCCGGTCTCCAGATGGTCCCACCTCCGGAGCATCGGCAACGGCGGGCATTCCAGCGCAATCACGCTGACCAGGGAAAGAAAGCGACGATGATGTCACTGCCCAACCGCGTCTCCGGCAATCTCGCTCTTGATCTCGCCAACACCATCAGTTGGCGCAACACGAGCCGGGAAGTCGACCATTTGGCAAGCTTCGATGACGTTGTGGCATGGTCGAAGGAAGTCGGCCTGGTCGGCGGCGACTTCGTCGTATCGCCGCAGGAGCAAGAGATACTGCTCCAGCAGGTGCACGCGCTTCGCAAGGCAATCGGTGCCGCGGGATCGGCGATAGCTAACGATCTCGATCCGTCTCGGCTGGATCTGGACGTCATACGCGACGTTGCTGCGCTGGCTCTGCGCCAGGCTTCGCTTTCCGGAACGCCGTACACATGGCATTTTGAGGGCATCTATCACGTGACCGGCACCATCGCGTGGTCCGCGCTCGACCTGCTTCGGGGCGACGAAATCTCCCGGCTGAAGCAATGCCCACCCGACGATTGTCACTGGCTGTTTATCGACCGGACAAAGAACGCTTCAAGGCGCTGGTGCGACATGGGCACCTGCGGCAATCGCGCCAAAAAGATCGCCCACAGAGCCCGGCGCTGACTCAAAAACGGCGCCAACGAGCAGCAGCGGGATTCCGGACCCGTGATCAAAGCGGGATGAAGACCAATGATCACTCGCGTGTCGGAATACCGCATTGACTACGGCGCCAGGCGGACGTCGACGTGGATGGAGAATGTGGCTGAACTCATTCCTTAGGTCTGAGAAAACCATCACAGCCACTTCCCCTGCCCAGCGAGGAACAAGTGCCCCTCCATCTCTTCTGCGGCATTCTACCCTCGGGAACTGACAGCGAAATCAGACGGAGCTTCAAATCGGAACGACTGCAAACTTCATTTACCACAAGGCGCATTGTCGAATTCCACGCCGCGCATATGTCGTCTTTGTCATAATGTATCCGGCCATAACAACAACCGATGAGGTGACATGATGTCAATCAACTCGGGTCATGCTCAATATTTCCGGCGATCCATACGAACTACAGCTAACCCGTTGGAACGGGCTATCCTGCAGCTAGAGAAGATGATCGATGCGCAAAGAACGAGTGCGCTACCGGCACCGTTTGCTCTTTATAAAGCCAAGCGCATTCTCGAACGATGCCACCAGGGGAGCCCGCTGCCGAAATTTGCGCGTGACTGCATGCCCAACGTGGAATAAGCGATCGGACATCGGTAGCGAAGGTCCGGAACAATGAACCTCAACGGCGGTCAAAGTCTGCCCGACTGGTCATGACGACCTTCGCCGGCTCGTGCTACATCCAATATGCCGGCAGCGTCGGCGAGCGTTATTTCTACTACAGCAGCCGAAGCGTGCTCTCATCACGGCCTCCTGCGTAAAACATGTCCAGTGCGGCTTGGAAAGGTAAATCCCGTTCAGCAACAGCTCCGAACAACGTCATGCTGGATCGAAATTTGAGATCATCCGGGGATCCGAGAATGTCATGCGCGCTCAAATCGGTGTGCTGCAGCATGGCGGTCGTACATTCGACGAGGCGTGGTCCAAGCATAGGATGCGTCAAATACGCCTCCGCTTCCGCACGACCCGAGATCGCGTAAAAGCGCGCAGTTTCCGAACGGCCAAGGCCACGCAGTTGCGGAAAGATAAACCACATCCAGTGTGAGCGCTTCAGTCCCGCCTGCAATTCGCTGAGGGCCACCTCGTAAATGTTTTGCTGCGCCGTCACAAAGCGCTCGAGATTGAATTTCATCGTCAGCTTTCTCCGATTGCAAGGTTCAGCAAAACCGGTCTTAAGCGCTCCACAGCGCGATCTCGCGGGTTAAGCCTGACAACGTCGGCGCCGGCCTGCTGTTCCCGAAACCGCTTTAGACATGTCGCAGCTTGCGTCGCGTCCACGTTGAACCCGGCATGCGAACGAAGTAGCCCGTGCGCTGTCGTTTGCTGCATATACCTTGATCCAGGGCATCATTCGAACGACGATGCACTCTACGGGCGCCCGCCTGAGCGACCATCGCGGTGCACTACAATAATCAGGGCTGTGCGCTTTGACTGGCCGATCATGGCAAATTGGCTATGGGAACGTCGGCAGAATGCTCGCGGCCACCGAGTTGCGGTGTTCATTGGCTTGCAATGAACCGCCAGTTCGCGATTGCGGCCTGACGGTGGGGCTCGGCACGCAAAAGGTAGTCCGGATGCCTGATGATTGAAAGCAGGTCCGAAAAGCTGTCGTAGCGTATCATCACGATGTCGTCCCACTGTTCGTCCTCGGTCGAGACTAACGTCATGGCTCTGGATCCGACGTAAAGTCGTTCGGAAATAATCCCGAGTTTTGATGCGATCTCCTGGAACACGCCAGCATAGCCTTCGTAATATGCTGCCCGTGACGTCTCTTTCATATCCACGAACCCGCCCGGATAGTGAGGACTTTCGCGGAAGCGGAGAAGATTTATCATCACGACGGGGTTGCCGCCGAGCCGTTCAGCCGCGTCTGACAGGATTTGGGGCGAGAGGGTATAAAGATCCATGGTGTGACTTTCTGACAAAATTCGTTCATATGTCAGAGATTGACAGTTTTTGTTATTATGTCAAGAATCGGGAATGGAAAGATTTTCAGACCGGGAAGAGAAGGTTGCTGTCGCGGCCGAGGATGTTTTTGTGCGCTACGGCTTCGCGCGCACAACGATGGGCGACATAGCAAGAGCCGCAGGTATCTCCCGCCCCGCGCTTTATCTCCTGTTCCCGGACAAAGAGGCGATTTTCAGCCGCGTCATTGAGATGATGGACGCGAGATCCCTCGCAAAGATCCAGCAGGCGGTCGACCGGATTGAGTCTGTTGATGGGAAATTGTTGCATGCCTGTACCGTTTGGGGCCTCCACGGGGTGGAGCTGGCTTCAGCCCATCCTGACGCCGCAGACCTTTTTGATTTCCGGTTTCCGGCGGTTCGGGAGGTCTACGAGCGGTTTCAACAGTTTCTGGTTCGGATTTTGGAAGAGCACGTCCCGAACTGGACGCTCCCCGTTTCACGGGCTGAGTTTGCGGCGACGCTCACCTATGGCCTTCGTGGCCTTCGCTACGCGGCGACGGACATCGATCACATGAAACGTCTCGTTGACGTTCATGTCACTATCTACGGAATGTCACTTAAGCGGAACGAAAGCGCCGACGGATGACAGGCGCTTTGCAGTCCCTGTCTTGCAGAACCTGGTATTGATTGAGAGATGCCAGCCGTGCAACGGGCGCTTCCGGATGACGCACGAGCAAGAGATTAGGGGCGTGCCGGGTAGGAGCAACTCATGCTTGTCATATTCCTAGTGCTCATCACCGCGAACGGGACACCGTTTCATAAGCTTTTTGATCGTCCGCCGGTCTCCGCCGAAACGATCCAGCACCTCCACCGCCTGAGGCAGGCTGACCGAGTATTCCTGTTGAAGTTCCTCGACGGTGTACGGCTTTACCTTATAGTCTGGCATAGCGCCCTCCTTCTGATGCCCAAATGCAACCGCCTCGATTTGAGTTTCGAGCACCGGAACATCCGCGCGCCTTGAGGGTTCGCGTTGGGAAAGGAGACCATCATGAGAGATTTGAACCCGAATGCCGTAGGCCGGCCGGACGACCCGAAAGCCACACGCGGCTCAACATGGCGGCCGAGAGCCAAGGACGAGGATATCATCACCAACAATGACGAAGGTGCGCCCCCCGTGCCGATCGGCCAGCCTGGCGACCGTGAGCAAGGCGGCGACAGCGACGGCCCGATGGGTGGACAGTAGATTGCGCCAGACCGGCCGAAGCGAGCGCATTTCCAACCCGTCTACAGGGAAGAGCGTCATTCCAGATACCCTTCCCCCTCCGACATGGGCGCGTTTAGGAAAAACCCGAACGGCATTACGGCCACTATTACTTCGGCGGTGACAAGAACCGATGGCGTCCGAAGCACACGACGCTTTAGGCACGACAACCCGAAGACCGAGTCAATTAAAACTGGGCGATAAGGTGACGCCATCACGTCCAGAAGAAAACATCGACGCGCAGTCCTACGGCTTGCCGATCTTTACCTTTGCAGCACGCTTTGTAGCATCTCGGGCCCGAGCGTATTTTCGAGGGCTTTCACTCCGCTCTTGGGTAGTCTCCGAAGGCCGCTGACTATGCCCTCTTTCCAGGCGTCTCCCCGATCCCACGCTTCCTCCCATGCATCGGCCAGTTCGTCATTATGGCGCGTCTCCACCAAGGCTTGGAAGAGCAAGGCGGCCTGTGAGAGGTCTTTGTCTGCCTTCAGGCGTCCAAGAGCGTCCGATCGCCTTCGAGACGATATGATCAGCTTGTGGACAGCGTACCTCTCCGGGGCTGGGACAAGTACGTTCACGCCTTCGCGGAAGAGAAGCACCGTGCGGACGGGCTCGTAGATCAGGTAATCAAGGAATCGCAGGTTTTCCGCCGAAGCGCCACCGAGTGCAGGCATAGGCGACGGCTTGCCTGTGTATTCCTCCGATCCCCGATTTCCAGTCAGGAACTCAACGCGGTAGCCCCTGGCATTCTGGAAGGCTACGATTTTGGCCCGGTCCGCCTGGTGCGGCACTGCTCGAAAATCGGGATCGACTGATTGAAGAACCTCCAGGATTGGCGGCAGGCTGTCTTTTACCTCGGCCGAAATGGCGAAGTCCTGCGCGAAATCAGCGTCGCCTGTCTGCATAACCGCCGATGGCAGGCGAACGCCGAGCATCCCGGCATAGGTGCTGAATGCCACCGACCCGATAAGAACAGCGCGCAACCGGAACAATCCAGCATCGGCCAAGGCCCGCGTGACAGCGCCCGCAAACGGGTCTGGTCCGGGCAGGCCGGAACGACGCAGAGTGCTGACCATGCGTCTGCGCTCCCGAATGTTGTCCTTGATCTCCTTGTGGGCCTTCACCCGTGCTGTAATCGCCTCGTCGGAGTGCGGGCCGACATATCTTCGTTTGTCCTTGCCTTCAGGAGTCGGGAGATCGAAATACCAGTAGTCGCGATCTTTGACGGTTACAGTCACGAACCATCCCTCTAAGGGAAAGTCCGCCACAAATTGGGCGTCGAGCGTTCGTTGGGTCAACTCCGCAAACATTGTGCGGTAGCTGATATCAATCTCTCTCAGCATTATTTCCTCTCGTGCCCGGAAATGCAGTTATAAGGATTTGCCAAAAACTTATAACGACACGGACGCGTGTCAAGGTTATAAGTGTTTGCCAGAAACTTATAACGCCGGCGCTACCCTCAAGGCGAACAGTCGTATACTTCTCCAGCAACATTGCGCGGTTTAATCAGAGAGGAGACAATGCCAGTCCGGCTTAGAAGCGCGAACTCCTTGCCGCCGGGGTGCGGCTTTGGCGCGGTCGTATTTGCAAAGTCGCGAACATCGGCTGTCGATGAGGAAAGATGGCGACAACGGGAGTGGCCCCGTGGACGCCGATGGAGCCAGCCTTTCGCTCCGGTACGCTGATCAGACCATCAGCCACCTACACCATAGTCTGGTATCGCACTCCCGCTCAGCGGGGCATAACCTCTTCATCGATGAGCAACGGCTGGCCCAATGAGCGATCGATTGCATCGCGCAGCTTTGCATTGAACCCGGATCCCCGTCGCAGCGCGTTGAAGGACGAGAAAAGCGTTCTCAACAACTGGGATACTCTCATTGGTATGATGATGGAGAGCGAGCATGAGCGGATGCAACCACAATGTCACAGTCCGGTCCGTCACTCCGAGGACGCTCGGTTGCGAGGAGTGCCTCAAGGAGAACATGGAGTGGTTCCACTTGCGGATCTGCCGTCAATGCGGCCACGTCGGCTGCTGTGATCAATCGGTCGGCAAGCACGCGACGTTGCACTTTCACGAGACCGGCCATCCCATCATAGAAGGTTACGATCCTCCTGAAGGTTGGGGCTGGTGCTATATCGATGAGGTATTCGTGGACCTGCCCGACCAGACGCCCCAACGCGGCCCGATTCCCCGCTACTACTGAGATTGGAAAAGGTATGACCGCCGCAGGCTCACGTGAACACCAGATGTTTCCTGCACTCGATCCGCAACAGATTGCGACGGCAAGACGTTTCGCTGATGACGAACCGCGGTACTTTCTGCCCGGCGAGATGATTTTCAATGTCGGCGAGAGGCACGCACCCGCCTGGCTGGTGCTCGAAGGATCGATTGAGGTTTTGCGCCAAGACGGCCTGTCATCCAGCGTTCCCGTGACCCGACATACGACGGGTCAATTTTCCGGAGAGGTCAGCCAGCTGTCGGGCAGGCCATCCCTGGCGAGTGGGCGTGCCGGTGCGGAGGGATGCATGGCCGTTTCATTCGACGCCCCGCATCTTAGAGCTCTGATCATCGGCACCGCCGACATCGGAGAGATCGTGATGCGCGCGTTTATACTTCGGCGCGTCGCCCTGGTAGATCAGGGCGGTGCCGGTTCTGTACTGGTAGGTCAACCGGGCAGTGCTGACCTTATCCGCCTTCAAGGCTTTCTGGCGCGAAGCGGATATCCGTATGTCGCGCTTGACGCTGACGCCGACGGACAAGGCCGCGATCTTGTCCATCGACTGGGTATCTTGAGAGAAGAACTGCCACTGATGGTGTGCCCCGGCGGAGCCATTCTGAAGAATCCGACAGACAACGAGGCCGCAGTTTGTCTGGGCGTCGCACAGGAGATTGTTTCCGGTGCCGTCTATGACGTTGCGATCATCGGCGCCGGCCCGGCCGGCCTGGCGGCCGCCGTCTACGCGGCCTCCGAAGGTTTGAGTGTCCTGGCGATTGACGAACGATCCGCAGGCGGCCAGGCGGGAGCGTCCGCACGGATCGAAAACTACCTTGGCTTCCCTGCGGGGATTTCCGGGCAAGATCTTGCGGCGCGTGCCTTCAACCAGGCGATAAAATTCGGGGTCGAGGTTGCTTTGCCCATCCCCGTTATTGACCTGCGGGTTGTTCAATCATCATGGGGAACCGGTTCGATATTGCGGCTGGGTCTCGATGGCGAACGGAGCGTCGATGCGCGAACCGTGGTGATCGCGTGCGGGGCGCGTTATCGCCGCCCGCAGTTGGCAAATCTCGCCGAATTCGAAGGGTCCGGTGTCTCCTATTGGGCGTCTCCTATCGAGGCAAAACTATGCGAAGGTGAAGAGGTCGTACTCGTCGGAGGGGGGAACTCGGCGGGGCAGGCGATTGTCTTCCTTGCTCCCAAGGTCCGGCGGCTCCATGTTGTTGTCCGAAGACCCCTCAAAGATACGATGTCCAGCTATCTTATTGACCGTATCGGGGCGCTGTCCAATGTCGAAATCCATGTCGACAGCGAGATTGTTGGCCTTGAGGGAGACCGCTCGACTGGTCTGAGCGGGGCCGTGATGCGTCACCGTCAATCCGGTGGTGAGCGAACCTTCAGGGTCCGGCATCTTTTCCTGTTCATTGGCGCTGATCCGAACACGTCATGGTTACGCTCCGGTGTGGACGTCGACGACAAAGGATTCATTCTGACGGGGAGAGCTTCTTCTGTGCGCACATCCGTTCTTCCGCTCGAGACGAGTCTTCAAAACGTGTTTGCGATTGGTGACGTCAGGGCAGGGTCCACCAAGCGTGCCGCCGCCGCCGTGGGCGAAGGTGCCGCTGTAGTCTCTCAGATTCATGAGTGCCTTGGGCGGCAGCCCGGTTGAATTAACCCGGATCAATCCGTCCGGCACACTGAAGAGTGATGACGGCAGACGGTTGCTTCGTTTCCTCCCTTGTCGTTGATCCGTCGGCCGCCGTGACAACACGCTTGCATCGCGCGGTGTCCTCTCCGGCTATATTCAAGAGTTCTCAATTCTGTGCGCGGACAAAATCTGTCTTTCGCTTCGCACTGTCGTCCGTGGGCCCAGGCAAACTCCAGTCATTTTCTGATCGCGGTGGTGCAACCGGCCATTTTTTGTTGAGCCTCCAAGCTTGATAAAGGATATATCGTGCTCCCGTAAAACGGCGACGAAGAGACTTCGCATCTGCCTGTTCCCGGGGCCATCGGCAGAGGTAAGCGCATTACCCAAATTCCGCAGCCCCGATATCATATTCCTCAATGCGAATGAGACTGCGCATTCAGGTTTGCGAGCATTGTTGCAAATTGTGAAATAAACTCGACACTATTCAATCAATTGTTGATGGGCGGCTCTCACGTCAATATCGCGTCTGTCAGACGAACACAGCGTCGGCTGAAGTTTTCAGAACGAAATCGTAGGACGCGAGATGACCACGAATATCACATCTGTCACACGCCGGAACATGTTGCTGACCGCAGGTACGGCCGTTGCCATTACAGCGATGTATCCCGTTTTCGGCTTCGCAGCCAAGAGTGATTCCGCCACTACCGCCACCGAAGGAACCAAGACCATGAGTACTGTAACAACCAGGGACGGCACCGAGATTTTCTACAAGGACTGGGGCCCGAAGGATGCCCAGCCGATCGTTTTCCACCATGGCTGGCCGCTCTCGTCCGATGACTGGGATGCGCAGATGCTGTTCTTCGTCTCCAAGGGGTTTCGTGTTGTCGCCCATGACCGCCGTGGTCATGGCCGTTCCGCCCAGGTTGCCGATGGTCACGACATGGACCACTACGCCGCCGACGCCTTTGCCGTCGTCGAAGCGCTCGATCTGGAGAATGCCGTCCATATCGGCCATTCCACCGGCGGCGGCGAAGTTGCCCGTTATGTCGCCAAGCATGGCGAGCCGGCCGGCCGTGTCGCCAAGGCGGTTCTCGTTTCCGCCGTACCGCCGATCATGGTCAAGACCGAGGCCAATCCGGAAGGCCTGCCGATAGAGGTTTTTGACGGCTTCCGCTCAGCCCTTGCCGCAAACCGTGCGCAGTTCTTCCGCGATGTGCCAGCCGGCCCGTTCTATGGTTTCAACCGCGATGGTGCGACCGTGCATGAAGGCGTGATCCAGAACTGGTGGCGTCAGGGCATGATGGGTGGTGCAAAAGCCCATTACGACGGCATCAAGGCCTTCTCGGAAACCGACCAGACCGAGGACCTGAAGAATATCAGCGTTCCGACGCTTGTTCTGCACGGTGAAGACGACCAGATCGTTCCGATCGCCGACTCCGCCCTGAAATCGGTGAAGCTGCTGAAAAACGGCACACTGAAGACCTATCCCGGCTTCTCGCATGGCATGCTCACCGTCAATGCCGACGTGCTGAACGCCGATCTGCTGGCCTTCATCCGGTCCTGACCACATCGCGGGAACTTGTCGTTCCCCCATACCCGCCGTCTCCCAAATTCAGATACCCATACGCGCGGAAAGCGCTACTTCACGATTGGAAACTAATCATGTCGACGACCGAATCTGTCAGGAAAATCGTAAACCACGGCGTGGCCTGGGAGCAGGCTTTCGGATATGCGCAGGCTGTCCAGATCAAGGACACGATCTATATCTCGGGACAGCTCAGCCACGATGGCGATGGAAAGCTCGTGGCGCCCGCCACCCTTGACGCCGGAGGCCGGCCAGCCGACTTCACGCAGATGGAAGACCAGATCCGTCAGACTTACGTCAATGCCAGGAAGCTGCTCGCCGAATTCGGCGCCTCTCTCAATGACGTTGTGGAAGAGACACTTTTTGTTCTCGACATCCCGAGCGCGTTCGCAGCCGGAGCCAAGGTCCGCAAGGAGATGTACGGTACAGATACGCCGCCGGTAGCAAGCAACCTGATCGGAGTGGGCGCGCTGGCATTCCCTGAACAGATCGTGGAGATCACGTTCCGCGCGGTGGTCGACGTGCCGCCCGCCTCATAAGGCAGCAGCCGCTCCAAACGCCACCGGTGAACTCGGCCGCGAACATCTTAGGACAGGTTTACCAAATGCCTAGACCATCTTCCGTCAAAACACGATCGCCAGCGACCTTGCATCTGACCTCGGAACTCGTTGCCAGGTCGTTCAGAGTCGTCGAAGAGGAAGGCCCGGAGCCAGACTGGACGCCAATCTCGCCCGAGCAACTCGACGAGCTTGTCCAACGGGTAGAGTGGAGTTGCCCCTTAAAAACCGGACAGGATCAGGTTTCTGTTTGACGGTTTAAGAACTCACGAGGCGAGCAATACCCCAATGCCTTGTGCGGGT
>NZ_JACJIT010000018.1:0-18817 GCF_014138475.1 Agrobacterium sp. RC10-4-1
GGTCTAGACATAGATCCTCACATTCAAAGAACTCGTATGCCCGAAATACCTTACTCAGCAGCAGACCAGCCAGATGGGGTCTCCTTGCCGCTTACGATGAACTGAAGGCAATTAAATCCTCAACTGCATTCCGCCTCCTACGCCGCGCCAGTTTAATTTAAGAAAACTGCGCAGGTGTCGTGGTGGAAATTACGCCCTAATGGCGCCCAATTCAGCGAGTGCCGAAGAGGACCTATCCCACGGACGAGGTTTTATACCGGCGAACTATGACGCGACGTGCGATCTTCGTTTAGACGGCTTAAGCCTTAACATTCTCCGCTCCACCAGATGCCATGATAGAGCCCCAAGCAGCAACGATGGAAACAGCGAAAGCAAAAAGTTCCACCAGTGACTCGAGTGCGGAAGCAAGCCAGCCACGACCTGCTGCACGAGAAAGCCGTAGAGATACGTGCCGTACGAAACGTCGCCGAAACGGTCGAAGTAACCGAGGATAGGCGAACTGGCATTTCCCAGTGACAACGTCACGTACGGGACCAAAATTAGACTGATGATTTCAGAGCTGGACCAGTTGAAAGCCATCATAGGCAACAAAGCTACTAAGACCAACGCTATCTGTAGATCATATGGTCGGTGCGATAACTCGTACTTCTTATAGAAAGCACCCCAGAAAAAATACGGCGCCATCTCAAGTCCGTTGACGAGATTTGTACCCCAAAAAACCGGAGCGTGCTCCGGAATCGCAATTCTGGTAAACCAGACGGAAGCAACTGATAACGCGAGCGCAAAAAATCCTAATGAAGCAGGACTTCTAAATGCAACCAAAACAACCGGCGTCAAAATATACATCGCGAATTCAACAGGTAACGTCCACAGCGAACCATTTACCGCGTTCGGATATACGTTATCCGCAAACAGGCCAGGGAGAAAGTAGTTTGGCAGCAAAATGATATTTGAAAGATATGCCCATGTGCTCGATGACTTAAAATAATCTTTCAGCCCAATCTCAGAGAAAAGGGGCCCCACAATAAACACTGACAAGATTATCAAAACTATCAGGCCAGGAAAAATGCGCAGAGCGCGTCGTAAAAAATACCTGAGGATATCAGGATCTCTCGACCAACTCTCCGAAATAAGGTAACCGGAGATAACGAAAAAGACCTTTACGGCAAGCGTCGAGATCGGGCTTCCAAGATAGCCAGCTGCTCCGCTGCCCGTCAAGGGAAATGAATGACCAAGTATAACACTAATAGCTGCAATTAGACGTATTCCTCCAAAATTGTCGGAGGATGCACGGACGTCATTCATGAGAAATATCCTGCTATTTCCGGCTTCCACGGCGAAAAATTCTCGTTCTACGCCAGGAGCTGGACCGTTTTAAACGTTGAAGCACATCCGCGAGTTGCAATTCACTCATATTCTCCAGATCGGAGATCGTAATGTCTCTGCGTCCCCGAACCATTGCTGGCCAACGCAATGGCTGGGACCATCTCCAGCTTTTCGAAGAAAGTATCTTCCTAACTTCTTCACGATAAGCGCTAGAGCTAGGCACCTCACCCGGTGTATGCCAGCCTGAATTCGCAAGCGTTCGTAACTCACGAATGTAACGAGCGGATCCGGCCGGCAAAATAATCGGTAGCATGTCGATTTTTCTATTGATCGCCAAATGATTCGCCGTCCATTCGGCTTGATCGTGATCTGTTCTAGAAGATTCTTCCGAAAGTTTCCACCAATGGTACACAGCAGTGACTTCGTCGCACCAACTTACACCAACGATCAAAGCTACCCTCAGCAGGTAGTCCCAGTCTTCGGTAGTAGTCAAACTCTCATCGAAGCGAACATTGAGGTCATGAAACACACCTCGAGGAAAAGCTAGAGCAACCGGAGGTGTCTGATTAGCGACGAGGTGCTGGATCAGGTCAAATTCCGCAGCGTATGGCACCAAGGGGCCTGTGGCTCTGATGCCGTTTTCGCCATTCACGCAAACGGTTTCGATCTCTTGTCGCGCGGCGATCGTTCTCAGGAGCGCACCTGCCTTCTTTCGCGCCAAGTCTCGGAACGTGGAGACCCAGTGCGCCATCGGCACATCGTCATCGTCGAGAATAGAGATGTATTCACCCTCGGCCTGCTCGAAACCAACATTCAGAGGCCTCGTCCGATTTCCATCGTCAACTTTCAGGAATCTAATCTTTTCCCTTAACCAATTCGGACTATCATCAAGAACGCGCTCGATTTTCAGCTGACGATCTGCCGGGACTTTATGCGCAATTACGATCACTTCGAAATCGCGGTCTGATTGTGCGGACAGGGCGGTCAGCACTTCAACTAAACAATGCAGTCGTTTTCCCTGCGTCCGAGTAATAATCGACAAGAAGGGACGAGAGGGTTTTTTTTCGTCATCGCTCAGATAGCTCCTGTCTCTAGTTTTCGGTCCAGCAACGACCAGTCTCACGAATTGGTTCGTGTGAGCTGTCCTGTCGGTGTTGTTCCGCACCATCGACAGGATTTGGTTTAACGTTGTCCCAGTTGCCAAAGCGGGGTGCGTCCGCGGAAAAGCCTGATCGCTTTCTGAGATGTTTACGTCGCACTGATCGACCATATGCAGGCCCACGGTCCCTAAAGTCCGCTTCAATGTAGCTTCGCTGTAAAGCCTCACGTGTGTATGATCGAGGAGACCTTCCCTGGTGTAAGACCAGTTTCCGAGCGCCAACTTAAATCCGATATCCATGTGAGCGACATTCGGAACGCTTACAACAGCCGGAGCATTATTCCTCTTGATCAACTCCCGAAGAACCTCGAGGACCATCTCCCCATTGGTAAGATGTTCAAGCGTATCAAGCAGAGTCAACGAAGAGACGTTGCGTCCATCCAAAATTCGCTCGATTCCAGCAAAAGTCTGTTCGTACGTGTCAAAAAGCAGTTCGTGTGCTTCAAACCCTCGAGCTCGCAGTGAGGCTATACCTTCTGACGCACCATCAATCCCGACGTAGTCGACCTGAAAGTCCGCAACCACCCTCTCCGCGATCCTGCCGTAACCACATCCTAGATCGAGATGAACGCCGCGTTGTCCCCTTTCTCTAGCATCCACACCGAGGTACTTGGTTAATAACTTGATGGTATGCCCGTAAACATTGTCCCATTCGAACGGATTATCGTAATGACCTTCAGAATTTAACATTAGAGCGGATACCTGTGCTTCGCATAAAAATGCCCCTCAAACTGCCCAATCTTGTGACCGGGATCGCGCGGCGTAGGGAGCGTGCCGCTCTCTTGCATTGACTCAAATTTCTTGACCGCCATTACCTGTTCATCGCCACCGTGGCGAAACATATGAATTATGTCGGCAACAATATCAGGCCGTGACCACTTGTGAGCCATCATCAACGCGGCCTCTGCTGAATAGCGAACTTCAGCACTGGAAGGGCGCCACTCACCCCTCGGAGATATGCGCTTGTCATGAAATACGACAGCCGCGGGTGTAAAAATCACCTTGTAGCCAGCTTCTCGCACGCGCCAAGAATAATCGACATCATCACAATAAAGAAAAAACGCTGCGCTATCGAATCCTTCCAGCGCCCGAAAAATCGTAGTTGGCGTCAGCGCACATGCTGTTGTCGCCCAACTTGTTACACCAGTTATAGAGTCATATGTTTTGGGATGCTCTATTGGTAGTTGCTTTGCTTCAACCATCCCGACCGACTTATCATCGAAAGGAGCGAGCATGTGTTGGAAAAGTCTCGGAGACACGACAACGTCGGGATTCAGTATCAACAGGTAGTCAAGCTCACAATCGGTAGCCAAGCGATTATGCCCGTTCGCAGACCCTATGTTCTCGTCGAAGAAAATGTAATCAATCTCGAAGGCCCAGGCGAACTCGTCTCTTAATTTGGTGAGTTCTCCCTCGTGCAAACACCGCGTGGGCGATGTATCACCATATACAACCTTGAACTTTCCGCAACACCCAGCAGCCACCGCTAAATCAACGGCACGTGAGAGGGCCTCGAGCGCGCGTCTGACAGAAAATTCATCCATATTATACAACACGGATTGTACCTGGATACTCGGCAGCGTTAATCTCTCTGTCTTGCTATCTGACATCGTTTAAACTTTCATCCAGAATTCGCGTTCAGTCAAAAATTTTAGATGTTACCTGACGCCATGAGCCAGTCTCCGACGCGCCTCATGCCATCTTCAAAAGATACGTGCATGGTCGACCCTGTCTGGTCGTGCAGCTTTTTAACGTCCGCCACCGCGGAGCGAATATCACCATCCCGGAATTTCCCGCACACTTCGGGCTTAGGGGCACCGTGATATTCCGCGATCATATTTGCTGCTGCCCAAATCGTGGTTAGTTCACCAGTCCCAACATCGAACAAATGATCAGTCGAGGTGTCATCGGACAAAACACTCACAAGTGCATTCACCACATCTTGAATGTGAACAAAATCCCTCCCGATTAGACCGTCTTCGTAAACAGGTATCGAATTGCCTGAACGGGCGACGCGGTGGAAATAGTTTATGATGCCGGTATAAGAATTAAACGGGGATTGACCTTCTCCGTACACATTTTGCAAACGAAGAATGCTAAGCGGGACCCGGAATGCCCCACACCAAGCGTTTAAAATCTGCTCCTGAGCCAGCTTCGTCGCACCGTAGATGCTTGTTGGCTTAGGGAAAACAGCAGAAGCTTTATGAGGAAGGGCACGGGCCACGTTGCCCGCGGGGCTAAGGGGATCCCACTGGGATTTGGACAGAACTTCATTCGATCTTGGCGCAGGATAGAACACCTCATCAGTGACGACGTCTTGCCACAGCCCTTCACCATAGACCGCACGGCTAGAGGCCAAAACGATTCTGTCGGGTCGCACCTCCGCCGCCGCGAAAGCATCCAACATAACGGTTGTTCCAACCACATTAACGTTAGCGTGGCGAGTTGATTCCGTTAGTGATTGTGCCGTTCCAGTCTCTGCAGCGAGATGGATCACTCGCCGGGGATAAAACTCACTGAGCAAGGCCAGCCATGCTTCCCTGTCACACACATCGTTCCTGTAAAGCAAAACCCGCTCGTCAAGAAATTCCGATTTTTGCCCCGTTGGATGAACTTGCTCCAACATGTTGTCGATCGCTATCACAGGGACATCGTCGGAGCAAATGAAGCTGCTCAAGGCGGAGCCGATAAAACCTGCACCACCAGTCACTATAATACAATCACGCATTTCACTGCTCCGGTTCAATTTGTTAGCAGACCACAGCCACGGGGTTGGGATGTCAGTACCGGGGCCATATACAACCATGCAATTAACAAATCTACGTTGCAAACAGCCTTTTTCCCCATCAATCGTCGATGGGCAGAAACATCCTAATAAATGGATAGGCTGACATGTTTTAGCGGCTTTTAAGCAAGCGGATATTCAACATTTCAACCTATCGTTTTCTCCGCTGTCGAGATAGCAATCTCTCAGAACCACCATAATCTGCGATCACATCTCTTATGTCGCCGCGCAAAGTCCCATCATCAATTTTCCCGCTTGTCAAATATTCTGCTACCACCATGTTCGGCGATCCATGATCAAGCACCATCTTTTCGGAACTCCATGACGCAATAAGCCGATCCCTAAAATGCGCGTCAGACAGCGACTATCGGACGTATTGACATGGCATTTGATGAAGACTATTGCCGTGACGCGAGCCGGAGTGGAGCTTCGGTCCCAGGTAGCATGGCTTTTCGACGGATTTGATTCAGAGTTCCTGATAGGCTAGGTAACGGCAGAGGTCGCGATTGGCGGTTCTACAATAAATCCTCAGCGATAATTTTTCCGCCATTCTTTTGACTAACGTCAGTGTAATGCGCGGCACCGTTATAGTTGTCGTTCGTACAATATTTAAATCGCAAGGATATCGCAGTGATCGGATCATTTTTGTCGTCTAACGACAAAAGGCTGCTAACGCGGCTCTTTAGAGAAAACTTTAAAAAGCACGTCGGCTGGTACTCTGCAGCAATCGCTGCCATGGTTGTCGTGGCGGGCATGACATCCCTTAGCGCCTGGATCATGCGAGATATCGTAAACAGTGTTTATCTGAAGCAAGGATTTGACGTCGTACTTCAGATAGCAGTGGCCGTGGCTGCGATTTTTATTATCAAAGGTCTCGCCACCTTTATTCAAAGCTACTACCTCAGCAAGGCTGGAAACAGTATCGTCGCCGAGCAACAGCGAAAGATTTATGATAGGCTGTTGAAGCAAGGCGTATCTTTTTTTCAGAACTTGCCGTCTTCAGATTTGCTCGTGCGGGTCACGTATAACGCGCAAGCCGCACGTAGCGTAATCGACACCATCGTGACGTCTTTTGTTCGAGATTTGTTTTCTCTTATAGGACTGATCATCGTGATGTTTGCCCAGAATTTCATTTTGAGCGCAATGTCTATGGTGATCGGTCCGCTGGCAATTTTCGGTGTTCGTCTTGTACTACGGCGCGTCCGCAAGATTATGGAGGCGGAACTTGCCTCCATAAGTGAGATTGTGAACGTAGTTCAGGAGACTAGCATAGGCGTCCGCGTCATCAAGGCGTTCTCGCTCGAAAAGTTGATGCGCCAAAGGATGAATAAGGCGGTGTCTGACGTTGAGCAACGTGCGAACGGCATAGCGAAACTCGAAGCCGCGACAAGTCCTATAATGGAGACCCTTTCGGGTCTCGCCATAGCAATGGTAATCGCTGTTTCTGGTTATACAGTTCTGGAGAAGGGAGGGTCGCCTGGTGAACTTATGGCCTTTATAACAGCCCTTCTTTTGGCGTACGAACCTGCAAAACGCCTTGCTCGCATGCGCGTGCAGATCGAGAGCGGCATGATCGGTGTTCGGATGATGTTCGAAGTACTGGATGCACCATTGACACTCACCGAAAAGAAGGATGCAGCGTCGCTTGCCAAAGCTAGCGGTGATGTAGAGTTCAAAGACGTGAGCTTCGAATATGTTTCCGGTCAACCGGTCCTCAAGGACGTGAGCATCCTTTTCGAAGGCGGCAAGATGACGGCGCTGGTCGGACCATCTGGCAGCGGCAAATCAACCATCATCAACCTCATGATGCGCCTATACGATCCACAAACCGGCTCGGTTGAAATCAACGGCATGGATCTGCGCGACGTTTCGTTCGCCAGCCTGCGCGAACATGTTTCTTACGTGGGCCAGGAAACCTTCCTATTCTCCGGCACCATCCGGCACAATATCTCGGTCGGTCGTGACAATGCGACGGAGGAAGAGATCATCGCTGCCGCCAAGGCCGCAAATGCGCATGATTTCATCATGAAGATGCAGGATGGGTACGACACCAAGCTCGGAGAGAACGGCTCCGGCCTGTCCGGCGGCCAGCGACAGCGTGTGGCTATTGCCCGTGCAATGCTGCGAGACGCGGATATTCTGATTCTCGATGAAGCGACGAGCGCGCTGGATTCAGAGTCGGAGGCTCTTGTCCGCGACGCCTTGGAGCGTTTGACGTTTAACAAAACCTCCATCGTTATCGCTCACCGTCTTTCTACCATCAATCGCGCCGACAAGATCGTCGTGATGGACAACGGTGAAGTGGTCGAACAGGGTAGCCGGCGTGAATTGTTGGCCAATGACGGTCTCTACAAGCGCCTCCACAGCATCCAGTTCGAAGCGGACGTCGCGTAATCAAAGAAGGAAATCGAGCGGCAATACCGCTCGACTTTACTTCTCTTAAAGAAAAAATGATTGGGACGCATTTGCTACGACGCGATTTGTGCTTAGCATGCTTCCCGCGTTAAAGCGGCGCGATCCATCATTGTTCTACCCCCTTAGCCCTACGAAACGATGATAGGCCGGCTGCCCCATGGCGTTGAAAAAATCGTGACGATTCCGCAGCGATGCTGAAGAATCGTCCTCCGCAAAGTCGGAACTGTACTCAGCCTTGATGGCCTTGGCAGACCGCGCCAAGTCGTGGCAGCATCTCGTGCATGAGATCATCAGGGGACATGAGCGGAATGACGGCAATCGGAAAACTGGCAGAGAATTTTGCAGAGGCAAGCCGAGACGGCGCGAGGATTCCTCTGGCAGAGCTTGAAGCGGAGGGTCTCGTTCCCGGCACCCTTTCCGAGGCCATGGCGGTTCAGCGGGCTTTTGCTGGAAACTGGGCAAAGCCGGTCGCAGGCTGGAAACTGGCGATCCGGCCGGATGGCGGGGCTGTTGGGGCACCTATTTTCGATTGCGTTAGGGTCGATGACGCCAATCTCGCTTCTTTTCCTCAACATGGTACCGAAGGTGTCGAAGTCGAGATTTGCTTCACGCTTTCCGCCGACATCCCTGCTTCAACCGCTGGGCGGATAACAAGGGCCGATCTGACGGGATTTATTGACAAGGTCCATCTTGGCGCTGAACTTCTCCGCTACAGGCTGGTGGAGGAAAACCAGGTGCCGTTTCCGCTCTTTCTGGCGGATCGGCTCGCCAACCACGGCTTCGTCATCGGCCCGGAACTGGACGAAGGCATCGTGGAGGTCTTTACCGGGAACGGCGAGAACCTGCTGCAGCTCACCGTTACAGAGGGAACGGTGTCGCTGTTCGATGCCAAGGTCAAGCATCCGAATGGTGATCCGCTTGCGCCGCTTGTCGCCTTCGCCAATTCGGCATTCAACACCGGCGACATGCTGAAGGCTGGCAATGTCGTGACGACGGGTAGCCTTTGCGGTGCGATACCAAGCGCACTTGCTGGCGACACGCGCGTAAGGCTGGAATGGGCTGGTGCTTTCACACTCTCAGGTCCGAAACGATAGCCTTCGCTCCTCAGGCTGCTACCGTTTTCCGGCAGCCTGAGGCCTTAATCCAACTCACGCGTTTTGTGGCACGTGGAACGTTACTTCACCCGCCCATACTCGCCGAGAAAATCGAGCAGGGCCCGAATACGTGCCGGAAGCGGTCCCCGTTGGCCGACATAAACGGCATGAAACATCTCCGTCTCACCCGTATCGAGATGATCGAGGACCGGGATCAGACGGCCAGCGGCGATATCCTCCCGCACGGTAAAAGCCGCAAGGCGAACCAGACCGACACCGGCAAGGGCAAGACGGCGAAGACCCTCGCCATCGCTCACCTGCACGCGTCCCGTCGCCGGAATGACGACGGTCTTTCCGGCGTCTCGCAACGGCCAGCCGTCGATTGATCGGGCGTAGCCGAATCCAAGGCGGTTGTGATCTTCGAGATCGGCTATTGTCTGTGGAATGCCATGACGCTCCAGATAATCGCGGGAGGCCGCGATGATCATTCTCGTCTCACCGAGCTTGCGGGCGACAAGCGTTGAGCTTTTCAGTGGTCCCGCGCGCACGGCCACATCCATACGCTCCGCAAGAAGATCGACCACCAGATCCGTCTGTACGATATCAAGCGTAATGCCTGGATGGAGCGCCAGAAACCGTGATAGGATCGGTGCAAGAATATGCGCTGCATAGGATGCGCTGGTGTTGATCCGCACGCGGCCGAGAGGCCGTTCACCTTCCCCGGCGGCGCGTTCGGCCTCTTCAAGATCGGCGAGGATACGGGTGGCCCGTTCATAGAACGCGCAGCCCTCGGGGGTGATCTGAAGCTGACGGGTGGAACGGTTGAGCAGGCGCGCACCAAGGCGGCTTTCCAGCCGTGCGATCAGCTTGCTCACGGCGGAAGGCGTCATGTTAGCCGCAGCCGCCGCGCGGGAAAAACCACCAAGCTCAACGACCCGTACGAAGATCTCCATCTCCCCTGCCCGGTTGATCTCCAATCGCGCCATGATGACTTCATCTCACAAGTGATAATATTTTCGGCATTCTATTTCATTGAAGAGCAGGCGTCTATCTTAAGACAGCGATTGCAACACAGCGCAGTCTTCACCCGTCAGATCGCAAATGGACGAGCAGAAGGCCACGCAGCGACGCGCCGCCCACGACCATTTTGAAACGACAAAGGAACGACCCATGGAATATCGCCAGCTTGGCAAATCCGGTCTGAAAGTGCCGGTCTTGAGTTTCGGCACCGGAACCTTCGGCGGCTCCGGCCCGCTCTTCAGCAACTGGGGCAATTCAGATGCGGCAGAAGCCCGACGCCTGATCGATATTTGTCTGGAAGCAGGCGTCAACCTCTTCGATACCGCCGATGTCTATTCCAATGGCGCATCGGAGGAAGTGCTCGGCGAAGCCGTCAAGGGAAGGCGCGACAGAGTTCTGATCTCGACGAAAACCAGCCTGCCGATGGGCGACGGGCCGAACGAGGCCGGCTCGTCGCGCTTCCGGCTGCTGCGTGCGGTGGATGACGCCCTTCGCCGCCTAAAGACCGACTATATCGACATCCTTCAACTTCATGCCTACGACGCCTTCACGCCGGTTGAGGAAGTGCTCTCGACGCTCGATACGCTCGTCCGGTCGGGCAAGGTGCGATATACCGGTATCTCGAATTTTTCCGGCTGGCAGATCATGAAATCGCTGGCGGTCGCCGACCGATATGGCCGGCCGCGCTATGTTGTCAACCAGGTCTATTACTCGCTTGTTGGCCGCGACTACGAATGGGATCTGATGCCGCTCGGCGCGGATCAGGGCCTTGGAGCCATGGTCTGGAGCCCGCTTGGCTGGGGGCGACTGACCGGAAAAATCCGTCGCGGCGCACAGCTGCCTGAAGGCAGCCGCCTGCATGAAACCGCCGGCTTCGGCCCGCCGGTCAATGATGAAGTCCTTTACCGCGTCATCGATGCGCTCGACGCTGTTGCGAAGGAGGCGGGCCGGACCGTGCCTCAGGTCGCTCTTAACTGGTTGCTCACACGCCCGACTGTTTCCACTGTTATTATCGGCGCGCGTAATGAGGAGCAGCTTCGCCAGAACCTCGATGCCGTGGGATGGGAGCTGACATCGGCGCAGGTAGCGACGCTGGATAAAGCCAGCGAGACGACTGCTCCCTATCCGCATTTCCCGTATCAGCGCCAGGAGGGCTTTGCCCGGCTTAATCCACCGGCCGTAGCACGTCAGACTATGCCGTTCTAGGGCAGGGTCAGGCCGCCTGAACTACAGGCGGCCTGACGAATGCGGAGCTTCAGGGGGTTTTGTTGGCGGAGCCTGCGTCCACCCGGCCCGAAAACCAGTTCGCCAGAATTGCACCGGAAATATTGTGCCAGACGCTGAAAATGGCGCTCGGAACCGCAGCAAGAGGCGAGAAATAGGCCGTGGCAAGTGCCGCACCAAGGCCTGAGTTTTGCATGCCTACCTCGATCGCAATCGCCTTGCGCTTGGCAAGCGACAGGCCCGTAGCCTTTGCCGCGAGGTAACCGAGAAGATAGCCAAGGCCATTGTGCAGTACTACAACGGCAAAAATCATCAGGCCGGACTGCGCGATGGACGCCTTCGATCCTCCGACCACTGCCGAAACGATGAGGACGATACCGATGACGCTTACCAGCGGCAATGCCGGAACGGCGGTCTTGACGAGACCGGGCAGCAGCTTTTGCAAGGCGGCACCCAGCGCCAGCGGAACCAGAACGACTTTGACGATGCTGAGGAACATCGCCCAGCCGTCGACGGGCAGGAACTGGCTTGCAAACAGCCAGACGAGGAATGGCGTCACCAGCGGCGCAGCAAGAGTGGTGACCGAGGTGCAGGCTACGGACAAGGCGACATCGCCCTTGGAGAGATAGGTCATGACATTGGAAGAGGTGCCACCAGGGCAGCAGCCGACCAGAATGACGCCAGCCGCGACTTCCGGCGGCATGGGAATGATCCGAGTGAGCAGCACCGCCAGAAGCGGCATGATGAGAAACTGGCCGAGCACGCCGATCGTCACATCGAACGGCCTTTTCACGACCTCCCTGAAATCATCGACCGAAAGTGTGAGCCCCATTCCGAACATGATGATAGACAGAAGCGTGACGATCCACGGCGCAATCTGCTTGAACGTATCCGGAAAAAAGAAGCCGAGCACGGCAAACAGGATGACCCAGGCGGCAAAAGTCTTGCCTACAAAAGCCGAAACGGCTGCCAGTGTTTTCATTTCCATACTCCCAAGATGATCATGAAACCCCGTCTAGACTCCTATGGTGCCCTGTCAAGGTCATTACTCGGTTGCTAGACCTCGCGGTCGAAAACGATCCCTCCGCCGCGATGCCGCCGTCGCCACAGGACTGCAATTTGGACGAGGACTCATCTATCCGCTTCCCGTTGCGCCGAAGAGAGCCCGAGGGCCGTGCACACGAGGTTTCAGATGCTGGTCTGCCCTTTTCGTCACGCGTTAGACCGCGTCGAACATCTCCCTGAACTCCGGATCGGCGAAATAGGCAAGCTTCTCGGCAAAAACTGGTCGTTGTCCGGCAAGGAACAGCAATTGTCCGTTCGCTGGAAGATTGCGCACCTCATCAGGGGTTAGTAGCGGCCGGCCGGTATGCTGCTGGCTGTATGATATGCCGGTCTTATCGGAATCGAGCGCTCTCGCCATTTTCTGGAACACGATCGTTTCCTGTCCGAGCAAATCAGAGATAAGGCGGGCGCTGTCAGGATCGTTGACGCCAAATACCTGCAGCACGCCGGCGTTTGACAGAAAGGTTCCGGCGCGGTGACCATATGCGGCCCGCAGCTGATGGATGTCCTGGAGGACAGGCCAAAGCTGGACACCATAACCCGCCATCAGACCCATCGCGCGTTCGACCGGCGCCTGATGCCCGAGCGATGCGAACTCATCGAGCAGATAAAGAACCGGTGCCACCGGTTTTGCCGGATCGCGGGCCATTTCGATCAGGCTTTGCGAGACAAGCAGGCGCAGCCAGCGCGAATAGGTCGAGAGGCGGTCGGGCGGAAGAACGAGGAACACCGTCATGTTGTTGCGCTTGAGATCAGCGAACCGGAAATCCGAGCGGCTGAGGACGGCCGTCATGCGCGGTGAATCGAGGAAATGCGTATGGCGCTGGGCTGCGGACAGAACGCCTGCAGCTTCGCGATCGGATTTTCCGAGGTGGCGGTTTGCGGCGCGCGCGACAAGACCTCTTGCCGCATCGCAGTCCTGCATACGTTTAAGCAGTGCTGCGAACTGTTCCGGAGCAAGGGTGAGGTACTCGCGAAGTGTTGCGAGGTGCCGGCATCGCAAAGGCTCCGCCGATACGATCTCGAGCAGCAATCCGGCAATCAGCGCTTTTGCCTCCTCGTTCCAATGCGCCTCGCCTGCCATTCCCGGTTCGTCGAACACGAGAGCGTCGGCAAGAGCACTGGCGTCATCCGCGACATCGAGGCTTTGGGGATCAAGCATGGCGAGGGGATTGAATGCGGCCGAGAGTCTGCCGGTGATCCCGAAAGGATCGAGCACATGAACCGGCCCGAATTTCTGGCGCGCACGGCTGGTGATCCTTGCATTCTCGCCTTTTGGATCGACGCAGATCACCGAACGATCGGCGGTCAGCAGGTTTGGAATGATCGTGCCGACGCCCTTGCCGGTACGCGTTGGCGCCATGGTGAGGAGATGGGCCGGACCATCATAGCGTAGGGGTTTGGCCGTCTTCGCATCACGACCAATGAGGAGGCCTGAACCCGATGAGGTGAGAGCGGCTATCTCCTTGTCTGTCGCAAAGCGCGCGGAGCCATGGGTATCATCGTCACTGTCCCCGAAATGCAAAATCAGTGGAGCGGTGATGACCATGCCGATCACAAAGGTGACGTTGAACAGGATGAACATAAATCCAAGAAGCCGTTTCCAGATCCGGAAGGGCATGGCAAGCAAAGCCCAAACTGCCCAAAGCGGATCACGCGCGGCGGCGCGCATCATGTTCTTGAATGCGTCCCGAGAAAGTCGCAACCGGTTCATCGATACCCTTCCGCGCTTTCGCCACCCTCTCCCTTGTCCGTCAATCCTTGTCCGATCAGATCGGCAAACAGCGCCTTGTCATTGTCGCGTGTCAGAAAGCCCGGCAGTTCGCGGCGCAGCCATTCACCGAGTTGTTTCCTGAACTCCTGATCATTCGAAGTCTCCACTTATTGCAGGACGAGCGAGCCAATCAGGACCTTGCGGCGCATATCGTTGTGGCGCTCGGTTTTTGAAAGACGGGCCTTCAGCGCGGAGCGTTGCGCGTCCAGTTTAGCCAGGCGCTGTTCGATGGTTTTCCTTGCCACGATTGTTCCTTCCGATTGCGGTCGCACCGGAACTGCCGCTGTTGACCACGGCTTTGCTCCTGGAAGACAGACCAGTTTCTATGAGGAGATCGACATAGCGATTGTGAGAGGAGATTGGACCCTGTGGTCAGGCTCAGCCGCTGGCGTTCGCGGCCTGTTTGAGCTTTTCGATGTGCTCTCGGCAGAGCGCCTCAACCAGCTTATGAAGTTCCGCCGTCCGCTCCTGAAGCCATGTGAGCGCCTCTTCGGAAACCTCGAAACGCTTCGAATAGCGTGCCTTGACGTAGGCCTCATTCAGAATGTTGTACCATGTGGTAAATCGCTGACGATCACGCGGCCAGATGTCGATCAAACGGTGATCACGACCTTCGGAAAGTCCACGCAGGAATTTGAGGTTGTGCGACGCTGGCGAGTAATTGGTCAGTGTCAGGAGGTAGCAGTTGTAAGCGGTCTCCACTGCTTGGTGGAGTAGGAAGACGGCTTTTTTATCCATCTCCTTTCCAGAAGCGATCTCGGCAAGCTCGAGAAACTCGCTTGCGCTCTTCATTTCCCGCTGAAAATGCTCTTCCGCCACCCTGAGTGCATCGCTTGGACTGAGAGGTTTGGGCCCTGCTAGTGGTCGGTCATCGAATTCGTAGAGGACTATGCCTTCGCGGGTAATATCGACGAAGAAGGCTTGCCCATCATTCAAAAAGTTGGTGATCTCGCGAGCGCCATGCACGATGAGCCCAACGGGCGTCTCGATCTCCTTGTCCCACATCAGCCGGTCTGTCGCCTTGTCCCAGTATTTGGGATCGGCAAGTTCCTTGTTGCTGACGATGACAAGAATGTCGAAATCCGAGCGGTAGCCTTTAGACGTATGCGGTTCATCCACCCAGGTGCCACGCGCGTAAGAACCGAACAGAATGATTTTGAAAATTCGTCCATCCTTCTTGGCGTCAGACTTGGAGCGCTCCACCAGATCAGTAAACTCTTCCTGGATAATCCCGACGACGCGCGCGAGCTCGCGCTGCTTTCGTTCCGGCAAATGTTCAAGGCTGGTCTTCATGTCTGCTCCGTTTCTGGACGGTATCCTGTATGGTCCATTGTAAACTTCTTTGGAACTCCGATTTTTGGCAGCCGCCAATCGATTGCCTGTCTCGTGCACGCAAATTCTTCCGGCGGGTTGCCTGCGCCCTCTCCTGTTTTGTCGAGCCGCGCTGCAAGGTCTTCCTCCGCTCCTCCCTTCTCCCGATCAGTCGAGCGATCGGTTTGCGAATATCGCCCTCCCCTGATCGATGCGTTTGTGTCCCTATTCAAACACGAGCAATTGTCACTTGGCGACTACTACTTTTAGTAGTCGAAATGCCTGTTCGTTGTTGCTAGCCTCGCCACCGGTAAACAGACAAGGGCGCACTTACGACTTGCCACGCAGTCGAGCGCTGAATTTCCCCGTTGAGAACCGGAGATTTCGTTTGGCGATTTATCATCTCAGCACCAAACCTGTCTTGCGCTCATCCGGCCGCAGTGCCGTCGCTTCCGCCGCCTATCGTTGCGCGGTTCTTCTCACCAATCATCGCGATGGCCTTGTGCATGATTTTACCCGCAAAGAGGGGGTAGAGCATAAAGAGATCGTATCGCCGGACGGTCTTTCTGCCGATTGGGCTCTGGATCGTTCGGCGTCGTGGAACGCCGCCGAGGTTGCAGAAAGGCGAAAAGATGCCCGCGTCGCCCGCGAATTCGAAATCGCCCTTCCGCATGAGCTGTCGCCAGAAGGGCGGCAGAAGGCTGCACGCGCCTTTGCCCGGGATCTGGCAAACCGCTACGGCGCGGCCGTGGATTTGCCATCCATTCGCCAAGCGAGCATCGTGATATCAGGAACCACCATGTGCATATGCTGATGACGACGCGACAGGTAGGCAGAACCGGCCTTCGCGAGAAAACCTATCTCGAGCATAAGAACGCACGGCTGCTGGCACATGGCATGGCCACAACCGACATGCAGCTTCGCGATATCCGGCAGGCATGGGAAGGCATTGCCAACCGTCAGCTTCAGCGCGAAGGACTGGACGTCCGCATCGATCATCGCTCGCACATGGAGCGCGGTCTCGAGTTGTCGCCGACCGACCACATGGGCGTGCATGCCTCGCAGATGCAGCAGTAGGGCATGGCAGTCGAGCGCGGGAGGCTGGATGACGAGGCGGCACGGCAAAACGCCGCGCTGATCCGGCAAAAACCGGAACAGGTTCTGACGCTGATCAGCAACGAGAAGAGCGTGTTCGACCGGCACGATATTGCCAAAACGTTGCATCGCTATATCAACGATGACGCCCAAACGTTCCGGAACGCTTTTGCCGCTGTTTTGGCCTCGCCAGCGCTCGTGGAACTCCAGGCTGAGGGCATCGATCCAGAGAATGGCGAGGTTTCCAATGCGCGCTATTCGACGCGGGAGATGATCGATCTCAAACTCGCAATGGCGCGATCGGCGGAGCGGCTGCATCAGGCGCAGTCCCACGGTGTCGATCATCGTCATGTCGAGCGTGCGATAGAAAAACAAGATCACGCTCTTCGGACAAGCTCCGGCGGAATGGTGTCTGCGAGCGATCCTTCAGCGGGATTGTCGGACGAACAGCATCAGGCGATCGAGCATATTACCGGGCGAGAACGCATTGCCGCCGTGGTCGGGTTTGCCGGTGCGGGAAAGTACACCATGCTAGCAGCGGCTCGCGAGGCGTGGGAGGCTCAAGGCTATCAGGTCCATGGTGCGGCATTAGCCAGAAAGGCAGCCGAAGGGCTTGAGGAAAGTTCCGGCATAGAGAGCCGCACTCTGGCGTCATGGTCATACAGCTGGGACCATGGCCGGGATCTGATCGGCCGACGTGACGTGTTCGTCATCGATGAGGCCGGCATGGTCGGCAGCCGTCAGCTTGCCCGGTTCATCGGAGAAGCGGAGGAGCGCGGCGCAAAGATCGTGCTTGTCGGTGACCATGAGCAACTGCAGGCAATCGGCGCCGGTGCTCCTTTCAGGGCGATTGCCGAACAGATCGGCCATGTCGAGCTTTCCGGCATTCGCCGCCAGCGTCATGATTGGCAGAGGCAAGCATCGGTTGCCTTTGCGACCCACAAAACGGCCGACGGCCTCGCCGCCTACCGCGATCACGGCGATATCCACTTTGCAGAAAGCCGCGACAAAGCGATGGCGCAGATCGTGCGTGATTATGTCGCCGACAGTGCTGAGCATCCGGATGGCACCCGGGTTGCCATGGCGCACCGCCGTGCCGATGTGCGCGCGCTCAATGTTGCTATCCGAGCCGAGCTTCAGAACCGGCAAAGCCTGGAGCGCAGCCACGGGCAGAACGCCGGTGCGGACCGTGGGGGTGTCGGGGATCTTGGAGAACTCAACTTCCAGACCAGTAACGGCAAACGCGCCTTCGCCGCCGGCGACAGGATCATCTTCCTCGAAAACAACCGCGACCTCGGCGTCAAAAACGGCATGCTTGGCACCGTCGAGCATGTCGAGCCGGATAAGATCATCGCCCGGCTCGATGGTCGAAGCGGCGACAGTGTCAGCATTGCCACGGACAGCTACCAGGCGATCGACCACGGTTATGCGACGACGATCCATAAAAACCAGGGAGCGACGGTCGATCGCGCCTTTGTGCTGGCGTCCGGCACCATGGACCGGCATCTTGCCTATGTCGCCATGACAAGGCATCGCGACAGCGTGCAGCTCTATGCAGACATCACGGAGTTCATCAAGGCGGGCCGGCTGGTTGATCACGGCGTTGCGCCCTACGAGCATAATCCGCAATCACGCGACAGCTATTTTGTGACGCTGGAGAATGACAAGGGCGATCAGCGCACGGTGTGGGGTGTTGATCTCAAGCGGGCCATGCGAGAGGCCTCGCCAAAAATCGGAGACAGGATTTTCCTCCAGCATGAAGGCGCCACGCCTGTCACGCTTCCGGACGGCACAAAGGCCGAGCGAAATGCATGGCGTGTCATCAAGGGTGATGAACTGGCCTACCAGAAGCTGGCAGGCCGCCTGTCGCGTTCCGGCGCGAAGGAAACGACGCTGGATTACATCAGCGACTTTGCAGAGCGGCGCGGGATCGCAAGCGACCAATGCATCGCAGGCGACCAAGGGATCGCGGAGCAGCTCGGGCTCAAAAGCGAGATCGAACTTGCTTCCGACCGGAATGAGCGTCAAGAGGTCGTGTCCCGCGCGGCCCATCTGCAACGGGAACAGCAGGGCCGGCCATCGGAACGTCAGCGGGTTTACGAGGAACCTGCCGGCGATCTGGCCGGCCCTGTTCGTCGCGAAGATCCTCGCAATCAGGTCGCCGGAAATATCGATGACGGACGGCAGGACGACAGGACGGAGGACAATAAAGGATATCGCCGCATCCGCTGGTCCGACCTCATGTCGCGAGACAGGGGCGTCCCTGCCCCCACAGAAGCTGTCGGCCAGCACTCGCCGCTGGAAGCCGGGAAGCCAACGCCGCGTGTGCCAGCCATCACCCGACACCAACGCAGCATCGAACAGGTGGCGCAGCAAAGGGCGATGTCCGTCATCGATCAGCAATTCGATGTAGTCGCATCTCTGGTGCGGCGCGTGTTCCGTGATCCGGCCGAGGTCGCCGCAAGACTGCGCAACGCGATGACCGACAAGGAAGGCAATGGCAAGATCATGGCGAAGGCCATGGCGGAGCAGCCAGAGCGCTTCGGGGA
>NZ_JACJIT010000019.1:0-13799 GCF_014138475.1 Agrobacterium sp. RC10-4-1
ACATAAAGCGAGCCGTTGAACGGATCACTGCCAGCATCCCGCACCAGCGACAGCAGGCTGTCCGGCCCTTTGCGGAAGTCGATGGGATGGCTGGCCAGGAAGACCTTTACACCTGCGGGGAGAGCGAACCGCTCGGATGACACGCTGCAGATGCGCTTCTTCAACATGCCGGCCGACCCGCACGACGATACCGTCAATGTCGATTTCGACGACGGGGTCGGGGTCAGGTGCGACGCTCTGCGGATCAACTGCCGCTGCTAGTCCAGACCCATCACTGCCCAACAGTTCTCTACGCCAGCGGTAGAGTTGGGACGGCAAGATACCGATCTGCCGCGCCACGGCAGACATGTTCACACCGGGCTGACAGGCCTGCTCAACCGCTGTGGCCTTGAATTCGTCGGACCAGAACCGCCGCAACTGTCGCGGCGACCCGTCAAGGCGATCGGGCACCGCCTCGATCATTCGCATCAACCCAAGGCTAGCCGCAGGTCTAGACATAGATCCTCACATTCAAAGAACTCGTATGCCCGAAATACCTTACTCAGCAGCAGACCAGCCAGATGGGGTCTCCTTGCCGCTTACAAAAGATGGAACCCAATTTTCGGTTGAACGCCTTCATGCCAATGGCGCCATAGAGGCGCCCCTGACTAAAGATCAAAAAAAGGCAAAATTCAGGGATTGTATCCAGTGGGCAGGACGGAAGGATTCCGATCAACTGTACGGGAATTTGAAAAGCATTTGCTCAGTCGATAGCGTCAAGTCGGTGAGTGAACTCATCACCCGACTGCTCGCGAAGTGCTAGCTTGGTGAAGAATCTTGAAGACTATATTGCAACCCCAAGCAAAGCAGAACGCACCAGGCCGTATACTGTAACACCAGGAAGGCGAGAGAAAAACTCGTTGCGACCGGCGCTCTCCGCCCAGATCGACCATTGACTGATCACAGTCAGTTGCCCGTCCTTCCATACAATGGTCGCGTTGATAACGCCAATATCCTCTCCGTTCCGCTTTTTGACGGAGAAACGGAATTCGCGGTTGGCGAACATATGCTCCGAAATGACCGGATTCTCGTTACTACCAATCAGCACCGGTGCTTCGGCGTCCTGCGTTTGCTTAACAAAGTAATCTCGAATAATCGCGACACCTGTCGTTTCGAGATCCGGCTTTTCCTTCATCTCCTGCACGCTGAGCCAAACCAGATCGACATCCTCCCCGCCGCTGCGACGAATCATGTGTAACTCAGCCGGCAAGGATCCTCGAAAATCGTTGATCGGTATTTGCCAATCCGTTGGGATTTGCAGTCCGATTTTGCGCTCACCGATACGAAGGGAAACAAGCTGCATATCATCACCGAAGTTTGCCTGTCTGCCATCGGAGAACTGGAAACTCTTGAGGAACCCGATTGAATAAGAGTCAAGATCCTGTAGCGCTTTCTTGGCTGCCTCTGGTGTTGGTTTCCCCGCCACGTTAACGATGAAGTGGATAGCTAGGGCATTTTTTCCCTTTGCAAAGCAGTGACTGAGGATCGCGCTTTTTGGCTTGCCGTTGTCGCTTTGCGTTGCAAAAACCTTTGCCTCAGTCAGATCCGGGGAAGCAAACATGGAAACGGGTGTGTAGCCTGAAATTTCAGCTTCATACTTACATATCGGCAATGCTGCGGGTGGACTACGGAGATCGTAAGCCACAACTGTTGTCTCGACCTTCTGGCCATCGGGTCCCGGCGTAACCTTTCCGACGATTTTCACCCTGCCGATAGAGCCGAGTTCCGCCTGCTCCATTGGGACCGTTTCAACCGTGGAATCGGTTGGGACTTCTGCTTCGAAATTTACACTCGGCATGTTGAAATCGAAGACATGCTTTTTCCAATCACCTGCTGCATTCGCTTCGCTGGCGGTTGTGAAAAGTGCGAGAAGCGCAGCGAATGCGCACACGATTGGCAAAGAAAGCATCAGCATTCCTAGAGATCGGAAAGATTGGAGCCCACATCATTGCTGGATATTCACACAGACTGGCGTGGCGCCCGGCGGAACGTCTTCTCATGGAGGGTAAACCGATCGTCACCAACGATCAACTCGTACGGTCTATCAACGGCTGCGTGCGTATAGTCCAATTCATCGCAGGGCGTGAAAACGTCGGAAGAGAGACCACAGATGCGCTTGCCATTATGAGCAAAGATAAAGTTAAGAAAGCGCAGGCCATACGGGTCAATACCGGGATTGACTTCCAGCAGACGCCACGCAGCAACCTATGTCTAGTTCCATCAATAAGCAGCTAGTCGTGCACACCCCGCGCACTCGAAGGATCTACCTTGCCGGGTTTCCTCACAGGCTTTCCACGATAAAGCAGCGTTTCCCACATACGAGAGAGAGCATGACCAAGCGCAGCTAGAAATGCCGGACTCTATGTCTGCCCGCATTGGATCTTGCCTCCGTAGCACGGCGGATGTCGTTGCGATTGCACCTATTTGGGCTATACCGATCATGGCGGTGCACCTGCCGGTTATCGAGTAACTATCACCACCATAAGCGTGACCTGCTTGCAACCGATCTAGCCTTCATGGTCCGATCAACGCAATCCTTCGGTGCAAAGGCATTTCCTGATGCGCGGCAGCAGGCTATCCATGTGCGCGGCGCGCCCTAAACAACATAACCCAAAACCGCAGCCGTGATTCTCAAAAGATAAGAGCTGGATCTTTCCAGAGACGAAATCCGCCCTCAAAAGCAAGAGCATTGTCTCCCCGTCTGCAATTCGGCGGCAGACTATTGAGCGTTTCCACGTTGCCGCCACCGATGACGACCTCATCCGGTTCAAGAGCCGCGCTCAGGCGTTCAACGACGTCGTGTACGCGCTTTTGCCATTTCGCGTTGCCCTTCTTTTCCCTATAGGCCTCGCTGACATAGTGCTCATAGGTTTTGCCTTTGCGGTAAGGAAGATGGGCAATCTCCATCGGCTGGGCAACATTCTCGACGATCATCGCAGCGCCCAAACCCGTGCCGAGCCCCAGAAACAACATGCGTCCGCCCTTGTAAGAACCAATCGCCTGCATGAGCGCATCGTTGACGACGCGAACAGGACAACCAAAAGCGCCCATAGCCCACCCAGCCTTCGCCCAGATTGACCGGTTCTCGAAGCGGTTTGTTATGAACGACCGGGCCGGGATATCCCATGGCAATGACGTCGTAGGTCATATCCTTTGCCATGGCGGTTACCGCGGCGACCATTTCAGGTCCCGTCATTGTCTTTCCGCTTTCAACCTTGCGTTCTTCGCCACCGGTGGTCAGGCGGATCTTCACGTGGCTGCCGCCGATATCGATTGCAAGAACAGTTTGATCCTGTGCCATATCCTGGCCTTCGTCGACTGTGTTGTGGGTGCTATTCGGGATCAACCCACCCGCCTGGCGGCCCAAACTCTGCCATTTCCGCCGGGCCCCAGCTTCCCACATCGTATGCAGGCGGCACCGCGGGATCATCGAGGATAGGCTCCACGATCTTCCAGGCCAGTTCCGCCGCGTCCTGACGGGTGAATAGCTGACGTTCGCCTGCCATCGCATCACCGATCAGTCGCTCATAAGGCGCCATGTCACCGATACCGTCATCGACTGCGCCGAGTTCTACGGCCTCACCGCGCATGCCATCGCCCGCAGCCTTGCGGCGCGCGCCAATTCCAATTGCAATATCCGGCCCCAGCCGGAATCGCACATAATTGGCGGGGGTTGTCTCGACATCGCCAAAGAGCGCAATTGGCGGCCGCTTGAAGCGGACCACAACTTCGGTTGCATGCGCCGGCAGGTTCTTGCCGGCGCGGATAAAGAATGGCACGCCATTCCAGCGCCAGGTGGCGACGCGAAAGCGCACGGCGGCGAACGTTTCCCGGCTCGAGGCCGGAGCTACACCCGGCTCGTCCAGATAGCCTCTGAACTGTCCGCGCACCACATCACCACGGGTGAGCGGCGGCATGGCTTTCAGTATCTGCACTTTTTCATCGACGAGATCATCCGAGGCGCTTGTAGCCGGCGGCTCCATGGCCAGAAGCAACAGCACATTGATCAGGTGGTTCTGGATCACATCGCGGATACATCCGACCTCGTCATAAAACTTGCCGCGCCCCTTGATGCCAAAATCTTCGGCCATGGTGATCTGCACGCTTTCAACGTGGTCTCGGTTCCACACGGGCTCGAGAAAGGCATTGGCAAACCGGAAATAAAGAAGGTTCTGGATGGCCTCCTTGCCAAGGAAATGGTCGATCCGGAAAATGGCATCCTCTGCGAAAACCGCGTGCAGCGCTTCGTTCAACGCTTCGGCGGAGGCAAGGTCACGGCCGAAGGGTTTTTCAACCATCAGCCTTGCCGAAGCGGCGATGCCGGCCTTGTTGAGGCCGGTTACCACGGTTTCGAAGAGAGACGGCGGAATGGCGAGGTAATAAAGCGGATGCTGGTGCGCGCCGAGCGCCGTGCGCAGCTTTTCGAATGTCGCTTCGTTACGGTAATCGCCGGAGACATAGGTCAACTGTGCGGCGAATTTTTCGAAGACGGCTTCGTCGATCTTGTCCACATGGTTGGCGACCGCATCCCGCGCCCGCGCTATCAACTGCTCACGCGGCCAATCATCGAAAGCGACACCGATGACGGGCGTTTGCAGCGCGCCGCGTTTCACCATGGCGTAGAGAGAGGGAAAGATCATCTTATAGGCAAGATCACCCGTGGCGCCGAACACCACCAGCACGTCTGAACGCTGTCTGTCCGTGGCTGATATCTTCATTTGGCTTTCTCCAGATGGCCACCAAAGGCATTGCGCATGGCCGACAGCACCTTGCCGGCAAACTTGGCCTCGCCGCGTGAGGAAAACCGCTCGAAAAGCGCCGATGCCAAAATGGGGGCCGGCACGCCGGTTTCGACGGCCGCCTGAAGGGTCCAGCGGCCTTCCCCGGAATCGGACACTCGGCCGCCATAATGGTCAAGGTGAGGGTCCTGTTTCAGCGCCTCCGCCGTCAGGTCCAGCAGCCAGGAGCTGATAACAGACCCGTGTCGCCAGACCTCCGTCACAGCGGGAAGATCAAAGTTGAACTGGTAATATTGCGGATGGGCGAGAGGGGCGGTTTCGGCGTCTGCCTCGCGATGTTGCGTGCCCGCATTGGCGGCTTTCAGGATGTTGAGCCCTTCGGCATAGGCGGCCATGACACCGTATTCGATGCCATTGTGGACCATCTTGACGAAATGCCCCGCTCCCGACGGGCCGCAGTGCAGATATCCCATCGGTGCTGTTCCGGTGACCGGGTCAGCGGCGATGCCCAGACCTGCGCCGGGCGCAAGGGAAGCGAAGATCGGGTCGAGACGCTGGACCGCGGCGACCGGTCCGCCGATCATCAGGGAATAACCGCGCTCCAGCCCCCAGACGCCACCGGATGTGCCGGTATCGATGAAATCAATGCCGCGGGACGCAAACTCGGCCGCAAGATCAATCGCATCGCGATAGTTGGAATTTCCGCCATCGATGATGGCATCGCGCGCCTGGAGTTTGCCCGCAAAGTCCCGCGCGATTTTCGGCGTGATGGCGGCGGGCAGCATCAGCCACACGGCGCGTGGCGGTGAGAGCCTAGCAACGAGATCGTCTGGCGAGGTCGCGCCCACGGCACCTTCCTTCACCAACGCCGCGACATTGTCGGGATTGACGTCGAAAACCACGCAATCATGCCCATGTTTCAAAAGGCGGCGCACCATGTTTGCGCCCATCCGACCAAGCCCAACCATTCCAATCTGCATGCTGACACTCCTCTTGTGCAATTCGCTATTGCTGGTTCATTCGCCGAGACGAACGGTAAAATTCTCGTTTTCCCACACTCCAGCATCTCGCCAGTAGAAGGTGAAAACAATCGTCCCGCCGGCCCCCATATTCTGCACGGGCAAGTCCGCAAAATGCGTGCCGAGACCGGAGGCCATCGTGCTTGTATCTGTTGTCGTCGCCCAGCCGTCGGTGCTCCAGTGCACGATGGCATCATCCGCCAGTTCCAGCCGCAGAACCTTGCCGGCGGGCATTGCTGATATCTTGTTGTTGAAGCACCAGATTCGAAGATGCGACGGCGTCTTGTTGCGGATGTAACGCTCCACACCCTGCGGCGGCATGTCGAAAACGGAACCATCGGCGAGCGAACGCAGAAGCTTGATATGTTCTGCATGCGCCCAGACCAGCGGCATCGCGCTGCCCGACGGGTGGCCATAGAACAGCTCCCTGTCGGGAAGATCGGGTTGATCCCAGACCTGCTCGGGGAAAAGGCCGCTCTGCCCCGCCGATTTTTCCATTGTGGTCAGCAAAGCTTCCGCCGTCCCGCGTCTACCCGCAGCAAGTTCGTAATGGGCGCGCTCGCCGGTCAGAAGCGGCCATGGCCTGCCCTGACCCGTGCCGTCAAATGCTGTTCCATCAGCGTGCTCACCATATCCGTCGCCTGTGTATCTGTACCAGACCGGCCCCTGCGGCAGGTCGGCGCGCAGGCAATGATCGATCGCCTTCACCGTTGCGACAATGTGGGGATCATCTGGTGCGCGCAGGCCAAAGCGGACCAGCGCAAGTGCATCCGGGCTGATCACATCGCTTGTTGGCAAGAAAGCGCGATCCGGTGTCTGGTTGAGGATGGGCGTGGTGCCCGAGGGCTGGACGGCATCGGTGGTACCGGGAGAGGCGATGCGAATGTAATGGCCGGAAATATCGAGCTCCGAGCAGAGGGTTGGGTCGCCAGCAAATGTCCACCTTTCGATCTGCTCGTTCCAGCAATCGGCGGTCTGCCGCAGATGCGTGGCTTGCGCCGCGTCGCCCTCCATATCCAGCAGATCAGCGGCAGCAAGCAGCGCAGCGATCTCGACTGCAAGCGTGAACGGGCTGTAGCCGGCATCCTCCTCCCACCTGTCCTCGCCGGTCGTCGGGCCGTTTGCCAGAATATAGGCCGAGGCGCTGCGGATCATCGGCATGTAATCCGCCCTTGCGGCGTGGTCGAGGTGGCCGTGCCGATGCAGCATATCCGCAAGCAGGATCGGAAAGGCGCATTGATCCATCTGAACGCCCGGCCAATAGGGCTTGCCATCCAGCCAGAGATTTTGCGGCCACCGCCCCGAGGGCTGCTGCACCTGGCGCAGATAATCAAGGATGGCCAAAGCCTCCTCGTGATCGCCGGCCGCCAGAAACCCGCCGGCGGCTTCCACCAGATCTCGCGGCCATATCAGATGATATCCGCCAAGATCGTCATCGCCCTTGGAGGCCCCCCATGGGATCGACAGGCTTGCCACGACGGCTCCGGGCCGGTCTGCGGCACGATGCGCGGCAAGCACGGTGGTTGACACGCGATAGGAATTAACGCCGTGATGGGTATCGCGGTCGAGGGGGCGAAGACTGTCCTGCCAGCTGCGCCAGTTGGCAATATAGGCGTCGTGTGCGCGTCTGAAGCCGGATTTCAGACTTGCGACAGCACACGCCGCCGCTTCATATTCGGTCTGGCCGAAACCAAGCGCCAATGTCGTCGTATCGTGAGCTTCGCTAAAATCGATTTCCGCCGCCAGCGAAACATTGCCATCATCTGCCCGCTGGTATTCCTCGATAATTCGTCCGAAGCTGTGCAATTGCTGCCAGCCATCGGAAACGCCCACGAAACCAGCGCTTGCTGCGCGCCAGGGAAGATCGCAAATAAGCGCCAGATATCGAGAGCGACCGGTCGCGAACAAGATCTGACGCCCTTCATACTCCCCTATCCAGGCGGAGTTGAGATTGCCGGCGTTGACCAGATGCGGCGCCAGAAGGAGGCTTACACGGTAATCCCCCATCTTTCCCTTCAAGGGCGAGAAGGAGACTTGCTGAAGAACACAGGCCCGCGCCGGATCGGTGATGACCTGTTTTTCAATCCGGTAGGATCCATCTGTTGCCGTGTTGGTGATGTGGAACGCGGGAATTCCACTCTCGAAAGGGCGGGTAATGGAGATGCAGTCCCGCTTCTCTTCCGAAAAATATCCGTCGTCTCTAGTGACCACAAGACCGAGATCGCGGGTGCAGGCGCTATCGATACGTGGATAATAAACCTCGTTGAGGATGCCGTGACTGAGCGTGAACCAGACTGGAGAGGTTTTCGACAGTGCGGTTCCCACACCAGTCTTGGCGCTCGACGTCCAGCGTGCGTCAATGCCCGGTGCGCCGGGTGCGAAATCAAGTGCGGCACGCATCGTTACATGCCTCTGGCAGGGAGATGATGGAGGCGAAAGTTAATGGTACTATCGAATTGAAAACTCATGACGGAGATCTCGACCTTGGAGAAAGGGTCTTTCCGGGATAAAACGCGAGACGGGCTGCGGTTCCCGTCCCTAATCTCAAATCCGATACGGCCTCATCATTAAGCTACGTATTCGCGAAGTGGCGCACAACTAAAGATTTGGTAATCGAGCGTGTGGCGGATTCCTTTGTATCGATGCGTCGCAATATGGCCTGGATGCATATGCCCTGCCGGTGGCGGCGCATTAACCGGTTGTTGCTTTCGAATGTAAGCCGGGTCAACGACAACGTCATAGCCGCCATGTTCGCGCAAACGAACATCACACTCCCTTGACATCTGTTCTCGGAGATTTTTGAGAGCTGTCACGATTTCAGCCGTCTGGCGCTTGGTCCAATGACGTTTCCATCAGAGTCTTCACCGGTATAAACTCAGAGGTTGTGTCGCTGTACTTTTCATTGCACGGTTCAGCAGAATTATAATTGATGTTGACCGGGGAGCGGATGGTACACGGACAGAAATGCCGTTCTTTTGCATGTGTGCTTGTCGCAACTTCGGTCGCCGTTACGGTGTTCGCCGGAACCGGATTTGCACAGGATAACAATAGTACCGCTCAAAATGCCGTCCCGGTGACGAGAAAATTCGATTTTTCAGCACCCGCCCTCAATCTTGAGGGGACGCTTCCCCTGAATGCTACGGTCGAAACCGTACCAATGAGCCCAACGGAGCCTGGCACAATCGGTAATGTGAAAGTCGTTGGAAAAATCACCTCAGATTCCTCCAGTCCGAAAATCGAGACGACCTTTGTCGGCTACAATCTGCAGGCGCCATCGGCAGCGTTCCGGATCTGCACTTACCAGGCAGACGCTGCTGGATACACGACGCGCGTCTCAAAAGTTGCATCGGACCTGACAGAGGCTATGCTTCTGGGCACCAAGGATCAGAGCGGCGAACCACATAGCGCCCTTATCAGCTATTGCTTCTCTCGCGGGAAGCAGGCGCTGGGCATAAATTTCGTTGCAGATGTCAGCAACGCGGCGGATGCTGACGCGGCTTATGATCTGGTAGTTCGGGCTGACAAGCATGCCGTTGCGTTCATTGACAACCTCTCATGGGAAAATGGAGAAGAATCAAGCTTTGGGGAGGAGCTGCAATCGGTTCCTGTTCGGATAGGCAACGAGAGGATCACACTCCGCATCCCGGACCAGTGGGAAATACCGATCAACGATTTTCATGGCGCTTTGCCGGCCGAGTTGCACATGATCAGGCGCAAGGGCGGAAGAGATGTTGGCCTGATATGGCTGCTAGTTCAGGACATGAAGGAAAAACCCGACCTGGAAATGGCCGGAGCCACGATCGTGAGGGATTACTTTGTCAGGCAGACACCTGATGCCCGGCCACCCGCACTGATATCGAGTGAGGAAGACAGTCTACTTGCAAAACAGGGAATCCCCGCACGCACCTTCCGGTTTTCAGTGACAGACAAAAAAGGTCAGGACAGCGGCGATATTGATGCGACCGTCATATGGCGGAATCGGCGCCTGCATGTGCTCACCCTTTGGTCAGCGTGGTCCTCCGGCGCCGATAACAGCAACTTCTTTTCCCGTCTTCCAGCTCTTACTGTCTACGATATCGTGCGACAAGCCTTGGTAACAACGTAGCAATAAGGTCCGGCGCAGATAACAAACCAAATCGCACAAAATGAAGCAATAACATTAAATTAGGATATTTTATTAAAGTAAAAAAGCCTGTTTCTTCTAGTATTTTGAGCCGCAAAAAATAGCGCAAGATAGACAGGTAAACTGGCTTGGAACGACGGCTGACATTGACACCACAGATCGGAGCGGACTTGGGCGGAATGAAGCTGACTGAACTTTTCCCACTACCCTATGACCACTGGTATGCGGCCACTCTTTTTGCCGAGGCCGGATATGCTGCGTCACTGATATTCGAGCGTCTCAAGATAGATCCCGCGCGCTGGCGCCGGTTCAGAGAGCGCTACAGCCAACTTCATTACGCCAATACAAATTGGGTTGCAGCCGCGTTCAGGCGGGACGGACTTCCCGAACCCGAACAGGATTGGGCGCTTTTCCAGCGTCTGACGGGGAATGACGGAATCGGCCTTCCGGTAACGGAACCCTTCAGCATGCGCAGGGAGCTTGAGGCTTTGCGGCGGGCAGTCGAAGCTAATCCTCGTATCGGCCCCTTCGCCGATGTTGACTGGGTCGCGCATTACATCGGAGAAAGACGATTTCCGACCATCCGCTATATCCACAATGGCCATCAGGTCTATGTGGACGGCGCACCAATCCGCGACCGCAAGGGCGTCCCGTTGTCCGGGGTCGACCCCTTCACCTTTCGACAGCTTGGTGACCGCTGGTTTTGCGACGATAGACATGTCTACGGCCAGGGCGAGACGCCAACGAAGCTTTTCTGGTTCACAGCGCGTGGCGCCGATCCGGAAAGCTTCACCGTTCTGAACCAACGTTATGGTGTCGACAAGGCCGCCGGTTATTACATTACCAACTTGCGCCTTCCCACCGAGGAGCCGGGTACATTCGGGATCGTCAGCTATTATTACGGCAGCGGCCAGAAACCGGGCATCCGTATCGAAGAGAGTCACTACGCAAAGGACAGTCGCAAAGTCTATGCTTACGGGGTCGCGATTGAAGACGCGGATGCGGCCAGTTTCCATTCCATCGGCGACGAAGGCAGATATTTCGCTGATAGGAAGCATGTCTATTGGGAGAAGAGCCTCATTCCCGACGCGGACCGAGAGAGTTTTGTCTGCGCATCAGAAGCAGGTCAGTATCGCGCTTATGACAGCGAGCGGCCGTACTATGCAGGGCAACCTCAATCAGTTTCGGCAGAATTTGAGTCCTGGAGTGGCTATTTCGAGAACCATCCCGAGATCGCCGACAGCTGGTGGCACCGGGAGAAGGCACGCCGCGCGGCAAGTGCGTTTGTGGGGAATGAGCCAGTCCCGATCGGCGGTCTCTATTACAGCGATGGAAGCAGGATTTTGGTTAGGCCACGGCGTCCGCAGGAAGCAGAATGGGTCTCACTTGATCATTTCGATCACGGCAGCTTCCGACACATCGTTGATGTGTTCGCACAGGATCGGCACGGACTGCGATACTTCTTGCCCGGCCTCGAAAGTTACGGAATGGAGCCCGTTAAGAAAGCCGATCCGGCGAGCTTCGAAAAGCTCGACGGCCCCTGGTTCAAAGACAAGCAGCAGGCCTATTACATCGACAGTACAGCCCCTTTACCAGAGCTTGCTGTCGTCAAAGTCGACATGGCGAGCTTCGAGGTTTTGGGCGGCGCCTATGCTCGTGACGCAAAAGGGCTGATCGTGGAAGGTGTGCGCAAGCGCGGCATCGACAATCCAGCAGCGGTGGAATCGCTCGGGTATTCCTTTGCACGGATGGGCGACACCCTGCTTTATCGCGGGAAGCCCATCGGCCGGCCCGGCAAGGTCAACCCCGCCACAGCACGTGGCGTCCACGAGCAGCTTCTGATTGACGCGAACGGCGAGATGCTGGTCGGAGGCAGTTATCGTAAAAAGATACCGGGAATCGATCCAGCCAGTCTGCATTTCCTCAACCGTGTATTCGCAGTGGACGCACGCCATGTTTACGCGATAACCGATACAGCACTGCTGCGCATTGAGGATATTGAACCGGACGAAGTCGAGCCGACCGACCTCTACTCGGTCCGGGTGGGCGGCACACAGTTCCACGTTTCCGGTGGAATCGTAAGGCGGTTACGACCCGAGGATACAAGTGGATGAGTAATGCCTGAGATCAAAGCTCCCGGCGAGGCTGGGTGCGTCAGTAGTGACGAGCGGCGTGCGGAGCTGCCAGGGCGGAGAAACCTGAGCCGTTGAAGTCATGCAGGCGCGAGGAAAACTCAATAGGCATGACATCACCGGATCGGAAGTCGCTTTTTGCCAGCCGATAGAGGCACCCGCCGCGTGCAAGCACCAGATCGCCGCCATCCCAGTCTGCCCAGTCCGTTTCCGGAAGGTCGACAAGCAATGTTCCGTCCCGGTCAAACACGCGGTAGTCAAGTCCGTACCACGCCTTTTGACTACGACCAATCGAATGAAGAACCATCTGAAGGCTCCGGCCGTTTGCACCCGTTTTCTGCAGGACACGCGGCTTGTTGAAGCTGTAAAAGGTCGAGGCCTTCAGGCCATTGGTTTGCCCCTCACCGGCCTCGATCACACGCCAACCGTCACGCGCAAGGATGTAGCCGCTGATGGGATCGTCCTCTCCACGGCCCGACAATATACCGCACGGGTCCACTTTCATGCCTCGCATCAATCGAAAACCTGGAGCAACCGAGACGCGGTTATCGTCAAATGAATGGTTGAGAAGCAGTTTGTTCTCGTCCTCGAAAACACCGCCTCCTCCCCAGGCATCTCCTTTTGGCCAGAGCGTCAGTGCGGTAAAGAATGGCGGCTTCGATATGGCCGTCCAGCTCTCGTAGGGCGGGCGATTTGTGGCCGCGAAGTAGACCAGAAGTTCTCCGGATGGAGAAAGATCGCAGCGTCTCTCGTAGACCCGTCCCTTCAACCATTGGCCATGTTCAAAAGTGTCGGTGCGTAGGTCCCAGCGAATGAGCTGCACCAGCCGGCTCGGGCCGCGCCGAAATATGACACCTGTTCTCGCTGACCGTGCTAGGATCGCATACAGCCTCGGTGCAAGTGCCTTCCCGGAAGGATCTACAGTCTGCTTGCCTTTCTCTACAACCACCTGAGCTACGTCCTTCCGGCGCTATCTGATGCTCTCATATACAACGTCACATGACAGTTTATCCTGTGTCCGCATCGAGCTCGCGGAATTCCATCTCTCACCTGTCCGAAATATCGCGCCACATCATTGTCAGATACTGGACGAAAAAATCGACATTGCGTAGTTTTGAACAACAATTGCGTCCATTGAAGCGATTTGGCACTTCGTCCCACGATTTAGTTCAAACCCGGATACGTCGCCGTTTCAACTGATCGCATAGGAGAAACGCTTGCTGGCACTTGAGATCGTCATTTTTGCTGCGGCTCTGATCGCGGTTAGCCTTCTGACTGTACAACAGATTGTCGCGCAGATTCGGGAGCGTAACTTCTACAAGAAGAATGGTGGTGATTTCTCTGTCGACAGCAACATGGATCACGTCAAACTTGACAGATCCATGCACTACAACGACCTCCGCCTCACGAACTGGCAGCGATTTTACCTGTTCCGCCCGGTCTGCATCGCGATGCTCGTCTTTGTTTGGGCTATGATGCTAGTCTCTTTGCTTTAACTGAAACGCCAGGCTTAGGTTGCCCTTGGCATCGCTTGTCGACCAGACTGGTTTCGGCAAGCCCCCTGCCGCGCCTCACCGGGGCCAAGACAATGCGATTTTGTTCGGCAAGCGGTAGGAGGCAATAGCGATCTTAGTCATCCAGTTTAGGCCGAGTGACCTTGCCCCCAAGTTTTATCCAGTTTTGAGTTCGCTCCAGCGGTTTTGGGTTGCTGTATTCGGGGCGGTAGCGGCGGGGTGTGGTGCGGAGC
>NZ_JACJIT010000020.1:0-11204 GCF_014138475.1 Agrobacterium sp. RC10-4-1
CTTGCCGAATGCGCTGGACGCGGGGTGGAGCAGCCCGGTAGCTCGTCAGGCTCATAACCTGAAGGCCGCAGGTTCAAATCCTGCCCCCGCAACCACTGATAACGACACTCCCGTAGTCATCGCTGCGGGAGTTCTTGTTTGTCCAGACTTTCCAATGACTTGTCGCTCCGTCCATTCGAGGATCGTGCTCAATTCTCCGTGCAGCGTTGCGTAAATTTCCCCACGTTCCGGCCCGGGCGTCAGAACAATCTTCTCAATCAGGCCACGCAATGTCTCCGCCGCTTCCTGTCGCTCTTCATTCCGATTGAGCGCCTTGGTAAGGGCCGAAACCTTCTTCGCATAGATCGCCGAGGCGCTTGGCAGAATGTCCGGCGTGTCCTCTGGCGCGTCGGCCAGCAGGGTGTTCAGTTCGGTCTTGCGCGCCTCCAGCGTGTCCATCTCAGCCTTCATGCTCTCATGGAACATGCCGGCCTTGATTGCCTCGATGATGCCGCGGACCTGCTTCTCGATCTTTACCAGTTCTGCTTTCCAGGCATCACCGCTAGAGCGGCGTTCCCGGTTCAGCCGGTTGGTTTCCTCGGCATAGGCGCGCATCGCCTCCTCGACGATCTCAGGCGCCATCATCCGGTCCATCAAGCCGGAGAGCACGCGGGCTTCCAGATCCTCACGTGGGATCGTGCGGCTATTTGAACAGGCGCCCTTGCTGATGTGGTTCGAGCAGGCGAACCGATCAGCGCCGCGAAGCGAGTAGGGGCCTCCGCAGCAGGCACAGAACACCAGGCCGGACAGAAGGGACTTCGGCCGGCGTGTGCTGTTCAGGCGGTTCTTTTTGTGGTGCTTGCGCACGGCATCCGTGACATTGATATACTTCTCGGCGATCTCACCTTGTCGAGCGCGGATTGATTGCCACAGCTCATCATCGACGATCCGCAGTTCTGGCACGTCCTTGATGATCCATTCCGATTCAGGGTTCAGGCGTGAGAGGCGCTTTCCGGTTGATGGATCTTTGATGTAGCGAAGCCGGTTCCAGATCAGACGACCGATATAGAGTTCATTATTTACCAGCCCCGTGCCGCGCTTCACATGACCGCGGATCGTCGTGTCGCTCCAGAGCTTGCCAGCCGGACCGGGGACACCTTCCTCGTTCAATGTGCGGGCGATGGTGCGGGGGCCTACGCCGACGGCGAACTCGCGGAAGATGCGCCGGACAACATTCGCCTCGGCTTCATTAATCTCGCGATCGCCACGAATGGGGTCGCCACGGGAATCCAGTTGCTTGATGACGTTGTAGCCGAAGCAGAGTCCGCCACCTGATTTGCCTTCCTCGACGCGACCACGGATGCCACGGTGTGTCTTGGCGGCCAGGTCTTTCAGGAATAGCGCGTTCATCGTGCCTTTGAGGCCGACATGCAACTCGCTGATCTCGCCCTCGGACAGCGTGACAATCGGAACGCCGGCGAATTTGAGATGCTTGAAAAAGGTGGCAACGTCCGCTTGGTCACGACTGATGCGATCCAGTGCTTCAGCCAGCACAACGTCAAGCTGGCCTGCCTGTGCATCCCCAAGGAGTGCCTGAATGCCCGGACGCAGGATCATGCTCGCTCCTGAGATGCCAGCATCCTTGTAAGTCCCGACGATCTTCCAGTTCTCGCGCTTCGCCTGCTCGCGGCAAATGCGCAACTGGTCGTCAATCGACGCCTCACGCTGATTGTCGGATGAATAGCGGGCATAGAGCGCAACGCGGGTCATCGGCGGTCTTTCCTAAGCTACCTTGTCCATACGGCTCGGCCGGATCAGCACCTCCGCCGAGATGCCGAGGCGACTGTGCAATTGCCGGATCATGTCGATCGACAGGCTGCGCTTGCGGTTCAGCACATCCGCAACCCGGTTGCGCGGACCGATCATCGACTCCAGATCCTTGCGGGTCAGCCCCTGCTGCTCCATGCGGAAGCGGATCGCCTCCACCGGATCGGGCGGGTCCATCGGATAGTGCTTCGCCTCATAGACGTCGATCAGCGTCGCCAGCACGTCGAGACGGTCGCCTTTCGGCGTGCCGCTCTTAGCGCCCCACAGCCGTTCGACCTCAGCCAAGGCTTCATCGTAATCCGCTTCCGTGCGGATCGGCTTCAAGTCAGTTGCCATGCTCGATCTCCTTCACGTCGATCCTGTCGTAAGCCTTGTGCGTGCCGAGCCACTTGATCCAGACGACGCCCTTCTCGAAGTCCGCTGACACGACGAGGCGGTAGTCATTGCCTTTGATGTTGAAGACGATCCGCTCGGCGCTGACGATGCTCGCCGTCGCGTAGAGCCGCTTTACATCGGCGGTGCTCGCCCATTCCGCCTTGCTGACTTCATCGAACCAGGCATCAAGCGCGGCCTTCACGGCTGGCTGCTCTTTATGCCCCGCGAGGCTTTCGACAAATTCGCGCAAAGTGCGGCGGGCAATAATCCTCATCTGTCACCTATATCATGGGACCAAAACGGTCTCAAGAGAAAACTACCAAGGGTCGGAGCAGGGAGCCCGCACCGGGTGAAGCTCCCATACACGTCGCTTGCCGGCGAGACCGGCTGCTGGACCGTCAGGGCGAAGGGAGAAGCTTCGTGTGGTGCTGTTTCTGCGTCTTGCGTTCCAGCGCGATCTTGCGCTCGAAATGCTCGCGCGCGATCTGGCGGCCGATAAGCCTGGCGAGGGACCGGATCGCAACATCTGCGTGCACAGGACCGTTCCGGCCCGTTTCCGGTCCAGTCGACGGGGATATCATCTCGATGCTGATCCTGTTCCGTTTAAGCGCCATCGTCTCCAGCAATCCCATGCGCGGAAGGGGTAGGGGATATGGAAGCTTGGAATGCCATGGTCGGGAAGGGCTCGCGGCTCTCCGTGGGGTGAGTAGGATGCCTTGGCGTAGAAAAGGGATGGGTCATTCAGAGTCGGGGAGGGCGTTGGTCGAGGCCGATAGGCCCCATTCATCCTTGACCGAGTTCGAATCCTGCGCGGTGCGCCAAATACCGCCGATTTCCCTCTACAGTACTCTATGGCTGCTGAACCTACGCCTTTATGTCTGGCAGGGGTCGGATCGCGCGAAAGAGCGTAGGAACGGCGGCGTTCGGCGGCGGAAAAGTTCGAATCGCTTTCGGTCGAGTGATTGCCACAAGAATACGTTGCGGCCTGGTATGGCGGGAATGTGTCCTCATTCCGGCCGTTCGACGGACACTTGAGACTTCCCAAAAGCCGACATTGCTTATGAAGTAGCCAAGCATCAGCCGATTACTTCGGCGTCTATGTTCGAATCCCACGCGGTCAGCTACATACCGCCGATTATGCTCTTTGATCCGATCGACCCCGACTGTGGGTATTGGGGGCCAACTGTTGCCAGCAGACGTCATCCTCGTTTGGTGGCAGGAGCTGATCCCTGAGATGGCCACCGTTCCATCGAAAGTGGATCGAATAATTTTCAGCTCGCTGGTGCCGCGAGTCGGCGCAGGTCATTATTCTCATGAATGTTGCAACCGGATGCCGCCTGTCCGATGAGTGTGACGATTGCATCGGCCACCGTATCTGCGGGGATAGCGCCGTACCGCGACAATTGGCCAACCAGTATCCGCGTGAGCACTGCGAAAATCCTTTGGCCGATCGCTTCCCACACTCGCCGCTCGCCGCGTGTGCCGAGCAGGAAGCCGGGGCGGATAATATCGACCCGTTTGAAGCCGAGAGCCGTGACGGACTGTTCGATCTTGCCCTTGGTCTGAAGATAGAATCCCGGTCCGCCGGCCCCTGCCGCGGTCACGAGGATGAACTGGCGCGCGCCGAGCGCTCTCGCACCTTGAGCGACCGCGAGAACATAGTCGTGATCAACGCGGAACATCGCGGCTTGCGAGCCGGCCGTGGCTATCGTCGTTCCCAGGCAGGAGATAGCGATATCGACGCCGTCAGGCGCGACCGACTCCAATGCGCCTGCGGGCTCCTGGCAAAGCCGCTCGAAATCGATAGCATGGCCGGACGCCGACGCCCCTTTTCGCACGAGGCGGATAACATCAACGTCGGGTCTGCCAGCCAGCCGTGTACCAACGAGGCCGCCCACCAATCCGGTACTACCGGCAATTAGGATGCGACGGGTCATCTGGCTGCTCCTTTTCCAAGAGGATTACAATCATGCCCCTCCCGCACGGCTTCACCACATCAATGCAGACCGGCTGTTTCAGGCGCGTGAGGCCTCTTCATGTTCGATTCGCGCCAGCGGTTCGGGGGCATACCTTCCCATTCCCGGAATGCGCGGTAGAAGGATGTGGTGTCCTGATAGCCGAGCAGGCAGGCCACTTCATCGATGTCCGTAGCCGGGTCGATCAAGAGATGGCGACCCAGATCCCGGCGCGCTTCTGACAGCAAGTCACGGAAGGTCGAGCCTTCTCCTGTGATGCGACGCTGGAGGGTTCGATCGCTCATGCCCAGTTGCTTCGCCACGTCAGAAAGGCCAGGCTGGCCGCTCGCAAGGCTGCGCTTCAGCACGATCTTCACCTGTTCAGAAATGGAGCTTTGCGCTTCCAACTCACCGAGCGCCGCCCTTAGCGCCGGGGTCAGCATCTCGAGCATCTCGGGATTGTGTCCCGGGAACGGACGATCGAGGTCGGCGGTGTCGAGTACCAGAAGGTTGCGCGGAGCCTCGGTGCGGATTGGGCAGCCGAAATAGTCCGCATAAATGGCGCCCACCGGTCCCGGTCGGGTTAGATCCAAACGTCGTGGCACGATGGCGCGCCCGGTAGCGCGCCGTCCCAGCTCCACCAACGTGGCGAACGTAATATCGACGGAGATGCCGGGTTCTGCTGCGATGGCGAAGGGCCATTCTGCAGATATGATGCAATCTCCATTGGCCTCGACAATCTGCAATTGCTCCGGCGTGCACAGGCGCTTGAACCGTGCGAGCCGGGTCAGCCCATCGCGATAGTCACGGGCATAGAAGGCAGCGAGGCTCGACGGCGGATGAACCGCCGTATCGACCGATTGCACCATCCGGATGCCAAGCGCGGGGTCGCCTGACAGGTCCGCTATTGCCTGCATCAGTGCAAAATATTGTGCCGTGGTGACGAAGGCCTGTGCGCCCAGATGAAGCGTTGCCGGCAGCCGGGCCTGCCGCAACAGCGCGGCGGGCGGAACACCGAACTGCTCAGCCGCCCGCCAGAACGCTTGCGGGACCTTGCATTTGTCGACCTGCACCATCATCGACCTCCTACGATCGCCTTCGTCTCCAGATATTCTTCAAACTCGCCAAGCCTGGCGGCGGCTGTTACCGGATTGCTTTTAACCAACGCAAAGGCACCGCAAGAGCGAGCCTGAGCGCCATTCAGGATCACCTGAGCCGCCCGCAGTCGACTCGCCACCGGGCCGGTGGCCGGATTGATGATGTCCTGCGTATCAACTCCCGCTGAAGCGACCCGGGCGTCATCGATGTCGTTCTTCAGAATATCTCGCATCAAGGACACTCCGACTAGACTTTCTGGCTCTTCATGGCCTTGGCGATGCCGGTCGCCATCCGCATCATGCCGTCGAAGGCGCGATCGGACAGGATGCCGCGCATGAAGATCATGGGCCTGGCTCCAAAGCCGATCGCATAGCGGGTCTTGGGCTTGGCGGCGGTCACCGCCTTGGCGATCGTGTCGGCGATGATTTGCGGCGGAGACTGGCGCTTGACACTGGCTTCACCGATCATGGATTGCGCCATGGCGTTGGCCTGCACGGCGTAAGGGCCATGACCGGACGTTTGTTTCAGTTTGTCGGCGGCAATGCCGGCCCATTCGGTCTTGATACCGCCGGGTTCGATCACGACGACATCGATGCCGAAAGGCTGTACTTCCATGCGCAGGCAGTCGCTGATCGCCTCCAGTGCGAACTTCGTGCCGTGATACCAGGCGCCAAGCGGCGTGTGGATCTTGCCGCCCATCGAGGTGATGTTGATGATCGTGCCCGAACGTTGCGCCCGCATATGCGGCAAGGCAAGCTGTATCAGCCGCACCGCACCGAAGACGTTGACATCGAACTGGGCGCGCGCCTCTTCCATTGGCACGTCTTCGACCGCACCGTAGGAGCCGTATCCGGCATTGTTGACGAGAACGTCAATGCGACCGGATTCGCCGATGATCGTGTCGATACCGGCCTGCATGGACGCGTCATCGGTGACGTCCATTGCCAGAATTCGGATATCGGACCTGGTCAGATGCTGCATCCGGTCAACGCGGCGGGCCGCGCCATAGACTGTGTAGCCAAGCTCCTTGAGCTTGAGAGCGGTGGATTCACCGATACCAGACGAAGCGCCGGTGACGAGTGCAACTTTGGTGGCCATGTGCGTCGTTCCTTTTTGTTTGAACCGATTGCTTTTGCCGCCGTGCCAAGGCGGTAATGTCTTCTGGACATCAAATAGCGAAGACGACACGCCATCACATTGGCGCAATATGCCACAAAATTTGCTCATTACGCCAAGATATTGGCGCGAAGCACCCGCACTGCGGCGCGCAGTAAGGTGCCTGCCAGCGAATGCTGTCTCATTGAGCCATTATCGAGCACAGAAACGGGGATAGCCGAGCGGGTCGCCGTTAGCCCGGTGTCGCAGCAGGGAGCAGAGCGCTCAGAGGAGCGCGGCGGACAATGCGATAGACTGCGGCAGGCGGTACGTTCTGCATTGTCTTGCCGACGAAGCTCGCCTTGAGGCCGAGCCGATCGAGGATCGGGCGTGATACAGGGCAGCGCGGGCCGTAGGTGAACTGATAGAATGCGCCTCCGATCCGCAGATGCCAGAACGATCCCGCAAGGATTGCCATGACTTTGCGAGGCGGCATGCTGAGAAGCGGCAATCCGCTTACCACGGCGCCGACCATCTGCAGTTCGTCGAAGCTGACGCCTTTAAGTCGGGCCGCATCCATCTGGATCACCCGTGCACCGGGAAATCGCGAACCGAGGAGATCGGTAAATGCGGAGCCGTACTCGATCAGCGTGAGGTCTTGCAAAGCCACGCCCCGTGCCACAAGGGCACGGGTAAAAACTCCCGTTCCAGGGCCAAGTTCGATCACCGGCCCGGTCAATGTTCCGATGTCACGGGTCATCAGATCGGCGAGCGCGCGGCCCGACGGCGCAATGGCGGCCACCTGAAGCGGCTTGGCCGCCCAGGACTTGAGAAACGTCAGTATATCGCTTTGCAAATAGGTCTCCGGCGGGTTGGAATAGGGTGTGTAAGTGCAAGCTTCGCAAACTTGCAGTGATGCAGTCTTTCGATTGGACGCAGCGGTCAGTTTCGGCTTCCAGGGGAAACGGCCCGTCGCGCCCACGTTGGCCTTCGCGACGTGGGAGCAGCGTGGCTTCAAAAGCGATGAAACCCTCTAGTCTGCCCCAAAAGCGAGATGCCGAGATAGCCTCTGAGCAGCATTTTGTTGCCCTTCATCTCGACGTTGCAACGATAGTCCTTCCGGACGAGGCGTCATAAAGCGAGCCTCCGGTCCATTCGCCATTATCCCAACGCAGTCCGTGGATGAATACGATGTTTTCGAGCGAGCGGCTTCGCAAGGCAGGATCAGGGTTCTTGGCGTCTCTCTTGAAGGTCGTATTGTCGCCTTCCATGATCTGGTTCCCGAAGAGAAGGTGCGCCCGAAACTCCGCGCCCGCTTTGAACATCTCGAGCTTTACGCTGCCGTCATCTGCCGCCCACTTGCCAAGTATGGCGTCTTGCTGTGTATGCTGAGCGAATGCGGAGCCAGCCATGGCCAAGCTTGTCATGGCCAACGCCGCGAGAAGCAGCGATCGGCGGGATGCCGTCAATGTATGCATTCTAGTAATCCTCGGTACTTGGCCGTATGGCCTGGATGTTTCTGGTCGATCGGCTCTTACAGCGTCGCAATGGTATGCTGTTTGCCGTTGCCCTGAGCGGCGTTGGATTCGGGCTCCCATGCCTCCCAGGTAGAAAGCCGCGCGGAATAGGCGGCGCGTGCCACCGGCAGGCCTTCTGTGCCCAGGAAAAACCGCAACGGCGGGGTTTGCACATCCACCAGCTTCAGGATGGCCGCGCCCGTCGAACGCGGATCGCCGAATTCCATCTTCGCTCCGGCTGCGAAGGCTTGCTCCCGCAGCGGCGCATAGGGAAGTGACGCCTGGATGACGCGGAGCATTCCGAACACATTGGTGTCCAGCTCGGCGCGAAGATCCTGTTCATCGATTTCCTCGACCGCGCCGACCAATGCATAGCCGGCGTTGTTGAGGACAACGTCCAGCCGTCCGAAGTACCGGTGCGCGTCTGCAACGGCTTGCCTGACGCCCTCGGCATCGGTGACGTCGAGCTGAAGGGGCAACACGCTATCCCCGAAACAGCTGGCGAGTTCCAAGAGGCTTTCCGTGTTGCGGGCTGTGGCGGCAACCTTGTCGCCACGTTCCAGTGCAGCTTCGGTCCAGATGCGGCCGAAGCCCCTGGATGCACCTGTAATGAACCAGATTTTTTCCGGCATGCTGTTGATCCCTGTTGCTAAGAACGCCAACAAGAATGGCAGGCGGACCAGACGGAAGCATTGGCGCAAGGCGCCGACACTTTTGCGTAAGACGCCAATCGTGGCTTTGGCTCAGCTCGCATCGAGCCAATAGTCGCTCCGGGCACTCCCGCCCTGCAATTGACTGAATGCCATTCCGCAGCGGAGCAGGTAGGCTTCGAACCAAGTTATAGGAGTGCTATAGCGTAAACGTAGTTATCATCTTCACCCGGCGTGGCGCGCCAATTGCGTTTATATCTGCGAACCGTGTTTTCGCTGCCTAATCCGACATCGATATTGGCTTCGCGGGTGATCTCACCTTTCAGATCATATAGCCTGCCAAGGATGCTGATGTCGTCGCTGCTAACTTCGGCCCGGGCAACTACTGCCGCAATCGGCAGCATGGAACTTGAAGGTCCCTATCGAAATGACGGAGTTGTCTCACGTAGCAGCGAACGCATCGGGAAACGACATTTCCATGCTCACCATTACCAACGCAGATATAGTGGCCCTCAACTTGGAGAGCGATGATGGAAAATGAGCGCCAATCCGAATTTCGTATTCTGAATTCAACTGAGAACCTCGCCGGAGAAAAAACCGACGTCGGACAGTCGTTAAAGGATATCGCAATCGGCAATCTAACGATCCGCGAAACCGAAGCCTTTGCATTTTTTGCCGTGTATGCTCGGTATGAGTACGCTGCTAAGGTCTGTGGCCTTGTACATCAAGGTCCGCCCCCTCGGGACCTAATAATCAATCCGCAGACGGTGGCTGACAACGTCCGTGAACAATTCGTTAGACAGATGGACGAAAATCCTCCACTTCGACATGCCGTGGACTATTTCGAAGCAAACGCACCTCAAAAACAGGTTTGGGACGGACGCGGCGCAGCTTGGGTCACACCACAGTATCAAGGCGCAGACAGTTTAAAGAAGCTGCTACTGCACCTTGCTCAGGCACGAAACAACCTGTTTCATGGTGGCAAAGGCTGGAAGCCTGATCTTCGAGAAATTGAACGCGATAATGATTTGATAAGATATGGCCTAACAATCCTAGAAGCAGTGATTAGATCTAACGACAATCTATTACATGAGTTTTCATCGTATGAGTGAGCGCTGGCTCTGGATCAATGCTAGCGCTGCGCCCTTTTGGGAGTTGATCTTACGACGAGATCGATTCCAATAACCTTGACGGCCTCAATATCCGCCCGGCTTACTATTAGCGCCTGCGCATGGTCTTGCAACGCTTGGCAAAGCTCCGAGAAGTCTAAGGTATCTCCGTTCTTGGGATTAGCCCAAGACGCCTGCTTTCCGTTCCACAGAAGCATAAAAATACCATTTGATGATCGCTTGTCCCGAAGGTAGTCGTTGCAGAGTTGATTTTCGATCCGCTCAAATAGCTTGGGGCCAGACCAGCGGTCGGCAATCTTAACTTCAGTCGGCACAGGGCCGTCAAAGCCGGTCGTCAAGAAACGAAGGTCCGGTCTCTTCGCATCGGCTAGTTCGTCCTCTTGTGGAATGACATACCGGCCTTGCGCGCGATCTCGAAGCCATCCGCCCACGAAGTTGCGCAGCTGCGTTTCCTTGGTCGCGTTCACCAATATGTCGGCTATGCTTGTGTCACCATTTTCTAGGTCGTCCTTGAGATCAAGAAGACGCGAGCATGCAAGTTCGAATAATTGTCGGTGATCGGAAGGAAGGACCTCGGCTTCGCGCGAAAAATCTTTCACATCATTTGGCTGCCATGCGGACAAATCTGAGTCTTGGATAGCTCGTCCTACGGCATGGGTCATCATCCAAGCCCGAGCCTCGATTTCTGGATAGTTCTCCGCGATTTCTTTGAGTGCAAGGTAGGTCTCCTTACCTGGTATCTCACTCAGCAACTTGAAAACGGTATTCCTCGCGTCTTGGGCGTCATCGCGGATACCCGGAGAATATACGCCTTTCCCTGCACGTTCGATGTCGTCCTTCCGTTTTATATTTTCATGCAGGACAAAATACAGCTGGCGCAAGTGCCGAGCATTTTTGTAATTCTCCCGAAACTTACCACTAGACCGTCTGCCACCCAAAAGTTGCACGGCAAAATTCATACAAAACTCCGTCCGCAATGCCTTATCGCCGAGATCGCGGAGGACGCCAAGAAGTCTATCAATGCCCTGATCCGGATCAACCGAGACCAAGAGCGCGACGAGGAAAGATTTAGTTTTGACATCCGGCGTCTTCGTCATCACGTTGGAACAAAATGTAGAGATTTCTTCGTCCGTAATCATCTCATCGCGAATGATAATAAGAAGCGCATTTTCTAAGCTTCGATAATTCTTAGGCAGTTGGCGGTTAAGTATGGCGATAATCGTCCGAGAGAGGCTGATCTGAAGATCATGGCCATGCCATAGCAAATCCGACAACAGGTAGTTGGGGTCTACTTCGGTGTTAGATGTAGTAACTTCCCATTCGATCTCCCCTGCAAATCGGTCATGAACGATCTCAGGGAACGCTTTGCTCAAACTCACCAGCCATGCTGGAAATCCATTCATTTCCCACAATGCGTACCGCACTGCTCGGTCTGCTTCCGCTTTCGTCAGCCCGGACGGCCAATCGATGGTTTCGCTGCTTTTGACCTTGCCCCCAAGTTTTATCCAGTTTTGAGTTCGCTCCAGCGGTTTTGGGTTGCTGTATTCGGGGCGGTAGCGGCGGGGTGTGGTGCGGAGC
>NZ_JACJIT010000021.1:0-9189 GCF_014138475.1 Agrobacterium sp. RC10-4-1
AACTCCGTGATGTCTGCATAGAGCTGCACGCTGTCGCGATGCCTTGTCATGGCGACATAGGCAAGATGCCGGTCCATGGTGCCGGACGCCAGCACGAAAGCGCGATCGACCGTGGCGCCCTGGTTTTTATGGATCGTCGTCGCATAACCGTGGTCGATCGCCTGGTAGCTGTCCGTGGCAATGCTGACACTGTCGCCGCCTCGGCCATCGAGCCGGGCAAGGATCTTATTCGGCTCGACATGCTCGACCGTGCCAAGCATGCCGTTTTTGACGCCGAGGTCGCGGTTGTTTTCGAGGAAGATTATCCGGTCACCGGGAGCGAAGGCGCGTTTGCCGTTACTGGTCTGGAAGGTGAGTTCTCCAACTGCCTCACTTTTCCCTCGGTCCTCACCATCCGCTTGCTCTGCACCGACGCTCAGCTCGTCACGGTTCCCCAGCCTTTGTCGGGTTTGAAGCTCCGAGCGGATGGCGGCATTGAGCGCGCGCACATCGGCGCGGCGATGCGCCATGGCAACCCGGCTGCCATCGGCACGCCGCTCACTATCGGCAACATAATCACGCACGATCTGCACCATCGCTTTGTCGCGGCTTTCTGCAAAGTGGATATCGCCGTGCTCGCGGTAGGCGGCAAGGCCGTCGGCCGTTTTGTGGGTCGCAAAGGCAACCGATGCTTGCCTCTGCCAATCATGACGCTGGCGGCGAATGCCGGAAAGCTCGACATGGCCGATCTGTTCGGCAATCGCCCTGAAGGGAGCACCGGCGCCGATTGCCTGCAGTTGCTCATGGTCACCGACAAGCACGATCTTTGCGCCGCGCTCTTCCGCCTCGCCGATGAAGCGGGCAAGCTGACGGCTTCCTACCATGCCGGCCTCGTCGATGACGAACACGTCGCTGCTGCCGATCAGATCCCGACCATGGTCCCAGCTGTATGACCATGACGCCAGAGTGCGGCTCTCTATACCGGAACTTTCCTCAAGACCCTCGGCTGCCTTTCCGGCTAACGCCGCACCATGGACCCGATAGCCTTGAGCCTCCCACGCCTCGCGAGCGGCTGCCAGCATGGTGGACTTTCCGGCACCGGCAAACCCGACCACAGCGGCGATGCCTTCAGGGCCCGTAACATGTTCGATTGCATGACGCTGTTCGGCCGACAATCCCGCAGACGGATCGCTCGCAGCCACCATTCCGCCAGCGCTTTTGCGAAGAGCGTAATCCTGCCTTTCCATGGCGCGCTCGACATGGCGAGGATCGACACCGTTGGACTGCGCCTGATGCAGCCGCTCCGCCGATCGCGCAATTGCGAGTTCCAGATTTATCATGTCCCGCGTCGAATAGCGCGCATTGGAGACGTCGCCCGTCTCAGGATCGATGTGCTCAGCCTGGAGTTCGACAAGCGTTGGCGACGCCATCACAGCGGCAAAGGCGTTCCGGAACATTTGGGCGTCATCGTTGATATAGCGATGCAGGGTCATGGCAATGTCGTGTCGATCGAACACGCTCTTTTCATTGCTGATCAGCAACAAAACCTGTTCCGGTTTTTGGCGGATCAGTTCGGCATTTTGTCGTGCTGCCTCGTCATCCAGTCGACCACGCTCGACCGCCATGCCCTGCTGTTGCATCTGCGAGGCATGCACGCCCATATGTTCCGTCGGCGACAACTCAAGACCACGCTCTACATGCGAGCGATGATCGATGCGAACATCCAGGCCTTCGCGCTGAAGCTGACGGTTGGCGATGCCTTCCCATGCCTGCCGGATATCGCGCAGCTGCATGTCGGTCGTCGCCATGCCATGTGCCAGCAGCCGTGCGTTCTTCTGCTCGAGATACGTTTTCTCGCCAAGGCCGGTTCTGCCAACCTGCCGCGTCGTCATCAATACATGCGCATGGTAGTTCCTGATATCGCCATGCTCGCTTGGCGAATGGATGGCAAAATCCACGGCCGCGCCATAGCGGTTTGCCAGATCCTGGGCAAAGGCGCGTGCAGCCTTCAGCCGCCCTTCTGGCGACAGCTCATGCGGAAGCGCGATTTCGAATTCGCGGGCGACGCGGGCGTCTTTTCGCTTTTCTGCAAACTCGGCAGCGTTCCACAAAGCCGAACGATCCAAAGCCCAATCGGCAGAAAGACCCTCCGGCAGCACAATCTCCTTATGCTCCACGCCGTCTTTGCGGGTAAAATCATGCACGAGGCCATCGCGGTGATTGGTAAGAAGGACCGCACAACGATAGGCGGCGGATGCGACGGCACTGCGACCGGATGAGCGTGAGACAGGCTTGGTGCTGAGATGATAAATCGCCAACCGAAATCTCCGATCCGCAAACGGGGAAATTCAGCGCTCTGATGCGCGGCAAGTCGTAAGTGCGCCCTTGTCTGTTTACCGGTGGCGAGGCTAGCAACAACGAACGGCGATTTCGACTACTAAAAGTAGTAGTCGAATATAGACAATCTCGCGTTTTTGAATAGGCGCCAAACGCCTCAGTTTGAAGAGGTGAATTCCCCCGCTGAAAAATGGGGCATTCAGTCAGGTCGATGTCAGCGGACATCGAGACTGTGATCAGCGGGCTCTCCGAGGCCTGAACGAACACCGAAGACGGCGATATGCGCGTCACATCATCAATCTGTAATCGAGCGATGATATCGTGGCATTGATCCCCAAGGTTTCAAGGGAGTGGCCGATGCAGGACGTGGCGACGGTAGGGCTCGATATAGCCAAGCAGGTTTTCCAGGCGCATGGAGCAGATGCGAGCGGAGAAACTCTTTTCAACACGCAGATCAAACGTGAGAACGTTCTGGAGTTTTTCAGCAAGCTCAAACCATGCCTAGTCGGAATTGAGTCCTGCGCTACGAGTTATTACTGGGCACGGCAGTTACTAGAATTTGGGCATGACGTGCGGTTGATCCATACCAGTTACGTGAAGCCGTTCGTGAAACGGGGAAAAACCGACGCCAACGATGCGGAGGCGATCAATGTTGCGCTTACGCAAAAGACAATGCGCTTCGTCCCGGTCAAAACCTTGAACCAACAAGCAGCGGTGACGATTTTTCGAACTCGCAGCCTTTTTGTTTCACAACGGACTCAACTGGTAAACGCGCTGCGGGGGCACCTAGCGGAGGCCGGCCTGGTAGCGGCAAAGGGCATTCAAAATTATTCTAAATTGGTCAAACTGATGGAAAGTGCAGCAGATACCGCTCTGCCTACAGTTCTGAAACAGGCTCTCACTGACATTTGCGACCAGATACATCTATTGAATGATTTGGTCACGAAACTAGACAAAGAGATTGACCGACGTGTCAAACACGATGAGAACGCGTGTAGGCTTCTGACGATACCTGGTGTTGGCCCGAAAACTGCAATGTGCGTTATTGCGACAATTTCTGATATCCATCGGTTTCCGTCTGGCCGCCATTTCTCTTCATGGCTGGGTCTTACTCCTCGCACGTATTCAAGCGGAGGTCGTTCGGTTCTGAGGCGCATTACCAAAATGGGGAATAGCGAACTCCGAGCGATGCTTTATCTCGGGGGCACAGTAATCATGATGCGAGATAGCAAAACTCCAATCGGTCGTTGGGCCGCTCGATTGCGCGCGAGACGGCCGTACAAAGTCGCCGCTATCGCGGTGGCAAATCGTATAGCGCGCATCATTTGGGCTCTTTTGGCAAATGGAGGAGTTTACAATCCGACATACGGCCGAGAAGCCTCAGCGTGACGCAGCGATAATCTTGAGCGTTTGAATAGGTGGTGGCAGCGGTAAGCAAACAGGTAGCGCACTAGAGAGCGAATTGTCCGAATAATCTGATGTACCTGGAGTACGGGCCCGCTGTAGGCATTTGCTCTGCGTTTCGCGTAATGGCGATCTTTAAAGGTGATGCCGTCAAGACTCATGCAGCGCTTGCAATTGCCTTGCCCTTGGTCATCCATCTAGCGGGCCGTTTCCAAGTATGGGGCGGCCCGCACTCCTGTCTGGATGATGATGACCGCCTCGATTACCGAGCCTTTCTTGATGTGACTGCGTTTTCCAAATTGTGTCGAAGTGGGCGGCAGGGCAGGCGGGCATCTGGCTGCAACGGTTGGACAGGGTGCGTCGTTAACGGTCCTTCGTAACCTCAATGCTCCACTCTGTCGGCGACCGTATGGCGCACGGAGCGCCTGCGATTGGGAAAAGCCGGGAAGCGATATACAACCTAGGATAAAGTACCATTGAATGTTCGCTATTGAGGAATGAGGGTATTCCAATACCATTTGCACAAATCAGTGCCGGTTGCCTCAAGATCGAACGTGCATCGCCCAGGAAGACAGGCATTCGTTTGGAGGCGTCCAAAAATCGGAGTTTCAAAGGCCTCTGGAATGGCCCATACAGGACACCGTCGATAAGCGGAGCAGACATGAAGACCAGCCTTGAACATTTGCCAGAACGAAAGCAACGCGAGCTTGCGCGCGTCGTCGGGATTATCCAGGAAGAGTTTGCTGATCTGGTGGAGCGCTCTAAGTCTGACGCCAAGAAGGATGGACGGATCTTCAAAATCATCCTGTTCGGTTCTTACGCGCGCGGCAACTGGGTTGATGAACCGCATACGTCGAAAGGTTATCGCTCGGATTTCGATATTCTCGTCATCGTTAGCAACAAGGAACTGGCCGATCCCAAATACTGGGACAAGGCGACCGACCGGCTGATGTGGGACAAGGAGATCGAGACACCTGTTGGCCTCATCATGCACGGCGCTCGCGAGATCAGTAATTTCCTAAATGACGGCCAGCCATTCTTTGTTGATCTCGCCCGTGAAGGCATCGTCCTCTATGAGTTCGACGATAGGCCGCTGGCTGAACCGAAACCGCTTAGACCGGCAGACGCGCTTAGAGTAGCCGAAGAGCATTTTCACGAAGAAATGGCTGCCGCTCGCTCGTTTCTCGATACGTCGTTGTATCTGAGAGACAAGCGGATAAAGCATGCTGTTTTCGAACTCCATCAGGCAGTGGAGACCGCTTACAACTGCTACCTCCTGACACTGACAAATTACTCGCCCGCGTCGCACAATCTCAAATTCCTGCGTGGACTTTCCGAGGGGCGTGATCACCGTTTGATCGACATCTGGCCGCGCGACCGTCAGCGATTTACCACGTGGTACAACATCCTGAATGAGGCCTACGTCAAGGCACGCTATTCGAAGCGTTTCGAGGTTTCCGAAGAGGCGCTCACATGGCTTCAGGAGCGGACGGCGGAACTTCACAAGCTGGTTGAGACGCTCTGCAGCGAGCACATCGAGAAGCTCAAACAGGCCGCGGGACAAGCGGCAAGTTCCAGCGACTGATCGCAGCGTGATCAACCACAGGGGCTAACCTCCTCTCAATCGCTATGTCGATCTCCTCATAGAAACTGGTCTGTCTTCCAGGAGCAAAGCCGTGGTCAACAGCGGCAGTTCCGGTGCGACCCAATCGAAAGGAACAATCGTGGCAAGGAAAACCATCGAACAGCGCCTGGCTGAACTGGAGGCGCAGCGTTCCGCGCTGAAGGCCCGGCTTTCAAAAACCGAACGCAACAATGACATGCGTCGCAAGGTCCTGATCGGCTCGCTCGTTCTGCATCACCTGGATCCCTCGAATGATCAGGAGTTCAGCAAACAACTCGGTGAATGGCTGCGTCGTGAACTGCCAGGGTTCCTGACACGCGACAATGACAAGGCGCTGTTTGCCGATCTGATCGGACAAGGACTGACGGACAAGAGAGAGGGTGGCGACAGCGGGCAGGGTGCTCTATGACCCGAATACGACTTGCTTGGGCCGCATTCAAGAACATGATGCGCGCTGCCGCGCAGGATCCGCTTTGGGCATTTCTAGCTTTGATTGCCATGCCCTTCCGAATCTGGAAACCGCTTCTCGGATTTATGTTCATCCTCATCATCGTCACGTTCGTGATCGGCATGGGTGGCCGTCATTTCCTTGAGCAAACGGGTTTCGGTCACGGCTCGCCTGTCTACATCATCCCCGATTTCCTCACCTTGCTGGCGCTTGCCGCTATCACCTTCCGGTTCATCACCGCTCCACTGATTTTGCATTTCGGGGACAGTGACAATGATACCCATGGCTCCGCCCGCTTTGCGACAGACAAGGAGATAGCCGCTCTCACCGCATCCGGCTCCGGCCTCCTGATCGGTCGTGATACGAAAACGGCGAGGCCCCTGCGGTATGATGGTCCGGCCCATCTCCTCACCATGGCGCCGACGCGTACCGGCAAGGGTGTGGGCACGATCATCCCGAACCTGCTGACTGCCGACCGTTCCGTGATCTGTGTCGATCCGAAAGGTGAGAATGCAAGAATCACCGGCCGTGCTCGTCAAAAAATCGGCCCCGTTCATGTGCTCGATCCTTTCGGGATCACCGGCAGACCCTCGGCAGCCTTCAATCCGCTGGCCATGCTTGATCCCCACAGCCTCGATGTTGCGGAAGATGCCAGTGCCCTTGCCGATGCTCTCGTGTTCGACGAACCGGGAATGGCAGGGGAGGCGCATTGGAGCGAGGAGGCAAAAGCGCTGATTGCCGGATTGCTGCTCGAGATCGTTTCGACGGAGCCTTTCCGATGCCGGCACCTTGCGACACTTCGCGAGTATCTTACCCTTGCGCCAGAACAGTTTGCAGCGCTGCTGAAACGGATGCAGGAGAGCGATGCGGCAGGCGGACTTGTCGCGCGCGCCGCAAACCGACACCTCGGAAAATCCGACCGCGAAGCCGCAGGCGTGCTGTCCGCGGCTCACCGCCATACGCATTTTCTCGATTCACCACGCATGACGGCCGTCCTCAGCCGCTCTGATTTCCGGTTCGCTGATCTCAGGCGCAATAACATGACGGTGTTCCTCGTTCTTCCGCCTGATCGCCTCTCGACCTATTCGCGCTGGCTGCGCCTGCTTGTCTCGCAAAGCCTGCTCGAAATGGCCCGTGATCCGACAAAGCCGGCGACACCCGTTCTTTATCTGCTCGATGAGTTTGCATCCCTTGGGCATCTGGCACCGGTCGAACGCGCGATGGGTCTGATGGCGGGTTATGGTGTCCAGCTTTGGCCCATCCTCCAGGACATCCATCAGCTGCGTGCCACATACGGTCACCGCGCCGGAACCTTCCTGTCAAATGCCGGCGTGCTGCAGGTCTTCGGCGTCAACGATCATGACAGCGCCCGCCTCATCTCTGATTTGCTTGGACAGGAAACGGTCGTGTTCCAGACGATGGCGAGAGCGCTCGATTCCGATAAGACCGGCATATCCTACAGCCAGCAGCATACCGGCCGGCCGTTACTCACCCCTGATGAGGTACGCAATCTGCCTGCGAACGGACAACTGCTGTTCCTTGCCGGACAGCGGCCAATATTTGCTGAAAAGCTTGCCTATTTTGCCGATCCGGAATTCAGGGAGATGTTCGACCAAGTGCCACGATCTTGATGGTCAGCCTTGAGCATTCCGCTAAATGATGCACACGAGCCGAGGTGCCATCGATCGTCGTGAGGCCGTGATCAGAAGGGCACGCGAATGAGTCCATCAGCCTGTCCCAGATTCCAACAATCGTCCAACGCCTGAATCGATTATGGCACGTCGTGTACGGACCATATCTTTCTGGAAAATCACGGCATGTGGCACCTGATCGTAGAACTCAGAAGATGCCGTTGAGCACCCGTCGGACATCGACGCAAGGCACGCCTCGCCGCTTGTGTGGTAGGAGTGGCGAAATCATGCGTCATTCAAAGTCGGTCAGATCATAACGGCTCATCGCTGAATTTGAGTCAGGTGATGCGACGGCAGGAAAGTCCGAAACGGGAGTGGGAGTGCCAATCTAGATGGGAACGCTCGAGGCCTATTGTTTGACCATTGCCTTCGTTGGCGAGCTTGCAGCAAGCTTATAAAGTTGAAAGTCGGTGTCATATGACTTTTCAAGCCGATTGAGATTTTCTCGATTTAATTCTCTTCCAGTCGACACGCTGACGATTTCGGTCTTCCGCTTGGCGCCACTAGCGGTCATTGACAGAAGGTCTTGTCGCCGTATTCTCACCAACAGTTGCAACGGGATGACTGCAATGTCGGAGGTGACGGAACACGCGATCGATCGGGGCGATGGTGCTCGGGACGACTTCGGGAACGATTGGATTGAATTGGTTCCCCAAGACGATGGTGCAGTTAAGCATCTGTTTGGAATGGAAGTGCCACGCATTGCTTTGCAGGCGACAGACGCGACCACAGTGGACCTTTGTGGTCCGGGCCTATCTGTCGTATACGCATATCCTCGGACAAGCCCGCCCGGAGGTGACGCACTTGACGGTTGGGATGCAATTCCGGGCGCGAGGGGGTGTACACCGCAATCCTGCGCGTTTCGCGATCATTTCGCCGAATTGAAGGAGCTAGGCGTAAGCCGTCTGTTTGGCCTCTCGACCCAGACCACGGAATATCAGCGCGAGGCTGCGGAACGGCTTCACCTTCCGTTCCCACTTCTTTCGGATCATTCGCTCCGTCTGGCATCGGCCCTTGGCTTGCCGATGTTTCAAGCAAGCGGTCTGACCCTGTTACGCAGGCTAACGATGATCATCCAAGCGGGTGTCATCAGGCATGTCTTTTATCCCGTGCATCCACCCGAAGAGAACGCAGACGCAGTTATCAGTTGGTTGAAAACCAATGGTGTTGTCTGAGCGGGCCCTTACTAGTTTGAGTGGGTTCTGTTGAAAAGTTTTTGGGCTTTTTCGTGGAGAACAGGTCGCGAAAGCAGATTGCGCCGACACCCGACAATTACCACGGCAATCATGTTGCCGCGACAGTAGGCGGAAGGATGTTTATGTTTGGAATATTTTACCGATAAAGCAATATTAAATACATAGATTATTGTTTTTATACTTTGTGCTAGGAATTAATTACCCCATTTTGGTGAATTATTGATCGCGCGTCGCGCACTGGTAGGAGAGCATCACCCCAAAACATATAATTTATATGGCTAGCCGCACCTAAACATATAAATATTGCAAATAGACCATTGCTGCGCGCATATTGGCGGATTTTGCTTGTTGTTCGGGGAGCGCGATTTGAACTGCTTGTAACTATGCGATTTTATATAGGTTTTGTGTGAAGGATGGACTATTTATTGGTGGACCGAGAGGGAGTCTGATTATGGAATGGACTGAAAAAGCGATGAAAGTTTGATATCGATCGATCGTAATAACAATATC
>NZ_JACJIT010000022.1:1425-3891 GCF_014138475.1 Agrobacterium sp. RC10-4-1
TGAACAACACACGAGATCCGTCACTACCACCAGGCCCACGAATATTAACGTGGTTCCCATCGACTACGCGTGTCCGCCTCGTCTTAGGGGCCGGCTAACCCTGCTCAGATTAACTTTAAGCAGGAACCCTTGGTCTTTCGGCGAGGGAGTCTCTCACTCCCTTTATCGTTACTCATGTCAACATTCGCACTTCCGATATCTCCAGCAGCCCTCACGGGTCCGCCTTCACAGACTTACGGAACGCTCCGCTACCACACATCTTACGATGTATCCTCAGCTTCGGTGCATGGCTTTAGCCCCGTTACATTTTCGGCGCAAAGACCCTTATTTAGACCAGTGAGCTGTTACGCTTTCTTTAAATGATGGCTGCTTCTAAGCCAACATCCTGGTTGTTTTGGGATCCTCACATCCTTTCCCACTTAGCCATGACTTGGGGACCTTAGCTGGAGGTCAGGGTTGTTGCCCTTTTCACGACGGACGTTAGCACCCGCCGTGTGTCTGCCGACTAGTACTCCTCGGTATTCGGAGTTTGGTTAGGATCAGTAAGACGGTGAGTCCCCATAGCCCATCCAGTGCTCTACCCCCGAGGGTATTCGGTCGACGCTCTACCTAAATAGATTTCGCGGAGAACCAGCTATTTCCGAGTTTGATTGGCCTTTCACCCCTAGCCACAAGTCATCCCGAACTATTGCAACAGTTATGGGTTCGGCCCTCCAGTTGGTGTTACCCAACCTTCAGCCTGCTCATGGCTAGATCACTCGGTTTCGGGTCTAATGCAACTAACTCAATCGCCCTATTCAGACTCGCTTTCGCTGCGCCTACACCTACCGGCTTAAGCTTGCTAGTTACACTAAGTCGTTGACCCATTATACAAAAGGTACGCCGTCACCCTTGCGGGCTCCGACTGTTTGTAGGCATCCGGTTTCAGGTTCTATTTCACTCCCCTCGTCGGGGTGCTTTTCACCTTTCCCTCACGGTACTTGTTCGCTATCGGTCATGCACGAGTACTTAGGCTTGGAGAGTGGTCTCCCCATGTTCAGACAGGATTTCACGTGTCCCGCCCTACTCAAGGACAATGACTGTTCTACGCGTAAGGGGCTATCACCCTCTATGGCCGACTTTTCCAAATCGTTCCGCTTTATTCATCATTGCCACTGGCCTGGTCCGCGTTCGCTCGCCACTACTTGCGGAGTCTCGGTTGATGTCCTTTCCTGCAGGTACTTAGATGTTTCAGTTCCCTGCGTTCGCTTCTTACCCCTATGTATTCGAAAGTAAGATACCTTATCACAATGCTTGGAAACCCAGGCCGTTCGTTAAAACAGACTGGATTTTCCAAGCATTTAAGGTGGGTTGCCCCATTCGGAGATCCATGGATCAAAGCTTATTCGCAGCTCCCCACGGCTTTTCGCAGCGTATCACGTCCTTCTTCGCCTGTGCATGCCAAGGCATCCACCAAATGCCCTTAATTCACTTCTTCGTTCTCATTGTCTATGCTCATCCATAGCCGCTCCAAAGGAACGGCAACCTGATTACCTTTTACAATCAAGTCCTTCCTGATGACATCGACGTGTCGGTATGGTCTTCATTGAGGGCACGCCGGTGCACCTCGAAGCCATACCATTAAGACCAGCTTCTCGAGATATCATCCGGTGATGCGCGGTCAGGCAACATCAATCCAGCATTCCCATCAGATGAAGGCCTAAACCTTCAAACAACAAAAATGCCTCGGACAAGCTTTCCTACCTACCTCCAATCCCTCCACCAATTCCGGCCGACTAAGCCATCTCAAGGTTTCACAGGGACTGGGCTCGGACGTTTCAAACCACAAGGGCTCAAAACACCTGGAAGCTTCCAGACATATCTTCTCTTCACAATGTATTCAGAACAGGCATCAGTCCTCTCAGACGATGCAAACTTTTATTTCCTCAAAGAAGACAATTCGCAGCCGCCGGATCAATTCTCCAGTACAGCGCGGTAGCGCGTCGCCGATCGTTCGGCGCCCTCGCGGAGGGTAGGTCCGAAGGACCGCTCACCCGTGAGCGCAATTAAATGGTGGAGCTGAGCGGGATCGAACCGCTGACCCCCTGCTTGCAAAGCAGGTGCTCTCCCAGCTGAGCTACAGCCCCATCCAGCTCGATCACCCAAGTCTCATCAACCAGGCGCGGCAACAATTCGCATCAACCAACAGTCTCAACCCAAACCCTCATTCGCATATGCAAATGGTGGGCCCGGGAAGACTTGAACTTCCGACCCCACGCTTATCAAGCGTGTGCTCTAACCAACTGAGCTACGGGCCCATTCCGGTACCGGTCGATGCGGCTTTTGTCTTCTTGAAGAAAGAGAAACGTGGACGGCGAACCTTGCCATACCAATCCGATTGCCGAAGCAATTCCGTGGCGTATTACGTTTCGATGGTCACCTGACTGGCGCCATCTATGTTCTAAAAAGCACGGGAAAGTTCATCTC
>NZ_JACJIT010000023.1:0-4057 GCF_014138475.1 Agrobacterium sp. RC10-4-1
AAGCCTCGAGGCTGCAGGGCAATGGACGCTCATTCGCCAGCGCTTCTTTCGCCACAAGGTCGCAGCATTTGCTGCGGGTATTATTCTGTTGCTCTATTTCGTCGGAGCCTTTGCCGAGTTCCTGGCACCGGGTCTGCCGAACACGTCGCGCCCGCAATATACCTTTGCGCCGCCGCAAAGCATCGCTTTATTTGCGCCGGCCGCCGATGGCGGTTCCCGCTTTCTGCCACACGTCAAGGGCTACAAGATCGAGATCGAGCCGAAAGCCCTCCGCCGCAGCTTCGTTGTCGATGACACGAAAATCATTCCTATCGGATTCTTCGTCAAAGGGGCGCCTTACAAGCTGTGGGGCATCATCCCGATGGAAAGGCATCTGGTTGGGCCGCTTGACGCCCGCGACCCGCTGTATCTGTTGGGTTCGGACCGGCTCGGACGAGACCTCATGAGCCGCCTGATCTATGGAACCCGCGTCTCCATGTCCATCGGTCTTGTCGGCGTTGCCATTTCGCTGACGCTCGGCGTCGTGATGGGTGCGGTCTCCGGTTACTACGGCGGCTGGGTCGATACCCTCATCCAGCGTATCATCGAGATTGTGAGCGCCATGCCGACCATTCCGCTCTGGTTGGGGCTGGCCGCTGCCATTCCCCTAAGCTGGTCACCGCTTTCGGTTTATTTTGTCGTAACCCTGATTGTTTCCCTTCTGAGCTGGACGGGTTTGGCACGCGAGGTGCGGGGACGATTCTTCGCGCTGCGCGGCGATGACTTCGTGACGGCTGCCCGGCTGGACGGTGCAGGGGAAAGGCGGATCATATTCCGCCACATCCTTCCATCACTTACCAGCCACATTCTGGCGGTGGTGACACTTGCCATTCCGACCATGATCGTCGCTGAAACCTCGCTGTCGTTTCTCGGGGTCGGTCTGAAACCACCGGTCGTCAGCTGGGGCGTGCTGTTGCAGGATGCCCAGAACGTGCGGACAGTTGCCACGGCGCCATGGTTGCTGATCTGGCCGAGCCTTGCGGTGGTCCTGGCGGTTCTGTCTTTCAATTTCTTTGGCGATGGCCTGCGCGATGCAGCCGACCCTTACGATAGCTGAAAGGAAGTGAGATGACGAAGCACGAAACCTTGCTGGCGGTCAAAGACCTGTCCATCGATTTCCATCTCAGAACCCATGTGCTCCATGCCGTTCGCAATGTCAGTTTCAACCTTGAACGCGGAAAGACGCTTGCGCTGGTAGGGGAAAGCGGTTCAGGCAAATCAGTGACCGCCCGCGCCCTGATGCGGATCATCGACAAGCCCGGACAGATGGCAGGCGGCCAGATCGTTCTCGATGGACCCAAGGGACCAGTCGATATCGCGAAATTTGCCGCAAGCAGTCGCGAGGTTCTGGCCATTCGCGGTGGACGGATCGGCCTGATTTTTCAGGAACCGATGAGTTCGCTGTCGCCGGTCCACACCATCGGCTCACAGATCATCGAAGCCGTGCGTTTGCATCGCCGCGTGTCGAAGAGACAGGCTCGGGAGCGATGTATCGAACTGCTGCGCCAGGTGGAGATACCGCAGCCGGAAGTGATGGCCGACAGATACACCTTCGAGTTTTCCGGCGGGATGCGCCAGCGAGCGATGATTGCCATGGCGCTGGCCTGCGACCCGGAAGTTCTGATCGCCGATGAGCCGACGACGGCGCTGGATGTGACGACGCAGGCCGAAATCCTCGATCTCATCAAGCGGCTGCAGGTGGAGCGCGGCATGGCGATGCTCCTCATCACCCACGACATGGGCATCGTTGCCGAAGTAGCGGACGAGGTCGCCGTCATGCGCTTTGGAAAGATCGTCGAAAAAGGGCCGGTGGACGAGATTTTCCACGCCAGTCAGCATCCCTACACACGGCAACTTCTGGAAGCGACGGTCAAGCTCGAGAGCGGCGCAGCCACGCGCACGCTGCCGGCGTCGCTGACGGCCAACGTGGCTCCGATCCTGTCAGTGCGCAATCTTTCCAAAGTCTACGGCGCGCCGTCCGGACTGTTTTCGTATGGCGGTGGGCGCGGGCTGGTGGCGGTGGACGATGCTAGTCTTGACCTATTTGCCGGAGAAAATCTCGGCATTGTCGGCGAAAGCGGATCAGGCAAAACCACACTAGGACGAATGATACTGCGGATCGTTGAGCCGAGTTCCGGCAGAATTGCGTATCGCGGATGCCCGGATGCGGCCCCGATGGACGTCACCACGCTGAGCAAATTGGATTTGCGCCGCTACCATCAGGATGTGCGTCTTATCTTTCAGGACCCATTTGCGTCGCTCAACCCCCGTATGACGGTGAAGCAGATCATCGGAGATCCTCTGGTCATCGCCGGTGGCATGTCCGGCAAAGCGGTGGAGACCCGCGTTGGCGAACTTTTGCAGAAGGTCGGGCTCGATCCCTTGGCGATGGAAAGATACCCGCATGCCTTTTCCGGTGGCCAACGCCAGCGGATCGGGATTGCAAGGGCGCTCGCCGTCAACCCGAAGGTCATCGTCGCCGATGAGGCGACTTCGGCTCTCGACGTCTCGATACGAAGCCAGATCCTCGACCTGTTGCTCGATATTCAAAAGCAGCTCAATCTCAGCTTTATCTTCATTTCGCACGATATCTCGGTCGTGCGCTATTTCTGCGATCGCGTTGCCGTGATGCACAAAGGCAAGATTGTCGAGATCGGAGATGCGGAAACAATCTGCACCACGCCCTCGCACCCCTATACCAAGCGACTGATCTCTTCTGTTCCCAACCCCGACCCCCGCAACAAGCGCATGCTGCACCGCCTGCGCGCAGACCAAGTTTGAGGTCATTGCCGATGCCGAAATTCGCTGCCAATCTGTCCATGCTTTATACCGAACATCCGTTCATTGAACGGTTCGCCGCCGCCGCTGCCGATGGTTTTGCGGCAGTCGAATATGTCAGCCCCTACGAGGAGGCGGCAGAGACGATTGCAGCGGAGCTCAGGAGGTGCAATCTCACACAGGCTCTGTTCAACCTGCCGCCCGGCAACTGGGCCGCAGGCGAGCGCGGCATCGCCAGCCTGCCGGACAGGGTCTCCGAATTTGAGACGTCCGTTGAAACGGCGATCCGTTATGCAAAAATTCTGGGATGCCGAAAGATCAATTGTCTGGCCGGTATTCAACCGCCCGGTGTCGATCCGCAAGTTCTGGAAGACACGCTTGTCGGCAATCTCGGTCACGCTGCGCAACGTCTGGCGGATTCCGGAATTGCCCTTGTCTTCGAGCCCATCAACACTCGCGACATACCCGGATATTTCCTCACCAACACCGATCAGGCCGAGCGGATCATGGACCGGGTCGGGCATTCCAACCTGCTGATCCAATATGATTTCTACCACATGCAAATCATGCAGGGCGATCTCGTCGCGACCTTCGAGCGCCTGCAGGACAAAATCGGCCACGTTCAGATCGCTGATAATCCCGGACGTCATGAGCCGGGGACGGGCGAGATCAACCACGATTTCATCTTCAGGCGTCTGGATGAACTTGGTTACGACGGATGGGTCGGCTGCGAATATCGACCGGCGTCGACCACCAGCGCAGGTCTTGACTGGTTGAAAGCATATCAACGGGAGGATTGAGCCATGAAAATAGGATTTATCGGACTGGGGGTCATGGGCCGCCCGATGGCGCAGCATCTGATCGATGCCGGACATGAGCTTTATCTTCACAGGGTCAAACCCGTGTCGAACTCCCTCCTGAAAAGTGGTGCGAGGGCATGCGGTTCAGGTGCAGAAGTGGCGCGCAGCGCCGAGATCGTGATTTTGATGCTGCCGGACACGCCCGATGTGGAAGCGGTTTTGTTCGGTGACGATGGCGTCGCGCACGGCCTCGATGCGGGAAAGCTCGTCATCGACATGAGTTCGATTTCACCGATTGCGACGAAGGATTTTGCCGCCCGTATTGAGGCGCTGGGATGCGATTATCTCGACGCGCCGGTGTCGGGCGGTGAAGTTGGCGCCAAAGCGGCGTCGCTGACCATCATGGTCGGCGGAAAACCGGATATTTTCGAGCGCGCAAG
>NZ_JACJIT010000024.1:0-2760 GCF_014138475.1 Agrobacterium sp. RC10-4-1
AGAGCAACAGAATAATACCCGCAGCAAATGCTGCGACCTTGTGGCGAAAGAAGCGCTGGCGAATGAGCGTCCATTGCCCTGCAGCCTCGAGGCTTACTACCTTGCGCCCGGACTTCAGAGGGCTGATCGCGGGGCCGGTTTCCAGCGCGATGGTGGGGTTCTGGTTGATCGACATGGCCACCCCTTCAATTGAACCGGATGCGGGGGTCAAGCACCGCCAGCAATATGTCTGAAATCAGCATGCCCACCAGTGTCAGCACGCCCATTAAGAGAATGAAACTTCCGGCGAGATACATGTCCTGACCGACCAGCGCCCGCAGCAGAAGTGGTCCCGCCGTTGGAAGGTTCAGCACGATGGCGGTGATGGTGACGCCGGAAACGAGATCCGGCAGCACCCAGCCGATCGAGCTGACGAAAGGGTTGAGCGCGATGCGGACGGGGTATTTCACAATGACCTTGCGCTCCGGCAAACCCTTGGCACGCGCCGTGACGACATAGGGCTTGCTCAATTCATCCGACAGATTTGCCCGCAGAATTCTGATCATGGCGGCAGTGCCTGACATGGCGATGACGATCACAGGTATCCACATATGGCTGAGCATGTCGTTGAATTTTGCGATGCTCCACGGCGCATCAACGAAAGCGGGAGAAAATATGCCGCCAACGCTTTGTCCCAGAAACCGGTAGCTCGCATACATCAAGGTCAGCGCCATGATGAAATTCGGAACGGCCAGCCCGATAAAGCCGAGAAGCGTAAAGGCGTGGTCGCCGAAGGAATGGCGTCTGACCGCGGAATAGATCCCTATCGGGAGGGATATCGCCCAAACCAGTAAAAGACTCGCCAGCGAGATCAACAGCGTCGATCCCATCCGGTCCCAGATCAGGGTCGAGACCGGCTGGTTCCACTCGAAGGAGTATCCGAAATCGCCCCGGGTCAATATTCCGCTGATCCACACGAAATACTGGACATAGACAGGTTGATCGAGACCGTATTGCGCGCGCAGGCGCGCAATCGTCGCCTCGTCCAGATTTTGCCCGCCATCGGCCATGGTGGAGAGAAGCGAGGTCAGATAATCGCCTGGTGGCAATTGAATGATCATGAATGCGATCAAGGACATGCCGAACAGGGTCGGTATCATGTAAAGAACGCGCTTTGCCACATATGTCAGCATGGGTTGCTCCCGCTACACGCTATCCGGCTTATGAATGCCAGGTCAGATGAACCGTCTCGAGGTCCCGGATGGAGGGCACGGTGATTTCTGCACGGTTGCCAACGATCTTGCAGGACGCGGCCTCGCTTTTCACAAGCAGTTTCACCGTGGCAGACGAGCGACCTTTTGGCAGCTCGATCGATAGTGTCTGCTCACCGATAGGGTAGACCTCCCGCAAAGGACCTTTCATCATCATCGGGTTGGTAAGGTTGACGAGGAAGATTGCCATCGAGTCCTCGTTTTCATAAACGGCGATGTCTATGATACCCTTCCCTTCGACCGTCACACGATGGTCTTGGCCAAGAGCCCAGTTCACGGCGTTGGCGATCAGCTTGCCATGATCGGGTGCAAGTACTTTCCAGAAGACCTCGCCAATGTTCCATGGGATGTAGACCACACGACCTCCATGGCTGGTCTCACGCGCAATCACCGCAGCGCCGTTCGGGGCTTCGCGTGGGTAGACTTCCTCCATGGGCAGATCCGGAAAATCAGGGACGTAGAGGAAAGGCGTTTCAACGTCCGGATTGGCATCGACGGCAATCAGGTGTGTGCCGCCGATAATGCGAGCGGCGCCCTCGTAGCCCTCGTTCACAGGGTGCGGATCGGACAGTGCAACATAGGTGTTCTTGACCGGGCCACGTGGCGTCGATGCCAGCGAGACACCGAAGACATTTGATAGTCCGAAATTACCGCGCCGCTCGCCGACTTCATTACAGAGCGAGGTTTCATGCGCCGCAACGACCGACCCGCCGCGCTGTACATACTGTTCGATGGCCGCGCATTGTTCGTCGGAAAGATAGGTCGCATTGGCCAGAATAATGAGCTTGAAGCGATCAAGCGCATCCGGGGTCATGACCTGATCGGATAGAAATTCAAACGGGATGCGCGCTTCCACCAGCGCATGATAAAAGCCGAGGTCATTATGTTCGGCGATATGACGTTGCTCCGGTGCCCAGTGCCGCAACGTCGTGGATGGATCAATGATCGCGATTTCGGCAGTTGGCTGCATGCCCTCCAGATACGGCTCAATGTCCGCATGAAGATTAAAGGCTTCTGCAACAGGCTGCACCCAGCGGTTGTCAGGAACGCAGGCATTGAATTTGGTGAACCACGGGAAAAGGCCCTGCGCAATGCCGTCGTGAATCCAGAGCTTTATTTCTTCACCGCTCTGGACGGAATCCTTCCATCGGTACTCTTCCTCTGGTCCGATGGAGGTGATGAGGCCAACGGGTCTGTCACGGAACGTTCCACGAATACGTTTGCCGTTCCGTCCAGCAGACCAGCCAACCTCCACACCTTGTCGCGCCTGGTGGTCCACGAACAGGATCGGGCAATGTTTCTGTATGAGCGAAAGGTCGAATTCCATCAGTGACGAACCGCTCATATTTGGAATGAAGCTGGCATGGGGACGGATGGATTTGACCGTCTCGTCCCAATAGACCACGAGCTCGGTAAGTATGCGTCTGCGCCACGCCGCCCACGCCTGCCATGCCGGATCCGTCGCATCCGGTCTCATCGGCAAATCAAAACCAGTTTCCTGCCTGAAACG
>NZ_JACJIT010000025.1:0-2625 GCF_014138475.1 Agrobacterium sp. RC10-4-1
CCCGCTTTGCCAGCGTTCGCGCAGACCACGGCCGTCAAAGACCCCGCCATGCTGGACGCCTTGGTCGGGGAGGGTAAGCTGCCCGCCGTTGTGGACCGCCTGCCGCTCAATCCGCTTGTCATCACACCGCTTGACCGCGTCGGAACACATGGTGGTGACTGGAACAGCGCGATCGTCGGTGGTGGGTCCCTGTCGATGTTGTTCCGATATCAGGCTTACGAGCCGCTGCTGCGATATAAGCCCGACTGGTCGGGTGTGGTACCGAATGTCGCGGAGCACTACGAAAGCAATGCCGACGCCACGGAGTTCACCTTCAGATTGCGCAAGGGCATGAAGTGGTCTGACGGTCAGCCGTTCACTACCGAGGACATCATGTTCTGGTACGAGGACATCTTCAATTACGAGGGCCTTAACGACATCGGCCAGAACCATCTGCGTGCGGGCGGAAAAAAGGCCCGCTTCGAGGCGTTGGACGATGTAACGTTCAAGGTGATTTTCGCTGCGCCCAACGGTCTTTTCCCTCTGCGGCTGGCATGGGCGAACGACGATCAGACCACCCGTGCGCCGAAACACTACCTCAAGCAATTCCACATCAAGTACAACCCAAATGCTGAACAGGAAGCCAAGGCCAAGGGCGCGTCTGGCTGGATTCAATTGTTTCAGCGCGAAGCGGGCCTCGTCGTGGACAACGAGTTCTTTCAGAACTCGCAACGTCCCGTAATCCACGCCTGGAAGATGGCGGTTGCGCCAGGACAGAGCACCGACCGTGCGGTCGCCGAGCGCAACCCGTTTTACTGGAAGGTCGATACCGAGGGAAATCAACTGCCCTACATTGATCGCATCGTCTACCAGATGGTCGCAGACGCACAGGTGTTGTTATTGAAGGCGATGCAGGGCGAAATCGATCTGATGGACCAGTATATCGCCACGCCGGCAAACCGGGCAGTGCTTTACGACTCCCAGGACCAGGGCCAGTTTGGCTTATATACGCTGACCTCGACCGAAACCAATGAGATGGTTTTCCAGCTTAATCTCAATCATCCTGACGAAGCCAAACGCAAGCTTTACGGCAACAGGGATTTCAGGGCTGCGCTGTCAATGGCGCTGGACCGGCAGGCGATTATCGATACAGTTTTCATCGGACAGGGAACGATCTCCCAACCGGCCGTGCGGGCGGAGGATCCTCTTTATAACGAACGTCTGGCTACGCAATTCACCCAATACGACCCCGACGCCGCCAACGCCCTGCTCGACAAGATACTTCCCACCAAGGATGGTGAGGGTTTCCGGCAGGATGAAAACGGCAAGCGTGTGACGGTCATATTCGAGATCGACCAGGCTCGAACCACATTCCTTGACATTTTCCAGCTGGCGCTACCGATGTTCCACGCCGTGGGTGTGGACGTGCAGATGCGAAGCATGGACCGTTCACTTTGGGAGGTGCGCGTGCGTCAGGGCATCGACTATGACGCCACTGCACACCGCTTCGGCGGCAATGGCGGCATCGCGGCTATTCTCGATCCGCGCTATTTCATTCCCAACACGACCGAGGCGCTCTACGCCAAGGGCTGGCAACTGTGGTACCGCGATCCTGCTTCCAAGGGTGCGGTCGAGCCGCCTCAGCCGGTCAAGGACGCATTGTCACGCTATGACCGCGTGCTGGGCTCGCCGGACCCGGATGTCCAGCGCAAGCTGATGTCCGAAATACTGGAGATCGCGGCCGACCAGTTTTACGTCTTCGGCGTTTGCCTGCCCAGCGACAGTTACGGCGTGGTGAAGAACAACATGCAGAACGTTCCCAAATCCATGCCGAATTCGTGGGGATATCCCACACCCGGGCCCGCCAACCCCGAAACCTTTTTCAAGGCCTGATCCCACCGTTCCATTCCGGCATCAACTGAACCTGGATGGAAACATCAAACCTTTTAGCCGCCCCCAAAGGGCGTGACGGCATAATATTGTCATTGGAGAACACATGTTGCATCGACCAAACGCCATTTCCGGAGCTGCCGCTCGTTCTCCGGATTGGTTTAAATCCGCCACTCGCTGGACCCAATTGACCTTTGCAGAAGACGATCCGGCGAAATATGATCCCGAGTTCTGGATCGACGTCTTCAAGCGCACCAAGTCGAATGCAGTCTGCCTTTCTGCCGGCGGCTATATCGCCTATTACCCAAGCGAAATCCCCCTGCATTACGTGTCCAGCTTCATTGGCGATACCGATCCGTTTGGCACGATCGTGGAAGGCGCGCGCAAATTGGGAATGCACGTCATGGCGCGCGTCGACCCACATGCGATCCACGAGGATGCAGCACTGGCCCATCCCGAATGGGTGGCCATCAATCAGGACGGAAGTCCGCGTGAGCACTGGGCATTTCCCGGTATCTACGTCACCGATGCGCTGGGAAGTTATAACCGCGACTTCACAACCGACGTCATTCGCGAAGTCGTAACCAAATATGACGTCGATGCCGTGTTCGCCAACCGCTGGCAGGGCCATGGCGTGTCCTACAGCGACGACAATCGCAAACGTTTCAGGCAGGAAACTGGTTTTGATTTGCCGATGAGACCGGATGCGACGGATCCGGCATGGCAGGCGTGGGCGGCGTGGCGCAGACGCATACT
>NZ_JACJIT010000026.1:0-1411 GCF_014138475.1 Agrobacterium sp. RC10-4-1
TGTTGAGGTGGACGGCTCCCGGCGGCATCGAATGTGCCAGAATGAGTTCGTTGAAATCTCAATCGAGGGACACCGCCCATGGAACAGATTATCCGAATTGGCATGGATACGTCAAAAAGCGTTTTCCAACTGCATGGAGTGAACGTGATGGAGCAGCCCATCTTGCGCAAAAAACTTTCGCGCAAGGAGATGCTGAAATTTTTCGCAAATACTCCGCCAACCACCGTTGCGGTGGAAGCATGCGGTGGTTCTCACCACTGGGCTCGATTGCTGAGTTCGTTTGGTCACGATGTGAAGCTAATTGCCCCACAGCTCGCCAAGCCTTATGTCAAGCGCGGCAAGAACGACGCTGCAGATGCCGAAGCCTTGTGTGAGGCGATGAGCCGCCCGACGATGCGGTTCGTTACTGTAAAGACCGCTGATCAGCAGGCAGCCTTGATGCTGATAGGAGTGAGGCAGAGATTACTGCACAATCGCACCCAACTGGCCAATGCCATTCGTGGTTTTGCTATGGAGTTTGGGGTCGTCGCAGCGAAGGGCATGTGCCGAATAGAACCCTTGTTGGAGCGCCTCGCAGCAGATGAATCCCTACCGGAACTGGCCCGCGAACTATTTGCCATGCATGGAGAGGAGCATCGCGAATTGCTTCGGAAAATTGAAGAAGTTGATGAAAGGCTTATGAAGTTGCATCGCGCTGACGAATGCAGCAAGCGCCTAGCCGAAATCCCCGGTGTCGGTCCGGTGGGTGCATCACTTCTGATGATGAAAACGCCAGATCCGCGGATGTTCAAATCCGGTAGAGACTTCGCAGCTTGGATCGGTCTAACTCCGAAAGACCATTCCACAGCCGGAAAGGTGCGCCTCGGGGTGATCACTCGGGCAGGAGACGAGATGCTGCGAAGCGTCCTGGTTGTCGGGGCAACATCTCTCCTTCAGCAAGTTAGATCAGGCCGAAGCAGGCATGCCTCCTCCTGGCTCCTCGGGCTACTGCAAAGAAAGAGACCGAAGCTTGTGGCCGTAGCGCTCGCTAATAAGATTGCGAGAATCGCGTGGAAGCTCATGATTAGTGGTGAGACCTACCAGCGTGCAGAGGGCCAGAGACCGACAGCATAGGAGATTAGCCATCATGGCAAGCGGTGACCAGGTCGCTGCCATGCTGAGCTGATGCTGTGAACTTGCAACAGAAGAGCAGATGATGCGATCGGAGGATCCAAGACGTGTAAATTCCGTTAAGCCCAATGGCCTTCAAAGGCCGAGGCTGTGTTAGGAACACGCGTTGCGGAAATCATCTTGGCCAGTGGTCATGTGCGACCACATCGAAAGGCCGCACATATGGAAGCAAGCTATCCGCTCAAAATTATCTGAAAAAGTGCTTGCAAGTGGGAGCCGTCCACATATGGGCTTATGCCCG
>NZ_JACJIT010000027.1:0-1318 GCF_014138475.1 Agrobacterium sp. RC10-4-1
GTGGAGTTGCCCCTTAAAAACCGGACAGGATCAGGTTTCTGTTTGACGGTTTAAGAACTCACGAGGCGAGCAATACCCCAATGCCTTGTGCGGGTGAAGGGTGTTGTAGTGTTCGAACCATGAGGGGAGTTGCGCGATAACGGTTATGGCGTCCGGCAAGGGATTCACCGAGACGTAATCGCGCTTGAAGGTTTTGACGAAGGCTTCGGCCATTCCGTTGGATTGGGGGCTTCGGACGGGCGTCGAACACGGCTCCATGCCGATGTCGATAAGTAGCGACCTGGTGTCCTTTGCGATGAAGCAGGAGCCGTTGTCCGTCAGCCATTCGATTGGCTTTGGAAGGGTATTGATGAGACCAAAGCGGTTCTCAACAGCCGTGATGACAAGGTCCTGGACGTCCTCGCTTTTGATGCCCTCGGTGGTCGCGACATGGGCAATTGCCTCGCGATCACAGCAATCGAGAGCGAAGGCAACGCGGACCTTCTCCTTGTTGTCACAGCCGATTTCAAACCCGTCTGAACACCAACGCAGATTGGATTGCTCGACGGCGACGCGGCCATCGTGGCGACGGGTGTCGATTGCACCCGTATGGCGCTGAAGAAGCATGCCGTGAACCTTCATCACCCGGTAGACGCGTTTGGCATTTGGCCATGGACGGTTTTCGCTGCGGGCTTTACGGCGCAGGATCGCATGGACCCGGCGATATCCGTAGGTCGGCATGTCATCGATGATCGTCTTGATCTCATCCATCAATTCCTGATCAGCCAGCGGCGGCCGCCCTCGGGCTCTGGAAGGACGTTGCTTCACACGTTCCGCAATGTTGGATCGGGCGATACCAAGGGTCTCGCACACCGCCGTCATCGTGAACCGTCCTTCGGCAACGAGAGCGAGCGCAACAGGTGTTTTTTTGACCCTGATGCTATTTCAAGCGCTTCTTTGAGGATTTCGCCTTCCATCGTCTTTTTGCCGAGTAGGCGCTGCAGCTCTTTCACCTGGTTCTGAAGCGCTCTGTATTCGGATGCCGGCACGACCTCTTCCTGCGATGCCGTCGCCGTCAGCGCACCTTGCGCCGCCAATTTACGCCAGGCGAACAACTGGTTCGGCTGAATGCCATGCCGTCGAGCAACGATGCTGACCGTGACGTCAGGCTCATAGGTCTCCTGGACTATCGCCAGCTTCTCCGCTGTCGACCAGCGACGGCGGCGCTCTGGGCCCGACAACACTTCTATCTTAGGGATGTGACTAGTCATAATGGGCACATTACTCCTCACACTTAACAAGTGGGAGATCGCGTCCAGATATTTATGGGGCCACTACA
>NZ_JACJIT010000028.1:0-1271 GCF_014138475.1 Agrobacterium sp. RC10-4-1
GCGATGCTGGCAGTGATCCGTTCAACGGCTCGCTTTATGTCTTCCGGGCCAAACGGGCCGACCGGATCAAGATCGTCTGGTGGGATGGATCCGGGGTCTGCCTCTACTCGAAGCGGTTGGAGAAGGCGCAGTTCTGCTGGCCGCGGATAGGCCACAACCGAGTCCAGCTCAACCATGCCCAGCTCATGGCGCTCGTTGACGGCATGGACTGGAAACGGGTGCGCTCGGTGGCGGTGAAGCCGCCGGAGATTGTTGGGTAAATGCCTGCGGCAAAGTGAATCACCCGCCTGAAAGGGCAGGCAAACCGGAGCAAAATATGCTCTGGTAGACGTCATGACGCCGCCCGATCTGCAGCTCCCGGATGATGTAGATACCCTGAAAGCCATGGTTCTTGCCATGGCCGAGAAGGCCGCGCGCACCGATGCTCTTGAGAGCGAGGTCGCAGACCTGAAAGCCAGAAACGCCGATGCTGATGAACGCATCGAACGACTGACCCAGATCCTGAAAGCCTTCGATCGTGCCCGCTTTGGCCGGCGATCGGAAAAGCTCGGCTCTCCAGGCATCGATGATGAGCAGCAGGCCTTTGTCTTCGAGGAAATCGAGACCGGCATCGCTGCGATCCGAGCCCAGGTCAACAAGGGTGCCGCCCATACCGAAAAGCGTCCGCCGCGACCGCGCAAGGGCTTTGCTCCTCATCTGGAGCGGGTCGAAGTGGTGATCGAGCCGGATGAACTGCCCGAACACATCGGCAAACAGAAGGTGCTGATCGGAGAAGACGTCTCGGAGCGACTGGACGTCGTGCCGGCGAAGTTCCGCGTCATCGTCACCCGCCGACCGAAGTATGCCTTCAAAGATGAAGACGGTGTCATTCAGGCAGCCGCACCCGCGCACATCATCGAGGGCGGCATTCCGACGGAAGCGCTTCTCGCCCAGATCGCGGTCTCGAAGTATGCCGATGGCCTTCCGCTCTATCGGCAGGAGGCAATCTATGCCCGCGACAAGGTCGAGCTTGACCGGAAGCTGATGGCTCAATGGATGGGCAAGCTCGGCTTTGAACTTGATATCCTGGCCGACTACATCCTCGCCGAGATCAAGAAGGCTGAGCGTATCTTCGCTGACGAGACAACGTTGCCGACACTCGCGCCCGGATCCGGATCGGCCAGGACGGCCTGGCTATGTTGAGGTGGACGGCTCCCGGCGGCATCGAATGTGCCAGAATGAGTTCGTTGAAATCTCAATCGAGGGACACCGCCCATGGAACAGATTATCCG